>NZ_FQZV01000096.1 GCF_900142145.1 Geosporobacter subterraneus DSM 17957 | reverse complement strand
GTACAAAATCTGCTCCTACAACGAAAACCTATCTTCTTTGAATTCTCACAGTCTGGGCACTTATATTCTATGTATCCATTTGCAATCGACCCACAATGCATCATCTTTTTGACTTCACTTAGCACATTTTTTCTAATCTTATGACCATACAATTTGACAAAATCATCCCAATGATCAATAAATATTTGTCTTAGAATCCCTTTTCCCATATCAAAACTCCGCTTACATATTTTTACTGTTAATAAATGGTTAATTCTTCTATGTCCTGATTTTACTCTCTTACATGCCTATTATTATATCAAAAAAATTTATACTTTCTTATACAATAAAAAAATTGTTATTTTCTATGGATAGTGCCGCTGTAATAGAATTTTCCTATGGGAACCTACTTTATAATAAATAGATTCTACAAACTTTGAAAATAATAAATGAAAAGGAGGAGTGCATAATGGCAGAAAACAGATTTAAAGAAAAAAATCTAGCTATTCCTATTGAAAACCAGAGAACTGCTGCCTGGTCAAACGTTGAAAAAATGAAAGAAGAATCAAGAGTTCCAATTCCTTCTGATGTTCAAGTGAAAAACGCTAAGGAATATGTGGATACCAATCAAAAGTAAGGTTCTTTTTCAAAAACTCCTTTTGCTATCTAAAAAGGGAAATCCACCATTGTGTGGATTTCCCTTTTTAGCTTAGTATTTCATTTCTGCCAACCTTCGATAGGTTTCATACTTCTCTTTTGCATGCTTCTCAGCCTGTTCAAATAATTCGTCTGCAATATCCGGGAAGGTGTTCATGATCTGAGAGTAACGAATCTCACTCTCTATGAATTCTCTAAAAGGTGCCTTTGGCTCCTTGGAATCCATTATAAATGGGTTTTTGCCCTGTTCTCTTAACCTTGGATCATAGCGGTACAGATGCCAGTAGCCTGCTTCCACCGCTCTTTTCTCTTGAGCTACACTGGTACCCATACCGGTCTTAATTCCATGACTTACACAAGGAGCGTAACAAATCACAATGGATGGTCCTTTATAGGACTCTGCCTCTGCCAATACCTTGACCACATGATTCATATTGGCACCCATAGATACCTGTGCAACATAGACATAACCATAACTCATAGCAATTAAGCCAAGATCCTTCTTCCGTACCCTCTTTCCCGACGCAGCAAACTTAGCTACTGCAGCGGTAGGAGTTGCCTTAGAGGATTGTCCACCGGTGTTGGAATAGATTTCTGTATCCATAACCAGAATATTAACATCTTCTCCGCTTGCAATCACATGATCCAAGCCGCCAAAACCAATATCGTAGGCCCATCCGTCTCCTCCAATAATCCATACGGATCGTTTCACCAGGAAGTCCTTCTTCTCCAGAATTTCTTTTACTACCGGATCATTTTTATAAAGATCTTTTTCCATGATGGACAGCAGCTTTATGGTTGAAGCCTTAGATGCATCTCCATCATCCATATGCTCTAACCACTCTTTAAACCCTTCTTGCAGCGGTTTATCAATACCTGATTCTATAGCATGAAGCATTAGGTTTTTTAACCCTTCTCGAATTTTGCTGGCCCCTAAATAGAATCCATACCCATATTCCGCATTATCTTCAAAGAGTGAGTTTGCCCAGGCAGGTCCTCTACCGTCCACGTCAGTGGTATAGGCCATAGAGGGTGCACTGGCCCCCCAAATGGAAGAACAGCCTGTTGCATTGGCAATCATCATTCTATCCCCATAAAGCTGGGTCAGCAGCTTCACGTAGGCAGTTTCACCGCAGCCGGCACAAGCGCCATGGAACTCCAGTAATGGTCTTGCAAACTGGCTTCCTTTAATAGTCTTTTTATCCATTATATGATCTTTATCTCTAATAGTCATTGCATATTCCCAGTTTTCAGACTGACGAATGGTTTCTTCCTCTGCCTCTACCATGACCAATGCCTTTTCCGGTGCAGGACAGATATCTGCGCAGTTAGCACAGCCTGTACAATCCATAGGACTGAGTTGTATACGATATTCATATTGCTCAAGACCCTTACCCACAGCCTTTTTGGTTTCAAATGTATGGGGTGCATTTTTCTTTTCATTTTCATCTAACAGGAAAGGCCTAATTACAGCATGGGGACAAATATAGGAACATTGATTGCATTGGATGCATTTATTGGTCTGCCACTGGGGCATCAATACTGCAATGCCTCGTTTTTCATAGGTAGTGGTTCCCATGGGGAAGGTTCCGTCTTCCATACCTTTAAAGGCACTGACTGGCAGTTCATCGCCCTCATGTCTCGCCATAGGCCGCTGAATACGCTTAACAAATTCAGGCTCATCCTTGATAGGCAGCGGCTCATCCTCTGCATTGGCCCATGCTGCAGGTACCTCAACCCTTTTCAAACCCTTAACCCCTGCATCTACGGCCTCAATGTTCATATCTACAATCTGCTCACCTTTTTTGCCATAGGTGTCTACAATAGCCTCCTTTAGATATTCCATTGCATCCTCCAGTGGAATGACATTGGCCAATTTAAAAAAGGCAGACTGCATGATCATATTGATTCGGTTGCCTAGTCCTATTTCACCAGCTATTTTAATCGCATCGATGATATAGAAATTGATATTTTTCTGTGCTAAATATCGTTTTAAGTATGCTGGCAGCTTTTCATCCAGTTCATCTGCTGACCATGGACAGCTCAGCACAAAGGTACCGCCATCCTTTAGTCCTTTTAAGATATCATAGTGATAAATAAAGGATTTGTTATGACAGGCGATAAAGTCTGCATTATATACGAGATATGGAGATCGGATAGGCTTTTTCCCAAAACGAAGGTGGGAGATAGTCGTTCCCCCAGACTTTTTGCTGTCATAGGAAAAATATCCCTGGGCATATAAATTGGTCTTATCCCCTATAATCTTAATGGCATTCTTATTAGCTCCTACGGTACCGTCGGAACCTAATCCCCAGAATTTGCAGCGGATGGTTCCTTCCGGAGAGGTCTCTATGATATCTTCCTCCGGCAAAGAGGTGTCGGTTACATCGTCCACAATTCCGATAGTAAATCCATTCTTAGGTTTATCGGACATCAGATTTTTATAGACCGCAATAATCTGAGAAGGTCTCGTATCCTTAGATCCTAGTCCATAACGTCCGCCGATAATCATTGGTTTTGTGTCTTTATCATAGAAGAGGGACTGAACATCTAGGTATAATGGTTCCCCTATAGCACCGGGTTCCTTTGTTCGATCCAATACTGCAATCCTTTTTACTGATGGGGGCAGGATCCCAAAGAAATACTTTGGTGAAAAAGGCCTGTATAAGTGAACCTGAATCAACCCTACTTTTTCTCCTTTTTCCCGTAGGTAGTCCACTGTTTCCCGGATGGTATCACATACAGAGCCCATGGCTACAATCAAATATTCAGCATCCTCTGCACCATAATAGTTAAAAGGCTGATAATCTCTTCCTGTAATTTTACTGATCTCATACATATAGTCTGCAACAATATCCGGCACCCGTTCATAATAGGGATTGGATGCCTCTCTGCCCTGGAAATAAATATCTGGATTTTGTGCAGTACCCCGCATCACCGGATGAGCAGGATTTAAAGCGCGATCTCTAAATTCCCGCAATGCCTCTCTATCTAAAAGCTTTTCCAGGTCCTCATAATCCATCAACTCTATTTTCTGGTATTCATGAGAGGTTCTAAATCCATCAAAAAAGTGTAGGAATGGTACTCTGGACTTAATTGCTGCCAGATGGGCAACCCCTCCTAAATCCATAACCTCCTGGACACTGCTGGATGCCAGTAGGGCAAATCCTGTTTGTCGTGCAGCCATTACATCCTGGTGATCTCCAAAAATCGATAGTGCATGGGCAGCTATGGCACGGGCACTTACGTGAAATACTGCCGGAAGCAGTTCGCCCGCTATTTTATACATATTGGGAATCATTAAAAGCAGTCCCTGTGCTGCAGTATAGGTAGTAGTCAATGCACCGGCCTGTAAAGACCCGTGTACGGTTCCTGCTGCGCCTGCCTCCGATTGCAGTTCTGCTACTCTTACAGTTTGACCAAATATATTTTTCTTTCCATGAGCTGACCACTCATCAACTCCCTCAGCCATCGGCGATGAAGGGGTGATAGGATAGATTGCAGCCACTTCTGTAAAGGCATAGGATACGTATGCCGCGGCTTCATTTCCATCCATTGTTTTCATCTTTCTTGCCATCATCTTTCCTCCCTCTGGTTAGATTTTCTTTATATGATTCAACAAATAGTATTTGAAATTTTTGGATAATCATACATGGAAGTAGAGGGAGTTTTTTTTCACTTTCTCTCTATGCATATTATACAAAGCATGAAGAGTATATGGAGTAGTTTAATAGTTTATAAAGTCAGATTCGAGGCATATCTAATCTGCTAAAATAGATTGAATTATCTGAAATAAACTTAGGGAAATAAATTTTTTAAAACTATTTCAATATCATAGGCGTCAACGTAATCCAATTATTTCCAAATAAACCTTAGAAGCATGTCATTCTGAGCGTTAG
>NZ_FQZV01000091.1 GCF_900142145.1 Geosporobacter subterraneus DSM 17957 | reverse complement strand
CTTTGATGTCTCCTACATTCTTAGATGTAATTTGGTTTTCTAAGGCACATGGGAATAACATATCTACATCCATTGTCAATACTTCGTTTCTGTCGATTTCTTTTGTTGCTCCCGGGAAGCCCTTCACATGTCTGTTTTTCGCTGTATATTCCATTAATGCTTTTACATCTAATCCATTTTCGTTTACGATACATGCACTGGAGTCAGATACTGCGATAACCTTTGCACCCATCTTTGTGATGTATAATGCTGCATAGCTTCCTACATTACCAAAACCTTGGATTGCTACAGTTGCACCATTTAGGTTTAATCCGATTTTCTTTGCTGCGTCTCTTGCCATGATGGCTACGCCGTACCCTGTTGCTTCTGTTCTTGCTAAGGATCCGCCGAAGTCTACCGGCTTTCCTGTGATAACACCAGGCTCATTGTATCCTCTTAATTTGCTAAACTCATCTACCATCCAGGACATGATTTGTCCGTTTGTATTTACGTCTGGTGCCGGAATATCTTTTCTGTCCCCAACGATTGGAGCAATCGCTGTTATGTATCCTCTGGACAGTCTTTCTAATTCTCCTTTAGATAGTGTTGCCGGGTCTACGATGATTCCGCCCTTACCGCCACCGTATGGCAATCCGATTACGTTGCACTTGAATGTCATCCATGTAGACAATGCTTTTACTTCATCTCTGGATACATCATGGTGGAAACGAATACCTCCCTTAGTTGGTCCAGGCGCATCGTTGTGTTGTGCTCTGAAGCCAATGAAGGTTTTGATGCTGCCATCATCCATTCTTACCGGAATGGACACTTCTAAGGTTCTTAATGGGTTCTTTAGAATTTCATATACTGCCGGATCTGCACCCAATTTGTCACATGCTACTTTTACTTGATGCTGGGCAATCTCAAAAGGATTTAACGTTTTTTCAGCCATTTCTTATGACCTCCTGTAAAATTAATATATCAGAAATATGCTAACATATTTCCAGATAACTGAAATAAATTTGGGAGGTTTATTTTTTACTGTTGTAGATATTATGTTTCTCCCACATTTTTTCAAGGGCATCAAAGGTACTAGTGATTTCGTCTTTCTCTCGCATACCAACAGCTACCACTAATGCATTTATTAAACTCAGCGGTGCAACTAAGGAATCTACGAAGGTTGCCATATGGCTACGGGCAGTCAGTGTGTAATCTGCTATGGAAGCGATTGGGGAAACCTGACTGTCCGTTATGCCCACCACCAAAGCTCCCTGTTCTTTTGTGTACTTTAATGCATTCAGTGTATTGGTAGAATATCTTGGAAAACTGATTCCGATCACCAAATCCTCTTTACCTACCCGAATCATTTGTTCAAAAATATCGCTAACCCCAGAGGTAACCACCTTTACATTATCATGTATAAGATTCAGATAAAAACCAAGATATTCTGCTAAGGTTGTAGAACTTCTCAAGCCTAAAATATAGATTCTTTTGGCATCAAAAATACTGTTAACTACTTTCTGGAAAACCTCTGCATCAATTTCCTCAATGGTTGCGCGAATATTATCCATATCTGCCTTTAGTACTTTCTTAAGGACAGCACTTTCACTAGAATAATCCTTAGACATTTCTAAGCGTTGGACTGTGGTTAGCTTCGTTTTAATCAGTTCCTGAAGTTCCCTTTGCAGCTTCGGATAACCATCATAGCCTAAGGTGTTGGCAAATCGAACCACGGTAGATTCACTGACGCCTACCTTGTTACCTAATTTAGAAGCTGTCATAAAAGCAGCTTTATCATAGTTGTTGGAAATAAATTCGGCAATTAGTTTTTGGCCCTTACTCAACCTTGGATAAACTTTCTGAATGGTTCTTATTAAATCTTTTTGCTCATCATTCATGGTGATACCTCACTTAGGATTGTTAATATTTTTCAACCAATCTATAACCTTCTGCCAAGGCACGACGATTTAATTCTTCCGTTCCTTTAGGTACTCTGTTTAAAACTGCAGATTCTAAAGATTCTTTGCTGACAATATTTAATATTTGCTGGATAGCGCCTATAGCAATAATATTTGCAACCATTGGCTTTCCAATTACTTCAGCAGCAGTTTGCAATATAGGAATTTGAATAATTTTTCCAGCCACAATTCCCTCAGGTAAGGAAACAGACGAATCTACTAATAGAATACCATCTGACTTAATATCATCTGCATATTTTTCAGCTGCTACTTGAGTCAAGGCTAAAAGAAGATCTGGCACTTCAACTTTTGGAAAATCAATTTCATGCTCGCTAATGATTACCTCCGCCTTACTGGCTCCACCTCTTGCTTCCGGGCCATAGGACTGAGACTGGATAGCATTTTTTCCGTCTAATAAAGCTGCCTCGGCCATAATGATACCTCCTAGTATAAGACCTTGACCCCCTGAACCAGTTAATCTTATTTCAACTTGTTTAGACATATTATCTCTCCTTTTTAAATCTATCCAGTATTTTTTGATATTCTTGCGTATATTCAGGCTCTGTAACGTTTTTAAACTCGCCGATTAGGAACTTACCTTCCATTTGTTCAGGAGTAAGCTTTTGTGCTGCTTTAACATCAACAGCTGCATCCTTTAACCAATTCATTTGATCAACTACTGTACCTTTTTTATTTTTTCTGCCGTAGTAGGTTGGGCAAACGCTGATAGCTTCCACTAAAGAGAAGCCCTTATTCTTGATGCCGTTTTCGATATACTTTGTCAACTGTGGCACGTGATAAGCCGTTGCTCTGGCTGCGTAGGTAGCACCCGCTGCTGCAGCAAGGTTAGCGATATCAAAGCTTTTGTCGATATTACCAAAGGGTGCTGTAGTTGCAAGATCTCCAGTTGGTGTTGTTGGAGAGTATTGTCCCCCTGTCATACCATAAATATTATTATTGAAAACTATAGTAGTAATATTAATATTTCTTCTTGCTGCATGAATCAGGTGATTTCCGCCAATGGCGGCTGCATCCCCATCTCCAGAGATTACGATTACTTCAAGCTCTGGTCTTGCCATTTTTACACCGGTTGCAAAAGCCAGTGCCCGTCCGTGGGTTGTATGAAGGGTGTTAAAGTCCATATATCCTGGTGCTCTGGAGGAACAGCCGATTCCTGAAACGATGCAAACCTTGTCTTTATCTAAGCCCATGTTATGAATTGCTTGGCTAACTGCTCTTGTAATGATACCGTGTCCACAACCTGGACACCAAATATGAGGAAGCTTTTCAGCACGATAATATTGATTGATTAATTGACTTGACACTTTATAAAACCTCCTTAATCTTAGCTAGGATTTCATCAGGAGTGATCACTTCACCATTGATCTTACCTACATGATAAATCGGTGCCGCATTTTTTACCACGCGCTCAACTTCTAGAACCAATTGCCCATAATTCATCTCAGCAACGATGATCGCTTTAACATTCTTAGCAATTTCGGCTACTCTCTTTTCAGGGAAAGGCCAGATGGTAATCGGTCTAAACATGCCAACCTTTAACCCCATTTCACGGGCTTTCTTCATTGCACTTTTTGCAGATCTTGCAGTACCGCCGTATGAAAGTACAACAACCTCTGCATCCTCTATATGATTCTCTTCAAAGGCAATAATGTCATCAAGATTATCCTCTACTTTTTTCATTAGCCTTGTCATCAGTTTATCAGCAACCTCATGGCTATTGCTGGGGAAACCGCTTTCGTCATGAATCAGGCCGGTTACATGGAATCTGAAACCATCCCCGTAAGCCGCCATTGCTGGTACGATTTGTCCCTCTTTAACTTTATAAGGCTGATAGTTCGAATCTCCCGGCTCAGGTTTTATTCTATCAATGACTTCAATTTCGCTTGCATCCGGAATTACAATTTTTTCACGCATATGGCCTACCACTTCATCCAGCATGAGCATTACCGGTGTTCTGTATTTTTCAGCCAGGTTAAAACATCGAACTGTCAGATCAAAGGTTTCTCGAACAGAAGATGGAGATAGTGCGATCACAGGATGATCTCCATGGGTACCCCACTTCGCCTGCATAATATCCCCTTGGGATGGAGCTGTAGGAAGACCAGTACTTGGACCGCCTCTTTGAACATCTACGATTACACATGGGATTTCTGCGATTGCTGCATAGCCTATATTTTCTTGCTTAAGAGAAAATCCAGGTCCACTGGTTGCTGTCATTGACTTTAATCCAGCTAAAGACCCACCGATCGCTGCCGCCATTCCAGCTATTTCATCTTCCATCTGAATGAACTTGCCGCCAACCTTTGGAAGCAATTGAGCCGATACTTCAGCAATTTCTGTGGAAGGAGTGATCGGATAACCTGCATAAAATTTCATTCCGGCTGCAATTGCACCCGCTACACAGGCTTCGTTACCTTGCATAAACTTTACATTATTTTTCTTCATCATCCATACCTCCTAAGTAGATTGCAAAATCAGGACAACGTAATTCACACAATCCGCATTTGATGCACTTTTCTATGTCAGTGATTTCTACCTTATCGCCTTTAATAGCAAGAACTTTTTTAGGACAAAACTCAACACATATACTACAGCCCTTACACCATTCCTTTTTTACTTTTAATTTGAGGTTTTCTTTACCTTTAGACACGATTATAACTCCCTTCATCAGCAGATATTTTTCTTGTCTTAATAATAACAAATAAAAATCAAAAATGCAATTTTTATTTCATATTTTATTAATACAATCATTATGATGCAATTTTTCTTTCATTTTACATACGCGAATAAAATAATTCATGTTTTAGCATATGGAAGTATGCAATCATGTTGTATACCGTATTCAAGGTATCTGCTAAATGTGGAAATCCCAGGTTTCCAATTCACGAATAAGGTTAAACTTAGTCAGATCAAAATGAATGGGTGTTATGGATATCATGTTATTTTTTATACAGTAAAGGTCTGTCTCTTCCTGATGATCTTCATCTATAATTTCACCGCCAAGCCAATAATAGGCCTGTCCTCTTGGATCGATTCTTTCAATAAAGGAATTCTTATATTTGCGCACGCCAAGGGTAGTAATCCTCACCCCTTGAAGTTGCTCTTTCCTACAATTGGGAACATTGACATTGAGCAATGTGTCAGGAGGGAGTTTTTTCTCTATCACTTTTTTTGCCAAAGGAATACTAAATGCCGCAGCATAGCTATAATCTAATTGGGAGTGATCTGCCAATGACATGGCTACAGAAGGAAATCCTAGAATGGCACCTTCGATAGCCGCTGAAACCGTTCCCGAATATAAGACATCAGTTCCCAAATTGGCTCCGCTGTTAATTCCTGAAAAAACTAAGTCGGGAGGTTCAGGAAGCAGAACTTCTATTCCGAGCTTCACACAATCTGTAGGTGTTCCTGAAACAGACCAAGCTTCAAAATCCCTGTCCAATAATTTAACCTTAGATGCACGAATAGGTTCATGCATGGTGATAGCATGGCCAGTTGCACTCCGCTGACGATCAGGGGCAACAATGAATACCTCAGCGATCTTCTCAAGACTGCAAGCCAGCTTTAACAACCCTTCTGCAAAAATTCCATCATCGTTGGTAATTAATATTCTCAATGCAAGTCCTCCCTCTATTATCTTTAAATTTCTCTGTATTTCTCACTAATTCTTAGAATTTCACTTTTTAAAAAGAGAACTTTTCACGGATATTTAGCATTATGATGCTTTATTGCCTAAGATTATCGAAAAATGGGTAGCTTTAATAAACTGCGTCCTTTCTTCAGTTTATGACGGCTCTGTTTCTCCACATAATCTCAGGTGGCATACCCTCCCATGTCTCGCTGGCTCGTAGCCTAAATTCCTTCGTCCTGCCTATCCGTGAGGTGGATGTCGACTATGCTCCTTTGCCGGGTCGTCTTTGCGCCCTCCTGGTATATATTCCTGTCGACTATCAGCTCTCTTTT
>NZ_FQZV01000090.1 GCF_900142145.1 Geosporobacter subterraneus DSM 17957 | reverse complement strand
ATTAAGAATTTCATCCAAATTAAATCATCAAAGGTTCGAAACACAGTATCACTCAAATCTGACATTCTCCTAGCCTGCATCTCTCAGCTCATCGCTTTTATGCTTTTGTTTAAAACACAGCAAGATCATAGGAATCCACTTGCCATCAAATCTTCAATCGCATAGATTAAATCTTTAAAGTTAGAGGTTTAGCTGCCCCTTTGCTTTGCTATGCCTTTTTTCATGTTTATATCTTCCTATGCTGTCGCATAAATACTATTTCTCCTGTGGATAAATGGAAACCACATTCTGCAACTACCTAATAGGGATTAACTTAGATTTTAAGGGTTCAGGCACATCCTTTAGTTTCATATGATCCACTTTTAAAATCAGAGAGTTAGAGATTTTCAAACGCTGCGATAGCTCCTGTGTTGTGTAACCCTGATTTTTTCTTAATTCTTTTATGGTCTTATTCTTAAAACCAAAACTAAAAAACATTTTTTCACCTCCGGTAAATGACAAGGTATGTCAAGACATGCTTGAGAAATATAGATAATATGCCAAAAAGGTGTGGGGAGGTTATTGCTATGATTAGGCTTCAACCATTAGAAAGAGAAGATTTGAAAAAAATTTTAGAATGGAACAAAAACCAATCAGCTGACGATTTAGCCCAATGGGCAGGTCCGTTGTACCATCATCCGCTGACTGAGGACCAGCTCGAGGATTATTTTACACACCAAGTCTATATAGACTATCCTACCATATTTGTTTATAAAATTATACTGACTGAGACAAATGAAGTGATTGGAACAATTGAATTGCGGGAGACAGACAAAGAAAATAGAATTGGGAAGGTTTGTAGGTTTTTAATCGCCCAGGAAGGTATGAGGGGTATGGGGATCGGACAAAAGGTGCTGCAAGAGATTGTTAAACTAGGCTTTGAGGATTTTGGCTTTGAAAAAATTGCCCTAAATGTATTTGATTTTAATGTTCATGCTATTCGATGTTATGAAAAAGTTGGTTTTAAAAAGGAAAAGCTGTATGAAAACGTAAGAAAAAGTGCTGCGGGCGATTGGAGTTCCTATGAAATGGCTCTTTTAAAATCAGAGTGGCAGGAATAGGGGGGCCTTAATATACCTCTTTATGTAATAAGCAAGCTGTTAGGAAAAGCCTGTACTTAGGGTGTTGCTAAAGAAATAGAATATGATTGAGATAAGCGGATTGTTCAGAATCTGTCCAATGAACTTGAGAAAATAAGGAGGAAAAAGATGGAAACTAAATATGTTGTTATTTTGCAATGTGAAATTGCGCACAACCGATGCAGCGGCTTTGCCTGTACCAATTCGTTCTATAACAGGGAGGGCGCCTTTGATCACTACGGAAAGGAAATTAAATACTTGTCTTTTACCTGCGGAGGGTGCTGCGGAAAAAGTGTATCCGCTAAGCTAGAACATTTGTCAAATAAGTTTAAGAACAAAACAGATGTGAAAAAGGACGAGGTTGTTATACATCTGGCTTCATGCATCACCACAGACAACTACCATTACGATCGGTGTCCTCATATTGATTATATCAAGGGTATTATTGAAAAAAGAGGGTTTAAGAGAGTGGTTGAAGGGTCTTATATTAGCAAGAATGCAGCTGGAAAAAGAGAAAAGGGTATATATAAGGATTATGGGAAAGGCATAGAATAGGGGCTTAGTAAAAAGGGATAGGACTTGGGGTTCTATCCCTTTATTGTGGTAAAAATAGTTCTGCATATCTTTCCCGTGCATCTATATTTCGGATATAATATTTTTCATTTTCCTTTTCTAATAAAAACAGGAGCGGCTGTTGGTCAAAATTTGTTACCTCAGCAATCATTGGAGCATATCCATGCTCTTGTTCCATTTGCTCCAACACACCATCTATTAGTTCATTTTTAGAAATTACTCTTACATTGATTTTATCAATAGACACTTCATTTTCAGCAGCGAATTCAGCATAAACCTTTATATAGGCCTCTACGAAAGCATCCTCATCCTGTGGAAGCTTCAGAAGCTCTTTGAAGGTTTCCTTATCTCCGGAAATGCCGGCTGCAATAAAGTTTTTTACCGTATCCTCCGGGGTTTTATTTGGTGATTTGTCAGAGCAGGCTCCTAAAAACGCAGTTAAAAAAAGGATAAGTAAAATAGCAGATATTCTTCGTATATTCATCCCTTGGTCTCCTTGTCGTAAAATTTAATATGCGTTTTAATTGTAGCACATGAAGGCTTTATATACAATGCGCCAATTCCTGTGAGAAAGAGTGTAGTTTTTTCTACTGCTACATAGGATGAAGTGAAGAGAGTTGTGGAGGTGAAGAATATGTATAATAACTATAGGGGCTATGGGTATCCTTATAATCTGCTAGGAGTTCCAGTTTCGCTATACAGAACAATGAACAGCAGTTTAAATATAAACCCAGTTACTGTTCAAACGAAAGAAGTTAGATATAAAAAACCTTATATTGAAGCATATTTGAGAATTCCAGTACTTCAGGGGCCGATGTTTCAAGCTGCTTTAAATAGAATCAATAGTGCTGTCGAAAACGATATTATGGAATTTAACCGCCAAATGGAAGAGGCGGCAAAGGAATATGTGGAAAGACCAATGTTGGAGGGTGTTGATGTCAAACCTTATATTATATCCAATGTGTACCGAATTACCTATAATAGAAACAACCTCATCAGTATAGTACTAGTATATTATGAGTTTGTCGGGGGAAGGGATTATTATATAAAGGTTTCATACAATTACAATTTGCTTACAGGGAACCCCTTGTCTATAGGGGATTTATTCAGAGAAAATGTTGATTATAGAAGAATGATTAATGAAGCTATTAGAAATGAAATTCAAAGAAATCCAGGTGCATATTTTCCAGGAACTGCTGAACAATTTCAGGGAATAGCTGTGGATCAACCTTTCTATATCGAAAACGATCATATTGTCATTTTTTTTGGTTTTCACCAAATTGCACCTACAGAGGCTGCTATACCAGTGATTTCGTTGCCCTTTAGACTATTTGGCAACACATTAAGACCGGAATTGCTAGTAAGATAAAAGAGGCTCCTGAATGCAATGATGCGTTATATGTATTCCGGAGTCCGACCATAGATAGTAAAGCGGTAGAAATAAAATAAGAAATAATGACTAGCTGCTGCAGCAAAAAAATGAGCTGGATGAATCATTGAGCTGGACTAGAACTTTATGTATTATAGAGATAATCAAAAGAATAGGAGGGTGTCTATGCAGAAGTTTAAAAATATATCAATTTGTTTGTTAGCTTTTCTAATGGTTTTGGTCTATCCTACATACTCCTTAGCAAAGCCTAAAAATGTTGATAAGGGAACAGGAAAGGTCAAAACTATAGAAACTAAGAATCCAGGATCTGTGAAGCAGAAAAATGTCATGGAGACTTCAGACACCGGTGGTCAGCAAGCTCAAGACAAAAAAGCGGAAAAACAAGATATGAAAGTGAGTATTAAAGCATTGAAAGAAGCTGCAAAGAATGCGTATTCGTCTGAGGAGATTGAAAAGCTGCAGCAGCAAGTGGCAGAGCTCAAGGCTACCTACTCTGGTATAAAAACGCTGCCCATTGAAAATATCGTTTCAAAGAATATGAAAATGAAATTTGATACACCCCCGGTTATTAAGGATGGCAGAACTCTTATTCCGGTGAGAGCTCTTACAGAGGCGTTTGGTGCGACAGTGGACTGGAATAGTGAAACAAAAAAAGTAACCATCATTAAGGGAGATATTGAGATTATCTTAAAAATAGATAGTAAAACCGCAACTGTTAATGGAGAAGAAGTGACAATTGATGCACCAGCTGAGATCATGAACAAAAGAACTGTGATCCCGTTGCGTTTTATCGTAGAGCAATTGGGATTAAAAATAAATTGGGACGAGGAAACTGAAACCATAGAAATCGTGGATGAGGAAGAAGCTACAGAAGAGACAACCGATGAGAATGAAGGCGAAGCTTCTGAGGAAATTTATGATGAAGAAAAGGAAGCGGAAGCTGCAGATGGTAGCGGAGAAGAAACTATCGAGGAAAATAATACAACTGAAGATCTAGCGTAAAAAAAGGGGTAGTCAAAGAAATCTTTGACTACCCCTTTCTTAATCATATTCCCTAGTAATATAGTTATCAAAATTCTTATCCTGCATGAGTCCTTGTTCCAATAAGATATCTTTGGTTTCTTCTGCAGGCTTTGTCATTTCATAGCAGGAGTCCATAAGCTCTCGGAGGCCTGCTTTGTATAAAATTGGTTCAAGGATTTCCATTTCATTATCGTCAAAGCCTTGACTCATTACCGCTTCCTCTTCCCAAATATCCTTCCCAGTAATAAAGACTAAAGAACCATCCGCAGTTTCTACCATAGAAAATAAAAAATCATTTCCATCCATTATTGATTCACTCCCAATATTCTAAAATGATTTTTTTCTATCGTATTATATATGCGCATTTTTACTAAATTTATGAGGTTAAGTGAAAGATGGAAAAAAAAGACCAAAACAGATGACTCAGTTCTGATCTTTTGCTGTGTGTTGCTCTTGAGATTTAGCAGTTAAAAATGCTCCAAATAGAACTGCTGTACCGCCAATAATCTGAAAAAGCGTAATAGTGTCTTGGAATAAGACAACAGTTATAATAATAGCAAACAGCGGCTCAGCCATACTTAATATAGAGGCATGGGTAGGCCCTAATAGCTCCATACCTTTGAAAAAAGTAAATATAGCTAGTATTGTAGAGAAGAGGGAGAGTCCCAAAATCCAAATCCAAGCACTTGCATCAAAATGAAAGGATAGACTTCCTGACAATAAGCCTAGCAAAAATATCCCTACGGAAGAAAAGAGCGTAATAAAGGAGGTCGCTATAAGTGAAGGGATTTTTCTGATAATTCTATTGCCTAGCACGATATAGATAGAATAAATGAAAGAAGCACCTAGTGCGAATAAAACACCCTGGTGATTGACAGTAGCAATAGAACTTCCCAGAACTAGAATTAGTCCCATAAAAGAGATCCCTAAGGATAAAATGACTTTCCTTGAAGGAGTTACCCGATCTATTAGAAATGAAAGTATGGATACGATCATGGGATAGGTATATAGCATTAAGACGGCCAATGCTGCCGGAATATATTTGACCGATGTAAAATAAAGGTTTGACATCGTATTATAACAAATGCCGCCTAACAGGAACAGAGAGAGATAATCTTTCCCTGTAAGTTGCAAGGGTATTTCCTTTAGGAATATGTATAAGAAGAAAAGCAGCGAAGCTAAAGCAAAACGAATAAAAAGAAGTGTTGTGACGCTTATACCTGTTTGATAAGCAAATAGAGCAAAGGTAGGCATCAAAGCAAATCCCAAAGCAGAAAGCAAAACTAGTATTACTCCTTTATAACGGTTCATACAGATCCCTACCTTATCATAAATTGAGGTTTTACCCAGACGAGGATATATAGTCCAAGGGACTCCTTATAAGCCCTTAAAGCTCAATTTTATTATAAATCAAATTATTATTGAATACAATTCCATTGCCTTTTAAAAGGATAAAATAATCTACATGCATAGTATTTAATGACTAGGGGTACCCTATAGGAATTAGAAGCAATTACCAGTTGACTCATGTTACTATCCGTGGTAAGATAGTTCTTGTCGTCACCGCCAAGAGATAGAAAAAAAATGGTGGTTGACGGAAGGGTTTGAAGATGGTAAGATATATTTTGTCGTCACCGCGAAAGATTAACAAAAACTGGTGGTTGACGGAAGGGTTTGAAGATGGTAAGATATATTTTGTCGTCACCGCGAAAGATTAACAAAAACTGGTGGTTGACGAGAGCGTAGATACATGATAAGATAGTCTTTGTCGTCACCGAAAGAACTCAGTTAATAACTACCAAGAAAAACGGTGTTGACATAAGATGAGAAATGTGATAATATATCTAAGTCGGTGTCACTAAGACACCACTGCAAATTGGTCTTTGAAAACTAAACAGTGTAAGAATTAAAGCCAGCATAAATTAAGGTTGAAGGAGAAA
>NZ_FQZV01000089.1 GCF_900142145.1 Geosporobacter subterraneus DSM 17957 | reverse complement strand
CTTTATAACATGAGAACTTCTGTAGAACGTTTCTTTGGTGATGGCAAAGAACATTATGCCCTGAATAATCTTAGAGTTTCAGGGATTAAAAAATCGAAAGTATTCATGGATTTAACCTGTATTGCCATCATCGCATCTAAGATGGTAAAGGCTGATAAGAAATTGAATCATGCAGCATAAAACTAACAATGTAAAAATGGGAGGGATGCATTCATAATAAAAATTGAAAAAACTGTGGATAACTTAGTTTTATAGGGGTTGTCTAACCTTTTTTAGGGTCAATTTGGGATTTTTCACAGATTTTTATCCACAATTTCAATTTTTGAATTATGCAATATCCTCATATTATATAATATTCTTTTTTCTAAGGATTCTACAAATATGGTAGTACATACTAGCAGAGTTGGGGGCAGCCCGAAGCAGCTCCATTGATAAGAAATGTTCTTCCGGCGGAGAAGTTTTAGGATCGGAGAGATACATGGATAATAGTCCTTCGATCACTGTTAGGTGAAATAAAGGATAATCCAATGCAGATATTTTATTCATGGACTGCTGCAGAAACCAGAGCAAGCGCTGGCGTTTATGCTGGGAATCCTTATAATAGGAGACAAAGTTTAAATCTCCAGTGATAGAGTCTTCCCGAAGGTCAATAAAATAGTCCAATAGAATATGCAGGCCGCAAACCCAGGGAAAATAGGCTTCCATTACCTGGGTTACTTTGCTTTTTGTTAGATCAGGATCTTTGGCTAAGGTGCAAAGCATAAAAATACCCAAGGTAGATCCTGCCGCTGCGGAAAATTCCCAGGTAGACAGCTCCGGATATTTTTCCAGATAAGGCTTTGACCAGTTGAACATGTGATTTTCTCTAATTGATAAAGGGGTATGCTTGTAGGCTTGCATTTCGCTATAAAGCTTGCCCAGATACAACACTTCCTTCTGTACCATTGTATAGGAAGTCAGTGTACGAATATAGGCTTTACAGGTAGATACCAGTTCCTGCAAATAACCTCCGTCTTCTCCATGGGGATAATCGGAATAATAATGATTATAATTTTCTTCTGTGTTCAGTGCATCAGTGATGGCAAGATGGAGCTGTAAAAAGGCTTTAGCATCCTCTACGCCGACCCGGTCGCAAAGATTATCTAAGTAATCACTGATGGTCTGAAGGGCTACAATGAACTTAATCAGATCCTCATCTACGGAGGAACCATAGAGGGCATAAATGCTGCCTCCCTGAGCATGGAAAGACTTTTTGCCAATACTGGCTGCAGCTTGTTGGGAAAGAATATTGCTGGAGGCTTTTCCAGCCTGCTGCTGCCAAAAGTTAAGCTCCCGCTTTACAATGGGAAAGACATCTTTGACGAAAGTATAAATAATTTTTGATTGTTCTATATGGTGTCGAAGGGTTTTTGAATACAAATACATCACCTCAAAATAAAATGTATAACCTATTGTTGACAAATGGGCAGGAAATCATTCTTTTGTGGAAAATATATAGATGTAAGATAGGGGTGATAGAGGATGTATACTTTAGAATCATTACAGCAGCTAGTGAGCCAATGCATGAAATGCCCTCTGCACCAAGGGAGGACCAAAACAGTTTTTGGTGTAGGAAATCCTAAGGCAGATATACTATTGGTGGGAGAAGGGCCAGGACACCAAGAGGATATAGCTGGAGAACCCTTCGTAGGTCCTGCTGGGCAGCTGCTGACAAAGGCTATTGAAGGAATTGGCATGAGCAGAGAGACTGTATATATTGCGAATATTGTAAAATGCAGACCGCCTGGAAATAGAAATCCCTTAAAGGAAGAAATGGAAAGCTGTATTCCTTATCTGCGATGGCAGGTAAAGCTGATACGGCCTAAAATAATCCTGTGTTTAGGTTCTATCGCGGCTACAAATATTATTGATCCGGACTTTAAGATCACAAGACAGCGGGGTCAGTGGCAAGAGAAAAAGGGAATTTGGATAATGGCTACCTTTCACCCTTCTGCAGTGCTTCGAGATGAAACGAAAAAAAAGCCTTTTTGGGAGGATTTTAAGGAACTGAAAAGGAAATCTGAAGAAATATTAGGATAGGAGTTGCGTTTTGTGAAGCAGGAAAAGCTAGAGCAATTAAAATCCAAATGCATAGCATCCAGCAGGGAACCGATTGTCTTTGGAGAGGGAAATTCCAATGCCTTCATCCTATTGGTGGGAGAAGCTCCCGGGGCAAAGGAAATCGAAGCGGAAAGGCCCTTTGTAGGACAGGCTGGGAAAATCCTGGATGAATTTTTAGAGGTACTTGAATTAGACCGGGAGGATATTTATATCACCAATGTGGTAAAAATCAGACCTTATAAAGTTAATGAAAAAACAGGAAGAAAATCCAACCGGCCTCCCAGTAAAGAAGAAATTGAACAATATGAAAAATATTTGCTGGAGGAAATCAATATTATTCAACCGAGGGTCGTGGTAACTCTAGGCAATGTACCTCTTAAGGCCCTCTTGAGAGATTCGAAGACAACTATCGGAGAGAAGCACGGTACAGCTATACAGATGGAGAATCATTATGTATTTCCGCTATACCATCCTGCATCCATTATTTATCGGCAGGAATTAAAAAAGATTTATCGAGAGGATTTAGTAAAACTAAAAGAATTTTTAAAGGGGATATCATCATGAAAATCATTGACTTAACCCATAAAATAGAGGAAGAAATGCCGGTTTTTCCAGGAACGGAAAAGCCGGTTCTTCAAAAAGCCAATACCATAGAAAAAGATGGCTTTGCAGAGGTAAAGATCACCATGTACTCCCATACGGGAACCCACATGGATGCTCCAGCCCATATGTTGGATCAGGGTACTACATTGGATCAATTTCCCATAGAAAAATTTATGGGAAAAGGGATTATTCTTGATTTTTCTAATGTTAATGTAAAACATATTGATGTAAATGCTTTAAAAGTACATGAAGAAGAAATTAAAGAGGTCGAGTTTCTGATACTCAAAACCGGTTGGTCTAGATATTGGGGAACTGAGGTATATTATAAAGGTTTTCCCGCTCTTAATGATGAGGCCGTCCTATGGCTAACCCAATTTCAGTTAAAGGGAATAGGCATTGATGCCATATCCATCGATGACATGGATTCCATTACCTTTGCTGTGCATAAGAAGCTTATGGAGAAAGATATACTGATCATTGAGAACCTGACCAATTTAGATGCGGTGGGCGAGGAACCTTTTATTTTAAGTGTTCTGCCATTAAAAACAAAGGATGCAGATGGATCGCCAATTCGGGCGGTGGCTATCAAGGATATATAGTAAGAGGAGTAGACCGTTTATTAATGACAGTCTTCAAACAATTTAATTTCTATTAAATAAACATTTGTAGGTATTATGACGTAGAATTACTATCTTTGGCTGTCATCCTGAGTGGAACGAAGGATCTAGTATTTAAATTCTAGACTTATTGGCTTCGCTCAGGGTGCAACTCTATGGCGGTAATAAATGTAGGGTTAGATACCAGTGATCAACATAGTTGAAAAAATCTTAATGATTTACTGAAAACTCTCCACTATATATAAACATCAAAGATTGTTTTTAATGGAATGACCACTGTGTTTTTTAATTATGTGGTATCTGTATTATTTTACCAATTAAGGGAATCTCACAAAGATTCCCTTTAATATTGCTGTAGTATCAGTAATATTGAAGATATAACAGTTAATATAAATAACATTTTTTTTACGGAAATTACTTGTATCGAATTCTATAATAAAGCTATAATGAATACATAAAATGTCGAAAAATATCGAATGGAGGCATAAAATGGTTAGATGGTTTAGAAACTTAAAAACGGTTGCCAAGATTGGTGTTTTTGCTAGTTTCATAATTGTTGTGAACATTCTTTTATTTCTCGCTACTCTAAACAAAATCTATGATTCTAATATGAATCAGTCGCAGATGTATGCAGTGGAGTATTCCAGATCAAATTCGAAAGAAATAAGTAAGGAAATTGAAAAAACATCGATTATTGTTAATGACATTGTAACCAGTATTTCATCTTTAAAAAAGTCAGGAAATCTTACGAGAGAGCAGGTTATCGGTCTTCTTGAGGATAGTATTAAAAATAATCCACAGTTGATTGCCCACGGTACTGGATGGGAGCCAAACGCTTTTGATCAAAAAGATGTTGATTACATAGATGCACCCTTTCACGACACTACGGGAAGATTCATTCCGTATATCTATATATCAAATGGGACAACAGTGGTAGAGCCTCTTGTCGATTATGACGTAGAAGGTTCAGGTGATTGGTATTTAATCCCGAAAAAAACTAAAAAACCAGTTTTAACAGAACCCTACTTATATCCTGTAAACGGAGTAGAGGTTTTGATGACAACTATTTCAGTACCTATAATAGATGATAATAATAATTTTCTAGGGGTTGTTACTGCAGATATTGGTTTAGAACATTTACAAAAAAAGATAGAAACGTTAACACCATTAGATGGATATTCAATATTGATTTCTAATACAGGGACAATCGTAGCCCATGGAAACCAACCAGATAAAATACTTAAAAGTGCAATAGAAGAAGGGATAGCTAGCAAAGAGGTTCTTAGCAATATTAAAGATGGTAAAGGAGGATATTTTTTTAATGATGAAGAGAGCCAAACATTTTTTAGTGTTTATGAGCCTATCTCAATAAATGGAATTGAAGAATCATGGTCGTTTTTTGCTAAGATACCAAAAGAGAACATTCTAAAAGACTATAGCCAAATATTGAGATTTATTATCCTGGTTACGCTAGGGTCAGTAATCACAATCACTTTTGCGATCTTTATTCTTGCAAGAAATCTATCATCTCCTATTAAGCATACCGTTGAATTGATGAAAAAGGCTGAAAAAGGAGATTTAACGGCTGTTGCCCAAATAGATCGAAAAGATGAATTTGGCACTTTATCCCATAGCTTTAACAATATGATCATCAACATAAGAAGGTTGATTGAGCAAATAACAGAAGTAGCATTTAACATAAGTACATCATCGGATCAGTTAGCAAAAATATCAAGTAATACTGCCAACTCTGTAGAGGAGGTATCCAGAGCCATAACAGAGATTGCATCTGGTGCATCAGAGCAAGCCAAAGAGGCTGAAGTATCTACAAATAAAGTAATAAGTTTATCCCAGTCGATTGATAAAGTATATTTATACTCAAATACCATGAAAGCCAAGTCAAATGAAACTGTGGAACTAAGCAGCAAAGGACTAGCAACGATGAAAATGTTAGGGGATACTACAGAAGAGACTAATAAAATAACAAGACAGGTTAGCAATGTGATTTTAGAGCTAAATGAAAAATCTAATTCTATTGGAAATATTGTAAATGTTATTACCAATATCTCCGAGCAGACAGGACTTTTATCACTGAATGCAGCAATAGAGGCAGCAAGGGCTGGAGAATCGGGTAGAGGGTTTGCTGTGGTTGCAGATGAAATTAGAAAGCTTTCAGATCAGTCAAAGCGATCAACTTCTGATATTGCAGGTATTATTTCAGAAATCCAACACGAGATATCCGAGGTAGTAAGGACAATGAAGCAAGCTGATTTAACTATGGAAAAGAATAATGAGGCAGTTGAAAAAACAAAAGAAGTTTTTGAAGCTATCGTTCATGCTGTTACTATAATTAACGCTGAAATTGATAAGGTGAATATGGCAATATCTATAGCGGGAAATGAAAAGGATGCCATAATCACGGCTATCGAAAGTATTTCTGCTGTTTCCCAAGAGCAAGCAGCCTCATCGCAGCAAGTCAGTGCATCTATGGAAGAGACTGCTTCAGCGATGGCTGTAGTGTATGAATCTACACAGAAATTAAATGAGCTTGCAAAGCTATTAGATCAATCCATAAACCAGTTTAGACTATAGGACATGAAGTATCTTTTGCATACGAGTACATATCAATACCTTATGTAAAGCAGGCTTCCCAAAATTACTTTGGGGGGCCTTTAAATATTACGTGAAAACTATCTAGATATAAGGGATAACAGAGAAAATATTTAATATTGAAATCATAGGCGTCAACTTAACCCATAATTTGTCATCCTGAGCGGAGTAAAACGGAGTCGAAGGATCTTTAAGCTAGATGA
>NZ_FQZV01000011.1 GCF_900142145.1 Geosporobacter subterraneus DSM 17957 | reverse complement strand
AAGAGAATAGTCTCGATTGGTACCTAGTGAAGAATAATACTTTTGATAAAAAGAAAAAGGGATAAACGGAGTAATATCAATATGTTGGTTTAATAGAGAAAGTAGATTATTTTGATCCTGATGAAAGAACTTATCAAAGTCAGATGAGATATCACAAAGATTTAATTGTTTCGCTGAAATTGGCATAAGTTTCTCCTTTCTTGTAAGTTTTGAGTTATGTACAATTTCACAATGTATATATACCCAAAACGGGGGAAACTTAGCCATTTCAATAGATTAAAATGCAGTATTTGTGCGAGTTGTAGAGTTCTGCAACGAGCTAATAATTATATAAAAGGGGGGATTTTATGAAATGGATATTGAATTTAATGAAACAACTGGCAGCTGCTTTCATCGGTTCAGGTGTGGTTATGTTGATGCTTCATGTATTAGGCATAACGCTTTGGAAGGGGATGCTGGGGGTAGGAATTCTAGTGCTTACAGTGGGGCTTTTAGGCACCTTTGGCGGGGATGTAACCATATCGGGATTCATGTCTAACGCTTCAGCAAAAAGCGGGGCTCACCCCCAGGCAGCCTATCGTATGGATTTGACAGGACCTAGAAAATTCACGGAATATGAGAGAAGCAATAAACAGTTAGATCTGAACTTTGCCATCATACTTATATTTATTGGCCTATTTCTAACCATTGCAGGATTTTATATAGAGTCCTTGGGCTGATGATTTGTTGACATAAAAATTGAAAGTTGATATAATTGTTTTATTATTTTCAAGAATTTTAAGACAAAGACTTGGCTTTATGGTCCTGCAAGGGGGAAAAATATGGATATACAAAGCATTCCCAATTTATTAAACATTAAGGAATATCCAGAGAGCGAAATTAAAAGAATTCTAAATAAAGAACTGATTATTAAACTGTCCAATAATGAAAATGTCTACGGGCCTTCTCCAAAGGCCTTGGAGGTTATAAAGGAAGCTGTTGAAAACTTACAGTTTTACCCCGACCCACAGGCAGCCAGTCTGAAGCGAAAGCTTTGCAGTCTGTGGGATATTGAGAAGGAGCAAATATTGATTGGCAATGGAGCCGATGAGGTTATTGATCTGATTCTTAGAGGGCTGCTGCAGAAGGGGGATGAAGTGATTATCCCTACCCCAACCTATGATAATTACGCTATAGGGGTGGAGCGCTGCCAGGGAATCTGCAGGTTTTTAGATATGCCCATGGGTAATTTTGATTTGGTAGAGATTCAGAAATCCATTACCAATCAGACAAGAATGATTATTTTGTGCAATCCAAACAATCCCACAGGGGCCTTTATATCAGGGTTAGCTTTGGAGCAGTTTATTGAATCCTTGCCTGAACATGTGATTTTGCTGTTGGATGAAGCCTATGCCGAGTACGAGTATGCCCATGTAAGTGGGATTCGATATATCAGCAAAAAGAATATTCTAGCGGTTAGAACATTTTCTAAAATATACGGATTAGCTGCCTGTAGAATTGGCTATGCGGTGGGCAAAAGTGAAATTATTCAGAAGCTGGACGATGTACGCCTGCTTTTCAATACCAATACTTTGGGGTTAATTGCAGCGGAGGCAAGTCTTGATGACCCGATTCACATCGGAAAAATTAAATATTCCAACCAGAAAAGCAAAGCCCTGATGGTTAGGCAGCTGGAAAAACAAGGTATTTCCTATTATAATTCCAGCGGTAATTTTATTATGATTAATACAGGTGTAAACAGCGTAGAGATGTATAGACGATTGTTAGAACGCGGGATTGTAGTGAAGCCTATTCTCCATGAGAAATATCAGACCTGTATTCGGGTGACTCTTGGAACCGATGAAATGAATAATTATTTTTTGGATACCCTTTTCGGAATACTATATAAATGAGAAAAAGCTTAACGGGATGTTAAGCTTTTTCTCATTTATATGTGGAAAATTAGAATACGAAAACCTCTCCAGGTTTTAGAATAATCGTTTCAGCAGCGGTAACTTTCTCTTTGAAGATCTCCGGATCTGCAGTAATGACCGGGAAAGTGCCATAATGCATAGGAATCACCTTCTTAGGCTGGATGAATTCCACTGCCCGTACCGCATCCTCAATATCCATTGTAAAGTTTCCGCCAATAGGAAGTATGGCTACATCAATGTTTTCAACAGCTAGAAGCTGCATATCCATGGTTAAGCCCGTATCCCCTGCATGATAAAATTTCTTGCCATTTACCTCTATGATAAACCCGCAGGGATTTCCACCGTAGATCAATCCACTGATGGTTTCGATAGCTGAACCATGTAAAGCAGGAGTCATTTTTACGATGCCAAAATCAAATTTTGTTCTCCCGCCAATGTGCATCGGATGGGTTGGAACGCCTTTGCCGCTTAAGTAATTGGAAATTTCATAGTTGGTAATCACCGTGGCATTAGTACGGTTGGAAATGGTTACCGTATCTCCTAAGTGATCACCATGGCCATGGGTAACAAATATATGGGTTATATCATTAAAATCTGATGTTTTTACCGGTGCATTAGGGTTGTTGGATATAAAAGGGTCTACAAGGGCTTTAAAGCTTCCCTCCTCTACATAGAAAGAGGCATGGCCTAAATATTTCAGTTTCATTCAAATCATCTCCTTCAGGTTAATCATTTCTATTTCTATCATACCATAAATGATGGAATTTAACCAAATTTATGGTTAGCCATGCTGCTTTATGAAATCTATGATGGCATCATAGATCCTGTCCTTTTCGCAGCTATAATGCAATAGATGATTGCTTTTTTCGTAAAAACAAAGTGATTTTTGGTCCGAAGGAATCGTGTTATAAATAAACCGGGCACTTTCTGCCCTTACTACCGGATCCTTTGCTCCCTGAACTACCATTACTGGCAAATTCAGTTCAGGAAGCAGGCGTTTTGAATGGTGAAGCAAAATGCGAAAGTTCAGATTCGCAGCCATCGGAGTAAAGCAGGAGAAGAAATATTCCTTCAGCCGCTGATTATTTTTGGTTCGAATGTTTAATAGAAGGTCATCCTTCAGATTTTTAAAATCGATACAGTAAATGGGAGTGCTCATGGATACCATGCATTTTGGCTTGTACTTATGAGCTAATTGAAAGGCCAACAGTCCCCCCATGGAAAAACCAATAACAGTTATTTCATCACACTGCCTTGAAAGTTCTTTATATGCCTGATCTGCGGAGTCCAGCCATTTTTTATAGGAAGAGTATCTAAGATTTTTTCGGATACCGCCATGACCGTGCAAGGTAGGACATAGGGTGATGAAACCCTCCTTTTTCAAGCAATCAGCCAAGGGTTCAACTTCAAAGGGACCACCGGTATAGCCGTGTATTAATAAACATCCTTTCATATGCAGCACCTCCTACTCTTATTATAAAGTGTAAAATTACACTTTTAAAGCAATATTTCTTATACCTGTTCAGCAGAAATTTCCTTCATTAACATAGTATTAACAAAATAAGTGCCTCTGTATGTTATAATGCATAAGAAAAACTCAAAGAAGAATTTGTCAAAATTATAAGAGATAATTGAAAACATCCATGATGCATTGTAAAGAATGTGGGTAATATAATCAAAAGAACTGTTCTGGGGAGGATTCTTAATGAGTCAAAAAACAAAAAGAGAGACGATGGCAAGTATCGATATCGGCTCCCATGCACTTCGGATGAAAATTGTAGAAGTCCATGGAACGGAAGAGGTAAAAATATTGGAAATGCTTCGTCATCCTATATCATTGGGACGGGATACCTTTGCCATGGGAAAAGTACGGTTTGAGACGGTGGATGAAACCTGTGAAATTCTAAAAGGTTTTAAAAAGTTAATGAATGATTATCAAATTAAAACCTATAGAGCAGTAGCTACCAGTGCGATTCGAGAAGCTCAAAACAGAGACTATATCGTTGATCAGATCAAACTAAAAACCGGATTAATGATCGATGTAATCGATAATGGGGAAGAACGGTTCCTAACCTATAAATCTATTCGGGAAAATCTACCCAATCATCAAAAAATAAGATCTGAAGGGGCTATGATTGTAGATATTGGCTCAGGCAGTGTTGAAATATCCGTTTACAAAAACAACCACCTAGCCATCACGGAAAATATTAAACTGGGTTCACTGAGATTGCGGGAGGTTCTCTCCAGTATTGAGAACAGAACCTTGAATTATCCAAGACTGTTGGAAGAATATATAAGCAGCAATATTGACCGTCTGGATGTTTCAACAGAAAAAGGCAGTTTTAAAAATTTTATAGCTCTTGGGGGAGAAATCCGAATTATAAGTCAGCTATGTAATAAAACCAATGACTATGATAAACTGAAATATATCAAAAAAGAAGATTTTATGCTGGTTTATAAAGAATTAATGGAGCATCCCAATCACTATGCCGCAAAACAGTATGGATTAGCTCAGGAAAGGGCCGATATCCTGCTCCCTTCCATGATGATTTTTAAGAAATTTTTCAATATGACACAGGCCAAGGGAATCCATGCGCCTTTGGTTTCACTGCGGGATGGAATTATCTCCGATATCATTGATACAAAGTTTAACACTCAAAGAAAAAGAGACTTTATGGAAGATATCATTCACTCTGCCCGTTATTTGGCTGCAAAATATAAATACGATGAAAAGCATGGGAGAGCAGTAGAGGAAAAGGCACTGTTAATTTTTGATGCATTAAAGCCCATGCACGGACTAGGAGAAAGACAGCGGTTTTTGCTGCAGTTGGCAGCGATCTTGCACGATATTGGGAAATTTGTTAATCCGCTGGAACATTATATTTATTCTTACCATATCATCTTAGCCTCCAATTTGATCGGGGTATCTAGAGAAGAGATGGAGATTATAGCCAACATCGCCCGTTATCACAGCAAGGCGGTTCCACGGGCAGACCATGATAACTTCAGAAGGCTTAGTGAAGAAAACCGGGTAATTGTTTCAAAATTAGTAGCCATTATACGCTTAGCCGATGCTTTAGACCGAAGCCATCGGCAAAAAATCAAGACAGTACAGATCCTATGGGAAGAAAAAGAAATTATATTTCGGATTGATGCAGAAGAGGATCTTTTACTGGAAGAATGGACCTTTGAGACAAAGGCAGAATTTTTTAAAGAAGTTTTTGGTGTAACCCCAATTATGAGATTAAAGAGGAAGATGGGCATATGAATAAGCTGAATTTCGATAAACCAGAATATTTTATCAACCGGGAGCTCAGTTGGCTGGAATTTAATGACCGGGTATTGGAGGAAGCACGGGATCGGAAGAATCCACTTTTTGAGCGTCTTAAGTTTTTAGCAATTGTAAGCTCAAATCTAGATGAGTTTTTTATGATACGGGTAGCTTCACTTAAGGATCAAGTTAATGCAGGCTTTAACCGGCCAGATCCTTCAGGACTGACGCCGAAACATCAGCTTAAAAGAATTTCTATTAGGACCCATAGGTTGGTGGATGAGCAGTATACCTCCTTTAATAGGGCACTGGTGCCCGGATTGAAGAAAAATGGGATTCGTATTCTTTACCGGGAGGATTTTACAAAGGAGCAGAGAGCTTATTTAGAAAGCTTTTTTCTTGAGATGATATACCCAGTGCTGACGCCAATGGCCGTTGATTCCAGCAGACCCTTTCCGTTGATCCTGAATAAAAGTTTAAATATAGGCATCCTGATCAAAGATAAAGCATCTGAAGAAGGGTATATTTTCGCCACTGTCCAAGTACCTTCTGTACTGCCGAGACTGATCGAACTGCCCTCAGATGAAAGAGAAATGCGATACTTTGTGCTGTTAGAAGAAGTTATTATCATGAATATTGATAAGCTCTTTCAGGGAAAAGATGTTGTTTGTGCATATCCCTATCGTATTACCCGAAATGCGGATTTAAGCATTGAAGAGGAAGAAGCGGAGGATCTGCTGATTGAGATCGAAAAATCTCTAAAGATGAGAAAGTGGGGAGCTGCTATACGGCTGGAGGTAGATGAAAAGATGGATGGCCGTTTAGTGGAAATGCTTAAGAATGAGTTGGAAATTCATCACGGAGATATATACTATGTCAATGGCCCACTAGACTTGACCTTCCTGATGAAGATATACAGTTTGGGAGACTATGCTCACCTGAAGTATCCTGAGAATGACCCCCAGATTCCGGGAGATCTTTTAGGAGAAGCGGATATATTTGAGGCCATCAGCAAAAAAGATATTTTGCTGCATCATCCCTATGAATCCTTTGATCCTGTTGTAGCCTTTGTGAAACATGCGGCTCAAGATCCAAAAGTATTGGCTATTAAACAGACTCTATATCGTGTCAGCGGAGATTCCCCCATTGTCAGGGCCCTAGAGGATGCGGCGGAAAGAGGCAAGCAGGTGACTGTGCTAGTAGAGGTTAAGGCGCGCTTCGATGAGGAGAACAATATTCAATGGGCAAAAAGGCTGGAAAAAGCCGGATGTCATGTGATCTACGGTCTAGTAGGCTTAAAAACCCACTGCAAGATTATTTTAGTGGTTCGACAAGAGGAATCGGGTATTAAGCGGTATGTTCATCTGGGAACAGGGAATTATAACGATATTACGGCCAGATATTATACAGATATTGGAATGTTTACCAAAAGTGAATATTTTGGTGCAGATGTATCTGCTGTGTTCAATATGCTTTCGGGGTACTCTGAGCCGCCAGGATGGCATAAAATTGAAACTGCGCCGAAGGGCTTAAGAAACAGGTTTTTAGAAATGATTGATCGTGAGCGGGAGATTTGTCTTGCGGGAGGAAAGGGAAGAATTATTGCAAAGATGAACTCTTTGGTAGACAAGGAAATCATTTTAGCATTGTATCGTGCATCGGCAGCCGGGGTAAAGATCGACCTGGCGGTACGGGGAATCTGCTGCTTGCGGACCGGTATAGCAGGTGTAAGCGACAACATTAACGTAAGAAGCATTGTAGGCCGCTTCCTGGAGCATAGCAGAATCTTCTATTTTTATAATGGGGGCCGGGAGGATGTTTATCTCTCCAGTGCAGATTGGATGCCGAGAAATCTGGATAGAAGGGTAGAGCTTCTATTCCCCGTAGAAGAAAAAAACATGAAGGATCGGTTGATCAGTATATTGCAAATCATTTTAGAGGATAATGTAAAAGCAAGATTTCTAAATATAGAAGGGCGGTATAGGAAGATAGACCGACGGGGAAAAAAGCATCGGCATTCTCAAAATGAATTTTGTCAGATTGCCCATGAGCGTGTAAAGCAGTATAATAAAGAGACAAATAAGTCCTTTTTTGAACCGATTTTATCCAATAACGAAGGCGGTATAGATGAGGTGGCAATGGACCGGAAGGAAGAATAGAAGGTGAAGCTATGAGAAAGAAAATTGCTATTATAGATTTAGGCTCCAACTCTGTACGGATGATCATTATGAAAATCTACGAGGATGGATCCTATAAAATGATGGATCAGGCAAAAGAAATGGTGAGACTCAGTGAGGACATGGGGGATGAGATGACTTTAAAGCCCTTGGCTATCAAAAGGACCCTATTTACCCTAAAGCTCTTTAAAAAATTGATAGAAGCTCATAAAGCAGATGAGGTCTTCGCCATTGCAACAGCAGCTGTCCGTAATGCCGTAAACCAGCAGGCCTTTTTAGATAAAATCAAGCTGGAAACCGGGTTTGATTTCCGCGTAATATCCGGTGAAGAAGAAGCCTATCTGGATTATATGGGTGTGATTAACAGTATAAAGATAGGGGACTGTGTCATCGTAGATATCGGCGGTGCCAGTACAGAATTGGTATGGGTGGAAAATCGGAGGATGAAAGAAGCGATTAGTCTGCCCTTTGGAGCAGTCACACTAACAGAGAAATTTCTGGGGAAAGGAAATTATACTCAAGAGGGTATCAAGAAGCTCATAGATTATGTGACGAAGCAGTATAAAGATATTGAATGGCTGTCTAGGGTGGATGGCCTCCCGGTAGTAGGCCTTGGAGGTTCTATTCGAACGCTGGCAAAAATAGATAAGAGAAAGATTGGATTTCCTTTAGAGAGTCTTCATAATTATACCATGGAATATAAGGAAGTCCTATATGCCTATGATCTAGTGACAAAGGCCAATATAGAGTCCCGTAAGGATATACCGGGTGTAGAAAAGGATCGTGCGGATATTATAGCGGGAGGGCTTGTACCGGTAAAGGCTCTGATGGATTTACTGAAAGCAGACAAAATTGTTATTAGCGGGAACGGTCTCCGGGAGGGAATGTTCTTCAAATATTATTTGGAAACATTGGGTTATGAGGACGAAATCCTGGAGGATGTACTAAGCCACAGCGTTGAGAATACATTAAAAAACTACGATGTGAACCTAGAGCATTGTGAGCATGTGACAAAGCTGGCGTTATCAATATTTGACCAGCTGCAGCCCCTGCATGGGTATGGTGAAGAGGAACGAAAGCTTCTCTATGTAGGTGCCCAGCTCCATGATATAGGGATGTATGTAGATTATTATAACCACCACAAGCATGGTTTTTATCTGGCATTAAACTCCAGACTCAACGGCTTGAGAAATCGCGAATTGGTAATGTGTGCCTTCATTGTAGCCATGCATCGGAATGAAGAATTCAAAGTTGACTGGAAAAACTATAACATGCTCATCGATAAAAATGATTATGAAATCATCAAAAGGCTCAGTGTCTTTGTGCGGATTGCAGAAAAGCTGGACCGCAATGAATCGGGCAGTGTAGAGGACATTAGCTGCTATATCACGCCCGATAGCGTACAGATGATGTTAAAGACAAGCAATACGCCGGAATTGGAAATCGCTGCTGCCATGAAGAGTGATAGAGTTTTTGAAAAGTTATTTAATAAGAAGCTATATATTGTATAAAAAAGCTAGCATAAATGCTAGCTTTTTTCCGGTATCTCAATGACCGTGTTCTGTGAAATAGTTGTCTCGCAAGCCAAGCGATAGCCTTTTTCAAGTTTGCTCTTACTTAGCAGCTTTTTTTCCTGTTTTGTAGGCTCTGATACATCTCCATCTAGGATTCTAATTAAACACTTGCCGCACTTGCCTTTCCCGTCACAGGGAGCTTTGATTTTAACCTTGGCTTCCTTAGCGGCCTTCAGTGCATTTAGACCTTTTTTAATTTCAGTTTTGCAGATAAAATTTACCTGTATGCTCATACTTTGTTCCTTTCTCCCACCCTTTGGAGTCTATATAAAAGATAATGATTATTATTCTTATAATCTATATCTATTTTAACTTATTTCAGCGAGAAAATAAATATGAAAAAATTTTCAAAATCTATTGACTTCACCACTTTTATGTATTAAAATCATAACAATAAATTAAATTCGTTGAACAAGAGAAGTAGCCGGAAGATCTAGCTGCAGCGAGTCGGGGGTGGTGGAAGCCCGATAGCGAGGATACTGGTGAATGGACTTGGGAGAAGCCAGGTGAAAGATTTCAGTAGCCGGGGCCGGGAGTTTCCCGTTATAGGAACAGGATATCGAGGCAACTCTGTATCTGGTGAGAGAGATAGTTCTATTCTATCTAATTTGGGTGGTACCGCGGAAGCAAGTCTTTCGTCCCTTTTGGGATGAAGGACTTTTTATTTTGCCTAAAAAGAGAAAATACAGGAGGTGATTAGTATGTTGTGAACATCAGAAGAAGTGGATTGGCGTTGGGAAAATGAAAAAAACAAAAAGGAGAGATGGATAATGTTAAGAAAAAATATACTCACAGCATTGCTAATGGCCATTGGTTTTATTTTACGTCAGCTAATACCCGGTTTAATAGGAGGTATGAAAGGAGATATTATGCTTTCTGTTATCTTTGTATCTCTGCTGATTAACCGTGAATTTAAAAATGCACTATTAACAGGCCTTTTAGGCGGTTTAATTACGGCTATGACCACCACCTTCCCCGGAGGTCAGCTGCCCAATATCATTGACAAGCTGATTACCTGTATAGTGGTGTATTATATGATTAAAGCACTGAGCAGATTTGAAGGAAATCCAGTGGCCACGGGAGTAATCGCCTTTGTAGGAACTGTGATCAGCGGAAGTATCTTCTTAGCTTCCGCACTGATGATTTCAGGCCTGCCGGCACCTTTTACAACTCTCTTTTCAGTAGTTGTGCTGCCTACAGCTCTGGTGAATATATTTATGACCCTGGTGGTTTATGGAACAGTAAAAACAGCCCTCAAAGTGTCCGGCATCAAAATGGACGCTCCTGTAAAAGCTTAGGGATATGCAATTATATAGAAACTGATTATCAATTTTGGGGTAGGCCTTGTGTCTGCTCCTTTTTATTTAGAAGAAAGGTAGTTCAATATACACTCAATTGTTAGAGGCCTATTTTAAAAATACAGACACGGATTTGCCAATTTAGTCCTGTTGCAATGCTTTTCCAGTCTATAAATAGCATAACACAGCTTTTATCTATAGGTGATAAAGATTTGCAATTAATTTTGCATGTCCATTGATTAGTGCTTCCATAAATTTGTTTAAGTCATCAAAAAAAGGTTATATATTTGAAAAAGACATGAGGGAGGGAATTTCATGCTTGTAGATCAATACAATCCTTTTGAAGGAAAAATGCTGCAGATATTAGACCCGGACGGCAATGTCATAGAAGAAAAACTTTTACCGGAAATACCAGAGGATGAACTGGTAAGATTGTTTAAAATAATGCTTTTCACCAGAGTGGTAGATCGCAAGGCTCTTATGTATCAACGGCAGGGGAGGATGCTGACCTATGCTCCCAATGAAGGCCAGGAGGCTTGCCAAATCGGCAGTGCCTATGCTTTAGAACAGAGGGACTGGATGGCACCTGCTTTTCGTGAACTGGGTGCCTGGCTTACCCGAGGAGTGGATTTAAAGACATTATATCTTTATTGGTACGGTAATGAAATGGGAAGCAAAGTATCAGAAGATATTCGAATCCTGCCGGTATCCATTCCCATCTCTTCACAGCTGCTTCATGCGGTAGGATTGGGCTATGCAGCGAAGGTAAGAGGATTGGATGAAGTATCCATTGCTTATTTTGGAGATGGTGGAACTTCTGAAGGAGATTTTCATGAAGCCATGAATCTGGCCGGTGTATATAAAACACCTACTATATTCCTTTGCCAAAATAATCAGTGGTCGATTTCTGTGCCCAAACACTTCCAGACTGCTTCTGAAACTTTTGCACAAAAAGCCTATGCCTATGGTTTTAAGGGCATCAAGGTTGATGGAAATGATATTTTTGCCATGTATGCAGCGACAAAGGAGGCAGTAGACCGTGCCAGAGCCGGCGAAGGCCCCACATTGATTGAGGCGTATACCTATAGATTGGGCGCCCACACCACCTCCGATGATCCAACCAGATATAGGGATGATGCGGAAGTAGAGGCATGGCGGGAGAAAGACCCTGTGAAACGCTTCAGGATTTACCTGGAAAAACGGGGGTTATGGAACCAGGAAATGGAGAAAGCTTTTGTCGCAGAAAAGGAAGAAGAAGTGGAAAAAGTATTTTCAGATATTGAACAAAATGGCGGTACAGTCTTTGATGATATATTTATGTATCAGTATGCGGAGATGACTCCGATTTTAAGAGAGCAATATGCAGAATGGAAAGCCTTCTTTCAGGAAAGGGGGATGTTATAATGCCAGTATTCAATAATATTCAAGCCCTGAATTATGCCCTTATGCAGGAAATGGAAAAAGACCCGTCTATCGTGGTGTTTGGTGAAGACGTAGGATACGAGGGCGGCGTTTTTAGAGCAACGGTAGATTTGCAGGCAAAGTTTGGCGTAGAGAGATGCTTTGATACACCGATATCGGAGTCCGGTATCGTAGGAATGGCAGTAGGAATGGCCATTAACGGTCTTAAGCCTGTGGTTGAGCTTCAATTTTGTGGGTTTACCTATCCGGCCTTCAATCAGATTATCAGCCATGTATCCCGAATGAGAAACCGCTCCCGGGGCAGATATACGCTGCCTATGGTGATTCGATTCCCATTCGGCGGCGGCATCCGGGCCTTAGAACACCATTCGGAAAGTCCTGAAGCACTGTTTGCCCATATACCGGGCCTTAAGGTGGTAGCGCCTTCAACTCCTTATGACACCAAGGGATTGTTGCTGGCTGCACTCAGGGACCCTGATCCTGTAATTTTTATGGAACCCAAAAGAATTTATCGGGCTTTCAAGCAGGAAGTGCCGGAAGACGATTACGTTATAGAAATCGGTAAGGCAAACATTGTGAAAGAAGGGGAGGATCTTACCATTGTCACCTGGGGTGCAATGGTGAGAGATACCCTAAAAGCTGTAGAAAAAGCCAATGAGAAGGGTATCCATCCAGAGGTTATCGACCTGAGAACCATCGCGCCTATGGATCGTGAAACCATCATCAAGTCTGTGAAAAAGACAGGTAGAATCCTGATTGTACAGGAAGCCGTCAAGAGCTTTAGTGTTGCTTCTGAAATTATTGCTCTTGTAAATGAAAAAGCTTTCTTGCATTTAGAAGCACCGCCAGCTCGGGTAACAGCTCCAGATATAATTGTGCCATTGCCAAGAGGAGAGCAATTCTATATGCCCCATCCCGATATGATTTATGAGAAAATAAACGAAGTTGTAAACTTCTTAACCTAGGAGGGGATTTGTATGATTCGCGAATTTAAGTTTCCCGATATCGGAGAAGGTGTCCACGAAGGGATTCTTCTCAAATGGCATGTAAAGGTTGGAGATAGGGTGAAGGCAGGAGATCCCCTGGCAGAAGTTGAAACCGACAAGGTAAATGCAGAGCTGCCATCCCCCTATAGCGGAAAGGTTTCAGAACTATTGGCAGCAGTGGGAGGTACCATTCATGTAGGACAGGTGATTATCCGCATTGAGGACCAAAGTGGTAAGGTTTCTCAAGAAGCTGCATCAGAGCCGACAGTCCAAGTGGTAGAAGAAGAGAATGCCGGAGTAGTAGGTGCATTGGAGGCATCCTCTGAAGTGATTCCTTCCAGTGCAGAGGGCAGGAAAAACAGTTTTACAGAAAAGGAAATCCCTCAGAAAGTATTGGCCACGCCTGTTGCACGAAAGATGGCCTATGACTTGGGGTTAGATATACGAACCATAAAAGGTACCGGACCAGGTGGAAGGATTATGAAGGAGGATATTCGCAGGGCTGGGGAGAGCAATGAGAAGAAGCCTGCGGCAGTTGCTGTACAGGAAACACCGGGTACGGGAATTCTTCCATCCGGATCAGGAAAAATTGAAAGAGTACCTCTCAGCATGATGAGAAAGACTATTGCAAAAAAGATGGCTCAATCCAAATATACAGCCCCCCATGCAACTGCTATGGATGAGGCTGACGTAACGGAGCTGGTTCAATTTAGAAATAAGATAAAAGAAAGGTTTTTTGCAGATTATGGTGTAAGCATTACCTTCATGCCTTTTATCATGAAAGCAGTATGCTTGGCGTTAAAGGAAAATGAAAAGTTGAACAGCTCCTATGATGAGGAAAACCAAGAATTATTATTAAAGCGATTCTACCATTTAGGCATTGCTGTAGATACAGAAGAAGGTCTAATGGTTCCGGTGATACAGGACGTAGATAAAAAGAGCATCTTTGAGCTGGCAAAGGAATTGGAAGATCTCAGTGGGAGAGCCAGAATGAAGAAGCTGAAAATAGAAGAGTTGAAGGGCAGTACTTTCTCTATTACCAATTATGGTGCTGTGGGCTCTACCTTTGGTGTGCCGGTGATCAATTATCCCGAAGCAGCCATTATCGGCATCGGAAAAATAGAGAAGAAGCCGGTAGTTCGTGAAGATAAGCTGGTGCTTCGGTATATGCTGCCCCTATCCCTATCCTTTGACCATCGCATCGTAGATGGCGGAGATGCAGGAAGATTTATCAATACCCTGAAGAAGTATCTATCAGACCCCTACAAGCTTACACTGCTGTAAGCGCTGGGGTTCTGGAGAGGTGGTGTCCAATTGATTTATGATGTTATTATTCTAGGGGCCGGCCCCGGAGGCTATGTAGCGGCAATTAAAGCAGCACAGATGGGGGGGCGGGTAGCCTTGATTGAGAAAGAGGATATTGGAGGGGTCTGCCTCAACTGGGGTTGTATTCCTACCAAGGCGTTGTTAAAGAGTGCACGACTCTTTGAAGAAGTGAAAAAAAGCGATTTTTTTGGTATAGAGGGTATTGATCAGAGCAAAATCCGCGTCAACTGGGAACAAATGAATATTCGAAAGGACGCCGTAGTAAAACGGCTGGTCAATGGCGTAAGCAATCTGCTGAAAAGAAACGGGGTAGAAGTATTCCAAGGTACTGGGAAGGTGCTGGATAAAGCTACAGTCAGTGTAGCCGGACAAATTATAAAGGGAAAAAATCTTATTATTGCTACAGGTTCCAGGGCAGTAATGCCTCCAATAGAGGGAATAGAGGAAGCGGTGAAAACCGGTATCGCGATCACCAGTAAGGAGGCACTGGCATTGAAGAGTCTGCCAGAGGCGATCGTAATCCTAGGGGGTGGTGTGATTGCTGTTGAATTCGCAACCCTATTTAATGCACTAGGCAGCAAAGTAACGCTGGTGCAAAGATCTGCTAGGATCCTTACCAATATAGAAAGGGAGCTGGCAGAAGGGCTTCAGCGGCACCTAGTTGACAAGGGAGTCAATATTGTAACCAACAGCCAGATTAAGCGAATCCAAGGCAAATCCGCAGTGCTGGAGGTCGAAGGACAAGAAAAAATCTGCTATGGAGATAAAATACTGGTTAGCCTTGGAAGAAAGCCTAATACGGAGGGACTAGAAGTATTAGGGCTGCAAATGGATAAGAACGGTATTCAGACCAATGAAAAATTAGAAACCAATATCCCGGGAGTCTATGCCGTCGGAGATGTAAATGGAAAATATCAGCTGGCCCATTTGGCTTCAGCAGAAGGAATCACTGCTGTAGAAAACATATTTGGCCAAGAGAATAAGATTAATTATGACATTGTACCTTCCTGCATTTACAGCTTTCCGGAGATTGCTACAGTAGGCCTGACAGAACAGGAGGCCAGGAAGCAGGGTTATGATGTCGCTGTCAGTAAATTTCCCCTCAGTGCCAACGGAAAGGCCTTAGCAGAGGGTGAAAGCATTGGCTTTGTGAAAATTGTGGCAGAAAAGCAATATGGTGAAATCTTGGGGGTTCATATTATGGCAGTCCATGCAACAGATATGATTTCAGAAGCCATTGTATCCATGCAAATGGAAGGAACCGTATACGATGTTGCCCAGGCAATTCACCCCCATCCAACCCTGTCAGAAATCATGATGGAGGCTGCCCACGGTGCCATTCACAAGCCAATCCATCACTAAAAAACAATACCTATAGACGAAAATCCTCCTTCTTTTTAGAGGGAGGATTTTTCATATTAAATTATATGAAAAAAGGGGTTGTAGGGGATACAATCCCCTACCTGCATTCAGGAAGGTGCTCAGGCTGCAAAGCAGCCGTCGAAGGAAACCTAGGGTTTCCTAGCGAAAGCATCGAGGATGTTTTTTTCATTCTACTCAGGACTAATTTTTTTCCTTTTATTGCATATATATTAGAGAAATAAAGGACAGGGAGGGAGATTATGTTCTGGATGACAGGAGTCTATTATGGAATCGGTTTTTTGGCGGGGACTATAGCTCTTCACAATATCTATAGGGCAGCAGCCATAGACTGCAAAACTACAAGATGGGTAGTCAGTACCATGATGCTACTGGTTATCCTGCGATATGCAGGAATGATCATATTCGGCTTAGGTCTGGAATGGCATATTCTGGAGCATTGGAAAAGGTCATTGCTATTTTCCTCTGTAGCAATTCCCATATCTTTTTTCTTTACCATAAGACATTTATATGGCAGAAAGCGTGTAACCGCCAACCGGTTCATGCTGCGTCTTTTTCCTCTGCTGCTCTTCTACTTGCTGTTTATTACTACTGCGAAGGTATCGGTAATACCCTCTGCCTTCATGGGTTATGAGATACGGCTGGACCACTATTGGAAACTGGGTCTGGGCTTTGTACAGGGAATGGTATTATTGTGTATTGGCTATAGCATTTTTAGGGCAATGGGGGCAAATAAGGATGAGGAGGCAAGAATAAGACTGATATTTCTGAACATTCCATTAATGCTGCTTATACTGGATGGGCTGGCACAAGTCATCAATATTCCTTTCTTGCAGCCCCTGTCTATATCAGAAGTGATAGCAGTTATTGCTGTAGGCTATGGGTTAAGCTATAAAAACTAAAGCAGGAATGAAAACCTCTCAATTTGGCTATGCTGAAATATTGAGAGGTTTTATTATACAGATGAAAGGTGACATTGAATGGAGCTGAAGCACTACAGGGGTAAAGTTCGTCGTTTCTATCTATCCCATTTCAAACAAGCGTATGTACAAAAGCAGCTGGAAAGAAGAGAAGGGAGCTGTAAAATGTGCGGTGCCTGCTGCCAGCTGGGGTATCGGTGTATTTATCTCACAGATTTGAATACCTGTAAGATCCATGATAGGAACGATTGGATCAGACCTAAGCAATGCATGTTATTTCCTATAGATGAGCAGGATCTGTTGGAGATGAATAATCCGAAATGCGGATACTTCTTTAAAATAAAAAAACCACCTTTATCCGTGGATAAAGGCAGCTTGTAGATACATTAGTTTTGCTTTTGACCTTCTCCTTGCGGCAGCTTTTCCATGGTGATTCCAGTGAAACCATAGAAAATAGAAACCAGTGGGTTAATAAGATTTAGGAATGTATATGGCAGATAAGCAAAAGGATGGACTCCCAAAGTACTCATCATGAAGGCCCCGCATGTATTCCATGGTACCAATGGAGAAGTCAGTGTTCCGGAATCTTCAAGACATCTGGATAGGTTCTTAGGATGGAGTCCACGATCTGCATAGATCTGACGGTACATTCTACCAGGTACTACGATTGAAAGATACTGGTCGCCAGTGGTCAAGTTTGTAAAGATACACGTTAAGATTGTTGCAGTTACCAATGAACCTGTATTCTTTGCGAAAGCAAGAATTTTTTCTGCGATTACTTCCAGCATGCCGGTTTTTTCTAAAGTTCCGCCAAAGGACATGGCCAGAAGAATCAGAGAAATCGTCCACATCATACTGTCCAATCCTCCACGGCTCAATAATTCATCAACTGCTTCAATGCCAGTTTCAGAAACAAATCCGTAATGTGCTGCATCGATAATCTCTGACATGCCTGCGCCTTGGAACATTGCAGCAAACAAACCGCCTAATATGGTTCCGCCAATGAGTCCCGGTATCGCAGGAACCTTGAAGATAACCATTGCGATTACTAAAATCGGTGGAAGCAGCAATAATGGATTAATCGCGAACTGCTCGCCCAAAGTGTCTAAAATTGTATTAATTGCAGCAACATCTAAATCTTGACCGGCATATTTGAATCCGATAATTCCATATAAAATCAATGCGATTAGTAAGCTTGGCCCGGTTGTAAATGTCATGTGCTTAATATGGTCAAACAGGTTTGTACCTGCCATTGCAGGCGCTAAATTTGTTGTATCGGAAAGGGGTGACATTTTGTCTCCGAAATAAGCCCCAGAGATGATTGCACCGGCTACGATAGGAAGCGGAATGCCAAGGCCCCCGCCAACCCCTAACAACGCAATACCTACGGTACCTGCAGTTGTCCAAGAGCTTCCTGTTGCTAAAGAAACAATGGCACAAATTAAGCAAGTAGCTACCAGGAATATTCCTGGGGATAATATCTTTAAACCATAGAAAATCATTGTTGGAACAATACCGGCTAATATCCATGTACCAATAATGGCACCGATGATCATAAGGATTAATATAGCCTGCATAGACATTCTAATTGTATCCAAGATACCTTCTTCGATATCAGACCACTTAAAGCCTGCGCGAATTGCAATAAGAGACGCTAGTACAGTTGTTGCCAGGATTGGCATATGTGGGTCTCCACCAAATAACATTAGCGTGCTCATCAGTGCTGCAATTAAGAAAACAATGACAAACAATGCTTCGAGAAAAGTAATTCTTCTAGGAATTCTGTTTTCCATTGGGTATTCCCCTTTCTTAAGTTTTATTAGGCCAATGCTAAATTAAAGTATTTTCATTATAGCATACAAGCATCCATCAATTCAAGAAAACGATACCATCTTTTTGAATTTTATGCATTGTGAAAAAAATGTCGAATACCGTGTTAAAGCGATAAAGAGACATTGCTTTATGCATATTATTATAATAATATGCATAAATATAAAAGTCAATGAAACAGTTTTTGGCATATCAAAAAGATAAAGGATAACGTTTTCATAGTTATGGACTGGGTTAGAGGACAAAAGAGGCAGGAGGAAAAAAGTTGACAGAAAAAAATGGATGTGTTAAAATACAAAAAAACTTAATAAGTATACTTAAGATTTTGGGGATTGTGTTTTAGAGGTTGCGGTGCATTATGAGTAAGGTAAGGGAGATTGAGGACATCGTAGAGCTTGCCAGAAAGGAATCACTGCCGAAGCATAGAAATCTGCCTCGATTTCTAGAGCTGGGACTATATTGAATAAATATAGGACTGTCACTGGTAAAGAACCCATTTTACCAGTGAGGGGCTATTTCACACGAGGGGGAAAGTCGTATTCTGTTGTTATAGATAACAGCTTTGAGTACCTTTTGCGCTCAGGCTGTTTTTTGTTTTTGAAACAGACGTGTGAAGCCGTTAGACAAAGAACTGAATTGTATTAGGAGGATGAAGGTATGGCGATTGTAGTACAGAAATACGGCGGAACTTCAGTAGGTACCATCGAAAAGATTATGAAGGTAGCAAAACGGGTTGCCCAGCGAAAAGAAAAAGGTGATAGTGTTGTAGTGGTAGTATCGGCCATGGGAAAAACTACCGATATGCTGCTGGGTATGGCAAAGGAGATCAGTGAGACGCCTTCCAGAAGAGAGTTAGACATGCTGATGTCCACGGGAGAGCAGGTATCTATTTCCCTGTTGTCCATTGCTCTGAATGAAATGGGATATGATTCTGTATCCTTGACAGGGTTTCAAGCAGGAATCATCACAGAAGGCTTTCATACAAAGGCAAGAATTCAGGATATCGATGCAGAACGGATTAAAGAATACTTAGCACAGCAAAAAATTGTAGTGGTAGCAGGCTTCCAGGGAATCAATGCCAATGGAGATATCACCACATTAGGCAGAGGCGGCTCCGATACTACTGCAGTGGCGGTGGCGGCAAAGCTGGGATGCACCTGCGAAATTTATACCGATGTTGATGGAATCTACTCAGTAGATCCTAGATTGGTACCGACTGCGAGAAAGCTGGATACCATCAGCTACGAGGAAATGCTGGAGATGGCCAGTCTAGGGGCTGGAGTCATGGAAACGAGAGCGGTAGAGATTGGTCAAAAATACAGTGTGCCGATTTATGTTGCTTTGAGCACAGAGGATTGGCCTGGAACTTATATAAAGGAGTATGATGTGACGATGGAAAGTAGAGCGATTACAGGATTATCCGTAAGCGATAAGGATTTAATGGTAACAATCAATCATGTACCCTATGACATTAAAAATATTTCCTTTATTTTTGAGGAACTTGCAAAGCTGGATATCAACATTGACATGATCAGCCAGACTGCACCTTCCCATGGTTTGGTCAATGTTTCCTTTACAGCGCCTAAAAACGACCAGCATATTATTGAGGACATTATGAACAAGATTAAGGAACGCTTTGAAGGGGTAGAAGTAGACATTGAAACCGCAATTACGAAGCTTTCTGTAGTAGGAATCGGAATGAGAAGCCAATCCGGTGTGGCAGCGAAAATGTTTAAAATATTTGCCGATCATAATATCGGATTCAAGCAGGTTACGACCTCAGAAATCAGAATATCCTATGCCATTGATACTGCAGATAAGCAGAAAGCGATTGAAGCAGTGGCCAGAGAGTTTCAACTGTAATAAAGAGAGGCTGCCTATAGAAAAGGCGGTCTGAGACTGATGATAAACCCCTCCTAAGATCTTCTCGACTCCGTGACAAGGCCACTTTTTCTGAAATAGATCATTGAAAAAAGTGACCTCGTCAAAGTCCCTGTTCGGAAGCTTAGGAGGGGTTTATTGAGCAACATTACTTTGTCAACAACCTGAGGCTGCCTATAGAAAAGGCAGTCTTTTTAAATGAATAATGGTATGATAATATGGTTATCTGGGAAAGAAAATAAAAAAGAGAATGATACAGGGAAGGAGAGTGGAGATGGCCTTATTAGTATTTGGACATAAAAATCCGGACACGGATTCCGTCACATCGGCGATTGCTCTTTCTAGTCTAAAGAATAGGATGGGGGAAGATACAGTCCCTTGCATTTTAGGGAATCTGACAGAGGAAGCCAAGTTTGTTTTGGATTACTTTCAGGCACCCGTACCCCAGCTTATAAAAAATGTTAAGATTCAGCTGAAGGATCTTAATTACGACCGGGTGGAAGGAATTTCTCCAAAGTCTTCAATTCTCCATGCCTATAAGCTGATGGAGGAAAAAAATCTAAAAACACTGCCTATTGTGGACGGGGACCAGCGATTAGCGGGAATTGTAACCATGAAAGATATTGCCATGGGTTTAATAAAAGGAAACTTTTATAAATTAGAAACCTCATTGGAAAATCTCACTGCAGATTTAAAAGGGCATATCTTGGTGAAGGCCTGCGAGGAAATCGAAGGAAGAATTAAAATCATGGCTTTTTATGATGATACAATCCTGGGAACCTTAAGCCAAGAGGATATCATTATCGTGGGAGACCGCTACCGTATCATAGAAAATGCCATTGAGGTAGGAGTAAAGCTTATCCTGGTAACAGGAGGAAAATCAATTCCTGAAAAATATGTGCAGAGGGCAGCAGACCAAAAAGTAAACATGCTGTCGGTGCCTACAGATACCTTTACCACTTCAAAGCTCATCAACCAATGCAACTTTATAGCTTCTATCATGAAGGGCCAGGGAATTATTCAGTTTCATGAGGAAGAATATCTAGAAGAGGTAAAGGATGAAATGATTCATACCACCTTCAGAAACTTTCCGGTGATTGACCAAGATCAGAAATTCCTAGGGTTTATCGGAAGGCGACATATCATCAATCCTCACAAAAAGAAGGTAATTTTAGTAGACCACAACGAATATGCCCAAAGTGCAGAGGGACTGGCAGAGGCGGAGATTATCGAAATTGTAGATCATCATAAGATCGGTGACATATCCACCTCTATACCGATCAGCTTCAGAAATATGCCTGTGGGCAGTACCTGCACCATTGTCTATTATCTGTTTTTGGAGGCTGGGGTGGAAATCCCGCCTAAAATTGCAGGCCTTTTACTTTCAGGAATTATCTCCGATACACTTTTACTGCGATCTCCCACAACAACTCTATGGGATCGAAATGCATTGGATGCACTGAATCAGATACTAAATCTTGACTTAGAGACCTATGCTATGGAAATGTTTAAAGCGGGAACTTCTTTAGAGGGCTACAGCATAGAAGAAGTCTTCTATAAGGATTTCAAAGAATTCCAGCTGGAAGGGGTCAAGGTGGGGATCAGTCAGGTATTTACACTGGATATTGAGGATGTTTTTAATCGTAAGCATCAGTTTTTAGACTTTATTCAACGGGTCCATGGACACAATAACTATTATCTGACTTTGCTGGTGATTACAGATATTCTCAGTGAAGGCTCCTATTTGCTCTATCAGTGTGCCAATGAAAGCTTGCTGGCGGTGGCCTTTGATATAGAGCTCCAGCAGGGGGTTTTCGTCCCTGATGTGGTTTCAAGGAAAAAGCAAATCATTCCAAAATTGATGGATGGACTAAGAATGTTGAAATAAACAAAGGGTATGGATGAGTGCATCTATACCCTTTGTTTATCAAATGATAAGACTCTGATGAAGGTAAATGTTGATCATTCGAATATAGACACTTGATTATAGCGAATCAGAAATTTGGGGACGGTTTGGGATGACCCCATTTTAGTACACACATTGGGTACGACGACGTTTCACTGTCCCAATTCAGATAAATTTTTTTATGGAAAGAGGAATCTTCGTTATATCGTAGAATAAGATGGTAATCATAATAAAGAACATAGGCAGGGGGGAATCGAATGTCCTTTATAAGGTATATACTTCGTTATCTTTTCAAGGGTATCCTGTATGCTGCTGCTTTTGCCCTGATTGGGGTCCTCTTTGCAGGGTTGAGGGGATGGCCCATACTGAAGGGAGCCTACATGTTTGCCCTTGGAGGAGGCACTATCACGATGGTTATTGCCATTGCTTTGCTCATTGGGACACCTGCCATGAGAAAATCAATGTTTACTTCCCTGAAAAAAAGAAGGGAGCCTCAAACTGGAGCCGAGGGGATCGGGGCAGCGTTGATAGGAATCATAATTGTAATCATCGGATTTTGGCTAGAAAGTCTGATGCATTGATAAAGGAGGAAAAGGGAATGGAATTTCATGTGATCAGAGGAACTGTAGGGGATATGACGGTAGACAGTCTCATCCTGTGTCTATTTAAGGACACAAAGGTCTTATCGCCGGAGATAAAGGAATTAGATCGGCAGCTGGGTGGTATTATCAGCGAAATGATTGCAGAAGAAAGCTTTGCAGGTAAGGAGATGGAAGTTCAGGTAATACATACCTTAGGGAAAATTACCCCGAAAAAGCTGATACTGGCTGGATTGGGAGAAGAAAAAAAGGTTGATGAGGAAGTATTAAGAAATGTACTGGGAAGTGTGGTAAAAAAAGCCGGTAAGCTAGGGGATAAAAGGATTGCTCTTTATTTGGAAGAGGACCTGGAAAAAAAGATATGTCCTGTTGCGATAGGCCAGAGCTTAGCAGAGGGTGCGCTGATGTCCCTATATCGCTTTGATAAATATAAAAGCGGTGATAGAAAGCAGGAAGAGATTCAAGAAATTTTATTCATAAAAAAATATGAGATGGAAAACGAACTAATAGAGAAAGGAATTCAAAGGGGAGTTGCACTGGCACAGGCAGTGAACCTAGCCAGAGATATGGTGAATGAACCGGGCAATCGGATGACGCCCACTGTCATGGCGGAAGCGGCAAAAAAGATAGCCGGCAGCCATGGAATGAAGGTCGAGATTCTGGAGAAAGAGGATATGGAAAAGCTGGGGATGTATGCGCTGGTAGGAGTTACCAAGGGAAGCGCAGAGCCTCCTAAATTAATCGTGATAGAATACAACGGAGGAGACCCTCAGGGTGAAAAAATCGCCTTGGTAGGAAAAGGACTTACCTTCGATGCGGGAGGCATCTCCATAAAACCGGCTCAAGGGATGGAAGACATGAAGGATGATATGGCTGGAGGCGCTGCTGTCATCGGAGCCATGGAGGCCATCGGAGCCTTAAAACCCCGGGTCAATATTATTGCAGTGGTACCAGCCTGTGAGAATTTGCCGTCAGGTACGGCACAAAAACCGGGAGATGTAGTAAAAAGCATGAATGGTAAAACCATTGAGATTATCAATACCGACGCAGAAGGCCGGCTGATTTTGGTCGATGCCATCTCCTATGCAATTCAAAAAGGCGCAGATAAAGTTATTGATATCGCTACTTTGACAGGAGCCTGTGTAGTAGCCTTTGGTCATGTGACTACCGGTGCCCTGACCAATAATGAAAGCTTATGGTTGCAGGTTCAGGAGGCTGCGGCAAGGGCAGGGGATAAAATCTGGCAAATGCCTGCCTTTGAGGAGTATAAAGAGTTGATTAAAAGCGACATTGCAGATATTAAAAACTCTGGAGGCCGCTGGGGAGGTATGATCACTGCAGGATTATTTATCGGGTCCTTTGTGGAAAACAAACCCTGGGTTCATATCGATATCGCAGGGACTGTCAGCACCAAGAAGGATCATGGGTATCGGGTGAAGGGGCCTACCGGTGTAGGAGTGAGAATGCTGGCCCACCTAGCAGAGATATTGGCAGGAAAGTAAATAGAGCAACACAAAACCACCGGTTTTTGAATTGACCGGTGGTTTTTACTAGGAGAGAGTGGCCATGCCTTCTTCCCAGTTAGCAGGACAGGCTTTGCCAGTCTGCAATGCCTTTAATACCCTTAGAACTTCCTTTACATTTCTGCCCACAGATAAGTTTTGTACGAGCTGATACTGAAGGAATCCATCAGGATCGATCAGGAATACACCCCGCAAAGCAATGCCGCCGGCTTCCTCTGTGAGTACTTCATAGGTTTGTGACAGATTTTTGTCATAGTCTGCAATGAGAGGGAAATCTATCCCGCCTAAATGCTGAGCCCAGGCGTTGTGAGTCGGAACACTGTCTGTATTGGCACCCAATACTACCGCATTTAACTGGTCAAAGTATTTCAGTGACTTGTTAAATTCCGGAACCTCGGTGCCTCACACCGGTGTGAAGTCAAGGGGATAGAAAAACAGCACAACCCACTTTCCTTTAAAATCCTTAAGCGTAATCTGCCCCTTCGTACTAGGTACGGAAAACTCAGGGGCCGGATGTCCGATTTTCAACATCATAGCACCTCCTAATCTTTTCATTTTTCAGTGTTGCCAACAGCTCAGTATTGTATGCATAAGGGCATAAGGAAAGAGAGAAATATATTATTTGCTGTAGGGGTTTCTATCTTGGTAAAATAGGGATATAATTTTAGGTAGATGGCAAACCTTAGATGGAACAAGTGTCACACATTTTAAAAGGAGGGATACCAATGCCTTTTCAAATGATTGAAATAGAACAGAAAGAAAAGGTAGGCATCATCAGACTGAATCGCCCTGAAGCACTGAATGCGCTAAATCGACAGCTGCTAAGGGAGCTGGATACAGCTGTAAAACAGCTGGCAGAGGATTCCTGTGTGTCGGTGTTAGTGATTACGGGAGCTGGAAAGGCCTTTGTGGCTGGGGCAGATATCTCTGAAATGAAGGATTTAGGCGGAGATGAAGGCAGAAAATTTGGCATGTTAGGACAAAAGATATTTAGAGAAATAGAGAGTATGGAGAAACCGGTCATTGCCGCAGTAAACGGTTTTGCACTGGGAGGAGGCTGCGAATTAGCCATGAGCTGCGATCTGCGGATTGCCAGCAGTAAGGCAAAATTTGGCCAGCCGGAGGTAGGATTGGGGATTACACCGGGTTTTGCCGGAACCCAGAGGCTGCCTAGGCTGGTAGGGATTGCAAAGGCAAAGGAACTTATTTATACAGGAGATATGATCGATGCTATAGAGGCTGAGCGTATTGGGCTTGTGAATAAGGTGGTCGAACCGGAGCTGCTGATGGATGAAGTGCTGGCCCTTGCTAACCGTATAGCAGAAAAAGCCCCGCTGGCCGTAGGATATTCAAAGCTGGCAATCAATAGAGGAATTGAAACTGATGTAGATACGGGTACGCAGATAGAGGCAGATCTTTTTGGCCTTTGCTTCGCCAGCACGGATCAGAAGGAAGGCATGGGTGCTTTCCTTGAAAAGCGAAAGCCGTCATTTCAAGGGAAATAACTGGAAAATATGGACACAGATTCACTTAAAATCTTTAAGGAGGAATTACATATGAATAAGATTTGTGTTATTGGTGCAGGTACTATGGGTGCCGGAATCGCTCAGGTTTTGATCCAAAAGGGTTATAGGGTTATTTTAAGGGATTTAAGCCAGGAGTTTATTGATAAAGGAATCAAGGGGATCACGAAAAATTTTGATAAAAGCATCCAAAAAGGAAAAATGACAGAAGCGGAAAAAGAAATCTCATTAGGACTGCTTAAAGGATCAACTGCACTGGAAGATGTAGCAGATTGTGATTTGGTGATTGAGGCAGCTACTGAGAATATGGAGATCAAGAAAAAAATATTTGCTGAAATCGACAGCATCTGTAAGCCGGAGGCTATTTTGGCTACCAACACCTCCTCCCTATCTATCACGGAGGTGGCGGCAGCGACCAACAGACCCCATAAGGTGATCGGTATGCATTTCTTTAATCCTGTTCCGGTTATGAAACTGGTAGAAGTAATTAAGGGAGTGGCTACGGATGAGGGGACAAGAACCGCCATTATTGATTTAACAAAGGCTGTGGATAAAACTCCTGTAGAAGTTGAGGAGGCTCCCGGTTTTGTAGTAAATCGCATTTTGATCCCTATGATCAATGAGGCAGTTGGAATATTAGCAGATGGGGTAGCAACCGCTGAAGATATCGATGAAGCCATGAAGCTGGGTGCAAATCATCCCATAGGACCTTTAGCCCTTGCAGATCTTATTGGCAATGATGTATGCCTTGCGATTATGGAGGTATTGTATACTGAGTTTGGAGATTCAAAATATAGGCCCCATCCGTTGCTGAGAAAAATGGTTCGTGGGAAGCTGCTTGGCAGAAAGACCGGTAAAGGATTCTTTAATTACAACGTTTAAACCCATTTTAGGAGCCTATAGGGCTCCTTTCTAAATTCATAGAATGAAAAAATCAGAAAATTCCTATAAAATTGTAATATAATTTTAATCCATTTCATAAATTGAGTATGATACAATAAAAGAGATACTGAAATCGTGAAAGGGGAAAAACATGAAACCTTTTTTAAAGGCTTTTCTAATTGCTTTTGTCTGTTTTATCGTTGCTCTCGGTGCAGGCTTTGCTGTTTTCTCCAAAATCTATCAGGCTCCAGATGACCTGGTGGTAAGTAAAGATGATCAGGATGATATTGTAGATAGTGAGTCGGAGCAGCCTGGGGAAGTGAAGGAGAAAACTGAATTAGAAAAGTTAGTCGATAGCAGTAACCGCATTAATATTGCGCTTTTAGGAATGGAAGGACCCCGAACCGATACCATTGTTTTCGCCAGCTTTGATCCCGACAGGAAAAGGGTAGATATGATTTCTATACCAAGAGATACCTATTATGTCCGCCCGGGACGAGACAATGCGGCTAAGAAGAAGATCAACTCTGTTTACGGCGATGAGGGCGTTCAAGGTACGATGAAGGCTATAAGCGACATACTGGCTGGGGTTCCGGTTCATCATCATATCAAGGTTACATACACCGGCGTGGAGAGAATCATCGATTCCCTAGGCGGCGTAAAGGTAAATGTACCGATGGACATGGAATATGATGATCCTTATGCAGTGCCTGAACTGCATATTCGAATTAAAAAAGGAGTGCAAGTCCTAGATGGGAAACAGGCAATGAGTTTTTTGCGCTTTAGACAGAATAATAATGGCACGGGCTATCCAGACGGGGATTTAGGACGCATCCGTGCACAGCAGCAATTTATGCAGGCTGCCTGGGGTAAAGCCCTGGGTTTTAGACTCCCTGTTGTTGCAAATACTGTATTTAAATATATTGATACAAGTATGGATTTAGGGGAGATACTGGTTTATGTAAAGAATGCCGTGGGAATCACAAAGGAAGATTTAAAAACCTATTCTCTGCCGGGAAAAAGTACGGAAAAAGGCATTTCCTACTTCTTGCATAATCCTGATCAGGTCCAACAGCTGATGCTGGAGATCTATAGCACAGAGGAAAGCTTGTAGTCTGTATGATCAGACGAAGATGTCTATAGCTTAAGCATATTACAAGGGACGAATGCGCAGCTTCGTCCTTTTTAGCGCCTCCTGTCAGCAGAATAGGAGACTGCAAACAAGATTAAAGCCTGTGAAAGGTTTTTTTGAAGATTTGTCGAATAGTATGTTTGTGCCCTTAGGAAGGCAGATACAGGTATAAAATTCCATAAAAAGACAGTATAATAAATAAACCATGTAGATACCAGTACATATCTAAGAGAGGTTCATTTTGTGCCCCATCTTAAGAACCGGGAGTGAAAAAGCATGAAGAATAAGAGAAATAATATAGGTTTGATATTAATTTGCTTTATCATGTTTTCTTTGATTAGTGCATCTATTAGTTTTTATATTGTAAGGGGAAAGCAAAATCAAAAAGAGCGTCTGGAGGAGAAATTAACGGCAGGTATTGTGAAGGAGGAAAAGAAACTTCAGCAGGAAATTGATATAAGCCACCTGTTTAAAGATATAGAAGAGGTCTGGCTGGAAAGTATTCCTGGAGCTTCTGAAGCCATTGAAGTGGATGGTGAGGACTTGGTGCAGATAATGGACTTCTTCAAAACTGCTGAGATGGAGAAAACGACAGAATTTAATGAGGACGATTTCACTTATATTATCCATATGAAGAGCAAAAGTATCAGAATATATGTGGCAGAACATCAAATAAAAGTTGAACAAATACAGGGTGCCAGTCAGTACTTTGAAATAGAAGATCAGAGGATGGAGACACTTCATATTCTATTAGAGCAAATTTATATGAGGAGGTACAATGCCAGTGTAACCTTCAAAGAAGCAGATAGTGCTTATGTTGAAGCAAGGGATGAAAATAGAAAATGGATCGTAGATAAGAACGAGATTCCAAACCTGCTGAAGGTTATCGAACTATTGGCACCGCTTCCAAGAGATAAATTTATCGAGGTTCCTGTTCAATATCCAGACTATTATATTTCTATAACCAGTAGAGAAAGAACCTATGGAATTACACTGATTAATGAGGAAATATTAGCAGTGGATTCACCGGACAGCTTTTCTTATTATCAATATAGCCCGGAGCTTTGGGAATATGTTTCCAAGAAGATGTCTGCAAAACCTACAGAAGATCCAAAGAAAATAGCTTCTTTGTTAAGATCCACAAAGGTAATTGTAAAGGACGCACAAAATGAATATGATTTTGAGGATCAAACCTATTACCCTATAGAAATTCCAAGATGGATTCTAAAGTGCAGCTTAAAGAAAGTGGAAAAATTGCCTGAGGAAGAAAGCTGGGCTTTCATGATGACTTTTACTGTAGGCCGGGAGAAACGGGATTTAAAGGTTTATCAAGACCATATTATTTACCAGGATCAGGTCTATTACAGCAGTAAAATTGCTGAGTCTGTAAGAAGCATATTTGATGCACAATAAAAAGCTTGAGGGTTTGGGCGCATTTCCATAGGGACATATTATGAACCATGGATATTGGGTGAGGCAGACAGCAAATTAGGCTGTCTGCCTTTGCCGCTGTTCGGCTATTGGACTATACTCGGTTTGCTGGACACGCAGACAGGTTGTTATAATAGAACCTAAAGAAAGGGCGTGTTAAGCAAATGACTGAAAAAACAAATTTAGCGCTGATTACAAGAAAGAAATCGTTAAGCTTATTACAGACATTGGTAAGAAACCTGTTAAAGTAGCAGAAGATATTGACGTCAGTGCTACAACTATCCGGCGTTGGGTACAACAATACAACCCTCACGGCGACCAGGCCTTTCCCGGCAAAGGAAATCTCAAGAGTGATGATGCTGAACGAAAGGCTTTAGAAAGAAAGATCAAGGATCTTGAGGAGGAAAATGCCATCCTAAAAAAGGCTATGGCTATCTTCAGCAGAGGCGCGAAGTAAAATATCAGTTTATTGAGGAAAACAGCTCCGAATTTCGCGTCAAGAAGATGTGCCTGGTCCTCAAAGTAAACAGCTAACCATTAATGCTATTGAACAGGCGATTATAAAGGAAAAGCCCGCTAAAGGACTTATTTTTCATTCCCACAGGGGATCCCAATATGCTGCCTATGCCTATCAGGATAAGCTTGTTGCCCATGGTATACGGCAAAGCATGAGCGCCAAAGGTGATTGTTATGACGATGCATTCGGAATATTATGACTATTACCCCGGCAAAGCAAAAGTGAAAATACAAAGAATCCCCTTTTTATGAAATAATGAGTATTTCTAAGAAAAGAGGATAAAAGTACCGTTCTGCGTGTCCAGTTTAGTTAAATCACTCCAAAATATCCAGTTATCAATTTACAAACTTGCATTTCGCTTTACAAAGTAGCGTCTCGTCTTTCAATTCACCCTCTCGTCTTTCAATTCACCAGATAGCTACATATATTTCTTTAAAACTGCTTAAATGTAGAATAAATATAAACAGAATCTTTACAAATGCGCAAAATATATTGTAAAATACATGCAAATTTTGGTATGATTAAGTTAAAACTTAGGAAATGGGTGGCGAATATGCGCGTAAGTTATAAAAAATTATGGAAGCTCCTTATTGATAGAGATATGAAAAAGAAGGATCTGCAATTGGCATCGGGATTAAGTTCAACCACCATTGCCAAGCTCTCAAATCATGAGAATGTCAGCATGGAAGTCTTGATTAAAGTATGCGCCACTCTCGGCGTTGATTTCGGAGACATTATGGAATTAGTTCCAGACCTGCAGGACAACACAAAATAAATAAACATATAGCCAATAAAGGAGCTTGCTATGGAAATTTTCGATAATATAACAAATACTGTGAAGAATGATTTAGCGGTTACAATCGAAAAGGGCAGCCGCCTTTCGATTGCTGCCGCTTGTTTTTCCATATACGCATACCAGGTTTTGAAAAAACAATTTGACAATATTGACGAGCTTCGTTTCATATTCACATCGCCTGCCTTTGTCACTGAAAAAGCACCTAAAGAAAAACGCGAATTTTATATCCCCCGCTTAAGCCGCGAGCGCAGCCTTTACGGAACGGAATTTGAAGTGAAGCTGCGCAACGAATTGACGCAGAAAGCAATCGCCCGTGAATGTGTCGATTGGATCAGAAAAAAGGTTAAGTTCAAGTCAAATACTACGTCGGAGAACATGGGCGGTTTCCTCAACATAGATACCGGCAATGAACAGATTACATATATGCCGCTCAGCGGCTTCACCACCGTGGACATTGGATGCGAACGTGGGAATAACAGCTACAACATGGTTACCAAGTTCCCTGCACCGCACAGTCAGGAATTCATCCGGCTGTTTGAAAGTGTCTGGAATGACAGGACGAAATTACAGGACGTAACTGAAGAGGTCATCGAGAGCATCACCGCCGCTTACAACGAAAACTCGGCGGAGTTTCTTTATTTCGTGGCTCTTTACAACATATTCAATGAATTCCTCGAAGACATCTCCGAGGATGTGCTTCCCAATGAAGCAACCGGGTTTAAAGAAAGTAAAATCTGGAGTATGTTATATGATTTCCAAAAAGATGCGGCGCTTGCAATCATAAATAAGCTTGAAAAATATAATGGGTGTATTTTGGCCGATAGTGTTGGACTTGGCAAGACGTTTACCGCCCTTGCTGTGATCAAATACTATGAGAAAAAGAACAAATCTGTGCTTGTGCTATGCCCGAAGAAACTGGCAGACAATTGGAATACTTTCAGGAGTCACTATAGAAATAATCCGCTCATTTCCGACCGGCTTGGATACACTGTTCTTTACCACACCGACCTTTCACGCGAACACGGCATGTCAAACGGCAATGACCTGGAAAAAATATATTGGGAGAATTACGGGCTTATAGTCATCGACGAATCCCACAATTTCCGCAATGGCGGCGAAGTTTACGGAGATGATGCACGTGAAAACCGTTATCTCCGACTCTTGAACAAGGTTATTCGCCCGGGTGTGGAATCAAAGGGGCTTATGCTGTCAGCAACACCGGTAAACAACCGTTTTGTCGACTTGCGCAATCAGCTTGCACTTGCTTATGAGGGAAAACCAGCCTGATAAATGAAAAATTGAACACATCGAAACCAATTGATGAGATTTTCCGCAACGCACAAAGGGCATTTAATATCTGGAGCGATTTAGGACCGGAAAAAAGAACAACAGCTGCGCTTTTAAAGATGCTGGACTTTCATCGCCACTGATTGCATTTCCGAAGGCCAGAATCTTCAGGATTGCGACTATTTGGTTAATTACGATATCCACTGGAACCCTGTCCGCATCATCCAGCGGTTCAGACGTATTGACCGTATCGGCAGCCGGAATGCGCCGATACAGCTGGTGAACTTCTGGCTGGATTTGACGCTTGACGATTACATAAACCTGAAAAGCCGTGTAGAAACCCGAATGAAGATATCCGTCATGACCTCCACCGGAGGCGATTTGAAAGATGCGGTCGCCCGCGATGAACGGCGGCAGAAGCTGCAAAAGGAAATCGCCGTGCTGGAGAACAAGGTGCGCCGCGAAAAGCAGTTCAATATACAGGTTGCGCTCAACGGAGAGTTGAAGCGGCTGAGGAAGGAATTGGAGGGATTGAGTTCCTCACAAGGATACGAAGTTGAATGAAAATATTAAAGGGAGAGGAGTTTAACAAAATGGACAAAATGCGTTTTGAATCGGCGAACCTGACCGCCGCGAATATAGAAAAAATAGCGGAGCTTTTCCCCGGTGTCGTTACTGAAGGAAAAGTAAATTTCGACCTGCTGCGCTCCCTGCTGGGAGACGAGGTGTACGGTGATGAAGCCTACGAGTTTACCTGGGTAGGTAAAAGAGCCGCCATTGCCGAGGCGGGACGCCCTATCCGAAAAACCTTGCGCCCATGCCCGGAGGAAAGCAAAAACTGGGATACCACCGAAAACCTTTACATAGAGGGTGATAATCTTGACGTGCTGAAACTGTTGCAGGAGAGCTATCTCGGCAAAGTGAAGATGATTTATATAGATCCGCCTTATAACACAGGCAATGATTTTATTTACCGCGATAATTTCACGCGGAACAGAGACGAGTATGCCGGGGAAGCGGGCGTATATGACGAGGACGGTGACCGCCTATTTCGTAATACGGAAAGCAATGGGCGGTTTCATTCTGATTGGTGCAGCATGATGTACCCGAGGCTTGTTTTAGCGAGAAATCTACTACGGGATGATGGGGTAATATTTATCAGCATTGATGATGGTGAACAAGGACAGTTAAAGAAAATATGTGATGAGGTTTTTGGCGAATCCAATTTTGCCGCCTGTATTCCTTGGCAATCGCGCTTATCAATGCAGAATGACACTGATTTAAGTATCAATCACGAATACTTAATTGTCTACGCAAAAAAACGTAGATTTGAAAACAGGCGCTTAAAAGAAAGCAATGTGAACACTTGGTATAACAAGGATTCGTTTGTTTTCAGACCATTACCACTAGATAAAGATAAATTCGATAATCCGGACAATGACCCGCGCGGTCTTTGGAAGGCTGATCCTTTTGATGCACCAAATGTCCGTCCAAACCTTACATACCCTATAACTAACCCCAACACGGGAGAGCAGCACCTCCCGCCAAGCGGGAGGCACTGGAGAATTTCTCCAGAGAAATTCTCCAGTGCCTTAGCTAATGGGCGGATTATTTTCGGCAAAAACGGCACAGGTCGTCCGCAAATGAAATCCTTCTATGAAGAAAAAAAGGACTTTGGCTCAATTGATAATAGTTGGTTTTCTGGAGATAAGGTAGGAACTGCAACAGCTGCAACAAAAGAACTGCAGTTTTTGTTTGAAAATTCTCCTTTTGATACTCCAAAACCAACTACGCTATTAAAGAAACTTATCACTTTAGGGTTTGTCGAAAGTGGTGACATCATCCTCGACTTTTTCTCCGGCTCGGCAACCACTGCCCATGCAGTCATGCAGCTTAACGCTGAGGACGGCGGCAAGCGCAAGTTCATCATGGTGCAGCTGCCTGAACCTTGCCCCGAAGGCAGCGAGGCTGCCAAGGCTGGCTATAAAAACATCTGCGAAATCGGCAAGGAGCGTATCCGCCGTGCCGGAGAGAAAATAAAAGAAGCGGCAGGGCTGACAGCTCAAAACCTCGACATCGGCTTCCGCGTGCTCAAATTGGACGATACGAATATGAAAGATGTGTACTATGCGGCAAGCGAATACACCCAGGACTTGCTTTCAATGATGGAAGACAACATCAAGGACGACCGCACCGATATGGACCTGCTCTATGCCTGCCTTTTGGATTGGGGATTGCCCCTCTCCATGCCTCACACGCAGGAGAAAATAGGCGGCTTCACCGTTCATACCTACAATGACGGCGACCTCATCGCCTGCTTTGACAAGCACATCAGCGATGAGGTGGTCAAGGAAATTGCCAGGCGTCAGCCGCTGCGCGCCGTTTTCCGCGACAGCAGTTTTGCCTGCTCGCCCGAAAAAATCAATGTGGAGGAGATTTTTAAATTATTGGCTCCGAACACAAGCGTGAGGGTGATCTGATATGAAGCGGGAAGATAAAATCATTTTGTATACGACGGACAGCGGCAATGTGACCGTTTCGGTGCGCTTTGAAGGCGAAAATTTTTGGATGACGCAAAAAGCCATTGCGGAGCTATTTGACGTACAAGTGCCGGCGATAGCAAAACACTTGAAGAACATCTACGACGAGGAAGAATTGACCCGCGAAGCAACTGTTTCCAAAAAGGAAATAGTTCAAATCGAAGGCGGCCGCGAGGTTTCCCGGCTTGTAGATTTCTATAGTCTCGATGCGATTATCGCCGTAGGTTACCGCGTCAACTCAAAAAAAGCGACGCGCTTTCGCCAATGGGCAACCAAAACGCTGCACGAATATATTCAAAAAGGCTTTGTTCTGAATGACGAATTGCTGAAAAACGGCAAGCCTTTTGGGAAGGATTACTTTGACGAGCTGCTGGAGCGCATCCGCGAGATACGCGCTAGCGAAAGGAGAGCCTACCAGAAGATTGCCGATGTCTTCGAGCAGTGCAGCTATGACTATGACAAAAACAGCAGCCTGACAAGAGAGTTTTATTCCTTTGTGCAGAACAAGCTCCATTATGCCATAACCGGAAAGACCGCTGCCGAGCTGATTGCCGAGCGGGTCAGCCTCGAACATCCGACAATGGGGCTGACCACATGGAAAGCGGCTCCGGACGGCAAAATTCTCAAACGGGATGTGGTTATTGCAAAGAACTACCTCAACGAAAAGGAGCTTTCAAGACTGAACCGTATTGTAACCATGTTTATCGACTATGCCGAGTTAATGGCAGAGGATGAAGTGCCGATGAGCATGGCGGACTGGCTGCGTGAGACGGATAACTTTCTTAAGAACAACCGCCGGAAAGTCCTTGAAGGCAAAGGTACGATTTCCCATGAGGATGCTGTAAAAAAAGCGGAAGATATCTACGAGCAGTTCCGCGTTCGACAGGACAGGGACTATATTTCGCAATTTGATAGAGAGATGGCAAAATACTTAAAGGGCGAAGGAGGCAAGGACACATGAAGCTGAAATTCAAGCATCAGAAATTCCAGGCAGATGCAGCCAAGGCGGTATGTGATGTGTTTGCCGGACAGCCGTACCTCACGCCCAGCTATATGATGGACAGGGGTTATGTAAAAAACGAGCAAATAGCGTTTGATGAAGCGGAACGTTTTACCGGTTTTGGCAACTCCAGGCTTGTGCCGGAATTGAACGACGGGGTTATCCTCGAAAACATCAACAGAATCCAGCGCAGCAACCAGATTGAGCCTTCCAAGCAATTGGAGGGCCGATATAACCTGACCGTGGAAATGGAAACCGGCGTTGGCAAGACCTATACCTATATTAAAACCATGTACGAGCTGAACAAGCGATACGGCTGGAGCAAGTTCATTGTCGTTGTTCCAAGCGTTGCCATACGCGAGGGCGTATATAAATCTTTTCAGATTACAGAGGAACATTTTGCGGAGGAATACGGAAAGAAAATCCGGTATTTTATATACAATTCCGCACAGCTGACGGAGATAGACCGCTTTGCTTCAGACAGTGCCATCAATGTGATGATTATCAATTCACAGGCATTTAACGCCCGCGGCAAGGATGCCCGCCGCATTTACATGAAGCTAGACGAGTTCAGAAGCCGCAAGCCCATTGATATTCTTGCAAAAACCAATCCTATACTGATTATCGACGAACCTCAGTCGGTGGAAGGCGCTGCCACAAAGGAACGCCTCAAAGAATTCAATCCGCTGTTTACGCTGCGCTATTCTGCAACACACAAGAAGGACAGCGTTTATAATATGATTTACCGCCTGGACGCAATGGAAGCCTACAACAAAAAGCTGGTCAAAAAGATTGCCGTTAAGGGTATTTCTGTTACGGGCAGCACGGCAACCGAAGGATATATATATCTGGAAAGCATCAACCTCTCCAAGGGCAACCCTACTGCAACCATAGAGTTTGATGTAAAAGGTTCAAGCGGTGTCCGAAAGACCCGGCGTACCGTAGGTGAGGGGTACAACCTGTTTCCCAATTCCGGTGAGCTTGAAGAATACAAAAACGGATACACCGTGCTGCGGATTGACGGAAGAGACAGCTCCATCGAGTTCACAAACGGCATCAAGCTCTTTGCCGGTGATGTTATCGGGGCGGTCAGCGAGGAGCAGCTCAGGCGCATCCAAATCCGCGAGACCATCCTCTCTCACATCGAACGGGAACGGCAGTTGTTCTATAAAGGCATCAAGGTATTGTCGCTTTTCTTCATTGATGAAGTTGCAAAGTACAAGCAGTACGATGCTGCAGGTCTTGCCTTTAATGGCCTGTATGCCGATATGTTCGAGGAAGAATACAAACAAGTGATCAGTAACCTTCAGCTTGAAATCGATGATGGTGATGCGTATTTTAAATATCTTGACGGAATAACCGCAGAGGAAACCCATGCAGGATATTTTTCCATGGACAAAAAGAGCCAGCGGATGATTGACAGCAAGCTGGGCGACAGGCGGGAGCGCACCTCCGACGATGCAGACGCTTATGATCTGATTATGAAAAATAAAGAGCGATTGCTGGATCGACGGGAGCCGGTGAGGTTTATTTTCTCTCACTCTGCTCTCCGCGAGGGATGGGACAATCCGAATGTGTTTCAGATATGCACCCTCAAGCAGAGCGGCAGCGATGTCCGCAAGCGTCAGGAAGTCGGGCGGGGCTTACGTCTCTCTGTAAATCAAAACGGAGAACGTATGGATACGAACCTGCTGGGCGAGGATGTCCATAACGTGAATGTTCTTACCGTTATCGCCAACGAAAGCTATGACAGCTTCGCCAAAGGCCTTCAAACCGAGCTTGCCGAGGCTGTAGCTGACAGGCCACGAATGGTAACGGCAGATCTCTTTAAGAGCAAAGTAATAAAAGATGCCAGCGGCGCTGAACAGGTTGTTGATATCGACCTTGCCCAGAGTATTTACGAGGGACTTATCACCAGCGGATATGTAAAGAAAGGTGTCCTTACAGATAAATATTATGAGGATAAGAAAAACGGCAGTCTTGAAATCGCCCAAGAAGCCGCCGATTGCAAAGAGTCCGTAATAGCGATTCTCGATTCTATTTACGACAGCCGGTCCATGCAGCCTGAGAACGCACGGAAAAACAATGTTGAGTTGAAGCTTGACAAATCCAAGCTGGGCTTGCCGGAATTCCAGAAGTTATGGGCTAATATAAACGCCAAGTCTGTATATGTGGTGGAATTCGACCAGGATGAATTGATTCAGAAAGCAATATCGGCACTGAACCGGGAACTGCGTGTATCTAAAATATTTTTCAAGGTAGAAACCGGGTCGATGACCGATATTCAATCCCGGGAACAACTGCAACAGGGGTCAGCCTTTGTGAAGGAGAAAAACGAGGTTTACAAAGCTGAAATATCCGCAAGCAGTGCGGTAAAATATGACCTCGTCGGTAAAGTGGTCACCGAAACAGGGCTTACCAGAAAAGCTGTTGTAAGCATCCTGCATGGAATAGAAAAGGCTGTCTTTGGCCAGTTTGCGAATAATCCGGAGGAATTCATTATTAAGGCAGCACAGATCATTAACGAGCAAAAAGCAACGACCATCATTCAGCACATCACTTATAATAAGCTGGATGCGGTTTATGAGACTACCATTTTTACCGAGCCATCATTAAAGGGACAGCTTGGCGTGAACGCAATGGCCGCGAAGAAGCATCTATATGACCATATCCTATATGATTCCTCAAATGAGAGAACCTTTGCGGAGAACGTTGATATCTGCAATGAAGTGGCGGTTTATGTAAAGCTGCCGAAGGGCTTTTATATTAGCACACCTGTAGGAAAATATAACCCCGACTGGGCGATAGCTTTTCAAGAGGGCAAAGTGAAGCATATCTACTTTGTTGCCGAGACAAAAGGCTCTATGTCCACAATGCAGATGCGTATGGTCGAGGAAGCAAAAATCCACTGCGCTCGCGAGCATTTTAAGGCTATCAGTACGGATTCTGTTGTATATGACGTGGTTGACAGTTATGCGGCACTATTGGATAAGGTGTTGAGTTGATTTACTGCATGATACTATAGATTTTGGTGAGGGAGGTGTTTCGATGTTAAGGCTTATAATCACTACAGGACGCACAAAATGACCTCCGCACCAAACGGAATACAAATATTCGAAGGCTTAAAAGTGGTTTCAAAGAGTATAATGATGAGCATGGGACTTCCTATAGCATTGCCGAGACTTTGATCCAGGGCAGTATGGCTATGTATGCTGTAATTCAAAATGATTCTAATGATTACGATATTGATGTAGCTATTGTTTTTGACTCAGCCAATATTAACAATTTGGGTCCATTATCCGTCAGAAACATAGTCGCAGATGCCATCAATCGCAAAAAAGGGAAATCTCGGGACAGAACCTGAAGCAAAAACAAACTGTGTCAGAATAAAATATAGTAATGGTTATCATGTAGATTTTGCTGTTTACAGAAGAACACTAAATAGCGACGGTACATACAGTTATGAACATGGCGGGAGTGCGTGGCAAAGCCGAGACCCCAAAGCCATATCAAATTGGTTCAGTGACCAAATAAGATCAAAGAGAGCTAAACTGTGCAAAGGTGCGTTTGATGTAAATGCCGTAAATTTTTCAAATACTGAAGAGTTTATTGAAGACGAAGTTAATGTCAATGAAATTTATGAAGTTAAAATTGACTGTGAGGCTTCTGGGAATGGTTTTAGAACAGGCCCTATCAGTGTCTATATCGATAAAGTTCTAAAAAGTTTTTGCCCCATAATTCTGTGTAGCCATCGGCCATATTGATGTACCAATTGGACATTCATAACGAGCAAGAGAGAAGCATTATCCCTTGCTGAGATAATGCTTCTTCTGCTTTTTCCGTATCGGTTTGGGGTATGGTTCAACGACAATGGGGTTTGCAAAGGGGAATCCCCTTTGCTGGTTTAAGGAAAGTGCTCAGGCTGACTTGCAGCCGTCGAAGGGAACCATGAGGTTCCCTAGCGAAAACAATAATTGACGAGAGTCAATTTTGCTTTTCTAAAAGCATTTCACCAACCCGGTAAATATCTCCGGCACCCATAGTAATAATCAGATCCCCTGACTGGGCATGTTTTAAAAGATAGTTTCTGATTTCTTCAAAACTGCCGATATAGGTGACATTTTGCTGATGCTTCTCAATGGCTTTAACCAGGTCTCTGGAATGGACTGCGCCGGTATCCTTCTCTCTTGCAGCATAGATATCTGAAATGATCACATGATCTGCATCCTTAAAAGCCTTCGCGAACTCTTCCAGCAATGTAATGGTGCGGGTATAAGTATGGGGCTGAAAAACACACCAAATTTTACGGTGAGGATACTGGGTGGACGCTTGCAATGTAGCTTTGATCTCTGTAGGATGATGAGCATAGTCATCGACAATGGTAAGTCCATTCATCTCTCCAAGCTTTTCAAAACGTCTATGGGTTCCTTGGAAGCGGTTTAGTTTTTCTTGCATTGTTTTTAGCGGAACCCCCAGTAAATGACAGCAGGCGATGGCAGCCAAGGCATTGCTGATATTATGATGGCCTGGAACAGAAAGCTGAAATTTCCCTAACAATTCTTCTTTATGATATGCTTCAAAACCAGGAAAACCTTGGGAATTGAATTGTATGTTTTTTGCCTGATAGTCGGCCTCTTCCTTCATACCGTAGGTAATGATAGGGCAGTGAACTTTTTTTATCAAAGCTTCTGTATGCAAATCATCCTTGCAGGCGATGAGAAAACCATCTTGGGGAATGCGCTGGGCAAATCTTGTGAAAGCTTCAAAGATATGATCCATATTTTTAAAGTAATCCAAATGGTCTGCATCAATATTGAGTATGATACCGATTTTGGGAAAGAATTTCAGAAAACTTTCTACGTATTCACAGGCTTCCGTCACAAGATATTGATCTTTGCCAATTTTAATATTGCCGTTGATTTCATCCAGTTCCCCACCTACAAGAATCGTAGGGTCAAAACCTGCATGCTCTAAAATAAGGGAAATCATGGAGGTTGTGGTGGTTTTTCCGTGAGTTCCTGCTACTGCAATACTGGTATCGAATTTTTTCATTAATAACCCTAGCATTTCTGCACGATCAATTACGGGAATCCCCGTCTGTCGAGCCTTTGCCAGCTCCGGATTATCTTCTTTTACCGCAGCAGTATAGACTACCAGATCACAGGCTTTAATATTTTCAGGATGATGTCCAATGATCACCTCGGCGCCCTTTTCCTGTAATCGGTCTGTAATCTTAGAGGATTTTAAATCTGAACCAGATACTTTATAGCCAAAGGATAGAAGCATTTCTGCAATCCCACTCATACTGATGCCGCCGATCCCTATAAAGTGGATATGCTGCATGTGGTGAGCGTTTAGATCAAAATTAACCATTCTGTTTCCTCCATTTTCAATATATCTAAAAAACTTGCCATAAAAATCATTTCTAGTATTGACACAAAAACTTATTAATATATGTATATTCCCCTGACTGCTAAAACTTTCAGGGACAGGCTAGTCAAATTATATCATATATATGATGGTTTTAAATAATTTTGATAAAAATTTATTAAAGTAGACATTGAATATTTTAGAGAAAACGAATAAAATTATATAATAAATACTAAAACATTCGGATTGGGGCGTAGGTTATGAAACTAAAAAGAAATGAGCGTGTGGGTGCACTGATTAAAATTCTTTCTGATCATCCTAATGAAATATTTACTCTCAGTTATTTTACAAATCGCTTCAATGCAGCTAAATCAACAATCAGTGAAGACATTGTAGTTGCAAAAAAAATGATGGAGGATTTGAAATTAGGTAAGATTGAAACTATTGCCGGTGCTGCTGGAGGGGTTAAGTATATCCCGATTACAAGCCGGGAGAATAACCGGGCAGTATTGGAGGGGATTTGCAGGAAGCTGGAGGAGCCAAATCGAATTGTCCCCGGCACGTTTCTGTATATGGCAGATATTATCTATAATCCGACCTTAGTACGCAAGATGGGCGAAATTTTTGCCAGCCAGTTTGCAGGAGAGACCCTGGATTATGTTGTGACTGTGGAAACAAAGGGAATTCCCATTGCACTGATGACTGCCAATGCCTTAAACCTACCACTCATTATTCTTCGCCGCGACAGCAAAGTAACAGAAGGATCTACTGTAAGCATCAATTATGTATCCGGATCTACGGGAAAAATCCAAACTATGTCTATCTCTAAACGGGCAATTAAGAATGGTGCCAATGTAATTATCATTGATGATTTCATGAAAGCAGGGGGAACGGCAAAGGGCATGATTGACATGATGAAAGAGTTTGAAGCAAACGTAAAAGGCATTGGCGTAATGATTGCTACCAGTGAGCCTGAGAAAAAGCTGGTAGATCACTATATTCCTTTATTAATTCTGCAAAATGTAGATGAAAAAGAGGGTAGAATCCATGTCTATCCAAATGAAAGCTTAATCTAGCTTATAAAAAGTCAAATTATTTGAAAATTTATCCCTGGACAAGCAGGAGATTGGAAATTTTTAGAGAATAAGTTAAGAATCTTAGTTAGCACGGACCGGGAAGGTGGTGAACAACATGAAGGTTACTGACGTACGAATTCGCAAGATTAATGATGAAGGAAAGATGAAAGCAATAGTATCAGTAACTTTTGATAATGAATTTGTTGTACATGATATCAAGATTATCGAAGGACAAAACGGATTATTTATCGCTATGCCCAGCAGAAAGATGGGTGAGGGAGATTTTCGAGATATCGCCCATCCAATCAACTCAGAGACAAGGACAAGACTACAGGATGCAATCTTTTCTGAGTATGAAAAGGTAAAGGATGAAAAAGAAGAAGAGTAAAAAGGAATATAGATCATCGTTATGATCTATATTCCTTTTAGTCTGCAGGAAACACTTAAAACTATGGCAGTCAGATAAGACAGTCATAGTTTTTATTTTTATGGATTTTATTTTTGTGATGAAGAAAGACAAAGAAAAAACTCGAAAACCATGATGATGTTTATGACAAAAAGTGGTATACTATTGAACGGGAAAAAGTTTACCTACATATGATATTATAAAATAGAATTTGGCAGCAAAATTAGACAAAAAAGATTGAATCCTGTATACAATAAACTTTGAAATCATGTATAATAAGGAGTGGCAGGAATGAGTAAAATAACAGCGGTTATTTTAGCTGCAGGTGCAGGAACGAGAATGAAGTCTAAGCTTCCGAAGGTTTTGCATCCGGTAGGCGGCAAAGCCATGGTTGAGCATGTAATCGATATTGCAGAAGAGGGAATTGCGGCAGAAAAAACCATTTTGGTAATAGGACATGGAGCTGATCTTGTAAAGAAAGCCACAGGCCATCGCAATGTATCTTTTGTGCTGCAGGAAGAACAGCTGGGGACAGGCCATGCAGTTATGCAAACAGACCATTTATTAGAGGAAGAAGGTCTTGTGTTATTGCTTTATGGAGACACCCCTTTGATACGGGGAAATGTCATTCAGCACTTAATCGACTTTCATCGGGAAGGAGGCTTCCAGGCCACTGTACTGACGGCGGTGATGGAGGATCCAACAGGGTATGGTAGAATTGTGCGGGATGAAGACGGCAGGGTAATGCGAATCGTTGAGCAAAAAGATGCAACGCCGGAGGAAAAAACTATCCAGGAAATCAATTCAGGTATTTACTGCTATGAGAGCAAGTTTTTAAAGCAGGCATTAAAGGAGCTTACCAATAACAACGCCCAAAAGGAGTACTATATTACAGATGTAGTAGAGATCCTGAATCGCCAGGGATATAAAGTTGGAGCTTTCACCATAGAAGATCCTACAGATATTATGGGTGTGAACTCAAGGGTACAGTTGGCAGAGGCGGAGGAAGTAATGCAGATGCGTATTTTAACAGGGCTAATGGAATCTGGTGTAACCATCTTAGATCCGAAAAATACCTATATTGATAAAACTGTAGTAATAGGAAGAGATACCATAATATATCCTGGTGCCATCATTAAAGGGAACACAGAGATTGGAGAAGACTGTATCATTGGCCACAACAGTCGTATTGAAAATTGTATTTTGAAGAATCGTGTAGAAGTCCAAAGCTCTACCCTGATTGACAGCTTTGTGGAGGATGATTGCCACATTGGCCCCTATGCCTATCTGCGACCAAACAGTAAATTAGGAAAGCATGTAAAGATAGGAGATTTTGTTGAGGTAAAGAATTCTACCATTGGAGATCATTCTAAAGCTTCTCATTTAGCTTACATAGGCGATGGAGAAGTTGGAAAAAATGTTAATATAGGCTGTGGTGTTGTATTTGTGAATTATGATGGAAAAAACAAGCATAAGGCCGTTGTAGAGGATAATGCCTTTATAGGCAGCAATGTGAATCTCGTTGCTCCAGTAACCGTTGAGAAGAATGGGTATGTTGCTACGGGCTCCACCATTACGAAAACGGTTCCGGCAGGAGCATTATCGGTTGCAAGAGCAAAGCAAGAAAACAAGCAAGGCTGGGTTGAGAGAAAAGGACTATTGAAAAAAGATTAGTTTGGGAGGGTTACAAATGAATGTCAAAGGTCAAAACATCAAGGTTTTTGCAGGAAATGCAAGCAATGCCTTAGCTCAAAGTATTTGTAAAGAGTTGGGTGTAAGCCTTGGTTGTGCACAAGTAGGATCTTTCAGCGATGGGGAGATTGCTGTAAATATTAATGAAACCGTAAGAGGTGCCCATGTGTTTGTGGTGCAGTCTACCAGTGCGCCGGTAAACAGACATTTAATGGAGCTGCTGATTATGATTGATGCTTTCAAAAGAGCTTCAGCCGGTGCTATTACTGCAGTAATTCCATATTATGGTTATGCCAGACAGGATCGAAAAGCAAAAGCCAGAGATCCGATTACCGCCAAGCTGGTAGCGGATTTAATTACAACCGCAGGTGCCGACCGGGTATTATCCATGGATCTGCATGCAGCTCAGATTCAGGGATACTTTGATATTCCTGTGGACCATCTGCTGGGTGTGCCTATCCTGGCAGAATATTTTAGAGCCCTTCACTTAGAGGATGTAGTTGTAGTGTCCCCTGACCTGGGCAGCGTAACCAGAGCCAGAAGCCTTGCCAACCTGTTGGACACTCCTATAGCAATCATAGATAAGAGAAGACCAAAGGCCAATGTATCTGAAGTTATGAATATCATTGGGGAGATCGAAGGGAAAAATGTAATTTTAGTCGATGATATGATTGATACTGCTGGTACCATTACACAAGGTGCAAAGGCGCTGAAGGAATTTGGTGCAAAAGAGGTATATGCATGCTGTACCCATCCCGTATTATCCGGACCAGCCATTGAGAGGATAGAGAGTTCTGTAATCAAGGAGCTAATTATTACCGATACGATACCGCTGCCAGAGGAAAAGCAGCTGAAGAATATCAAAACCCTTTCGGTAGCACCGGTTTTTGCAGAGGCAATCAAGCGGATTTACGAAAATATGTCAGTAAGCAAACTGTTCGACTAATCGCTATAAGGTGGAGGAATATGCTCCGCCTTTTTTTCTTTGATTGCAGAATAATCGGAAAATCGGTATAATATTCCTAAGATATTTCGACAACAAAATAGGACAAAATTTGTCTTATCCATGGGGTCGTAAAATGAAAATGGGGAGGCGTGAACGATGAAAAGAGGTATTCGATTTAAATTGATTCTTAGTTTTATTCTTTTAATTACCATCCCTATGACAGCTCTGGGTATTAACTCCTTTATTCAATCGGTAAATCTAATGGAGGCTAACCTGAAAAGTGCTACTCAAGAGACAACGCTGCAAATTGCCAATGTTATTGATGCATATATGAAGGGTCTTGAGCAGTCGACAGGCGTATTGAGCGAAAGTGAAAACTTGAGACAGGCCTTTGACGATCCTGATGCACCTATCAAGATGTTAAAGGACTTTGAAAACTTTATCAAAGAAAACCCCGATGTCACCTATGCTTATTTGGGCACTAAAAACAAGGACATGCACATTTATCCTGCAGCAGAAATGCCTGCAGGCTATGATCCTACCGCCAGACCATGGTATCAGGATGCTGTGAATAAAAATAGTTTTGTCTGGACAGAACCCTATGTAGATGCCTTTACAGGAGACTTGATTATCTCGGCAGCTAAGCCTATCTACGATTATCAGAACCAGTTTGTCGGCGTCGTTGGATTAGACATTTCATTGGAGACCCTGTCAAAGTTTGTAAACAATATTCAAGTAGGGAAAATGGGGTATGTAACTTTAATCGATAAAAATGGGAATGTTATGACCCATGTAAATCCGGATTTAATCGGGAAGCCTGTTCCTGTATCTGAACTGGCAGCGGCAATTGCTAAAGAAAAGCAAGGAAATGTGGATTATGCCATGGAAGAAGATGGGGTAATGGAGCAGAAGTTTGCAGTATTTAATACTTTAGACCGGCTAGGTTGGCGGGTTGCAGCTATTATGTGCATAAAAGAAATCCATGAACAAAACTCAGCCCTGCTAAAATCCATGCTGATCATCGGAGCTATAGCCCTGGCTGCTGCTATATTTATATCCGTATTGCTGGCCAACAGCATTGCTAAGCCGATTCAGAACTTATCTAAGGATATGGAGCGGATCAAGGAAGGAGACTTTACTGTACGGAGTCAGATTCGGACGAAGGATGAAGTTGGGGCTTTAGCAGAAAGCTTCAACATCATGGCAGAGGGACTAAAGACTTTGGTACGCCAGGTAAGACAAGTAGCCACAGAAGTAACGGGATCAGCAGAAACCCTGGCAGCAACGGCAGAAGAAACCAGTGCATCAGCAGAAGAGGTAGCCAGAACCGTAGAGGAGATCGCCAAGGGGGCCTCAGAACAGGCCAGTGAAGCAGAGAAGGGCTCTGCATTGGTAGCCAGCCTGGCAGCAAAGATGGAGAGGCTGGGAGAAGACACCAATAAAATGCTGGAGGTTTCAGCCGATGTAATGGAAGCCAACCATAAGGGTGTAGAGACTGTGGATACCCTAAAGGAAAAGACAAAGCTGAACAATGATGCAACGGAGCGGATTGTGGCAGCGGTTACAGAGCTGGACGGACAGTCCCAGCATATCGGAACCATTCTGCAAACCATCAGTGCCATTGCAGAGCAGACCAACCTGCTGGCCTTAAATGCAGCCATAGAAGCGGCCAGAGCAGGAGATGCAGGAAGAGGCTTTGCAGTGGTTGCCGACGAGATTCGTAAGCTGGCGGAGCAGTCGGGGAAATCAGCCGATGAAATCCGCAGGATTGTAGTAGGCATTCAGGCGCACAGCAAAAACACTGTGGAGATTATGCAGGATGTGAAGGAGAGAAACAAAGAGCAGGGCAGTGCAGTAGAAGAGGTAAACCGGGCCTTTGGAGAAATCTCAAAATCCATCCAGGCCATCAATGAGAAAATTGAAGGCATAGGCATCTATGTAGGAGAAGTAAACCGGGATGGACAGAGTATTGTGGCGGCCATAGAAAACATATCGGCAGTATCGGAAGAGACTGCGGCCTCCTCAGAAGAGGTAACAGCCTCCATGCAACAGCAGACTTCAGCAGTAGATGAGGTGGCTCAGGCGGCAGACAAGCTCAATGGATTGGCCAACCAGCTAAGCAATGAGTTGAGCAAATTTAAGATATAGGACAGAGAAGCAGCCTTCGGGTTGCTTTTTTTCTTATGCCTTGTACGGTAAAAGCAGAGTTGTGGTATAATAATGAATGACTGCAAAATATAGAAAGGATGTTCCAAATGATTGTAATCGTTGGGCTGGGCAATCCCGGCAGACAGTATGAAGGGACACGGCATAATGTGGGCTTTGAGGTCATTGATCTTTTATCCAGCCGAAATCAAATTCCAGTAAATAAAATTAAATTTAAGGCATTGGTGGGGGAAGGATTTATTGGAAATCAGAAGGTGCTGCTGGTGAAGCCCCAAACCTATATGAATTTAAGTGGACAGAGCTTATTAGAGATCATGAATTTTTACAAACTGGATTCACAGCAAATTATTGTTGTCTATGATGATATAGATATTGAAACCGGGAAATTAAGGATCCGCGCCAAGGGAAGTGCAGGGACCCATAACGGCATGCGGTCCATTATCTATGAAATACAAACCGATGATTTCCCGAGAGTCCGTATTGGTATTGGAAAGCCCCGGTTTGGCGATTTAGCAGACTACGTGCTGGGACGTCTGGTAAAAGAGGAGCGGGAGCTGGTGTCTATTGCTCTAAGGGATGCGGCTGAGGCTGTAGAAGTGTTTGTAAAACAGGATATTCAAACAGCAATGAATCAATATAATAAATAGGCATAAAATGATATTATAGATGCAGAGGGATGGCCCAGGTAATAGAACCTGGGCTAGGACTGTTTGCGCAGAGATAAGGGGAAGTGAAAGGACTTGCAAAAAATATTTTTAGAGGCAGTCAAAAATTTTCAGGAATATCATCAACTCCATATGACGATTGAAAAACAATGGTCTCCTGCTACGATTCATGGACTGATTGATGCTCAGATTCCTCATATGGCTTTCTCCCTGAGCCAAATCCATGGACGGCAGTGTCTTATCATTGTGGATCAAGAGATAAAGGCAAAAAAAATATACGAGGATTTAAAGTTTTTTATAGGAGAAAAGGCTTGCTTTTTCCCTGCGGTGGAGACTGTGTTTTATCACATTGACGCCCATAGTCACCAGCTTTTAGAGGATCGAATCAAAACCCTCAATAAGGTAGCCTGTGGGGATTCCTGTATTGTAGCAGCCTCTGTAGAAAGTATCATGAATCGACTGATGCCTAAGAAGCTTTTCCAAGAACAGATAATCCGTATCCGATACGGTGAGTCTTTACCTATGGATCAACTGCTTAAGGCTTTTACCCAATTGGGTTACGAGCGGGTCACTAGAGTAGAGGCGAAGGGACAGTTTAGCATTCGTGGAGGAATCGTTGATTTCTATCCTGTTTTATCGGATATGCCTTATCGAATTGAGTTTTTTGATGAGGAAGTAGATTCCATCCGATTATTTGATTTAGAAAATCAGCTTTCAGTAGAGAAAGTCAGAGAGGTAGTCATCACCCCTGTCCAGGAGATCCTCGTAAAGGATAGTATTAGAGAACGGGGGATTCATAAGCTGAAGCACACATTGCAGGGAGCCTTGAAAAAAATGAAGGGGGAGCAGGGCCGCAGACTGGGAGAAAAAGTGGGGGAAGTCATTGAACTGCTAGAAAACGGAGGGCTGCCAAAGGGAATTGAAAACTATATGGATTTTCTTTTTGAAGAGACACAGCTGCTCACAGATTATCTTCAGGAAAATGCATTTATCTTTATAGATGAGCCCTCCCGTATAAGGGAAAAGGCTCAAAATAAGGCGAGTGAATTTCAGGAAGCTTTCAAAGGTTTGTTAGAAAAAGGGGAAGTGCTGCCGGAACAGGGAAGCCTCCTGGCGGATTATGAGGAAATCCTCGGGAGCATAGAGAAGAAACAATGCTTTGTGCTGAGCAGCCTGCCGAAGGACAACCCAGACTTTCAGCCCAAGACCATAGTGAATTTTTCTACACGGATGACCCAGACTTTTCATGGAAAGATCGATCTTTTAGCGGAAGAGGTCAAAACTTTAAAAACTCGTGCCTATAAGATCATTCTGCTTTGCGGTACGGAGGACAGGAAAAAAAGGTTGTTAGAAAGCCTGGTGGATTTAGGAGTTGAGGGCATCCGATTGGGGGTGGGAGAGGAAGTTCTGCTGCCAGGCCAGATCATCATTCTGGAAGGAAGTCTTACGAAGGGCTTTGAGTACTATGCAGATAAATTTATTACCATTACCGACAGTGAAATTTTCGGTGTATCTAAAAAGAAGAAGTTAGCCACAAAGCGGAAAGATGCAAGACCTATAAAATCTTTTATGGACCTTAGTATTGGGGATTATGTTGTTCATGAAAACCACGGGATCGGAAAGTATGTAGGAATAGAACAGTTAAAGGTACAGGGTGCAAAAAAAGATTATTTAAAAATAAAGTATGGCGATGGGGATTTGCTCTATGTACCCATTGAGCAAATGGATTTGGTACAGAAATATATTGGCGCTGATGACGGCACACCGAAGCTCAATAGACTTGGGGGGGTAGAGTGGAAAAAAACAAAGGCCAGGGTTAAGGGTGCGATCGAGGATATGGCCAGAGATTTGATTGCCCTATACGCCGCAAGGCAGACCTTAGTGGGGCATAGTTTTTCAAAGGATACTCCCTGGCAAATACAGTTTGAGGATATGTTTCCCTTTGAAGAAACTCAGGATCAGCTTCGATGTATACGGGAAGTGAAGAGTGACATGGAAAAGCCTGCTCCTATGGACCGCCTGCTGTGTGGTGACGTTGGCTATGGAAAGACGGAGGTCGCCATCCGGGCAGCTTTCAAATGTGTCATGGAAGGCAAACAGGTAGCCTTTCTGGTGCCTACTACCATATTGGCCCAGCAGCACTATAATACTTTCGTGCAACGATTCAGCCAGTTTCCGGTTTCAGTAGAGATGCTGAGCCGCTTCCGTACGGAGGCTCAACAGGATCACATAGTAGAGAGTCTGCGCGTAGGCAATATTGATATTGTGATCGGGACCCATAGAATCCTGTCAAAGGATATACAATTTAAGGATCTGGGTCTGCTGATTATTGATGAAGAGCAGCGGTTTGGTGTAAAGCACAAAGAGGCATTAAAGCAAATTCGAAAAAATGTAGATGTTTTGACTTTAACAGCAACTCCTATCCCTAGAACCTTGCACATGTCTCTGATTGGTTTAAGGGATATGAGCGTGATTGAGGAACCTCCGGAAGAAAGGTATCCGGTACAAACCTATGTTTTAGAGTATCAGGAGGAGATGATACGGGACGCCATCCTACGAGAGATCAGCCGCGGCGGGCAGGTTTATTTTGTATTTAACAGGGTAAAGGGCATCCAGCAAATGGCTGGAAAGCTGAGAAAACTTATTCCTGAAATGAAGCTGGCTGTAGCCCATGGACAGATGAGCGAGCGGGAGCTGGAAAATGTAATGATTGATTTCCTGGCAGGAGAGTATGATGTACTGCTTTGTACTACCATTATCGAAACAGGGCTGGATATTGCCAATGTAAATACCATTGTTATTTATGATGCCGACAAAATGGGCTTGTCACAGCTGTACCAGTTGAGAGGAAGGGTAGGACGTTCTGATCGGATGGCCTATAGCTATCTTACCTACCAGAAGGACAAGGTACTCACAGAAGTGGCAGAGAAAAGACTTAAAGCCATCAAAGAATTTACCGAGTTTGGATCAGGCTTTAAGATTGCTATGCGGGATCTGGAAATCCGGGGAGCCGGAAACCTTCTTGGGGCAGAGCAGCACGGACACATGGCAGCCATTGGCTATGACCTGTATTGCAAGCTGCTGGAAGATACGATCCATGAGATGAAGGGTGAGGAAGTACTAAAGACTGTGGATACTACCATTGAAATCAATGTAAATGCCTTTATACCAGAGAACTTTATAGAAAATGAGAACTATAAGCTGGAAGCTTATAAAAAGATTGCATCTATACGGGCTAAACAGGATGTATATGATATCGAGGAAGAGCTGGAGGATCGGTTTGGCAGTATCCCGGAGGAGGTGCAGAATCTTATCATGATTGCCTACATTAAGACCTTAGCCCAAAGCTGCGGTGTAATCCAGGTATCTGAAAGTGAAACCCATGTAAAACTTCAATTTGATGAAGCCCGTCGTATAAAACCTGAAATGATCGCAGAAATGCTTGATGAATACGGAAACCGGATGCTTCTCCATGCTGGGATAAGCCCTTCAATACAACTAAAATATCAGTCCCATAACTTAAGACTTAAGGAAATACAAAGGCTCTTAGAAAAAATTAGTGGTTTCCATGGAAAATAAATTCTTATATAATGGAAAATAAGAGCAAAGAAAAGGAAAAAAGGGAGAGGATCACGTGAACTTAAAGAGAAATAGAAGCCTATTGCTGCTGATTATTGCATTGACTGTTTTAACGGTTTTCCTAGGGGGCTGTCAGTCTAGGGGAGGAAACACCAAGGACGGGGATGTAGTAGCAAAGGTAAATGATACACCCATCAGCTACGAGAAATATCGAAAGAATTTTGCGATGATTAAATATGAGTTAGAAGCATCCTATGGAGATAAAATATGGAGTCAGATTTACCAAGACAAAAAAACCTTTCTCCAAGTAGTACAGGAAAACCTAGTAGAAAGATTGATTCGAGATGAATTATTGAAGCAATATGTGGAAAAGCAAAACATCCAAATTGATGAAGCTGCTATTGATGCAGAATATCAAAAGCAGATTGAGCGACTAAATACCCAACCGGAAAAGAAAAAATACTATGAAGAGAATCAAATTGATGAAGCCTTCATCCGGGAATTTTTCCTATCCAGTGCCTATATGGAAAAGTTTGTTGAGGATGCCGGGAAAAATGCAATCGTAGCGGACGAGGATATTGAGAAATATATCGCTGAAAACAATGAGAAATATGTAGATTATCAAATTCAGGTAAGAGCAAGACACATTTTAGTAGAAAATGAAGAGGAAGCAAAAGACTTAGCAAATAGAATCCGTAAGGGTGAGAATTTTGCTGAGTTAGCAAAACAGTACTCCAAGGATACGGGGTCTGCTGTGCAGGGTGGAGATTTAGGTTTCTTTCCTAAGGGCATCATGGTGAAGGAGTTTGAAGAAATGGCCTTCTCTCTGCCTGTAGGACAGGTAAGTGATCCCGTAAAAACGCAGTTTGGTTATCATATTATTGAAGTATTGGATATTCAAAATATGAAAGAGGAATTGAAGGGTGTGGCCAAAATAGATTATATAATCGATAAGTTAACAAAAGAAGCCAAAATTGAAAGATATATGGATAAAATCCAGTAGGACAAAAGCTCTCCCAATGCCAGTAGAAAGGGAGAGCTTTTATTATTTAGTGTCCGTAATAAAATGCCACAAGAACAGAAAAATTCCCATAGATGTATAAAAAACGCATCCTAGTAAAATAATAAGCTTACGAGGTACAGTCTAAATTAAGGAAATTTAGGAGGGAAATCAAGTGAAAGCGACAGGCATTGTTAGAAGAATTGACGATTTAGGCAGAGTTGTAATTCCCAAGGAAATAAGACGTACACTAAGAATAAGAGAAGGGGACCCTTTGGAAATATTTACGGATCGAGAAGGCGAAGTGATTTTAAAGAAATACTCACCGATCGGAGAATTAACAGAGTTTGCTACTGAATATGCCGAATCCTTAAACGATGCCCTTGGCCATATGGCTGTGATTGCCGATAGAGATACAATCATTGCTGTTGCGGGAGGGTCTAAAAAGGAATATTTGGACAAACGTGTCAGTAAAGCATTGGAAAAGACAATGGAAGACAAAAAAGCATTGATTATCACAGAAAAAGAAAGGACTACTCCCTTGGCAGCCGATGAAGGGGAAGAGCGGAAATATACTTCTCAAGTAATCGCGCCAATTATTACACAGGGGGATCCTATTGGTGCTGTTTTGCTTGTATCCAAGGATCCGGCAAAGCCTATGACCGAGCTGGAATTAAAGGTGGCAGAGACTGCAGCCAGCTTTTTAGGGAAACAAATGGAGCAATAGATATACAAGGGAATAATACATAATGATGTAGTAGCACTTCGCTACTACTTTTTATTTACTCGTCCAATCAGTTTAACTGGATTTCCCTATAACAAGGATTCCTGATTTCTGGTATAATAGATTTGGTTTTAATAGTTATATTTTCAGTAGACTTGTGAGTGGAGGAAAAGGAATGAGTAATAAGTCATTTTTAAAGGGTGCAGTCATATTAGGTATCGCAGGAATGATCGTAAAAATCATGGGTGCTTTTTTCAGAATTCCCTTAGGAAATATTATTGGTGCCACAGGCTTTGGGTATTATCAGGCGGCTTATCCGATCTATGTATTGCTGCTGACGGTTTCTACAGCGGGTATTCCCACTGCCATCTCAAAACTTGTTTCCGAAAAAAATGCAGTTGGAGATAGACATGGGGCTTTCAAGGTATTTAAAGTATCCTTTATTCTACTGTTTATAACAGGAATTATTACCTCATCCATACTATTTTTTGGTGCAAAAATCATCGTTAACCTGATTAAGAGTCCAGGAGCCTACTATTCTATGGTAGCCATTGCACCTGCCCTTCTTTTTGTGCCGGTGATGTCTGCCTTCAGAGGCTTTTTCCAAGGACGTCAGGATATGACGCCAACAGCTGTTTCACAGGTAATGGAACAATTTGCCCGGGTTGTGGTTGGACTCAGTTTGGCCATTTTGCTCTTGGACAGGGGGTTGGAGATCTCTGCTGCCGGGGCTTCCTTCGGCGCAGCTGCCGGGGGGATTATGGGGGCTGTAACCATTATCATTATTTACTTCCGCAGGAGAAGCAGCATACTCTGTGAACTTAAGGGGGCTCCTGCCCATAAACAGGATTCATGGGGAAAAATTATTTATAGATTATTGACCATAGCAGTACCAATTACGGTGGGGGCGGCAATCATCCCAACCATGAATATGATTGATGTGGCAATCGTAGTAAGAAGGCTCCAAACCATCGGCTTTACCTATGAACAGGCTAACGACATGTATGGACAGCTGACGGGTATGGCCATGACGATTATTAATCTCCCTCAGATTCTAACGGTAGCATTAGCAATGAGTTTAGTACCGGCTATCTCTGAGGCCAACCAAAGAAGAGACAGATTGCAGATACAAAACACCATACAAACAGGAACCAGAGTAGCCTTGCTGATCGGCCTGCCTGCTGCAGCGGGATTAGTAGCCCTATCCAAACCAATTATGCTTTTGTTATATCCTTTAAAACCTGAAAGTGCTGCTAGTGCGGCAGCTCCTTTAGCGGTTTTGGCAGTAGGGGTTATCTTCCTAACCTTGGTACAAACCTTTACAGGTATTTTGCAAGGCTTAGGCAGGCCTACAGTGCCCGTATGCAATTTATTCATTGGTGCGGTGGTAAAGGTTATTTTGACCTATTTTCTTACAGGTATTCCTTCGATTAATATAAAGGGTGCAGCTTTTGGAACGGTCATGGCCTATGGGGTTGCAGCGGTCCTAAACTTTTTAGCTGTAAGAAGGTTAACAAAAACCAAGTTTGATGTGGTGCAATTTGTAATTAAACCACTCATTGCAATTACTTCTATGTCTGTAGCGGTTCTTCTGATTTACAGTCAATTTGTAGATATACTGGGCAATCGTACGACGGCAGTGACAGCCATCGGCATAGGTGCGCTGATCTATGGATTCATGCTGTTGGCTACCGGGGGTATTACCGCCGCAGACTTTGATTTGATGCCGGGAGGAAGAAAGCTGGTTAAACTGTTGCGTATTTTTGGATTGCTGCGGAAATAATAGGAAGAAGTTTAAAAAAGAAGGTGATTTTGATGCAGTATCAATTGACCATATTAGGATTAGGTCCTGGAAGTATGGATTATATTACAACGAAAGCATTAAACCGGCTTAAGGAAGGGAAAAAAATCCTGCTAAGGACCCAAAAACATCCTGTTGTTGAGGATTTAAAAGCAATGGGCATTCAGATGGAGAGCTTTGATCATCTCTATGAAGAGGCGGCGGATTTTGATCAGGTCTACGGAAAAATCGTTGATCGAATTTTTCAGATGCTTAAAGAGGGGGACTTGATTTATGCCGTGCCAGGGAGTCCTTTTGTGGCAGAGCATTCTGTACAGATGCTTATACAGCGGGCAGAAGAAATGGGTGCTGCCATAGATTTTGTTCCTGGAATCAGCTTTATTGAAGCTGTGCTCAACGCCCTGAAAAAGGATCCGGTTCAAGGCTTGCAGATTGTGGACGGACTGCAGCTAGACAGTCAGATTCCAAACTCTGATGAGGATGTTTTGATTACGCAGGTGTATAGCAGAGCGGTGGCTTCTGGTATTAAGCTAAATTTAATGAACTATTATCCTGATGAAACGCCGATTACCATCATAAGAGGAGCTGGTATTCCGAAGATAGAACATATAGAATACTGCAGACTCCATGAGATGGATCATTTTGATTGGATAGATTATTTAACCAGTGTATATATCCCTAAATTAGGAGAAAATGCAGAAAAATACTATACCATGAATAATTTGATTCATATTATGGCAAAATTAAGAAATAAAGACGGCTGTCCCTGGGATCGCAAGCAGACCCATGAAAGTCTAAAGCAGTATTTGATTGAGGAAGCCTACGAAGTATTGGAAGCCATCGAGAAAGAAGACTCAGATTTAATGGTAGAAGAACTGGGGGATTTGCTTCTGCAGATTGTGTTTCATGCACGCATTGCAGAGGAGTCAGGTCATTTTAGCATGATAGATGTTTTGACGGGAATCTGCAAAAAGCTGGTGTACAGACATCCGCATGTATTCGGCTCCTACCGTGTAAATACTGATACAGCCGCATTACAGAATTGGGAGGAGATGAAACGGAAAGAGAAGGATGAGAAGAGCCATACAGAAGGTTTAAAAAGAGTGCCCAAACAGCTACCTGCACTGATGCGAAGCTATAAGGTGCAGGGAAAAGCAGCCGATGTAGGGTTTGATTGGCATCATGTAGAGGATGCCATTGAAAAGATACAGGAAGAATTGCAGGAGCTGCTGGAAGTATATAATACGTCAGAAACAGACAAAATAACGGAGGAACTCGGCGATTTGCTTTTCGCTGTAGTAAATGTGGCGAGATTCTTAAAAGTCAATCCTGAGCTGGCTTTGAAGGGAACTACGGAGAAATTTATTCAAAGATTTGCGTACATTGAGGAAATGGCACGGAAAAATGGAAAGAATCTGGAAGATATGACTTTGCAAGAGTTGGATTCTATGTGGAATATGGCAAAAATACATAAAAATAAAAAAAATGATAAAAAATACTAGTAAAAAGAAGGAATTTACAAGAAAAGATAGAATATGCTATACGTATTCTAAATCCATAAGGAGGTTATGAGTGTGAATAAAGCTGAATTAGTTGCGAGCATGGCAGAAAAGTCAGGATTGACAAAGAAAGATGCAGAGGCTGCTTTAAATGCATTTATGAAAAGTGTAGAAGAGGCTCTTGCAAAAGATGACAAGGTACAATTAGTTGGATTCGGTACTTTCGACGTTAGAGAAAGAAAAGCAAGACAAGGAAGAAATCCAAGAAATCCTGAGCAAGTAATCGACATTCCAGCATCAAAAGCACCTGTTTTCAAAGCTGGTAAAGCATTGAAAGACATGGTAAATGCTTAATTTAAAACCATAAAATGAAAAAAGCAGCTGGGCTGCTTTTTTTAAGTTGGAGAGATGAATCCATGAGGATTGATAAATTTTTAAAGAACTCACGTTTGATCAAGAGAAGAACCTTAGCAAAGGAAGCCTGTGATCAGGGGAAAATACTGATCAATGATAAAGTAGCAAAGGCCGGTACGGAAGTAGCCCTGGGAGATATTATCACCTTAGAATTCGGAACGAGGACTACGAAAGTAGAAGTATTAGATCTTTCAGAGCATGTTACAAAGGACAGCTCTAGAGAAATGTATAAAGTGATCGAATAGCATCTGAAGAGGTGCTATTTTTGTTTTCCCGTGAACTGAACGCACTACAAGCGGGTGCATAGATCTAATTGCATAGGGGGCACTTCCGTGAGGAAAGCTATAGCAAATAGAAAGTCGGCTGGAAAGGGGTGGAGTTAGTGCAAGAATGGAAAATTCATGGTGGATTTTTTCTGCTTTTATGCATATGTGTCATGATACTAGTGAACTTTGAGGATTTAAATCAAATAGATATTGAAAATTTGCCCGAAGAAACACATCAACTGCCGCTGCCTAAAATATTTGAGGACCAGCAAGGTGTGGAACCCTCTATTCGTGTATATGTTTTAGAACAGGGAGAAATTATTGAATTGCCCTTTGAAACCTATCTCCAGGGAGTCTTGGGGGGTGAAATGCCTAACAATTGGCCTTTAGAAGCATTGAAAGCCCAAGCAATCATTGCAAGAACCTTCACAATGGATTTTTTGCTGACAAGACAAACTAAATATCCGGGGGCAGATATATCCAGTGATATAACAGAGGCTCAGGCATGGAATGAGGCGGCAATAAATGAAAATATTGTTCGAGCCGTAGAAGAAACAAGGGGGCAGGTAGCGGCTTATGGCAATACCTATGCAAAAACCTGGTATCATGCCCATGGCGGCGGAAAAACTGCCTTTGCCAGGGAAGGCTTTGGCACGAGGGGAGAGGAACCAGAGCACACAAAGGTTGTCGATTCCCAAGATGCTCTTGAAGCTCCGGCGGAATACAGATTGTGGCGTGCTGCTTTTAGCAAAAAAGAGGTAAGAGATGCCTGCAGACAGTTGGGTAAGGATCCTGGTATCATTAAACGAATGGAGATCATTGAGAGAGGGCCTTCGGGAAGAGCTACCATGCTGCAGATAGGAGAAGCTGAGGTAGGTGCAGCAGCACTGCGGATGAAGCTTGGGGGGAAGAAAATGAGATCTACCCTAATCGATCAAATTGAAGTGAAAAGAAGTTCCGTACTGATTCAGGGCAGAGGTTTCGGACACGGAGTAGGCATGTCCCAATGGGGAGCCCTGGGATTGGCCAAAAGAGGATATGTGGCAGAGGAAATTATTCATTATTATTTTAGAAATATCAACCTAGTCAAGCTTTGGCAATGAATATGAACAGACTGGATTTCTAACGTTAAAAAGCTGGCATAAAGACTTGCCTACAGGAATATCTTAGAATAAGAATACTGTTGGCAAAGAGGTGAATGCTGGTGGATGAGAGAAGAGCTGGCAAAAGTAGAGGCCAAAGCATTATACTGGAAAACCGGGAGAAACTGAGTGTTTCCGGTGTAGAACATGTGACGAGCTTCAACGAGAATACGGTCTTATTGGAAACCACTGAGGGTGGACTCATTATAAAGGGGAAAGATTTAGATATCAGCAGGTTAAATTTGGAAGACGGGAATGTGGTCGTTAACGGACACATCTATTCAATGCAGTATACGGAGAAGGAAAGTGGGAGCAATAAAGGAGCAGGCTTTTTAGGCAGAATGTTCAAATAACCGCATGGCGGTTATTTTTTTCCATATATTGAAGACTGTCAGATCAAATTCTGCAGAATTCGGGGTGAAATAGGTGGGGAATCTTGTATTAGAGCAAATATATATCTTTCTTGCAGCGACCTATGGCGGTATGCTCATAGGTTTTATCTATGATCTGTATAGGATTTTTAGGGGTATTTTTAAGCCGGGAAAAATCGCCACAATAATTCAGGATTTCTTCTTTTGGGTTATCATTGCAGGTGTAGCTATGTCGGTACTATTGTTTAGTACTTCAGGACAGCTTCGTTTTTTCAGTTTTTTAGGATTTTCATTGGGAGTGATCCTATATTGCTGGGCATTTAGCAGCATTGTCATAAGAACCATTCGTAAAGTTTTGCGTATAATATATAAGAGTATTGGCAGCATGGTAAAAATAATATGCTATCCTATTAAAATGGTGAGAACAGGTCTTAGAAAAGTCCTAGTTCCAGTAAAAAGAAAATTTGCTTGGATCCCAAAAACATTTCAACGTCTTCGTCAGTTACCGAAAGCGGCCCTTAAAAGAGTAAAAGGAAACATAATGGCAGCGATTAAAAAAAAATAGCAGGAATTCATTTCTCAATATAGAATAATAATGCAACGTCATTTTTTGAGGGATGATATCATGGGTACAAAAGGAAGAAAAAAGCTTTTAAAAGGCAACCGTCTTTTTTATATGATTATCCTTTCTGCGATGTTGTATGTGGTTTGGGTTTTTGGCAATCAGCAAATCAGGCTCCGTGCTTTTCAACAGCAGGAAAAAGAAAAACAGCAGCAGGTGGCAGCGTTGAAGCAGGAAGTGCTGCGGCTGGAGGAAGAGATTAAACAGTCTAATACTCCGGAGTTTGTCGAGAAGGTAGCTCGGGAACAGCTAAAAATGGTGAAGCCGAATGAAATTATTTATATTGATATGGAAAAGGCCAAGCATGAGTAGCTTTTGGGAGATACAGGGATTGTATTGACAGGCCTTAGGTTATCCATTATAATTAGTGATAGCTAGGGTTGTGATTAGATAAAAGGAGGAAGATTAAATTTATGCCCGTTGAAATCGGAAAAGTAATAGAGGGCACTGTGACAGGCATTACGAACTTTGGTGCTTTTATTCAATTACCTGAAGGAAAAACTGGTCTATGTCATATCTCTGAGGTAGCAGATGACTATGTAAAAAATATTCATAATTATTTAAAAGAACAGCAGAAAGTTAAGGTAAAAGTAATATCCGTTGACGGAAATGGAAAAATTAGTCTTTCTATCCGACAAGCACAAGTAAAACCACCAAGTAAAAGCAGTCAGCCAGTGCAGACTGAGTGGCAGAGGAAAAATGTAGACGCAGGACTATCCTTCGAAGACAAATTATCAAAATTTTTCAAGGATAGCGATGAGAAACAGCAGCAATTAAAAAAGCACGGCAAGGACAACAGAAAAGGCAATGGATTTAATACTCGCAAAGAGATTTTAAAATAAATATGATGACGCTAACCGAGACCTTTGTCTCGGTTTTATAATTTCTATTGTAAGGAGGAGCAGCTCATGAAAGCTTATGGGGCTATAGATATCGGGACCAATTCGATTAGACTGTTGGTGGCATACGTAGAGAAAGGAAAGATTACAAGATCCTATAAGGATCTGGAAACTACCCGCATTGGAGAAAATGTGGATAAGAACGGGCTTTTGTCTGAGGCTGCTATGGAAAGGAGCATGCAGACGATTGTCAGATTTGCTGAAAGAATTCGGGAAGAAGGAATACAGGATATTCAGATTATCGCTACCAGTGCTGTTCGTGATGCTGAAAATCGTGAAGATTTTGTACATAGGGTTAAGGCTGCAGCAAATGTGGATATCGATGTGATCAGTGGAGAAAGAGAAGCTTACCTTGGATTTCTTGGTGTATTAAAAGGATCTAAGGATCCTGAAGAAAGAATTCTTGTGATTGATATTGGAGGAGGAAGTACAGAGCTCATCCTTGGCGGCAGCTCTGGAATACAACAGGCCGTCAGTTTAAATTTAGGGGCTGTACGGATGACGGAGAAATATATCACTACAGATCCCATTACCCAAGAAGAAATGGAAAGGCTGATGGCTGGCATTGATCTTGTAGCTGCTGATACTCTTGAAAGCTTGAAGAAATACCCTATTGACCGGGCCATTGGCATCGGAGGCACGGCAACGACTGTAGGGGCCATGGTGAAAAAGCTGGAGGTATATGACCGGGATGAGATTCACAATTTTGATGTAAGCCAACAACAGCTGAAAGAGCTGTGGACAAAAGTTAAAGTCAGTACCCTTGAAGAAAGAACGGGCATGCAGGGACTGCATCCAAAACGGGCAGATGTGATACTGGCAGGTATTACAATCCTAGACAGAATTCTAACGAAGCTGGGGCTGGACAACATAAGGATTAGTGAATATGACAACCTGGAAGGATTGATATTCGAAAAAGCGGGGTGGTAAAAGATATAGCTATGCCAGAAATAGTATATTGACAAGGTATTGTTTCTGCTGTATTATATATTTTGTCACTAAATAATGGCGGCGTAGCTTAGTTGGCTAGAGCGTCCGGTTCATACCCGGAAGGTCGGTGGTTCGAGTCCACTCGCCGCTACCATAATAGGGCCCAGTAGTTCAGTTGGTTAGAATGCCAGCCTGTCACGCTGGAGGTCGAGGGTTCGAGCCCCTTCTGGGTCGCCAAAACAAAAACACAGTCTGTTTAGATGCAGACTGTGTTTTTGTTTTTTAGAAAGGGTGCTCCAGGCGGCAGAAAGGAGACAGCAAATTAAGCTGGCATTCAAAGCGACTAAAGAAAGTCATATAATAGCCATAAATACGGATATGTACGAAAGAATCCTTTTAAATCTTTTGTCCAATGGATTTAAGTTTTCACATGAGAACAGTAAAGTTGCTGTAAAGATCGAAGTTGGAAGAAAGCATGTAAAAATATCTGTTCAGGATCGAGGAATTGGAATCCTACCAGATCAGATAGATGCAATCTTTAATCGGTTTGTGCAGCTGGACAGCTCTTTGTCCAGAAAAAGTGAAGGAACGGGCATTGGATTATCCCTTGTAAAGGCATTGGTGGAAAAAATGGAAGGGATTTTGGAAGTGAAGATCAAAGAAAAGGAAGGAACAGTTTTTACTATACGGTTGCAGACCAAAAAGCTTCCTAAGGAAGAAGAGGCTATGGGACGGATTAAATCCGGCAATGAACTGGCAGAGATCATCAATATTAAGTTTTCAAATATTTATTCATAAGAGAGAAAATATATAAAAATAAGTATATGTGTCATTTCTAAAGATCATTCCTATAATCTTTCAGAAGGTTTTTCATGAATCGGCAAGGAAACAGGTATATTTCTATCCTATTGTCTATTCCTGAAAAAAACTTTGATGGTTTCGTGATAAATTCACTGGATTTTGTAAAAACCTTAAATCCTTTGTCACAAAAAAACTCTATAGAATACAGGTAAGCTGACAAATCTTTTATTCGCCGGTTGTTATAATCTCCATAAGAATAACAATAGGTGGTGTTTTTTATGATCGAAAGATTCCAGATTGTAACAGGCAAAAAGAGTAAAGGCTTGCAAGGAAAAACACTTTTATGGAATGACAGAAGAGTATTTGGCACAGGTCTTAACAAGAATACCATCGTCATTATCCTGTTGGCTCTTTTGTTGGGAAGAGCAAGTATTTTAGATGGACTGGCCCCTTTTGGAATTGCTTTTTATGCTGCGATGATCTCAAGAGAAAAGGGTTACGGATACTTGTCACTATTGATTATGGCCGGGCTTTTATCGGCACAGCATGCAAGTGAATGGGTAAAATATGGCAGTGTTATGGTGTTGTGCTGGGTTATTTTCAGTTATTGCCGTGAGAAAAAACCCCTATCCACTTTGGGAACTGCAAGCATTGCCGGTTTAATCATGTTTGTGGTAGGAGCGACATATATATTTTTTTCCGGCTTCTATGCCTATGATCTGTTTATGATCAGTTTTGAATCTACGGTAGTATTCGTATTTGTATACATTTTGTCCTATGCTTTGCCAATCGTTGTACAACGTACCAATCGGAAGAAATTATCCAATGAGGAACTGATTTGTATAGCCATATCGGCGGCTATTGCTGTTACCGGATTGTCTAATATCGGGATTTGGAATTATGAACTGAAAAATATATTAGGGATTCTGCTCACTTTAATATTTGCCTATCTGGGAGGCGCAAGCATTGGAGCTAGTGTAGGGATCACCATTGGAATTATTACAAGTATGTCTACCATTGGAACACCTACGGTGATTGGTATATACGGTTTTTCAGGGCTTTTAGCAGGGATATTCAAGGATCTTGGCAAATTCGGGTCTGCTGTAGGGATTATATTAGGAAATGCAATTCTTACTTTCTATATTAATGGTTCTACGGAAGTAATCATACAGTTTGAAGAAATATTGGCAGCCATTTTTCTTTTTCTCATGATGCCTAAGGGTGTGATTCAATATATCGAAAGGTTCACAAATGGGGGCGTGGGAGCTGTAGAGTGGGATAGATCCTATAGTGAAAGGATGCGGCAGGTGAATTATGAACGGTTGCAGGAATATGCCAATGCTTTTTCTGAACTGGCCAGTACCTATGATCAAGTGTCTGTAAAAGAAAGAATGATTGATCAGCAGGAGTTAGCCAGTATTGTAGATCAGGTGGTCAATAAGATATGCAGTCAGTGTGGTATGTGCAGGAGTTGTTGGAAGAATGGGTTTTACGATACCTATAACGGGATTGTAGACCTCATCTCTCAGCTCGAGGCTTCGGGAGCTATTACGGTGGATAGGATTCCTCAGAGCCTAAAGAGAAGGTGCATACGGATAGAGATTCTGCTTCAGGCTGTCAGGGATATTTTTGAGCTATATAAGATTCATTATAAATGGGAACGGAAGCTATTTGAAAACAGACAGCTGCTAGCGGAGCAGTTTAGAGGAGTATCTGAGATTTTCCACGAACTGATCACTGAGATCAGCGAGGATATAGCCTTTCGTACAGAAATAGAGGATGCCATCTATATAGCCTTTGATAAGGCCGGACTTGATATTGACAGGGTAACCGTTATGGAACGGAGCAGCGGCAAATTTGAAATCGATATTGAACGAAGGGCCTGCTATGACAGAAAACAGTGTGATGACAAAATTGCTCCCTTGGTATCCAGGGTGATTGGAAGAGAAGTGATACGGCAAAATCAACGATGTACTAGCTTAAAGGACAGCAACCGATGTCTTTTTAAACTGGTAGAGGCAGAGAAATATAAAGTAGCTACCGGTGTATCTCGTGTGTCTAAAGACAATCGATATATCTGCGGAGATAACTATTCCTTTACCCATCTCAAAGACGGCATGTATATGGTGGCCCTCAGCGATGGCATGGGTTCGGGAGAAAAAGCAGCAAAGGAAAGCTTGACCACTATCACATTGCTTGAACAGTTGCTGGAGGCAGGCTTTAACCGAGAGCTGGCTATACGCACCATTAACTCCATATTAGTATCCAAATCCTCGGAAGAAATATTCTCTACCATTGATTTATCTATGATTGATCTTTACAGTGGGAAATTAGAGTTTATCAAAATTGGGGCAGCACCCAGCTTTATTAAAAGAACGAACGGGGAGGTAGAGATCATAAAATCTACTTCACTTCCCGTGGGAATCCTAAACAATGTAGATATTGAAAGCTTCGGCAAAAGATTAAATAACGGAGATCTCATTGTGATGCTTTCCGACGGAGTATTGGATGCGGATAAGCATATGGATGAAAAAGAAAACTGGATACTAGCCGCCCTTCGAAGTCTCGACAGCAAGAATCCCCAGTTTATTTCCGATGCGCTTTTAGATCTGGCTATCAGCAAATACGGCAACCGGGTAGAAGATGATATGACTGTATTGGTGTCAAAAATATGGGAATCAAAATAGGGCTTTTAAACGTCCTTGAGCCTGATGACAAACCCCTCCTAATATCCTCTCGACTCCGTGACAAGGCCACTTTTTCTGAAATAGATCATTGAAAAAAGTGACCTCGTTAAAGTCTCTGTTCGGAAGCTTAGGAGGGGTTTATTGAGCAACATTACTTTGTCAACACCCTGTAGGGCCTTTTAAAGGGCCTTGTTTTTATTTGGTATTTTTCCCCGGATACAAACATATATTGTATAGAACAAACAAGGACAGGCCTAAGAGTATAGAATTGGGAGAACTAGACAATAATCAGGATAAAAGTGTACAGGGGGGATACCTATGAAAAAACCGGAGATTAAACAAATCATTGTGGTGACCGATGGAAAATCAAATATAGGCGGAAGTCCGTCAGAGGCTGCTATGCAAGCTGCAAGAGCAGGAATTACGGTCAATGCCATCGGAATTATGGCATCCAGGGAAATGGACGATGAATTTCTCCAAGAGGTGGAAGAAATTGCCCAAGCAGGAAAGGGCATATCAGAGACTGCCATGATTCAAGACTTAGGACATACGATGCATATGGTAACACAGAAGAGCATGAATAAAACCATTGAGACCATTGTAGGAAAGCAATTGAAAGAGATATTGGGAAATGAACTGGAAGAGATTCCTCCGCGATCTAGAAATAAGATCATAGAGTACATGGATCAGCTGGGAGAAACCATAGGACTGAAATGTTGCATTGTGATGGATTGCAGCGGCAGTATGGGTCCCAAAATTGGAACTGCACGGCAAAGCATTATTGAGCTGATGAATTCCCTAAAGGGAAGAGGGGGAAAAAGTGAAATTGCTGTGATTGCCTATCCAGGAGAAAACGGGGATTATTGCAGGGTAGTTCAATCTTTTACAGAGGACTTAGATCAAATCAAGAGAAGTGTTCTTACCTTAAAGACTGGGGGAACAACACCTACAGCTCCTGCTATTAAAGAAGCATTGGAACTGATACAAGGAGAGCATATACAAAAATCCCTGGGAAATGACTGGAGTCAGACACCCCTATTGAAGGAGAGTATGGTATGAAAACGGCTGAATAAGCCGTTTTGTTCTGGGATGAATATATTGGGGGAAGCAATATGGGAAAATGTGATTTGGGGCTTGGGAATATCATTGTGGGAAAGTGGAACCAAAGGCATTATAAAATACTATCAAAGTTGGGAGAAGGAGGGATTGGAGCAGTATATCGGGTTGTAGATTTGGATTCTGGCACTGTCTGTGCACTAAAAATCAGCAATGATATGCAAAGTATCACAAAGGAATATGAAAAGCTTCGTGATTTTCAACAATTGGATGCAATCCCTGCTGTTGGAGAACTGGACGATTGGGTGCAGAATGAGGAAAAAATGCATTTTTTCTCAATGGAGTACATACAAGGTTGTGATTTGAAAAAGTATATAAGGAGTAGAAAGATTTCTATACAAACAGCCATAGGAATTATCCTAATCATCGGAGGCATCTTCAGTAAGTTTCACCAGCGGGGATATGTGTTTGGCGACTTAAAACTTGAAAATCTGATGCTTGACGAGGTCAAAGGCTCCATACGAATCATTGATTTGGGGGGTGTAACAGCTATGGGTAAGGGCATTAAGGAGTTCACGCCTCTTTATGATCGGGCCAGTTGGAACATGGGCCTTCGAAGGGCGGATGAGGCTTATGATCTTTTCAGTTTAAATATGCTCTTTGCTTTTTTATTGTTAGGAGAAAAAATGCCAAACATAAGCCATGGAATAGAAAGGGTCAGAGATGGTCTGGTACAAGCAGGGTTGCCTTCTCCGTTTTTACGGCTGATGGAAAAAGTTTTATACCAAAAGAAGGTATCAATGAATCACTATTTAAAGCAGTTGAGAAAGCTCTATAACCAAAAACTGGCCTTCGATCATAGGTATAGGATCTCCATAAAAGATTTAAGGATCAATCTTGTTTTTGGAGGCAGTATTTTTCTATTTCTATTGATTATATGGTTTTCTTTTGGAAAATTATCATTAGGTTAGAGGTTTTTTCCTAATCTAAATAGAAATAAATAGCAAGAACAAAAAAGCAGGAGTAGGGATATGTTGAAAAAGTTTTTGGAAACGATTGAGAAAAACCAACTGGTTGAAAAAAAACAGGGTGTTGTATTAGGTATATCCGGGGGTCCAGATTCCGTAACAATGCTTCATTTGTTTTGGAGGATTCGCGAGGATTATCAATTACGGCTGTATGCTGTGCATTTAAACCATCAGTTTCGCGGTGAAGCGGCGGATCAAGATGCCGTCTATGTGGAGGAGCTCTGCCGCCGGTTCGGGATTCCTTGCTATTGCTTCCGTGAGGATATACAAGCTTACAGCAAAGAGAAGGGGATCAGCTTCGAAGAGGGCGGAAGAGAACGGAGGTATCAGCTGTTTGAAAAAGTACTTACTACGAACCAAGCTCAGCGTATAGCGGTAGCTCAAAATCTGGATGATCAGGCAGAAACCGTTCTAATGCGCTTAATGCGGGGGGCAGGGATAGAAGGCCTCGGTGCAATGGATTATAAGAGAGGAGAACATATTATCCGGCCTCTATTAAATATCAGTCGCAAGGAAATAGAAGATTATTGCCAAAAATATCAATTGCAGCCAAGAATCGATCAAACGAATTTCCAATCGATCTATACGAGAAATCGAATTCGGTTAGAATTAATCCCCTATATTGAAAAGTACTTCAATCCGGGAATCAAGGAAACCCTATCCCGAACTGCAAAACTAATGCGAGAGGATACGGACTTTATTTTATCAGCGAGTAAAGGTCTTTACAAACAGATCGCTTTGAAAGCAGGGGATGAAATACATATTCTTACAGGACCGCTGCAGGATAATCATCCGGCCTTGCAGAAGCGGGTGCTAAGAGAAGCGATACTACAATTGGATGGAACCATCAAAAACATAGGTGCCGTACATGTGGAACAATTGATAGAGCTTATGGATCAGGGCAAGTCAGGCAGCACTTTGGATTTGCCTAATGAAATAAACGTATTAAGGGATTATGGGAAGCTTTGCTTTCGAAGAAAAAAAAATCATAAAAATAAGGATTTATTTGAGTATCCTCTGAAAATTGGAGAAAATATTGAAATAGAGAAGTTAAATATGGTTTTTTTAGCGGAGGAATTGCCCCGTGGATTTAAAGACTCTCTGAAGGGAGGGTCTATGGTTCAGTACTTTGATTTGGACAAGGTCCATGGGGATATGATTGTTAGGAATAGAAAAGAGGGGGACAAATTTGCACCTCTTGGAATTAGGGGGACAAAAAAGCTGAAGGAATTCATGATAGATGAAAAAGTCTCGAGAGAAAAGAGGGATCAGATTCCTTTGATTTGTGACCAAGGAGGAATCATGTGGGTAGTTGGTTATCGTATGAGTGAGCGGTACAAAGTAGATAAGGACACAAAACGGGTTCTAAGAATCAGCTGCTGTCCCAAATATTGATGTTTTTGATTGAAATTTAGCTGTCAGCACCTGTACTTTTAATTTATTGTTTTCCTTAAAAAAATATGATAGAATAAAAAGACGCCAGGTATAAGCCAATTTTTGTCACTGAAAGGAGGGCTTTTGTTGAAGAAATTCTTTAGGGGAGCTAGCTTCTATATACTAATATTTATCATTATTGTAGCCATCGTACAATTCTATGGGAAACCTACTCAAGACAAGGTAACCCTTGGCTTTTCAGAATTTATACAAGAGCTGCAGAAAGAAAATGTAAGAGAAATCTATGTTGTGGAAAATACGATTCGAGGCAGGCTCAGAACTAGCGAGCAAACCTTTGAAACATATATACCTCCTATGGTCATTTCTCCGTTGTTGATGGAAAAATATATTTATCCACAAATGGAAAAGGGTGCTTTGAAGCTTGATGGAGAACCTCCAGCGAAGACACCCTGGTTTTTTGATATATTGCCTTCAATATTTATGATTTTGATTTTCGTAGTATTCTGGTTTGTATTTATGCAGCAGTCTCAGGGCGGAGGCAGCCGTGTGATGTCCTTTGGAAAGAGCAGGGCGAAGCTGCATAAGGAAGATGAGAGAAAGCGTGTTACCTTTGAAGATGTAGCCGGTTTGGATGAAGAGAAGGAAGAACTACAGGAAATTGTAGATTTCTTAAAAAACCCAAGAAAATACATCGAACTGGGAGCAAGAATTCCAAAAGGAATCTTAATGGTAGGACCTCCTGGAACCGGAAAAACCTATCTTACAAGGGCTGTTGCCGGAGAAGCTGGAGTTCCATTCTTCAGTATCAGTGGTTCTGACTTTGTAGAGATGTTTGTAGGGGTAGGAGCTTCCCGCGTAAGGGATCTTTTTGAGCAGGCAAAGAAAAGCTCACCTTGTATCATATTTATCGATGAGATTGATGCAGTGGGAAGAAAACGGGGTGCCGGTCTTGGCGGAGGTCACGATGAGCGCGAACAGACCTTAAATCAACTGTTGGTAGAGATGGATGGATTTGGTGTCAATGAAGGAATTATTATCATTGCTGCCACCAACAGACCTGACATTCTGGACCCAGCTCTTCTGAGACCGGGCCGATTTGATCGACAGGTAGTGGTAGGCGTGCCCGATGTCAAAGGACGTGAGGCAATCCTAAAGGTTCATGCTAGAAATAAACCACTGGCAGAAGATGTGGATCTTCAAGTGTTAGCACGAAGAACACCGGGCTTTACACCAGCAGATATCGAAAATCTAATGAATGAAGCTGCACTGCTTTCTGCGAGACACAATAGCAAGAAGATTGATATGCATACTATCGAGGAAGCCATTACAAAAGTGATTGCAGGACCAGCGAAGCGAAGTCGAGTGATCAGTGAAAAGGATAAAAAGCTCACAGCTTACCATGAAGCCGGCCATGCGGTAGTAGCAAGAATGCTGCCGAATACAGATCCTGTGCATCAGGTAACAATTATCCCACGGGGAAGAGCTGGCGGTTTTACCATGATCTTGCCTAAGGAAGACAAGTACTATGCTACAAAGACAGAAATGGAAGAGCAAATTGTACACCTGCTGGGCGGAAGAGTTGCGGAAAAACTTGTTCTGGATGATATCAGTACAGGTGCAAGCAATGATTTAGAGCGTGCAACAAATATCGCCAGAGCCATGGTGACTAAATATGGTATGAGCGAAAACATCGGACCGATTAACTATAGCTCTGAGGATGAAGTATTCTTAGGCAGAGATTTCTCTACAAAGAGAAATTATTCTGAAGAAATCGCGTCGGCCATTGACAAGGAAGTAAGGGTTATCATTGAAAAGGCCTATGCAACAACAGAAAATATTCTGAAAGAAAATATTGATAAGCTTCATTTAGTGGCCAATACCTTATTAGAAGTAGAAACTCTTGATGCAGAGGACTTTGAAAAGTTATTTGGCAATGATGAGGATGGTCAAAAGGAAGAATAGAATTTTAAGAAAGTGGTACAAAATTGTACCACTTTTTTCGAATCTGTAATAAAATTATCGGTAGTACATATCGCTGTGACTCCGGGTGTAAAAGGATCTATTGCCGCAAAAATCTATTTTAAAATGTTAAGGTGAATAAATGAAATATAAGCCCGTACTACTCATGTAAAAAGTGAGGGTTTTATTAATCTGGATACATGAACTAGGGCAGAAAGTATTAGATAGGGTTGGGCAGTAAAAAATATGAACAGGCACAATTGTAGATAAATGCGTCATAGTACGGTTCTATATGGTTGTCATCCTGAGTGAAACGAAGGATCTTTAAAACAGAAACCAAAGATCCTTCACTGCGTTCAGGATGACATCTCTATGATAGTGAGGGATGTAGGGGCGCACAGTGTGCGCCCGTCCAAATATGTATTGGAATTAGGTTGTAGGGGTGGAGGACCCTGTCCACCCGGGCAGCAAGATTCCTGCAACCCGCTTTATGATTTGTCATCCTGAACGGAGTGAAGGATCTGACCTTTAAAATTCTAGACCCGTTCGCTCCCCTCAGGGTGACAGCTTTATGAGGATGATAAAGTAGGGTTGGGTCTCCGTGACCAACCTGGTTGAAAACCCAATGGCGGGCATGGAAACCCGCCACTACGCATGAATGACATATTTCAATGGTAGGGAACCACGCCCCCGGGGTTCCGCCTTACGTCGTATTCTTCCTATGTCGTGCAGCAAAAGCATCCTATTAAAAATGAATATATGATTGGAGGAGATGAATTTGGAGTTCAATTTAAAAGTAGGTATGAAAGCCATGGTGGAGCACCTGGTCGGGGAGAAAGATACAGCGGCAAGCTTTGGCAGCGGGATGGTTCTCGTATATGCAACCCCTATGATGATCGGTCTGATGGAAAATGCATCTTTAAAGGCGGTAGATCCTTATTTGCCCGAAGGGTTTGCAACAGTAGGAACCCACCTGGATGTAAGGCATTTAGCGGCTACACCTGTGGGCATGCAGGTAAGAGCAGAAGCTGAACTAATAGAAGTAGAGGGGAAAAGGCTGAAATTTAAAATTGAAGCTTTTGATGAAAAGGATAAAATTGGAGAAGGCTATCATAGCCGGTATATTATTCAGGTGGATAAATTTATACAAGCAGCAGATGCCAAGGGGAAAAAGTAAATTGTCGTCAAAAAATGTGGAACAAGATAGAAACTTGCCTAAATTTCCCGGGAAATATCACAAGATGCATTGCGGTGGGAAAAAGATTTGAAAGCAGTATATTATTTAGAGGACAGTTCATGTGTTGTCCTGAAAAGAGGCAGACAGACGGAGCGGCTCCATAGGCAGCAACTTAATCTAAATACTCCCGGATAAACCTTTAAATCGTGGAAGTTCTGGGTACTAACAAAGAATCTTGTTACAGATATAAGATAGATTACTTATGGCGGTTAGGATATAATTGCCCAGGTCAAAGCTCCTACGACTTTGCTTTACTTTGCTGAGGATGGAAAATTACAGGTTAGGCTGACGCCTATGGATCTGTTTCTTTAAAACATATGAGATATTAGACCAAATATTGATTCGTGCAGGGTGAGGTGAAAATTTCATGCGATTGATGGATGTAAAAGTAATCATCGATGCAGTGGAAAAAATGTGTATTCAGGCGAATATTCAATTGGGAATGGACGTAGTCAAAGCACTGAAGGAGAGTATAGAAAAAGAGAATTCACCTATCGGAAGGGAAATAATGGAAAAGCTACTGCGAAATGCTGAAATTGCTGTAGAACAGGACATGCCTATTTGCCAGGACACGGGTATGGCAGTTTTCTTTATAGAAGTAGGGCAAGAAATTCAGTTTACAGGAGGGAATTTGACAGAGGCCATTAATGAGGGTGTCAGGAGAGGTTATCGAGAGGGTTATCTTAGAAAATCTGTTGTGTTAGATCCCTTACAGCGAAAAAATAGCGGTGATAACACGCCTGCGATCATTCATTATGATATTGTTCCTGGAAACCAGATAAAGATAATCTTTGCACCAAAGGGATTTGGAAGTGAAAATATGAGCGCGATTAAAATGTTGAATCCTTCCGATGGAGAAAAAGGTGTGCTGGCTTTTGTAGAAGAAACAGTATTCAAGGCTGGACCCAATCCTTGTCCTCCCATTGTTGTGGGTGTGGGAATCGGAGGAACGATGGAAAAGGCTGCGTTGCTGGCGAAGAGAGCATTAACAAGAGAAATCGGCAGCAGCAATGAGAACGAATACTATCAGGCTTTAGAGAAAAAGCTTCTCCAGAAAGTGAATAATCTTGGAATTGGTCCCCAGGGATTAGGGGGAAATACTACTGCGCTGGCGGTTCATGTAGAGGCTTTCCCAACCCATATCGCGGGCTTGCCTGTGGCAGTCAACATTAACTGTCATGCAGCCCGACATGTTGAAGTAACACTTTAAGACCTAGGATATACCTTTCTTTAAACGAAGGCTTCAGAAAGGAGTTTTGTATGAATGGCTACTAGAAAAATACATACCCCGCTAACGGAAGAGGAAGTAAGAAAGTTAAAAGCTGGAGATACGGTTTATTTGTCAGGGACAATTTATACAGGAAGAGACGCTGCCCACCAACGAATTATTGCAGCTTTAGATAGGGGAGAACCCTTGCCTTTTGAAATAAGGAATTCTGTCATCTACTATGTAGGTCCTTCACCGGCAAAGCCTGGGCAAGTAATTGGATCTGCGGGACCTACCACCAGCGGAAGAATGGATGATCTGACTGTGCCGCTGCTGGAGAGAGGATTGAGAGGAATGATCGGAAAAGGTACAAGAAGTCAGAAGGTAGTGGAAGCGATGAAGAAACATTGTTCTGTATACTTTGCTGCCATAGGGGGAGCAGGGGCTTTAATTGCTAATGCGATCACAAAGGCGGAAGGAGTAGCTTATGAGGATTTGGGACCAGAAGCTGTAACCATGCTGGAGGTAGAAGATTTTCCAATGATCGTGGTAATTGACTGTGAAGGAACAAATTTATATGAAACCGAGAGAAAAAAATATGCAAAAATGGATGGAGATCTATTAGAATAATACTATACAAATTATTTATTAAGTGATACAATAATCTCACAAATAGAGTAACGGAGTTGCATAAACAATAAAAAAGCTGCATATAAAAAATATGTTAAAAATTTATTAATTTTTTTAAGAATAAAGAAGGAAATTGACTTAATAGGTCGAATAATATATACATAAGAGGTGTAGCTATGGCATCAAGAAAAATATTTATCAGTGGGTATGCCAAATTGCCAAAGGGAATTACTGCTACAGAGTTGTATAGCGTCATAGCTGTAGGGCTTTTGGTCAATCGTTCTACCGGAGAGATCCTCGAGGGAGACTGTTCCCTAGTGACGAATACGGCAAAGAACTTTTTCAGGAATATTGTTATCGGGGAAAACCTTAACAATGTAGAAGCGATTGAGAAAATATTTAACGAAAGCTATTACGGTTCAGCTAGGAAAGCTATCATATCTGCATTAAAAACCTGCCATGAGAAGTACAAGCAAGCTATAGAAGGTGTAGAAACCGAAGAAATCGAATAAGTGAGCCCTATTATCTATGATGGTAAAAAAACCTTTTACCACCTCCAGTAGGTAAATTACGGCTAGATATACTATCAACCTATTTATTAATAGGCCAATAGTATATCTAGCCGTTTTTATTTGCATAATAAAAAATGATAATAAACATTGATTAAAGGAGGATATTACCATGATCGACAACAGAATCAGGAGAGAAGATCTAAAGGGTAAAATTGTATCTGCAGAAGAAGCGGCATTATTGATTAAAGACGGAATGACAGTTGCTGCCAGCGGATTTACACCATCCGGCTATCCTAAGGCAGTACCATTAGCTTTAGCAAAAAGAGCAGAAGCGGGAGAACAAATTGGCATCACACTTTTAACAGGTGCTTCTGTAGGGGATGAGTTAGACGGTGCTCTTTCTAGAGCTGGTGTAATCAAAAGAAGATTCCCTTATCAGACACACAACGATACTAGAAATGGCATCAACAACGGTTCAATTATGTATCAGGATATGCACTTAAGCCATTTGCCGCAGTATATGAGCTATGGTTTCTTTGGAAACATTGATGTAGCTGTTGTAGAAGCTCTTGCAATTACTGAAGAAGGCGGAATTATTCCAACGACATCTGTAGGTATTTCCCCAACTGCTGTAAAGTTGGCAGATAAGGTGATTGTTGAAATTAACACCAGTCAGCCAATGGCATTAGAAGGAATCCACGACATTTATATTCCTGAAAATCCTCCTTACAGAAAGCCTATTCCAATTGAAAAGTCGGGAGATAGAATTGGAACTACATATATACCATGTGATCCTTCAAAAATTGCAGCGATCGTTGTAACTGATATTACAGATAAGGTAAGACCATTAGGGCCTATCGACGAAGACTCTGAGGCAATTTCTAACCATATTATAGAGTTCCTTGATTTCGAGGTAAAAAAGGGAAGACTGCCTAAAAACCTTCTGCCGCTGCAGTCTGGCGTAGGTTCTGTAGCAAATGCAGTTTTAGGCGGATTGGTAAAGGCTCCTTTTACAGATTTAACCTGCTATACAGAGGTTATCCAGGACTCTATGCTGGATCTAATTGATGCAGGAAAGGTAACCATTGCATCCGGTACTTCCATTACGCCATCTACTGAAGGTTTAGTAAGACTGCACAAGGATATTGAAAAATATGCAAAATATATTATTCTTAGACCACAGGAAATCAGTAACAACCCAGAAGTAGCCAGAAGACTTGGTGTTCTTTCTATGAATACTGCTATCGAGATCGATCTGTACGGACATGTAAATTCTACCAATATCATGGGATCTCGCATGATGAATGGTCTAGGCGGCTCTGCAGACTATACTAGAAATGCATATATTTCTTTCTATACTACTGTATCCACTGCGAAGAATGGAGATATCTCATCTATTGTGCCAATGGTATCCCATGTAGACCATACGGAGCATGATGTAATGGTAGTAGTTACTGAAAGAGGATTGGCAGACTTAAGAGGAACTGCACCGGTTGAAAGAGCAAGAATGATTATCGACAAGTGTGCACATCCTGATTATCAGCCAATGCTAAATGACTATTTTGAAAGGGCATTGAAGACAAAGACAAGGCATGAGCCACACCTAATTGGAGAAGCGTTGTCCTGGCATCAAAGATTCCTTGATACAGGTTCTATGAAATTAAAATAGTCTGAAAATTGCAAGATACACAGTTTTACTTGAAAATTGAAGGAATTTAACCATCATTAATAGAATTGAAAATATGCAGTTAACGGGGGGATTTTGATTCCCCCGAAGTTATGCAGAGAAAACTTCATCTATGTACTATTTTCAGAAAAAAAGGGAAACATAAACTAAGTTCAAACTCCCTTACAACGACAGTGCAAGCAGTAAATTAAAATATAATAAAGGTAGATTTATTTAAGGAGGAAAAAGAATGTTTGACAAAGAGAAACTAGGCCAAATCAAAGAAAGTGCTGAAGCATTTCAAGCAAAACATCAAAAATCAATTGAGAAGAGACCAGAAAGAAAACAAACTTTTGAAACAGGTTCCGGTGCAGAAGTAAACGTACTTTACACACCAGCGGACATTCCTGAGTTTGACTATATGGAAGATCTAGGCATGCCTGGAAGCTATCCTTATACAAGAGGGGTTCAAACCAACATGTATAGAGGTAGATTCTGGACAATGAGAATGTATGCAGGATTTGCAACTGCAGAAGAGTCCAACAAGAGATACAAATACCTAATCGAGCAAGGATCTATGGGTCTTTCTGTAGCCTTCGACTTACCAACACAAATCGGATACGATTCAGATCATGCATTAGCTGAAGGTGAAGTTGGAAAAGTAGGGGTTGCAATTGACTCTCTGGCAGATATGGAAATCTTATTTGATGGTATTCCACTAGACAAGGTATCCACATCTATGACCATCAACGCACCTGCTTCTGTACTGCTGGCAATGTATATTGCAGTAGCTGAAAAACAAGGCGTTTCTTCTGATCAATTAAGAGGAACGATTCAAAATGATATCTTAAAAGAGTACATCGCTCGTGGAACTTATATCTTCCCAACGGAACCGTCCATGAGATTAATCACGAATATCTTCGAGTATTGTTCAAAGCATGTACCGCAATGGAATACAATCAGTATTTCAGGCTACCACATCAGAGAAGCCGGTTCTACTGCGGCACAAGAAGTTGGTTTCACATTGGCAGACGGTATTGCTTATGTTGATGCTGCTATTAAAGCGGGCCTCGATGTAGACGTATTCGCTCCTAGACTTTCCTTCTTCTTCAACGCACACAATGACATTTTAGAAGAAGTTGCTAAGTACAGAGCAGCAAGAAGATTGTGGGCAAGAATCATGAAAGAAAGATTTGGTGCGAAGGATCCTAAGTCTATGGCATTAAAATTCCATACACAAACAGGTGGATCTACACTTACAGCGCAACAGCCTGAAAACAATATTGTTCGTGTGGCCATTCAAACATTAGCAGCTGTTCTTGGTGGAACTCAGTCTCTACACACAAACTCTAAGGATGAGGCCCTTGCATTGCCAACGGAAGATTCCGTGCGTGTTGCATTAAGAACACAACAAATCGTTGCATATGAGAGTGGTGCAGCAGATACAGTAGATCCATTAGCAGGTTCCTACTATATCGAAGCAAAAACAAATCAAATTGAAAAAGAAGCTATGGAATACATCAAGAAAATTGATGAAATCGGTGGAGCTCCAAAGGCAATCGATGCTGGATATATCCAACAAGAAATTATGGATGCAGCTTACAACTACCAAAAAGATATCGAAGCTGGAAAGAGAATCATTGTTGGTATGAACAAATTCCAAATCAAAGAAGAAGCGCCTAAGGGCTTATTAAAGGTGGATCCATCTGTTGGCGAATTACAAAAGAACAAGCTGGCTGAATTAAGAGCGAAGAGAGACAATGCTTTAGTACAATCTAAACTAGAAGCTTTAAAAGCAGCTTGCTCAACAGACGCAAACTTAATGCCATTTATTCTGGATGCAGTAAGAGCGTACGCTACTCTTGGAGAAATCTGCGGTGTAATGAGAGAAGTATTTGGTGAGTATCAACAATCCGTTCAGCTGTAAAATAGAGGATTTAGACCTTAGAAATTGTTTAGGAATAGATCTGACACAAATCTAAAAATTGAAAACCGATTGTATATAAGGAGGAAATATTCATGGATAGACCGATTAGAGTATTAGTTGCAAAACCTGGCCTGGATGGTCATGATAGAGGAGCGAAGGTAATTGCAAGAGCTCTTCGTGATGCTGGTATGGAAGTAATCTATACAGGCTTAAGACAAACGCCTGAGCAAATTGTAAACGCTACAATTCAAGAGGACGTAGATGTAGTAGCAATGAGCATCCTTTCCGGAGCACATAATACATTGCTTCCCAAAGTGGTAGAGCTGCTAAAGGCTGAAAAAGCAGACGATGTATTAGTGATTGGCGGAGGTGTTATTCCAGATGATGATATTCCTTTCCTAAAGGAAAAGGGAATCGCTGAAATATTTACGCCAGGAACTCCAACATCTGTAACAATCGACTTCATCAGAGCAAACATCAAGAGAAAATAATAAAAAAAGACCAAGAGCGACAGGCTGCAGTACAAATCTCTGAAGCTTGTCGCCAAGGTTTCTTGTTCGTATAGGTGGTGTAGAGCATGGCGTTAGCTGAAAGATTACTGCAGGGAGATAAAAGAGCAGCAGCCCGATTAATCTCAATGGCAGAGAATCACGACCCTGAAGCAGTAGAAATTTTAAAGAGTCTTTACCAACGGACAGGCAGAGCCCATGTAATAGGTATTACAGGCCCTCCCGGTGCAGGAAAGAGTACGCTGACAGATAAGCTGGCAAAGGCAATTCGTGCACGAGGAAAAACCGTAGGTATTATTGCTGTGGATCCAACCAGCCCTTTTACCGGTGGCTCAATTTTAGGAGATAGAGTAAGAATGAATGATCTTAGTACGGATCCCGGTGTCTTTATCCGAAGTATGGGTACAAGAGGTCATTTGGGCGGGCTGTCTAAAGCTACCCAGGCTGCAGTGAAGGTATTGGATATATACGGTGCTGATTATATCTTCATCGAAACCGTAGGGGTAGGACAGTCAGAAGTAGATATTGCAAAAAACGCAGATACTACACTGATGGTGATGGTACCGGGGTTAGGTGATGATATTCAAGCAATTAAAGCAGGAATCATGGAAATAGGCGATGTTTTCGCAGTAAACAAAGCAGACCGCGATGGAGCAAAGAGAACAGCCACTGAAATAGAAATGATGTTAGATTTTAATAAAACCGATTGGAGACCCCCTGTGCAAATGGTAATTGCCGTAGACAATAAGGGTGTCGAGGAGCTTCTAGGTCATATTATGGATCACATGACCCATATGAAAGAAACCGGAAAGCTTGAAAAGAAACGGGTATTAAACAGCAAACTAGAGATCATTGATCTGATTCAAGAAAATTTGATGCGTATGATCCTAGATAAATCCAGTAAGGAAGATTTGATCAACAACCTTGCAACGGAGGTTGCTGCTAGAAAGGCAGACCCTTATACGGCTGCTGAAATGGTTTTAAAGGAAATAAAATAAACTGGTTTATAGGGGTGGGAGGCAATTGACAGAGGCAGTTGACCGATGAAGAAACCCTTAATTATAAAATATAAAGGAGGATTTTTTATGAAAGTACTAAAAGTTGACCATATTGGTGTAGCTGTAAAAAGCCTTGATGAGACATTAAAATTTTATCAAGAAATGCTGGGCTTAGAGCTTCATGGTACAGAGACGGTAGAAGAACAAAAAGTAAAAGTAGCTTTCTTACCAGTAGGTGATACTGAAGTTGAGCTTTTAGAGTCCACAGACCCAGAAGGACCGATTGCAAAATTCATTGAGAAAAAAGGCGAAGGCATTCAGCATATCGCTTTCCGTGTAGAAAATATTGAAGAAGCAATCGCTGAATTAATGGCAAAGGGCGTTAAAATGATTGATGAGAAGCCAAGATACGGTGCTGGCGGTGCGAAAATTGCTTTCTGTCATCCAAAGAGTACAAATGGTGTTCTTGTTGAAATCAGTGAAAGAGAGTAGTATGGGGCTGCCGATTTTCCGGCAGCTTAAATCAGAGTAGGAGGTATAGAAAACATGGCAAACAACAAAATAGAAGATTTGCGTAAACGCAGAGAGAAAATTACTCTTGGTGGTGGCGCTAAAAGAATCGAAAAGCAGCATCAAAGCGGAAAGCTGACAGCCAGAGAAAGAATGAACCTGTTATTTGATGAGGGTACTTTTGTAGAGTTAGATGCTTTTGTTACCCACAGATGCGTAAACTTTGGCATGGATAAAATGGAAGCACCTGGTGAAGGGGTAGTAACTGGTTATGGAATGGTAGATGGAAGATTAGTATATGCCTTTGCACAGGATTTCACTGTAGTAGGCGGTTCTCTTGGAGAAATGCATGCAGCTAAAATTTGCAAGGTATTAGATAATGCACTAAAAGTAGGTGCACCCGTTGTAGGATTAAATGACTCCGGTGGAGCAAGAATTCAAGAAGCGGTTGATGCATTATCGGGATACGGAAAAATCTTCTACAGAAATACGATTGCATCCGGTGTAATTCCACAGATTTCTGCAATCATGGGACCATGTGCCGGAGGTGCAGTTTACTCACCGGCATTGACTGACTTTATCTATATGGTAGACAAGACAAGCCAGATGTTTATTACCGGTCCGCAGGTAATCAAGACAGTTACAGGAGAAGAAGTATCGGCTGAAGACCTTGGGGGTGCCATGACTCACAATACAACCAGCGGGGTAGCGCATTTTGTAGCTTCCAACGATGAAGACTGTATCGCACAAATCAGAAGACTATTAAGCTTCTTACCATCCAACAACATGGAGACAGCACCACTTTTCGATACAGAGGATGACGTAAATCGTTTAGCACCTGAATTAGATGATTTACTACCGGATAATCCAAACAAGCCATACGACATGTTTGAGGTAATCTCTAGAATTGTTGATGATGGAGACTATTATGAAGTACAGCCATACTATGCGAAAAATATCATTACCTGCTTTGCAAGAATCAATGGACAATCCGTTGGAATTATTGCAAATCAGCCAAAGGTATTGGCAGGCTGCTTAGACATCAATGCTTCTGACAAGGCTGGAAGATTTATCAGAACTTGCGATGCTTTCAACATTCCATTGTTAAACATCGTAGACGTACCTGGCTTCTTACCAGGAACAAACCAAGAATATGGCGGAATTATCCGACATGGTGCAAAAATGCTTTATGCTTACAGTGAGGCAACTGTACCAAAGGTAACCCTGATTGTAAGAAAAGCCTATGGTGGATCCTACCTGGCAATGTGCTCTAAGGACTTAGGCGCTGATATCGTACTGGCTTGGCCACAAGCAGAGATCGCTGTTATGGGACCACAAGGGGCTGCAAATATTATCTTCAAAGATGATATCGCTAAAGCTGCAGATCCAGCGGCTGAAAGAGCTAAGAAAGTACAAGAATACACGGATGAATTTGCTACACCATATAAAGCCGCTGAGAGAGGCTTCGTAGATGACGTTATTGAGCCAAATGCAACAAGACCAAGACTTGCAGACGCTTTCAATATGCTTGCATCTAAGAGAGAATCAAGACCTGCGAAGAAACACGGCAACCTGCCGGTATAAAAGTTAGCAGCTCACCAGTGAAGATCAAGAAAAAGAGGTGATATCATTGTTTGGTGAAACGATTAGTTTAGGTGAAGGTTTAATAGTTACCGCACTTGGTATGAGTGTAACCTTCGTAGCGTTAATAGTATTGTCATTAATGCTGGACTTACTAAGGATTCTATTCTATAAAGAGCCGCAAAAAGCTCCGGTACAAATAGTTCAACAGCCTGTTGCAGAAGCAGAGGCAGAAGAAGATAATATGGAAGAATTAGTAGCGGTAATCACGGCCGCTGTAGCTGCTAGTCTGCAGACATCTACCCACAACATTATTGTACAAAATATCCTTCGTGTAGGAGATACTACACCAACTTGGGGTAGAGCAGGCAGAGTTGAGCAAATGAACAGCAGATTTTAGTCCGCTTTAAACTATAATAAATCAGTTTGTGAAAATTGAAGGAGGATCATAATTATGAAAAAATTTAACATAACTGTAAACGGTAATACTTATGAGGTAGAGGTAGAAGAAATTGGTGGTGTTTCTGCACCTGCTCCAGTAGCTAGACCAGCGGCAGCTCCAGCAACACCAAAGGCAGCAGCTCCAGCAGCAAAACCAGCAGCACCAAAGGCAGCTCCAAAGGCAGCTCCTGCAGGCGGAAACAGTGTAACCGCTCCAATGCCAGGAACAATCCTAGATATTAAAGTAAAAGAAGGCGATACCGTAAAATCTGGTGATGTTTTAGTAATCCTAGAAGCTATGAAGATGGAAAATGAAATCATGGCACCGGGAGATGGAAAAGTTGTATCTGTAAACGCAACAAAAGGTGCTTCTGTAAATGCTGGAGATGTATTAATTGTTCTAGGGTAATCCATAATCCCAGTATAACTGCAGCATAAAAATTTTGAAAGAGAGGGAGACGCCAAGATGTTTCTAAACGTTATTGAGAACTTCTTGTCAAGTACCGGATTTGTGGCCCTCACATGGCAGCACCTAGTAATGCTGGGCATCGCATGCTTTTTCCTGTACTTGGCAATTGTAAAACAATATGAGCCCTTATTACTGCTCCCTATTTCCTTCGGTATGCTTCTAACAAACATTCCCCTGGGAGGTTTAATGGACTATCCGGTTTATGAAATAGGTACTGATGGTTTACCCCACTTAAAACAATTGGGTGGTGTATTATACTACTTATACCAAGGGGTTAAATTGGGTATTTTCCCACCATTGATTTTCCTTGGTGTTGGTGCGATGACCGACTTTGGTCCATTGATCGCCAATCCACGAAGCTTACTTTTAGGCGCAGCAGCACAGTTTGGTATCTTTACAACCTTTATTGGTGCAGTAGCTCTTGGATTTACAGGACAGGAAGCAGCATCTATCGGTATCATCGGTGGTGCAGACGGACCGACTGCAATTTTCTTAACATCTAAGCTTGCACCCCACCTATTAGGACCAATTGCGGTTGCAGCTTACTCCTACATGGCACTGGTACCAGTTATCCAGCCGCCGATCATGAAAGCTCTTACAACAAAGGAAGAGCGTATGATCAAGATGGAGCAGCTAAGACCTGTAACCAAAATAGAAAAGATTTTATTCCCGATTATCACTACAATCCTAGGGGCTTTATTGCTTCCTTCAGCTACGGGACTCCTGGGTATGTTAATGCTTGGTAACCTGTTTAGAGAATCTGGAGTAGTAGATCGAATCTTTAAAACTGCACAGAATGAGTTAATCAACATCGTTACCATCTTCCTAGGAGTAACCGTAGGTGCAACCACAAGTGCAGATAAGTTTTTAAAAGCACAGACGATTATGATCATTGCTCTTGGTATGTTGGCATTTGCAGTGGGAACTGCGGCAGGAACCATTTTCGGAAAGATTATGTCCAAGTTAAGCGGCGGCAAAATCAATCCATTAATCGGATCTGCAGGGGTTTCTGCAGTACCAATGGCAGCAAGGGTATCTCAAGTAGTTGGTCAAAAAGAAAATCCATCCAACTTCCTATTGATGCATGCCATGGGACCAAACGTTGCGGGGGTTATCGGATCAGCTATTGCGGCAGGGGTACTGCTGTCCATATTTGGTTAGAAGGTATTCCTTTTAATACATTCATTTAAACATAGCTATAGTAAGGTATGTCCGTTAGGAAAGCGGGCATATCTTGCTTTTTTTTGTTTTCATTTCTTAGGAATATGATAAAATAAACATTAGGGTGAAAATGGTTTACAATGCTGATAGAGGATGTGGGAAAATGAAAAAGGACATATTGGAAGCATTAAAGCAAAATAAGGGAAAATTCATTTCCGGTGAAGAATTGAGCATCAAAATAGGTGTTACAAGAACGGCAATCTGGAAGCACATAAAGCAGCTAAAAGAAGACGGATACGAAATTGATGCTGTTTCCAGGCGGGGGTATCGTTTAATTCAAGAACCGGATACGCTGGAGCTAAACGAGCTTGAGATTGATATACAAACCCGGCTAATAGGGCGTAATCTTATTTATTATCCCAGTATTGATTCAACCAATAACGAAGCAAAAAAAGAAGCAGCCCTAGGTGCACCGGAGGGAACTGTGATTATAGCGGATGAACAAACTGGGGGCAGAGGTCGACTAGGCAGACACTGGGTATCTCCCAGAGGAACGGGAATCTGGATGTCTATCATTTTAAAGCCGCAGCTGGAGCCGGCAGAGGCCGCTAAAATCACACAGCTTACAGCAGCCGCAGTAACTACAGCTTTGAGAAATGTCACTGGCTGTGAGGCGGGGATTAAGTGGCCAAATGACATTATTATTAACAAAAAGAAGGTATGCGGTATATTAACAGAAATGAGTGCGGAGCTGAACACCGTCAATCATATCATCGTAGGTATTGGGATTAACGTAAACGTAGATCCTAAAGAATTCCCCGATGAGGTTAGGGCTATAGCAACCTCCATAAAGGAAAGTGTAGGACATGAAATCTACCGAAAAGAAATTGTATTAGAGATTCTGCAAATATTTGAGGAATTATATTTAGATTTCTTGAGAACTAGGAGTATGGCAAAAAGTGTAGAGATCTGCAAGAAATACTCAGTAACCCTAGGGAATGCCGTAAGAATTATCAGCAAGGACAAAATTATCTTTGGGGAAGCCCTGGATTTGACTGAGGATGGAGAACTGGTGATCAGAAATGAAGCTGGTGCTGTTGAAAAAATCATATCCGGTGAGGTTTCTGTCAGAGGGATATCGGACTATATATAGATACAAAAAAGAACTTATGGAAGGGTCAGGCACATTTATGCTGTTAAAGAATAGGCTATAGGGATTTGGGTATACTGTAAAATAGAAATCTATGCAAAAAAAGTTAAGAAATCTGTTTGTCAACTTGACAAAATCACTTGCAAAACCAAAGTACAAATGGTACGATATCTTAGGGGTAACAGCCAGCATCAAATTGAGCTGGACTTATGTTGAACAGCTTAGATGTAAGTGAAACATATTTGTCCGGTATCCTACATGGAACTGGAACGGAGGTGAAAAAATGGAAAGAGTTGCAAACAACGGTTTATCGTTGTCATTAAAGCAGATTACAGTAGCCGGATTATTGGGGGCCGTAGCAATTGCATTAAGCATGACACCCCTTGGGTACATTCCTATTCCTTGGCTAGCAAATGTTAATGCGACCACCATGCATATTCCTGTTATTATTGCATCAATAGTATCAGGGCCGCTGGTAGGAACAATGGTAGGGGCAATATTTGGGGTATCCAGCTTTCTGAGAGCAAACAACCCGTTCTTTATGAATCCGATTGTGGCCATACTGCCAAGATTGTTGATTGGATTTACATCCTACTACGCATATAAGTGGACGAAGAGCTCACTTGCAGCTGCAATTGTGGGAACCCTAACAAACACCATCGGCGTATTATCGCTTATTTTTGCTTTTGGCTACCTGCCGCTGAATGTAGTGTTAGGAATTGCGGGAGTGAATGGTACTGCTGAGGTTATCGTATCCTCATTGATTGTTGCAGCAGTGGTAAAGTCCTTAAAAAAAGCAATAAAATAATAGGAATATAAATGAAACAGATGAAAAACGGGCTATGGCATGCCGAGATAGCCCCGGAGAGAGGTTGAAGAAGTATATGTTGTTAGCATTTGATGTTGGTAACACCAATATAGTACTAGGTGTTTACAAAGGCCGCGAATTGATTAATAGCTGGAGATTCTCTACGGACAAGAGTAAAACTTCTGATGAGTATGGCATGCTGATTTATCAGCTGTTCCAATACGAGGGATTGGATATGAAGGAAGTAGAAGATATTATTATCTCTTCTGTAGTACCTCCATTAATGTATTCGTTGCAGCATATGGCAATGTCCTATTTTCAAAAACAAGCAATGGTTGTAGGTCCTGGCATCAAAACAGGCGTAAACATAAAATATGATAATCCAAAGCAGGTTGGGGCAGATAGAATTGTAAATGCTGTTGCTGCCTATGAAGCCTATGGCGGACCTTTAGTAATCGTCGACTTCGGAACCGCAACAACATTTTGTGCGATCTCTGAAAAGGGTGAATATCTGGGCGGAACCATCTCCCCGGGAATTAAGATATCTAGCGAGGCTTTATTCCAGCATGCAGCAAAGCTGCCAAGAGTAGAGCTGGTGAAACCAGGCAATGTAATCTGTAAGAATACGGTAAGCAGCATGCAATCCGGTATTGTATATGGCTATATTGGGCTAGTAGATTATATTGTTCGCAGAATGAAAAAGGAATTAGGAGATAATCCTAAGATAAAGGTAATAGCTACAGGCGGATTAGCAGGGTTGATTGCCTCCGAATCAGAGACAATTGATGAGGTGAATAAGCTGCTAACCTTGGAGGGCCTTAGAATTATTTACGAACGAAATAAGGAGTAGCGTATAGCCAGGAGCAATCCTGGCTATTTTTATATACAAAGGCTATGATAGGCAGCATAAAGAAAATAAAGACACAGACTCGCTAGTTTTGGCCTTTTGATCGCTCTAAAGCTCATTCCGATAAAAAATACTAAAACTTGCAAAACTCGCTGCCCTCAGACATGCAAGTTTTTATACACACTTTTTATCTATTCTCGCTAAGAACGAAGGCAAAAGGATCAAAGAGTCGCTCCCTTAGGGTCTGTTATTTTCTATTACTAAGAGAGTCATATTTTTTATATGCAGGGGCGTGCAGTGTTCGCCTGATATAGAATGCTTAGAAGAGAAGCATTAATACTTATCGTATGGCGGTGAAATAATGAAAATCGGAAATATACAATTAGAAAACAATCTATCCTTAGGTCCCATGGCTGGGGTAACGGATCTAACCTTCCGGCTGATCTGCAAGGAGAAGCAATGTGGTTTGGTATATACGGAGATGGTCAGTGCCAAGGGGATCTGTTACGGGGATAAAAATACAGAAGCATTATTAAAAATAGAAGAAGGAGAAAAGCCCGTGAGCCTGCAGATATTCGGCTCAGATCCTGAGTTTATGGCCCGGGCTGCTGAAAAACTCAACAAACAGGAACATGCAATTCTGGATATCAATATGGGTTGTCCGACTCCCAAAATTGTGAAAAATGGTGACGGTTCTGCTTTAATGAGGGACCCGGAGCTGGCAGGAAGAATTGTAAAAGCGGTGGTAGGTGCTACGGACCGGCCTGTTACGGTAAAGATTAGAAAAGGATGGGATGAGACCCAGATCAATGCAGTAGAACTGGCTCAGATCCTAGAGGCAAATGGGGCCCAGGCCATCGCAGTTCATGGCAGAACCAGAGAGCAATTTTATAGCGGCAAAGCAGATTGGGACATTATAAGAAGAGTAAAAGCTGCAGTCTCCATTCCGGTGATCGGAAATGGAGATATTTTTAGTGTAGAAGATGCGATGCAGATGATGACACAGACAAACTGTGACGGACTGATGGTTGCCAGGGGTGCTCAGGGAAACCCTTGGATATTTGAGCGGATTGCACATTACCAGAAGACCGGGATATTGCTTCCGGAACCTCCTATAGAAGAAAAAATCAATACTGCGTTAAAGCATATGGAAATGATCATAGAGGAAAAAGGCGAATATATCGGTGTTCGTGAAATGCGTAAGCATGTAGCTTGGTATTTAAAAGGCATCCGACATTCTGCACAAATTCGAAGTAAGATTAATCAAATGGACAGTAAAGAGGATTTTAGAGAATTGCTGCTAAACTTTCTCAAGCTTGTGACAGGTGTTTAATTTATGTTTAGCTTGGAGAGAATTCCATAGAGTAGTAATTCTAGGGGAGGAAACAGTATGAAACATATTGTTAGTGTAAGCCTTGGCTCATCCAGTAGAAACCATCGGGCAGAGGTAGAGCTTTTAGGGGAACAGTATATCATAGAACGGATTGGAACCGATGGAGATATGGATAAGGCTATCAGCATATTGAAGACATTAGACGGTCAGGTAGATGCTTTTGGTATGGGAGGCATAGATCTATATATCTACGCAGGCAGCAGACGGTATACGATTAAGGATGCAGTTCCGCTGAAGGAGGCTGTAATACACACCCCCATTGTAGATGGTTCTGGTCTGAAGAATACATTAGAACGAAATGTTATTGAATACCTGGAAGAACAGAAAATCATTTGCTTTGAAGGAAAGAAGGTTTTGATGGTATCTGCTGCAGACCGATTTGGCATGTCGCAAGCATTAGAGAAAGCGGGTTCTATCTTGACCTGTGGAGATCTAATGTTTTCCTTAGGGATTCCTTATCCAATAAAGTCCTTGAAGTTGTTCTATAGAATTGCAGGAATATTGGCACCGATCGCTGTAAAATTGCCCTTTCATCTACTTTACCCAACTGGAAAAGAGCAGCATAAAAATGAAGTCCATAGATATGAGCAGTATTATAATGAAGCAGATATTATCGCAGGGGATTTTCACTATATCCATCGGTTTATGCCAGATAACCTGGAAGGGAAAGTGATTATAACAAATACCGTCACCCCACAAGATATAGAGGAACTGCGAAAAAGACAGGCAGCAACGCTGGTTACTACAACTCCCGAGATTGGGGGGAGGTCTTTTGGAACAAACGTCATGGAAGCCATCATTATTGCTTGCATTAATAAGAATATCCATGAGATTACGACACAGGATTATGAAGATATGCTTCAAAGGCTTGCAATTAAGCCTAGAATACTATCTTTACAAGAACAGTCGAATTACGGTAAAATATCCAGTATATAGCTTGACAACAAATTGCAACTACATTATAATTATTCGCATATAGCACGCATTAGAGAAAAGCACTGTTTATTCAGTGCTTCTTATACTAATCTAGGGCAAATCAACAGGGGATTATAAGAATAAATAAGTAGTCGTTACATATACTTATTATCAAACATTTATAAATCAAACAGAAAAGGAGAGGGAATATATGACCGATAAGGAGGTACTATTGACCCCACAAGGGCTCAAAAAGATTGAGGATGATTTGGAGATTTTGAAGACAGTTCGTAGAAAAGAAGTTGCAGAAAGAATCAAACAGGCTATCGCCTTTGGAGATATCAGTGAAAACTCAGAATATGATGAAGCAAAAAATGAGCAGGCCCAATTAGAAGAAAGAATTGCGAAGTTGGAATCCATGCTTAGGAAAGCAAAAATTATAGATGAAGATGAAATTTCTTTTGATACAGTAGGTATTGGTGCCACCATTAAAGTAAAAGATATTGAATTTGACGAAGAAGTGGAATATACAATCGTAGGCTCTGCAGAGGCAGACCCTTATGAAATGAGAATATCAAATGAATCTCCCGTAGGCAGAGCGCTTCTTGGTAAAAAAGTTGGAGAAATAGTGGAAGTTCAAATACCCGATGGTGTGACGAAGTACGAGATCCTAGAAATCAAAAGATAGCTAAGGGGGAACAAAAGATGAGTGAAGAATTAAATCTCAGCGAAGTACTAAGAATCAGAAGAGATAAACTTAAAAAGCTGGTAGAAATGGGACGAGACCCCTTCAAAATTGAAAAGTATAAGGCCACAGCCTTTAGCAAAGATATAAAAGAAAACTTTGGTGCCATGGAAGGACAGCTAGTTGCTATTGCAGGCAGAATTATGGCTAAGCGGACCATGGGCAAAGCAGCCTTCTTAGATATTCAGGATAAACAGGGCAGAATTCAAAGTTATGTAAGACAAGATGCTATTGGAGAAGAAGAATACGATATTCTTGTTACATATGACATTGGAGATATCGTAGGGATACAAGGAACTGTTTTTAAAACGAAACAGGGTGAAGTATCGATAAAGGCTTCAGAGGTATTATTGCTGTCAAAGTCCCTTCAGGTTCTGCCAGAGAAATGGCATGGATTGAAGGATCAAGAGATTCGTTATAGACAAAGATACGTAGACTTAATTGTAAATCCGGAAGTAAAAGAAACCTTTTTAAAGAGAAATAAGATTATCAAAGCGATACGAGAATTCTTGGATGATAGGGGTTATCTAGAGGTTGAAACACCTATTCTTACCACTATTGCCGGTGGGGCTGCAGCAAGGCCTTTTGTTACGCACCACAATACTCTGGATTTGGATATGCAGCTGAGAATTGCAAACGAGTTATATCTTAAGCGATTAATTGTAGGCGGCTTTGATAAGGTATATGAAATGGGTAAGATGTTTAGAAATGAAGGAATTTCTATTAAGCATAATCCTGAGTTTACGAATATAGAGTTATATGCAGCTTATGAGGATTATGAGGATATGATGGATATTACAGAAAATATCGTAGCTTATTGTGCTGAAAAAGCAAATGGTACTACTGTTGTCAATTACCAGGGAAGGGAAATAGATTTCAAGCCACCCTGGAGAAGAGTTTCTATGCATGATTTGGTTAAGGAGAAAACAGGCATTGATTTTTATGCTTTTGAAAGCGATGAGGAAGCAAGAAAAGCAGCAAAGGAAAAGTTGCATCTGGAAGTAGAAGGACATATGAAAAAAGGACATCTGGTGAGCTTGGCATTCGAGGAATTTTGTGAAAAGGACTTGATTCAGCCTACATTTGTACTGCACCATCCGGTGGAAGTGTCGCCCTTAGCCAAGAGAAATCCTGATAATCCTTTAATTACCAATCGTTTTGAGGCCTTTGCAAATACCTGGGAGATCGCCAATGCTTTTTCCGAGTTGAATGATCCAATAGATCAGAAGCAAAGATTCGAAGAGCAATTAGCACAAAAGGAAGCGGGCGATGAAGAAGCCCATCCAATGGATGATGACTTTATTAATGCATTAGAGGTAGGCCTCCCGCCTACAGGAGGACTTGGCATTGGTGTAGACCGACTGATTATGCTGCTGACGGATTCACCATCTATACGTGACATTATTTTGTTCCCAACCATGAAACCAATAGAAAAGTAAAGAATAAAGAGCTTAGAAATCCATCTGAGCTCTTTTATTTTAGATATATAGAAGAGGAAGGATAGTTATTAGAATAAAAAAACAGAGGGAAAGCTTAAGGAAAAATGAATATTATTAAGATATCTGCATATAATGGTTAATAGTGATTTGTAAAAGTACTTGTCAAGGCGGCAATAGTATGATATATTAGAACTTGCCTTTAGGACGAATATTCTATAAGGATCACGATTGTAATAATGAGAAAAAGTAGAAATGGAAAGATGTTGACACAAGATACAATCCGTGATAAGATAAATTTTGTCGTCACTCAATGGAAGAAACTAAAAACTTCCAGTAAAAAAAGGTTGACAAGGTGCGACAACCATGATAATATATTTAAGTCGGTGTCACTCAAAGACGCCACTGCAAATTGGTCTTTGAAAACTAAACAGTGTAAGAATTAAAGCCAGCAATAAATAAATGGTTGAAGGTTGAATGTTGAAAGTTGAATGTTTCTAGGGAACGAATCTAGGGTCTTAATACCCGTTAGAACGGCCCGAAAACATACAACCTACAACATAGAACATACAACCAAAATTGCAACGCAATTTTTATTTGAGAGTTTGATCCTGGCTCAGGATGAACGCTGGCGGCGTGCCTAACACATGCAAGTCGAGCGGTCTAGTGCTCAACTGAACTTCGTTCAGTTGAGGTTGAAGGAGAAATGTTGAAGGTTGAAGGTTCTTTAGGAAAGTCTCTGAGGGTTTAAAACCCAAGAGATAGACCCCAAAACATTCAACATACAACATGCAACTTACAACGACTCAACACAGCGAAGCTGAGTTGAGTGCTAGATAGCGG
>NZ_FQZV01000095.1 GCF_900142145.1 Geosporobacter subterraneus DSM 17957 | reverse complement strand
GGTGATAGAAGTCACCTACCGAGGTTATTGTTGTGAGGCAATAATGAATTAGGGTGGTAACGCGAGTACAATCTCGTCCCTTTTATAGGGACGAGATTTTTTGTCGTGCTAAATCAAGACCTGTTTAAAGGTAGGGAACGACCCATAGGCGTCAACGTAATCCAATTATTTCCAAATAAACCTTAGAAGCATGTCATTCTGAGCGTTAGGGAAGAGTCTTATAGAACATAAGCAAGATTATTTTTGATTATCAGAATATGTCATCTAGCTTAAAGATCCTTCGACTCCGTTTTACTCCGCTCAGGATGACAAATTATGGGTTAAGTTGACGCCTATGGGGAACGACCCCTGTGTGGTTCGGAAAAACGGATGGGTTTTATGGAAGGAGAAAATTTAGTAAAAATTGAAAGTTTGAGTTTTCATGGCATGAATAAGCGAGGTGATGTGATTGGCAGCCGGCAAGCAGCTGGGAATATTTTTACGATTTGCATACGGAGGGCTTAAGGGGTTTATCTGGATTTCAATGATCTATATGGCCGTAGCAGCAACGGTTATTGCACTACATCCTGAGGCTTTTTCCATCTATATCATTGAGTACATAAAAACACCAGAATATAGCAAACTAAGCATTACATTATTTGGTTATTTGCTAATGGTGTTTAATGGAATTCTTGAATTGGTAAAATTAAGAAATGAAAAGATAAAAAATCGAAGGAGGAGAAAAAAAAATGAGTAAAGGAACCTATTATATTACAACCCCAATCTATTATCCCAGCAGCAAGCTCCACATCGGCCACACCTATACCACAGTGGCAGCTGATGCTATGGCAAGATTTAAAAGAGCCACAGGCTTTGATGTAAAGTTTCTGACAGGTACCGATGAGCATGGACAAAAGCTCCAGCGTGCAGCAGAAGAAAAGGGAATGGCACCAAAGGAATATATCGACGGCATTGTAGATGGGATCAAGAAGCTATGGGAGACCATGGAGATTTCCTATGATATCTTTATTCGTACAACCGATGATTACCATAAGCGCAGAGTGCAGCAGATTTTTCAAAAGCTCTACGATAAGGGAGATATTTACAAGGGAGCCTATGAGGGCTGGTATTGTACCCCTTGCGAAGCCTTCTGGACAGAAACACAGGTACAAGAGGGAAAATGTCCGGACTGCGGCCGGAGAGTAGAATTAACAAAAGAGGAAGCTTATTTCTTCAGATTGTCTAAATATCAGGACGCTCTTTTAAAGCATTTTGAAGAAAATCCAGAATTTTTAGAGCCGGTTTCCAGAAAAAATGAGATGATCAATAACTTCTTAAAGCCTGGCCTGGAGGATCTTTGCATCTCCAGAACCACCTTTAACTGGGGTATTCCTGTGCCCTTTGATGAGAAGCATGTCATCTATGTATGGCTGGATGCGCTGTCTAACTATGCCACAGCCTTAGGCTTTCCTGAGGAACAGGAGGGAGATTATCAGCGGTACTGGCCTGCAGATGTGCATTTAGTAGGAAAAGAGATCGTAAGATTCCATACGATCATATGGCCGGCTATATTGATGGCATTAGAGGAGCCTCTGCCAAAGAAGGTTTTTGGCCATGGATGGATTTTGCTGGAAGGCGGCAAAATGTCAAAATCCAAGGGCAATGTAGTAGACCCTGTGATATTGACGGAGCGGTATGGTGTAGATGCCCTAAAATACTTCCTGCTGAGGGAGTATTCCTTCGGACAGGACGGTATTTTTACCAATGAGGTCCTGCTGAACCGTATCAATGCAGATTTAGCCAATGACTTAGGCAATCTGGTCAGCAGAACAGTAGCCATGATTGATAAATACAATGGGGGCATTATTCCTGAGCCTAAAGCTGAAGGGGACTTTGATCAGGAACTGAAGGCATTGGCCACCGCTGTATCCACAAAGCTAGAGGAACGTATGAATAAGCTGGATTTCAGCAATGCACTGGATGAGATATGGAAGCTGGTAAGAAGAACCAATAAATATATTGATGAAACAGCTCCTTGGATTTTGGCTAAGGAAGAAGAAAATAAGGGCAGATTAGATACTGTACTCTATAACCTGGCAGATTCTATTCGAATCATTTCTGTGCTGATCCGGCCTTTTATGGAGGCAACTACGAAAAAGATCTGGGTACAGTTAGGGTTAGATGAAAACCAGGGAACCGCTTGGGAGGATACCTTCTGCTTTGGAAAGCTGCCCAGCGGTATCAAGGTGCATAAGGCAGAGGCATTATTCCCTCGTATTGATGTAGCCAAGGAACTGGAGTTTTTAAACAGCCTGACAGAGCAGAAAGTAGATGGGGCAACAAAGGTTGAAGAAAAGAAGCCGGAGGAGAAAAAGACAGTAGAAGAGGCCGTTGAGGAGAAGCCGGAGATTACCATAGATGATTTTGCCAAACTGGATCTTCGAGTGGGAGAAGTATTAGAATGCAAGAAGCATCCAAAGGCAGACCGGTTATTGGTGCTGCAAATCAAGCTGGGTGAGGAAACAAGACAGATTGTATCGGGTATCGCAAAATACTATGCACCAGAGGACTTAATCGGCAGAAAGGTAGTTGTGGTAGCAAATCTGAAGCCGGTGGTATTAAGAGGGGAAGAATCCCGAGGAATGATTCTTTCTGCAGAATTCGGAGAAAAGCTGGATTTGTTGACAGCAGATATTGAAAGCGGTGCTTCCGTAAGGTAGAGGAGTGATAAAATGCTATTTGATTCCCATGCCCATTTAGATGATGGACGATTTGATCAGGATCGGGATCAGATTATAAAAAATGCTCAGGAAAAGGGGCTTGCCTACATTATGAATCCGGGAGCCGATTTGCGTTCCTCCTTAAAGGCCGTAGAATTAGCGGGCCAGTACGACATGATCTATGCGGCCGTAGGGGTGCATCCCCATGATGCAAAGGATATGGATGATGTGACATTGCTGTTGCTGAAGGATTTGGCAAGGAAGCCAAAGGTAATGGCCATTGGTGAGATTGGATTGGATTTTCACTACGATCATTCTCCGAGGGATGTTCAGCGTCAGGTTTTTAGGGATCAAATCCAGCTGGCCAGAGAGTTAAATCTGCCTATCATCATCCATGACCGGGAGGCTAATGAGGAGGTTTTCAACACCCTTCGGGAAGAAAGGGCCTTTGAGGTAGGGGTAGTGATGCACTGCTACTCCGGCAGCGCAGAGCTGGCCAGACAATATGTAAAGCTGGGGGCCTATATTTCCATAGCAGGCCCCATCACCTATCCCAATGCCCGGAAAACTGTAGAAGTGGTGGAAAGAATTCCTCTAGAGCATCTGTTTATTGAAACCGACTGCCCTTATTTAACGCCGGTGCCTTTCCGGGGAAAGCGCAATGAGCCGGCTTATGTATACCATGTGGCAGAGAAGATTGCAGAGATCAAAAAGATTTCTTTTGAAGAGGCAGCAGCACAGACTGCAGAAAATGCAAAGAGGTTTTTTAAGATCCCGTAAACAGCCATATCGATTATCAGACATAATAAGAAAGAGGAGACATAAAAAAGGACTTTTGTAGGGAACAGCCCCTGTGCTGTTCCGTCACGGTTTACGATATGTTTTTTCGGAACGCCACAGGGGGCGTTCCCTACGATTATATTCGTAATTCAAGTATTGCATGCGTAGTGGCGGGTTTCCATGCCCGCCATTGGGTTTTCTACCTGGTTGGGCACGGAGACCCAACCCTACTTTATCATCCTCATAAAGCTGTCACCCTGAGCGGAGCGAACGGGTCTAGGATTTTAAAGGCCAGATCCTTCACTCCGCTCAGGATGACAAATCATAAAGCGGGTTGCAGGAATCTTGCTGCCCGGGTGGACAGGGTCGTCCACCCCTACGACTTAATTCCAATAAATATTTGGACGGGCGCACACTGTGCGCCCCTACGGAAGACCATCCTTTAGTGGCCGTTCCCTACCTCTATTCACATCATAGCATGTCACCCTGAGCGCAGCGAATGGGTCTATGATTTAAATCCAAGATCCTTCGTTTCACTCAGGATGACAGCCACAGAAAGTAATTCTATGTCGCAATATTCTACGAATACAAACTATCGAGCTAAAGATAATATTAAGCATGAATTTACCGAACAATGTAGCATATATTAACATTTTTCTAGGCTTTTTCTGTACCTTATCCTAAGGAGCGAAGGGTTCGTTCCTTTAAATTTTTGCCCCTGACTAAAGAAAATTACTGGCGTTTTACTGCAGCTTCACGTACAAGGTATAAAAAATGCAGCAATGGAATATAATACAATATTGTGAGGGAAATGTGATGAGAAAAAGGGATTATTTTAGATATTTCCCGGGAAATATGGCGAGTGAATAGAAGAATTTTCCCTATTTATAGAGGATTCTGCAAATTTCTCTCAGGAGAAAAAGGACTTTTCTATTACAAATGAAAATGATATAATACACTATATGTTTACCAAAATTATGCATAACTATGAAAACCTATGACAATACTAGAGAAACCTAGGATTCCCACAAAAATTTGACATAGGCCGGATTTTTGTGTAGAATACATTACATTGCCCCGTATTAAGAAAGGGAGGTATAAAAACCTATGGAGACAGATAGGAGAATCAATAAGCTTCTTGCCAAAAAGAATCTTATTATTCTCGGGATTGTGTTGGTAATAGGGATTTTTTCTGTTAGCAGTGCATTAACAAAAGAGATTACAATCAAAGATGGAGATAAAGACATAATTGTAGCAGCGAAGTTCTCCAATGTGGAGGAAGTACTGAAAAAAGGGAAAATCGAACTAGGGGAGCACGATCAAGTGCTTCCGGCTCCTAATACCAAGGTAAAGGATGGAATGGTCGTAACTATTAAAAGAGCTCATCCAGTAAACCTGGAGGTAGGTGGAGAACCAAAAGAAATTATGACAGCATATGAAACGATTGAAGACATTTTGAAGGAATATGAAATTACCCTCGGAGAATTGGA
>NZ_FQZV01000088.1 GCF_900142145.1 Geosporobacter subterraneus DSM 17957 | reverse complement strand
AAACAGAATGAATCAGAGCATCCACTAAAAGAAGAACGTCAAACAACCTTGCATTTGAAACGGGTAACACCAAATGGTGGCCCAACCAGCTAAACATCGAATCGTCCTTGTGGAGTGACACGCTTTTTCACGGATAAGCCTCTACTATGGAAGGGATCCAGGAGGAATGCACATCTATCTCTCTGACAAAGAGATTATAGCACGATGTTTAAAAAATTCAATGTCTGGTGTCACTGATTCATCTGAACAATAGATTTAAAGTTGTCAAAGAACATTCGGGTGGGTTTTTGAGCCCTAACCCTATATTTATCTTACAAGGAGGAGTGCACCCATTCTATGTTTTTAGCCTTGACAGTAGGAATATCTTTTTGTGTCACGATACCCCAGTCGATATGCTTGTTTAGCCAATATCTTCTTTCAATCTCCAGTCTTTCAATGCTCCTCTTCCTTTGAAGTTCGTAATCTGCTTTCAAACTTCGGGCTATGTATCTTTTTTGACCATCTGTGTCTTTTATGGTAATAAGGAAAGAAGTATATATTATATAGGGTAAACCACTATTTTTATCTTGAAATAGGTTAAAATTTAAATCATCCTTTTCTTTTACAACTTCCTCTAAATCCAGCAAGGGAAAATGTTCTCTAATGTCTACTACTGCATCCTCCCATTCCAATAAATAGAAGTATCTCGTTTCACTGTCGGTAAAGAGATGGTGAATTCTATTGGTTTTCCATCCCAACACCCGGCTGCACCTTCCTTTGGAAGGAAAGTCCTGCACGGTCACCCAGGGTTTATAATCCTGTCCTTCTCCCTGTCCTCTTCCTTCCCTTAGAAATCGCTTTAATTTATTTTCATCCCATTGCAGGTTATGTTTTGCCATAACTATCACCTCCGAAAATCAGCCATATTAGCAAACTCTCGCTTATAGTCATCAATCTCTTTTGGCCTTTTACAATTCTCATATTCCACATATAAATGCAAAAATGCCATTGACATTGGGACACCTTTTACTTAGATGTCTGTGTCAATGGCATTTGAACCATTTATTGTGTGTATAATATTTTATCACAAATTTATTTTGTTTTAAACGTAAAACTTCCTTGAAATGCTATATAGGAAATATGTAAAATGCTATAACTCTATGACTAAGGAGGTATTTTATGAGGCATAGTGTTTTTTTGACTATAAAACTGGTAATTCTCATGAGCATGTTTTTGTTACCATTTACCATTATTACAGAAAATATGTTTATCCGCTTTATTGCAGGCTCTTTATTAGGCATATCCCTTATTATATTTCTTTCTTTTACCTTAAAAGTTCAATCAGCCTTTGAGAAAGATAAGGAACATTAAAGTTATGAGAAAAGGGTTTTAGTAGTTGTATAATCTACTAAAACCTTTTTAATTCTAAAGACTAAAAGATATGCATTAATGAAAAACATGGTTTTCAATGTTATAATTCTTAATATAATCCCAATATGCTTTTACTTCATCCTGCTCGAACATTTCATAAATGCTTTCAATTGCATCGTAAAATTCCTTGTACGCCTTTTGCATGTGGGATTTCATCTTTGTTTGCAGATGCAGCAAAGAATAATTGCAATATACTAAGTCCCTCAACACTAGAAATTCTGCTACACTTGTTTCAAATTTGATATCCTTCTTGTCATATGGCTCGGCCATCAAGATAAGCAATTTAGCCATTATCATCTCTGTATTACTGATATTTTCATGGATTGCAAAGTTATTTATTATTTCTTCCTCATACTTTAATATCTCATAGTGTCTATTTACCTGCTGCAACAAAACCAATAGTAATTTCTTAGGAATCTTAATCTCAATACTTTCCTCATTAAACTTAAAATAAATTTCTTCTGGTTTCAAAAGCATATAATATGCCCTCCCTATTATTATGAAATTCCTATTCTGAACTTCATTTAATATAAGGAGGACTATATGCTCTCTTCAAGTTTTAAAGACAATTAAATGGAGTATGCTTCATATCAATTGAGGCGAAATAACTAATGAACCTTTTAGTGATAGATTTCATTAATTCTTAAATTTAAGTTTGATTTATCGAATAGCACTTGATGTCTTCCATCAAATCATTAATGCTTCTATAGTAACAATCTATGAATGTATCATTAATATCATCTTCTAGATTTTCTATATAAAGATTTACCCTATAAAATATATCCAGCCTTTCATCAAACCCTTTGTCAATTTGTAAGTCATTAAACATAAAAGTCTCCAATACTGTAAAATTCCCAAAAATCGTTACGCCTTTCATGGTTAATCACTCCATTCAGTTTTTATTTGGAGGTTATTATATAAACATTACCTTGAAAATCAACTTTCGGAGTGATTTTTTTAACTAGGAAGTAGGCTTATTAATCTTATTAAGGATTCTGGCTCATATCTTTTTATGGTATAATTTAATAGAAATCCTGTAAAGCGAGGTAGAATTAATGGCTTTCACGGAAAAATCGAAAGAAGAATTTGTGCAATTGTCTGAAGAAAATAAAGAAGAAATCGAAACTCTTATGGATATAGTAATTAATGAAAACAAGGAGGCTCTCGAAAAGTTGGGAAAATTATGAGGTTTTTAAGCCTCAGCAATACTTTCTAAAAGTAAAATTAGTGAAAAAAACTCTAACAGAAAACCTTTTCTCAACTTCCTATTGACAATTTGGTATTATATCTTTTTGCCCTCTATACGAAATGTACTGGATTTACAGAACTGTTTCATATGTAATATCATATATAATTATTAACTGTTAGATTTAAGTCTTTTAATCACTTCAACATAATCTTCAATGTCAAGCACTTGTTCTATTTCAATATCACCGTTATTTACCAATTCTGATAACTTTATGATTTTTAACTCTTTTTGATTTGCAAATCCTAAATCTTCAATAATTTTTTGGCCGTCATCAGTAATATAATCTTCTAGTTCCCCCTTTTTAAGTATAAAAATATTACTTGCTTTTAATTTATCTATGTAATTATAAACTTTAGTTTTAATATCTTCATAGTTCTCTAATATTCTATAATTTACTTTTTTGGTTACTTTAGGTCTTACATACAGCCATATCTCTTTTAACTTGTCATTATATTCTTCAGTAGCACAAATTTCGTCTATAACAGTACATAATGATTTTGCATCCATACTTTTATCAGGTTTTAATAATTTTTCTCTTATATCTTTGCTCTTTATCCACGGCTCATCAATTGGTATTATCTCATTTAATGTATTTCTGATATCATTCAATTTTTCTTGAGAATACATTTCAATAAATACATCAATCTGCTCTAATCCATTATGAAGAATATCAAAATCAGCAATAACGTAATATTCAATTCCTAAACAAGACAATACCTCCATATACGGCCTGAAGAAAGATTTTCCGCCTACTTTGGCTACACTAATATTGTTATAATCCAAAAAACCTTTTTCTTGATAATAATGCTCTGCTATTAATGGTATTAAATATTCCTCGCCACCTTCTACCAATATAACTTTGTCTGCAAAAAATATTTCTGCATTCTTAGTAGATATTATATTTTGAAGTTTTGCAAGTTCTTTATGCTTACCTGTCTCCATTTGTATACGTTTTGTTTTTGTTTTTCCATCAACCTTCTTAACTATTATTATATTGCCTATATCAGTGTTTCTTATAAACTCAGATGAATGAGTCGTAATAATGACTTGATTTCTATTTGTAGAATTAAGGTTAACAAACTCATCAAATTTATTTGAGACAACCCTTCTAGCCTGCGGATGTAAATATATTTCTGGCTCTTCAACCACAAGCAGTGAAGAGTTTTTATGAAATTTACTACAATAATAAGAAAATAGTGATATTACAACTGCACTCTGAATGCCTGTCCCTTTATCCTCTAATAAACCTTCAACGCCATCATTAACAAATATATTTATTCCTTTATATATATCATCTTTAGTATTTTGGAGAAGTTGGAAGGATATACTGTTATGATAAATAGCCTTTTTGATTTTTTCTTCTATATCTGATGCAGCATTAATAAAGATATTATCAGTAATTTCTTTTATCTCACTGAGTTTCTTATCTATTTCTCTTTTTTGGCTAGGATTGCAGTTTTCCCAGATATCTTTTATTAATCTTCCATACCAACTCCACGTGTTAATCCTAAGTTCTTTATTTATATCTCTAACCGCTGATAAAATTGCACTTGTAATCAGTGAATTCTTCAAATCATTAGAAAACTTTGAGCATCTATAATATTGGTTACCATGCTTTAAAAAAATTGAATATGTTTTTGAATAATTACTCTGCTGATTATCCATATCATAATCCATGTTTTCGATTTCAGCATTTTTTATAACTGAAAAATAAATATATAACTCTTGAGCATTTCTAAATATATCAAACAACTCTTCTGTGTCCTTACAGTATCTTCTATTACTTAGAGTATCAAAATTTTTTATGAGTAACTCAGGATTTTTGTTTGCGTTAAAAAAATCCTCTAACAAATTTTTGTCTCCTACAGTCGCTAACCATGCTCCACTAACACTTTTAAACAATTCTTCATTAATGTCATTTCCCTCTAATTTTACTGCTATAAAAAACGCTTTTTTAACCTTTTCATTTCCATCTTCGTAACATGTAAAAAAGTCTTTTTCATTTATATCTAAATATACTGGGTTCTTCTCTCCTAAAACTAAATCTAATGCTTTAACAATATTACTCTTGCCAGAATTATTTTTACCTACCAATACATTCTTCCCAGGTCTAAAATCAATACTTTCTTTCTCTATACTTCTAAAATTTCTTATTAAAAGTTTTGATACAAACATATCCTTCCTCCTGTATTGATAATACAAAGGCATAACTAATTTCATATTCATTATATATCTTACAAGAAGAATTTTCCACAAAACCTGTCAACAAAACCAGGATTTTGTGGAGAATACAATTAAAATCAAGTGCCATTTTATCTTAATTTGAGGTAATAAGCCCTTAAAAATTGTCCACAAAACTTTTTAGCCTTACTTTTAAACTTGAAATCTACCTGGTATATAAACTTGAATTTCACCCTACGTGTCCTTAAAATCATAGTAAAATTTATGGAAGGGAGTTTAGTCATGGATACTAAGGAATATTATTTGGATGATTTTGTAGATTATTTAAATAAAAACGATAAATCAAGTGGCACAATATCAACTTATACTACCAATATCAATGACTTTATAAAATACTACACCGAGTCATATGGTGAAAAATTTATCCCAGGAAATGTAATCATGATGGACTTACAAGACTACCGGAATTATCTTTTGAATATCAAACGGCAAAAAGCATCTACCATAAATAATAAAATTGCAGCACTAAAAGAATATTTTTACTTTCTTCAAAGCAATGGCATTATTAAAAACAACCCTGCTGAAAATTTAAAGAAGATACGTACAAATAAACCTACCGCTCCAAAGGGTTTTTCTGACTCAGATTTTAGAAAAATCAAAAGATATGTGTATAGAAGTCAGAAAAATTTATGGATAGTAGTTTTTGAGTTGTTATCTAAAACTGGAGTCAGGGTAAGTGAACTTATAAATATCCGCCTTGCTGATATAACCATAAATGAACGTTCTGGAAATCTAAGAGTTATAGGTAAAAATCAAAAAGAAAGGAATATTCCTCTTCATTTAGATGTCAGAAAGGCTATAACTGCGTATATGGAAGTTAGAGATAAAATGTCAATATCATCTGATTATCTTTTTATAAGCGAAAGGAAACGGCCTTTTACCCGCTCTGGAATCTTTAAAATACTAAAGCGTTGGGAAAATGATACCAATATTAAAATTCATCCTCATATGTTCAGGCATCATTTTGCAATTCAAATTCTAAACACACCCAAATCTGATATCAATACTGTACAGTACCTCCTTGGACATGAAAGTATAGAGAGTAGTGCAATTTACCTCAAGGTAAGGCAAGAAGATTTAGAAAAAAGCATTAATGCTCTAACAGATTATTAAAATTAACACACCCATGTTTTTATATGGGTGTGTTTTTTACATCAATTTACTAATAGGTAAAAACCGCTATGTCAAAATATCTATTTATATTTAACCTGAATTATTCATCATAATTTATCCAGCATTGCTTCGTGCCGCATAGTTACAGTAGTTTTGCATTATTATTGGTTTCACTTAAAAAGTGAAACCAATACAATAGAAAAAGAGTTTCAACTTTGTTAAAATGAAGTCACC
>NZ_FQZV01000087.1 GCF_900142145.1 Geosporobacter subterraneus DSM 17957 | reverse complement strand
GGTGACTTCATTTTAACAAAGTTGAAACTCTTTTTCTATTGTATTGGTTTCACTTTTTAAGTGAAACCAATAATAATGCAAAACTACTGTAACTATGCGGCACGAAGCAATGCTGGATAAATTATGATGAATAATTCAGGTTTAATGTTATTTGGTACAATAATTTTTTTTAGCTAGGAAATCTGTAGTAAGATTTCCTAGAGTAGACAAAAGTCTAAAACAGATAGGCAGGCTACTGATTCTAAGTAATATATATCCAATAATGATATTAATAATCATTATCAATAAAATTATTTTTGGGAATTGCACCCAAGGTAAATATTCCAGTCTTCTATACAGGTATAATTCATCCAAAATATGGATATGCTATTGAACAGAATCGGTGTATATGGGGGGTACTAAAGTGAGTCAAATAACACAATACTCGGGAAACAATAAGGAGCAGGAAAACAAATTTTTAAGTGCAGTGAATAACTTTTATGCGAAGGTAATCAACGGAGCAGATCTACGCTCAGAAAATGAAAAAATGATTGATAATATTCGTATGGCCCATGAAGAGTGGAAGAATGCAGAAGCTTATTTTCAAAATGTGACGGACGATGATCTGGTAGACTACGCAATCTATCGGGTGCAGGCAGCAAAGACACGATATGTTTATCTCATGAAGCTGGCAAGAGAAATGGGCATTCGGGACGGATTTCAATAATGTGAAGGGACCGGCTTTTAAAGGGACAGGCAAGAGAATAGAAACACCTCTTCGCCTGTCCTTTTTAACTGAAAAAGATGACATATTCTTCGTACAAACTATATATAATGTAACAATAAAGTTTAAGGGAAAGTCGATTATGCATACCAGGGGTGAAACGGATGGGAATTGGAATGGAGATCAATATTATATTAGCCTATGCCTTCGGGTTAATACTGCTATACATTGTGGGATATGTTTTGCTGGTGCCGATCAAAATTGTAATTAAATTGGTGTATAATGGGATTATTGGCGGGATCGCTCTGCTGATTCTGAATTTTATCGGCGGTTTTTTCCAGATAGGCATTGCAATCAATCCAATCACCGCTTTGGTGGCAGGATTTTTAGGTGTACCGGGAATCCTGTTGATGTTAGGTCTAAGATATCTATTATAATAGAAGAAATATTTCTAATAAAAGAAAATATGTTTCATTACTGGAGTATACCTTCGTTTCATTTAGACAAAACGAAGGTATATTTTTGTGTTGCTCATGAAAATTCGAGAGAAAATAAGAACTCTTTGTGGAGGAAATATCCATGTTGACACGTGCAAAAGCATCTGTTATACTAGGCTTTGAAAGCTGTAACAATATATTATAACCACATTTAGTGAAAGCTATACATACTGTTACAGTAAATTTCTCAACTGTAATAATACAGACACACAAACATACCGCTGTAATAGTACAGTTGTATACCAAAAGTTGTCAGTAAATTGACAATAAAGAAAATTGCCTGATCAGGCATAGTTTTGAAAGCGGGTGAACTCTGGCTTTCAAAACAGAGGCTTGGATTATATTGAAGGAATATGAAGGGAGGAAAAACAATGGCAATGCAAATGACAGAAATTCGCTGGCATGGCCGTGGGGGTCAAGGTGCCAAGACAGCTTCTTTATTGCTGGCAGAGGCTGCTTTTATGACAGGTAAATATATTCAAGGATTTCCGGAGTATGGTCCGGAGCGAATGGGTGCACCGATCACCGCTTACAACAGAATTAGTGACGAGAAAATCAGAATCCACAGTAATATCTATGAGCCTGACTTCGTAGTGGTAGTAGACGAGTCCCTTATCAAGGACGTAGATGTATGTGCAGGTTTGAAAAAAGAGGGCGCAATCATTGTCAACACAGACAAGGATCCTGAGCAGCTAAGAGCAAAATTGGGCGGATATGAAGGAAAAATCTATACGATTGACGCTAGAAAAGTATCCATGGAGACATTGGGAAAATATTTTCCTAACACCCCAATGCTTGCTGCAGTAGTAAAAGTAACAGGTGTTATGACTGAAGAAAAATTCTTAGAGTCAATGGTAGAATCCTTCCAACACAAATTTGCATCAAAGCCTCAGGTAATAGAAGGAAACATGAATGCATTAAAAGTAGCTTTACAGGAGGTGAAAGGCTAATGGCAACTAAGAAAACAACACCTTCTCATTTAGAAGAAATCTTATGGAAAGATGCAGCTCCTGGTGGTGTAATCTATGAAACGGGAAATGCTCAAAAATATAAGACAGGTGCATGGAGATCCATGAAGCCAATCTGGAATGAGGAAAAGTGTAAGCATTGTATGCTTTGCTTCCCTGTATGCCCAGATTCATCTATTTTAGTAAAAGATCAAAAAATGACTGGTATAGACTATGATCACTGCAAAGGCTGTGGTGTCTGTGTTGAGGTCTGTCCATTCAAAGTATTTGATTACGTTGTAGAAGAGTAAGAGGGGGGAAAAAGAATGGCAATTCGAGAAAGATTAAGTGGAAACGAAGCCGTAGCAACGGCTATGAAGCAAATAAATCCTGATGTAGTTGCTGCTTTCCCAATTACACCATCCACTGAGGTGCCTCAGTACTTCTCAACATATGTTGCGAACGGAGAAGTGGATACGGAGTTTGTAGCAGTTGAAAGTGAGCACAGTGCCATGAGTGCCTGTATCGGCGCTGCTGCAGCGGGTGCTAGAGTTATGACAGCAACATCGGCAAACGGTATGGGATTAATGTGGGAGATGCTGTACATCGCATCTGCTGATAAACTTCCAATCGTTATGCCTTTGATCAATAGAGCAATGTCTGGTCCATTAAATATCCATAATGATCACAGTGACGCTATGGGGGCTAGAGATTCCGGATGGATTCAATTGTTCTCAGAAGACAACCAAGAAGCTTACGATAATACAATCATGGCTGTAAGAATCGGAGAGCATAAAGACGTTAGACTGCCTGTAATGGTATGTTTAGATGGATTTATCATCAGCCACTCTGTTGAAAATATAGAACTTTTAGAGACAGAAAAAGTTAGAAACTTCGTAGGAGAGCCTATGGCACCTTTCTATCTATTGGATAGCGAAAACCCTGTAGCTATGGGACCACTGGACTTGCCAGCTCACTATTTCGAGCACAAGAGAGAACAAGCGCAGTCTATGTTCAATGCAAAGACTGTAATTAAAGAGGTATTTGAAGAATTTGAAAAGCTTTCCGGAAGAAAGTACAGCTATTTTGAAGAGTATAAATTAGATGATGCAGAAATGGCTATCGTTGTATTAGGTTCTACTGCAGGTACTGCAAAAACAGTTGTGGATGACCTAAGAGCACAAGGATTAAAGGTTGGCTTATTAAAGCTTCGTGTATTCAGACCATTCCCGGCAGCAGAGTTAGCAGAAGCCCTTAAGCATCTTAAGGCCGTTGCAGTAATGGATAAGGCAGAATCCTTCTCTGCAGCAGGCGGTCCGATCTTCATGGATGTACGTTCTGCTTTATACGATTTAGAAGTAAGGCCGAAGATTACAAGCTATATATACGGTCTAGGCGGAAGAGACGTAAGAACAACAGATATTGAAAAAGTATACAACGAGCTTAAGGAAGTTGCTGCGACAGGTGTTGTTACTTCACCTTACAACTACCTTGGCGTAAAAGAGTAGGAGGTGCAGACATGGCTGTAAATTTGAAGGAATTAACAGAAAGACCTGAACGTTTGACAGGTGGACATAGATTATGTGCTGGCTGTGGAGCTTCTGTAGTAGCTCGTGCTGTGATGCGTGCACTTAAACCGGAAGATAAAGCGGTTGTAGGTGTAGCAACAGGATGTCTTGAAGTATCTACTTGTATTTACCCATATACTGCTTGGAAGGACTCTTTCATCCACAGTGCATTCGAAAATGTAGGTGCTACAGTGAGTGGTGCGGAAGCGGCTTACAAGGCAATGAAGAGGAGAGGAAGAGTAAAAGATACACATAAATTTATCGCCTTCGGTGGAGACGGCGGTACTTATGACATCGGATTACAATCCTTATCTGGAGCTATGGAAAGAGGCCATGATATGGTGTATGTATGCTACGATAACGGCGCATACATGAACACAGGTATTCAAAGATCCTCTGCAACCCCAAAATACGCAGACACGACTACATCCCCTGCTGGCGATGTAATTCCTGGTAAACCACAGTATCGTAAGGACTTGGCTACGATTTTAGCAGCTCATCACATTCCATATGTAGCACAGACAGCTCCTTTTGGTAATTTTAATGATCTTCACACAAAAGCAGAAAAAGCTATCTACACAGAAGGTCCTGCTTTCTTAAATGTATTGGCTCCATGCCCAAGAGGCTGGAGATATGATACGCCTAAGCTGATGGAAATCACAAAATTAGCGATGGATACTTGCTTCTGGCCGATCTTTGAAGTAGAAAACGGCAAATGGAAGTTAAACTATAAACCAAAGACGAAGCTGCCAATCGAAGAATATTTAAAACTACAAGGTAGATTCAGCCACTTATTCGAAGAAGGAAACAGACATTTAATTGAAGATATGCAAAAAGAAGTTGACCGTCACTGGGAGATTATCCTAGAAAGATGCGGAGAGAAGTAATATCGTAAACCGGTACCGAAAGGTGCCGGTTTTTATTGTCCTATTGGCAAGAAATACCCAAAAGACACAAAAACAAAAAATTCAGAAAAATACCTATAAAATATTTGAAAAATTAGGAATTATCTGTTTAAATAATAGTAAGGGCATAAATGCTTACTAATCCAAAGGGGGAAAAGTGAACATGAGCAGACCATTATTAAAATCAGAAGTTAGAGCAGGTACTGGGAAAGGCCATCTTAAAGTGATTAGAAACGAAGGATATGTTCCGGGAACTGTCTACGGACATAATAAAGAAAGTAAAAATGTATGCTTCCCAAGGAAAGAATTAGAGCGTCTGTTAACTAAATATGGTGTTGGTGCCAGCGTAGAACTGGAAGTAGAAAATGTAGTATGTCATGCAATCATCAAGGATATCCACCGTCATGTAATTAAGCAGCATGTACTACATATCGATTTGCAGGAGCTGGATGCAGGTGAAAAGGTAAAGGTAAGAATTCCTCTGCACCTAATGAATAAGGCTGCGGTAGAATCAAGTATCGCTGTTGTACAACAGCAAATCACGGAGCTGGAGATCCAAACCTATCCCAAGTATCTTCCTCAGGTAATAGAGGTAGATGCATCTGCACTAAAGTTTGGAGAGCCAATGAGGGTTAAAGATTTAGCCGTGTATGCAGATGCCAACATTGAAGTGTTGCATGATTCCGAGGAAATCGTTGCTTTGATCGCTTCCCCTTCTAAGGAAGAGGTTGTTGAAGAGATTTCAGAGGAAGAAAAATTGAGAAAGCTATATTAACAAATAATATCCTGTAATGGCGGGCTTCCATGCTCGCCATCGATTTTTTTGAAAATATACTACTCAAAAGGTTCCTCCTGCTCCTAGTCCAGCTGCAATTCATGAATCAAAGTATATAAAGAATTGAGTTTGGAAATAATGTCAAATAGATTGAAGCCTAGGAGGAGAGAGTATGTTAAAGTCAGCACTTAGTGCCAGTATAAGAAATGAAGTTGGTTCCAGCGCCTGCCATAGAATCAGAAGCCATGGACATATACCTGGAGTTATTTATGGACATGATGTACATAACAGAACCATAGAATTGAATAAAAGAGAAATGGATACAATTTTGAGGAATCACGGAACAAATGTACTGTTAGATTTAGAGATAGGCCAGGATCATGCAACCGTAATGATCAAAGATATTCAACGGCATCCAGTAACCAATGAGATTATTCACGTTGATTTTCAAGAAATCTCTTATAATGCAGCGATCAATGCTACAGTGCCAATTGTATTAAGAGGAAAGGATAGAGTGGAGTCCAAAGAGGGAATTGTTCAGCAGCAGCTTAGAGAGCTGCATATTAGCTGCCTGCCGCAGCACATGCCTGATCGTATCGAACTGGATGTATCCATCTTGACGCCGGGGCATCCTTTGAGGGTGGCCGATGTTGAATTTGCAGGGGAACTAAGTATCCTAAATGATCCGGGAGAAATTATCGCTTCCTTAGCAAGAACGGAAAAGGTGATTGACGATCTTGGTGAAGGGGAGTCAGGGGACTTGCTAGACCGTTTAATGAAAACACAATAAGGGGTGTCAGCCGTTAACCATAAGCTGTTAACGGCTTTTTTAAACTGTATACTACTTTGAAACCATGAGGTATCAACCGTCACTCCGTGAAACCATTGGAGAAAATAGGCCGCAATATTGTTCTAAGGATCTACCGGGATCAATGACAGCATCCGTGCCCCGTGATCCCTAAAGGGACCTCCTGTCCCTTTCACGATCCTTCTTCAATATTGCACCTCTATTTTCTTAACCAATGATTCCAAAGTCGTTCTCTTTTAATACACCCATGGTTTCTTGTCAGACAGCCTGTTTTCGTAGGGACAGGTCTCTGTGCCTGTCCGTTAAAAAGGTTTCTGTAGGGGCAGACCCATAGGCGTCAACTTAACCCATCATTTGTCATCCTGAGCGGAGTAAAACGGAGTCGAAGGATCTTTAAGCTAGATGATATATTCTGATACTCAAAAGTAATCTTGCTTATGTTTTATAAGATTCTTCGCTAACGCTCAGAATGACATGCTTCTAAGGTTTATTTGGAAATAATTGGATTACGTTGACGCCTATGTGGGCAGACCGCTGTGTCTGCCCACATAATTGCATAACCCTATTTGAAGAATAAATCATCAAGGGGTGACAGGATAGAACTGGGTGGATAT
>NZ_FQZV01000084.1 GCF_900142145.1 Geosporobacter subterraneus DSM 17957 | reverse complement strand
AGTATGAGGAAAATGCAGATCGATACCATCCGCTTAAAGTTGATCAAGATTGCATCAAAGATAATCCGATCAGCAAGATATATTACATTCAAACTTTGTAGCAGCTGCCCATATAAAGAGGAATTCTACGAAACCTTTGAAAACATAAGGCGACTCCCAAAGTTTGAATAGCAAAAACAGTGAACCTTGGCAATTTCAAAACGGCAAAAACAACCCAAAAACAACTATTACGGGATAAGTCTACCCTTTTTTAGGAACTTTTTCCTTTATATAGATTTTTAAAACTGATAAAACTCAATTTTGAGGGTCTAAATTCATTTTTTAGATCTTCATGAATAATTCAGGCTGATTTTCTTTTCACTCTTCATTCCCCCATTATTTTTTATATTTTAGCTTTCACAAATCGAAAATAGTGGATATTTGTTCTGATAAGAAATTTATTCCTATGTGCAAATATCAAATGTTTTAAGATTTGCAAAAGGTATAAAGCTCATAAATATTCATGAAAATTAATAAATATTTGTATGTATTTTTTTAGTTTCTTTTTTTATTAAAAAATATGAATCCTTGCACATTTTGTTTAAAGTTTGATTTTATCAGTTGAAACTATAAAATTTATTATAGAATCAAGCAGTTATTCTGTCAATAACTATTCTTGAAATTTTCTGAATAATGAAATATTATACGTATCCAGGCAAACGATACCATTTTGTATTTGCTGAGGATTCTATTTTTAAAAAATTTTTCCTGAACTAGATTAATTTTTATAGATTGACTTCAGCTCAACAGGATTTGGTTTAATTAATTTTCAGAATATTGTTTAAAGTGAACGAGTCGTTAATTTTATTTCAATTATTTTTGTAATTTTTTCATCAAAAAAGATCCGTTTTTGTAACGGACCCTCTTAGTACATTATTTACTTTTCCTCAAGCAACTAATTCTTTTAACTTTTATTCACATGGCCTATCTCGATTGAAATAGAAAAATTCCTGCTGCCAGCACTTCTGCATTACAAATATTCTTTAAATCATATTTTTTGATGTATGCATCCAGCAGTTGAAGATTATGAATCTTTTTCATATTTTTCATCCTCATAGGCCATTAATGAATTATTGATAATATAGTTTTAGTGTATCTAAGATCTGTTATTATGAAAAGGACAAATGTCCTTTTAAAAATTAAGATTTTAAACTTATCTATAAATGTGTGACTAAGAGAATTTAACATTCATTGGAACGGTACAGAAGCCTTTCTCTACGCAAATCTCAATAGAAATGTAGGGATCGACGCCCTCGTCGTTCTGAATATTTATTAGGATTCTCAGTCATACATCTATACAAAAAAAGAAACAAAGATAATCTATCTTTGTCTCTATGGGATTATTTTCCCTGATAATAAACCCGTGCTCTTATAATCGTTGTCTCATTTTCATTAGAATTGCCTATTTTTATAGGTGAAGCTGAACAGGATTCATCTGTGTGAATGAGGAAGAAGTCTCCGGTTTCCAAAGTTTCTATCCCTCCGTCGATGTGTATATCAGCTTTACCTGCTACACAGTATAGAGCTTCTGTGGCTCTTGTGTATTCTTGCAGTTCCATAGGAGGAAAGATTTCCACCGTCCCCATCTTCAAACTAATTGCGTCTAACTCTCCGCTGCAGCCATGGGCCATCATCAGATTAAAATCTGTTACCTTACCAAAGCTTCTTGTAGTCCAGTCCCCGCTAAAGCTGTCCTGTTCGAAAGGTACTAATGCAGCCTTATGGTGTCCCTCATGCTCTAACCGTAGCTCTCCTTCCAGCACCATAATCAATCGCCATATACCCGGAAGGTGTGTAAATAGAGATTCTTCCACCTCTACCTTCGCCGAACTGATTCTCCATAAAAAATTCTTTTCGCTGTACACAGCATCCTTCGGAAATATTGCCAATTGGGTTGTGGTTCCCCCCGACCACATGGATGTATTTTGCTCTGCCTTCCTTATAATTTCCATTGAATAACCCATAAAATTCTCCCCTTTATAGAGTATACTTGATAACGAATATAAAGACTGTTTATCTTCTCTATTTCATATTCTTGAAAATCTAAAATAATCCTTCCTATATAAGGATACTAGATTGGAAAAAGGTTCATAATATAGGATAGAAACCACCAAGAAAGGATGAATTTCATGGATGATCGTAAAACCCTGCATGAGGTAATGAATCAAATGAAGAGAATTGAAGAGAACTTGTCCAGTAATTTCGAGCAGCTAACCAGTATTGATCTGCTGCTAACCTCTGATAACAACGGTACCGTAAAGGATGCAAAAATATCTAAAAACTTTTCTCTTTTAAAGGAAAAGCTGGAAGAGGCTGCTGACTCCGCCAAAGTATTTATGGACATGCTGGAAAAGGAACATCGCCATAATTAAGTTTTCTTAGAAACAGGAAAAAGAACACATGAAGTGCTCTTTTTCCTGTTTCTAAGCTTTTAATTAAACCTATCCTAAAAACTATCTTTTCTGTGGCAAGATTTCCACCCAATATCCATCCGGATCTTCTATGAAATATATACCCATGCTCTCATTCTCGTAGCAAATACAATCCATTTCCTTATGTAATACATGGGCAGCTTCATAGTCATCGGCAGTAAATGCTATATGAATTTCATTGTCTCCAAGGTCATAGGGCTCTGTACGGTCCCGAAGCCATGTCAGCTCAAGCTTATGTGGAGTGGTGTCGTCCCCTAGAAACACCAGAATAAAGCTTCCGTCGGATGCTTCTTTTCTTCTGGTTTCAACCAATCCCAGTGCCTGCTTATAAAAATTCAAGCTCTTCTCCAAATCGAAAACATTAATATTGTTGTGTGCAAATGTAAACTTCAATATTCTCGCCTCCCAATCTATATTTGTTTTATGCTTTTATCCTTAGTATACTCCATTTTGCTATTCTTGGGTAACAAAAAATAGATTTTCCTATCTATACTGTTCAGTCTATGGTTTTTGGATATCATAACAATCTAGGAAGCGGCCCCTCCACAAGGATGAAGTCCGTCAAGCTGTTATAAGGAATCATGAACTGGGGAATACCATAAACATAGGGTGTATAAGCATAGGTCTGAAAATAAATTCCTATGGCTTGAGGGGTCAAATAAAACTGTTGATCCCGGTGGATGGTGTGAAAGTCAGTGATCAACTGGATTTTTTTTGTTTTGATCTGCTGCTTAATATAGGTGTTCAATCGCTGGATATAAGGACTCTCCTCTTGAAATAAATCTTTCAGTCCATATATCTTTCCCATATCCATATCTACTGTCAGCGAGTCTGCCAAAATTAATCCGCAGGCTGCTGCTTTCCCAATAGAATAGTTCTGAAAATAAATACTTAACAGTCCGTCTCTATTTAGCTTAACATCATAGCTTCCTATTATTTGGATTAGGTTTTTGGAACGTTTCTTTTGGGCCGCCACCAAATCATAGGTCTTCTTTAGAATTAGCTCATTAATACATCTTTCTATTTCAGGGTCTTTCAGCCCACTGACCTCAAAATAACTCAAATTCAACGGCCAGTGCAGAATCCTTTTAACAGTTAAAGCTGCAATTGTATTGCTCTTGGGTGATTGAGCCTTTAACCTTCTGCCTGCCATAGATTGATAGTGCTTATAATGATACTCTGCCATTTTTTTGTGATAGTCATACAGACTTATGTTTTTTCCTGTCATCCCGGCTTCTTGATGCATTTCTTTCTCCTGCCTGTTTCCCATCATCCCATTTCCCCCACTCCTAAAACATATTCCCTTTTACTTAGTATATGCACTTGGTTGGGTGAAGTGTGCCACCGTTTTTGTAACGGTTAAACATCCTTAAAAAAACCGTGGACTATCGCCGTAAAAACTCCTGTATTCTTTCATGTATTAATTCCCGTTCCGGCCCTATGGTACAAACATGTTTCGAACGCTCTAGCCACAGAATCTCTTTTTGCGGGGCTCTGATTTTATCATAAATGATTTGAGCACTAACCGGTTTTACGGTTTCGTCGGTCTTGGATTGAATAATCAGGGTAGGACACTGGATCTGGTGCAGGTTTTTCTCTCCTAGTTTCATCAGCTTTAGCAAATGACACAAGGCCTCTACGGAGAAACCATCATATCCCAGCTTGTAGTCTTTGAATTCTTCAGCTGTCGGCCCCTCTCCGCTTCCCCCCCATTTTCTAAACCGCTGAAAGTACTTTAACAACGGTGCTCCATAGGCTTTTCTATCATAAATTTTTACAGGCGCAGCAATGGGAACTACTTTGTCCACAGGATACTGTTCCGCCAACAATAGGGTCAAAACCCCTCCCATGGACAAGCCTATCACATATACTTTTCTGCAGGTTTTTCGTAAAGCTTCATAGCCTGCAACCGCATCCTGCAGCCAATCCTGCCAGGTGACTTTCTCCATATCCTCTATTTTCGTACCATGACCCTTTAATAAAATCCCTTTGACACGATAGCCCTTTTTATGAAGGCTTTCCCCCAACAATCTCATGTGTGCCGGGGTGCCTGTAAATCCATGAATGAGCAAACAGCCTTCCGCTCCCCCTTCGTAATCAAAAGCCTGTGCATAACGATGAAAATACTCCATAAATTATCCTCCCAGTAATCTCTTTTTCATATTTTATCCACTGCATTTCTCCCACGGTCCGGATAATCGGTAATAATGCCAGCGACTTCCATACCGGCAATCTTCTCTAAATCTGATATTTCGTTGACGGTGTAGGTATATATGGGCATTTGATGCGTTTGTGCTCCTGCGACGATTTCAGGCCTTACACTATAATAAATAGGATGCAGACCATCTGCACCGATGCTTCGTGCATATTCCCATGGACGGACCATTCCTGCAACATACAGAATTCCAACCTTTATACGAGGGTTGAGTCCCTTGATTTTCAGAAGACTATAGTGATTAAATGATGAGAGTACAGTACAATGCTCCATTCGATAAATACCCAGGGCCTCCAGTATTTTTTCTTCTAATCCCTCATACAAAACAATCCCATTTTTCAACTCTATATTCAGTAATATATTTCTCCCTCGTAAGCAATCCAGCAGATCTTCCAAAACCGGAATTTTTTCACCTTTAAACTCCTTGCTAAACCAGCTCCCGGCATCGAGTTTTTGCAGTTCTTTCAAAGTTAAAGCCTGAATAGCCCCTGTCCCATCGGTAGTACGGTCTACCCTTTCATCATGACAGATAACCAGGTGTCCATCCTTGCTCATCTGCACATCGATCTCCAGGCCATCGGCACCTAAGGCCAAGGCTTTCTTAAAGGACGCCATGGTGTTTTCCGGTGCATAGGCAGAAGCTCCCCTGTGTCCGATAATCAGAGGCCTCTTCATCTTTTTCAACCCCTTTTTTCATGAATATATTCTCTTTATCCTTATTTTTCCCTGCTGTTTCCTTCCTACACCTATCATTTTATTATAAATTGTGCAAAGAAAGAACCCGGTACAATGTACCGGATTTTCTCGATCTAAATTTTTTGCAGATGTATGATTAAGAAATTCGATCAAACGCCAAATTAATAGATGACTTCCCTGCTGATCTCTTGAAGACTTCCGCATCCTGTCATAATCATGGCTTCCTCCAATTCAACCCCGATACGGTTAGTGTAGAGCTCTACCCCTTCTGCTGCTCCCCCAAAGGCAGCTACCACATAGGGGCGGCCAATCAATACTGCATCAGCACCTAATGCCAGTACTTTCAATACATCCAATCCTGTACGGACACCACCATCAATAAATATCTTAATTTTACCGCCCACTGCCTTTACAATCTCCGGAAGCACCTCTACCGTAGCAGGCGTATGATCCAGCACTCTTCCGCCATGATTGGACACTACAATGCCATAGGCCCCTGCTTCTAAAGCTTTTTCAGCACCCCTGGCTGTCATGACCCCCTTCAAAATGAAGGGCAGACTGGTTGAGTCTATGATTTCCTTTATTTCTTCAACGGATTTAGGACTCACCGGCTTCCCCGCCATAGCTAATAGGATTAATCCTGCGGCATCAATATCCATAGCCACAGCCGGAACTCCAGCCTTTTCTGCCAGAGCAATCCGCTGCATCACTTCTTCCTGCTTCCATGGCTTAATGGTGGGAATACCCCATCCTTCATTTTCTTCAATGACTCTTAGGGGGTCCGTAAAGAATTGGTCCTTTGCACCATCCCCAGTAAAGCCTATGGTTCCAGCCCGCTTACAGCCTTCTATGATGGCCTTTGAATAGTGATAATCATCAATACCATGCTTATCCCCATAGTTTGGAATCAATCCGCCTATCGGTGCAGCCAGAATGGGATATCTCAATCTTGCTCCAAATAGCTCAATAGATGTATCCACTGATACCGGAGAATAAATGGTATCCAAATTCACCTTGATTTCACTGAGCTTCTCACAGTTTCTGACAAAAGCAGCACCGGAATCCTTCCCACCGGGCCCTGGTACCTCTCCTCTACAGGCCTTTCCGTTACACTGGGGGCAAACCCTGCATTTGAAACCTTCAATTTGCTTTGCCTTTTCAATAAGCTTTTTAAAATCCATTTCCCCACCTCACCAGTTTAAAGTCTTAAAACAAGTCTTACCCCATTTTTGAATATTTTTCTGTGCTTGTCAAGTAATGGCATAGAAAAAAGGCCCACTGGGTGTGCTTCGCTAGGGGAACCTAGTTCCCCTTCGACGGCTGCAAGACAGTCTGAGCACCCCTCTTACTACGGCAGGGAATTTCATCCCCTACAACCCCTGCTTTTTTATTGTCTTAAAATGTTATAAAATGCCTTAAGCCCTGAAATTACTTTTATTGAAGCTCCAGCAAATTTATACTTTCCTAGACAATAAAAAAAGATCTTTCTATGGAGATTACGTGTTCATAAAAAGATCTCTCTACAAAATTTGTTAAGGCTTTAATATAATTTTTCCTATGCTTTTTCTGCTTTCAATCAATTCATGGGCTTTTCTTGCATTTCCAAGAGGGTATGCAGCACTGATAACCAGCTTTATTTTGCCCTCTCCAATCATTGGCAGAACCTCTTTTGCAGTTTCTTTCAGGATTTCAGGCCGCTGCTTTATGGTTGTGGCTATACTAAAGCCTAAGACTGCCCGACAGCTGGAATGTAGTTGTTTTGTGTTCACCGTACCGGTAGTGCCGCTGGAGCTATTAAAGTTCACCAGTCTTCCATACATAGCTAAACACTCTAAGCTCTCGCTAAAAACATCGCCTCCAACAGAATCCAGTATAATATCTGCTCCCTTTCCACCGGTCGCTTCCTTAACAGCCTCTGCAAAACCGCCTTCACGGTAATTAATCACTGCATCTGCACCAAGTTTTTGGGCAACAGGTATTTTTTCATCGCTTCCAACAGTTCCGATAACTTTCTTTGCACCAAAGGCCTTCGCCATTTGAATGGCAGTGGTACCGATTCCGCCTGCAGCCGCATGTATAAGTACCGTTTCTCCCTCAACCATCCTGGCCACTGGTTTTAGTAAATTGTAGGTTGTAAATGTAACAAGAGGGCTGGCAGCAGCAGTATCAAAGTCTATATTGTCCGGTATAGGAAAAGTAAGACTTTCATCAGCCACTGTATACTCTGCATAGGACCCATTTTGAGGGAATGCAATCACCCGGTCTCCTTTTTTCAAACCAGTTACACCGGAACCCACAGCCTCTATGGTTCCTGCAACATCCAATCCTGGTATTACAGGAGGGGTACTTGCTCCGTGCATTTCCCCTTTCCTTGTCTTAATATCAGCAAAATTCAAGCCCGCAGCAGCAGTGCGAATTAAAACCTGTCCAGCTCCAATACTAGGTATATCAATATCCTTTAATGTTAGAACCTCAGGGCCTCCAAATTTTTCTATTACAATAGCCTTCATCTATTGGTATCCTCCCTTTTATGATCATATATTTATTGTTTATTTTTCCTATTCTATTATAAGATAAACCTTGCTTTTTTCATATGAGTAAATTTCATAATTTTTAAGCCTTGAAATAACAATGTTTCAAAAATATAAAAAAACAGTCTACCCCAATCCGATAAATAATTTGTAAAAAAAATCCACAGAAAGGGGCGACTGCAAATTATGTATCGGCAAACAACTTTATTTACTTTAGATCAAATTATTGAACTTCAACCATTAACAAAATTACAGGCTATTTTGACTTTCATTGACTATTCCATTTTACTACAAGCTTTTCAAATTCAACCCTGTAAACGTGGTCCTAAGGGTTTCTCTTTTGAGGCTTTACTTAATGCCTTAATTGCTATGCAGTTAGAACAAATCTGTACTATAAAGGCATTGGTTAAGAGA
>NZ_FQZV01000032.1 GCF_900142145.1 Geosporobacter subterraneus DSM 17957 | reverse complement strand
CATTAATTTCAAGTACTATTGCTGGAGAAAAATCACGAGAAATTGAAACCGTTGCAAATTCAAATCCAGGAGAATAGGAATTGCCTGAATCAATACTGGATGGTTCATCACGGTTTCTTAGCCAATACCTGAGGGCACTGACCTTAACGCTATTTTTCTCACACCAGGCTTTCTGAGTAAGATTACTGGCCCTAAAGTCCTTTACACGATTAATCCAAATTTCTCTGTTTTCATTTAGTTTCATAAAAGAAAAACACCTCCGATTTATATCTTTGGTGTATTATCTCATGCAATCAAGATGAAATCTATGTGGTCTGTATTTGACCATCACGCATAAATTCACTCCTATGAATATTGTTTACTTAAAATGATTAGATAGGCTGCTTGAAAAAGCAGCCTATTTCTATCTCCATTTCATTAATTTCTTCTCTAAATAAGCGACCCCTTGGTACATGATCGTAGCTAAGATTGCTAAGATAAATACACTGGTCATAACTAAATCCAGTCTAAATACCTGACTGCCGTAGACGATTAAGTATCCGATGCCAGCTCTGGACACCATCAGCTCTCCAACGATAACCCCAACCCAAGAGAGTCCTACATTGATCTTTACAGCACTAACAATGGTCGGAATACTAGCTGGAATGATGACCTTTTGTAGTATCTGTAATCTTGTGGCACCAAAGGTTTGCAGCATTTTTATCTTATCGCTATCAACCTCTTTGAATCCCCCATAAACGCCAAGAATCGTCACGACAATGGATACGGCCATAGCTGTAACGATAATCCCTGTGATGCCGGCTCCTGCCCATAGGATGATGACCGGAGCAAGGGCTGTTTTTGGCAATGCATTTAAAACCACCAAATAGGGGTCTAATACCTCTGAGATAAAATCTGACCACCATAGAAAAATGGCTACTAAGGTTCCCAGCAGGGTACCCGCTACAAAACCAACCACCGTTTCAAAAGTACTGATTCCCACGTGTCGGTAAAGGGACCCGTCTTCCATTAATCTCAAAAATAGATTCCACATTTGAGAGGGGTAGCTGGTAAGGAAAGTATCAATAAGCTTTGTTCTGGCTGCGAGCTCCCAAAGCACAAAAAAAACTACCAGTAATGAAACTTGCGTTATGATAATGGCCCGTTTTCTTTTTTTTACTTTACACAGAAATTCTCGATGCTCTTCTGATACATCAGGATATTTTGCTTTCAGATCGTTCACACATTTTTGATTATTTAACATGAACATCAAGCTCCTTCCATATTGTATTGAAATAATGTCTGAATTCAGGAGCTTCCCTAGAGGCTAGGGGTGTTCGTTCTACATCTAGGGTCAGTTTGATTTCATGAATGCTTTTTATTGTTGACGGTCTTTTACTCAACACGATTACACGGTCGCCCATGGAAATGGCCTCCGATATATCGTGGGTAACCATAATGGCTGTTTTGCCCTCCTTTTTTAGTATCCGGCCGATTTCGTCGGCGACAGCCAGCTTGGTTTGGTAGTCCAGGGCGGTAAAGGGTTCATCAAGGAGTAATAGATCCGGCTCGATCGCCAGTGTTCTAATCAGCGCCACCCGTTGGCGCATGCCCCCTGACAACTGACTGGGATAATAATGCTTGAATTCTCCCAATCCATAAAGCTCTAACAGCCGCTCTGCTTTTTCTTTCATTTCATTTGTTAGTTTATTTTGAATTTCAACACCGATCAAAACATTGTTTAGAATAGTACGCCATTCAAAGAGGTGATCCTTTTGAAACATATAACCAATGGATTTACTCGGCTCCACTACTGCTTTTCCGTTCACCACTACCTTACCCGATGAGGGCTTGATAAGCCCGGATATGATAGATAGAGCAGTGGATTTTCCGCAGCCGCTGGGACCAACAATAATCACAATTTCCCCCTTATATACATTAAAGGATAAATCCTTGATTGCTAATGTTTCACCATCCAAAGTATGATAGTTCATAGACACATTTTCAATCTCTACAACCTTTTCAACTGTCATAGCTTATCCCTCCTACGTTGTAGGTTCAATATAGTTACATAGTATTCCATAAAAGAAAATCTGTGCTTGATTGGAGCAGTTGAAATAGGGTGGAACAGCATGAGGATTATTGCTATCCATAATACGGAAAATAAGTTTGAGCTCATTGCAGAAAATTTAAAAATTTCTATAAAAAATTTATTTCGATTGCAGGAATATTCCCATATATGTAAGAAATAGTATAAGATGAAAACAGGGGGGATGTTCTCATGTTAGAAATAGAGAAAAAGGCAAGTCGTCAGGAGATTAACCAAGCAGCGCTGGAAAAACTGGTTAGTGATTTTGTTGTCTTTGCGGAAAGTCTTCTGAGGGTGGGGAAAATCACCCAGACACAGTATTGCGAGCTGGTTGACCGAAAACTGAAGTTTTTACAAGGGTGTAGACAGCTTAATTAAAGTTGTACCATATTGTATTAAAGCTCAAAAAGGATATATAATGAGTAATAGGATTTTAAAGCAATAATAAATGTGACAGATGCGGCGGTGTATACATTGAACAAAAAAAATATTGTTGAAAATCACAGATTTGTACATATCCTGAAGGGCTTGTATAAATCAATGGAAAGAGAATGGGATATTCAGGCCCAGCAGTATGATTTAACCAACGCTCATCAGCATGTTCTCTGGATTCTTTATCTCGAGGATGGCATGAAGCTGTCAGAACTGGCAGCCCGGGGGCTTTGGAATCTATCTACAACCCATGATATTGTAAACCGCATGGTAAAAAAAGGTTTGATCACCAAGGAAAAAGACATTCGGGATGGCAGAATTACAAGGGTATATATAACAGAGTTAGGCATACAGCAAAGAAATGCAATGAAATCAGATTTTGAAAAATCTGAAGTATTTCGTTTGATGAAAGCCTTCCATAAGTTAGAAGAACATGATCAAAAAAAACTTCAAGAGTTGATCCTGTTTTTGTCAGAGGAAGTGCTGGACGCAGCATATATGAAGTACTTGGAGAGCTCCAGTCAGCAGTTGGAAGCAGAGTCTAAATAAATTGGGCAATTCACTATGGGGGTCATAACTTGTTAGATTTGGCAGTCATCAAATTTCATAAGCGATCAATTATATATTCTGTCCTCTGGATTACCTTAGGATTGATTGTCTTATCTTATATTCTGTATAGTGTTTGTATAGCTCAAGATGATTATTACAAGTATTTCAATCCCCAGCAGTACAGCTATCATCAATTTTTAAAGAGGGCAGAAGCCCTTCAGGGAGAAATCTATACCAATATGAACCTCTTAGAGTCTAGCAATGAAATAGAAAAGATAGAGGAGATCAAGGGAGAGATTTTGTCAAAAATTAGCGAGCTGCAGCATGCCAGCATGAAGGCAAAGAAGGAAATGATTAAGGTATATGGGTACCAGGAGCCTGCTGTTAAAGAAGATGTAAAACGGGTTCATGACAAGATGATGCAGTTGATGGACCTTTACTTTACTGGATATGAAAGCCTGAAGGAAGGAATATTGGAAGAGGACCAAAAAAAGCTGCTGGGGTTTGTTAAGGATTGGGATCAGATCAACATCCAAAAACAAAGGCTAGAACGGATGACAGCGGAACTATGGAGGGAGAGAAAATCCAATATACAAATAATAAAGTGAGTTAGGGGAGAGCCTTTAGCTCATTTTTAATGGAGCCAAGGGAAGGATGATAAGTGTGGATAATAAAAAAATTCAATTTGCATGCCCATTAGATTGCTTTGACGGATGTACATTGACTGCAGAAGTTGCCGATGGAAAGGTTCTTGGCATTGAAGGAAAAAAAGATCATCCCTTGACCAAGGGATACATATGTAAAAAGGGCGCTGCTCATTTGGAAAGAATGTATCACCCCGATAGGCTGCTATGTCCTCTGAAAAAAACAGTGACAGGCTGGCAGGAGATCAGCTGGGAGGATGCCTTAGAAGAGGTCAGCGAAAAACTAAATGATATAAAGTCACAATATGGGACCTTGGCAGTGCTTCATTATTATGATTCCGGCTATTGCGGTTTAAGTAAGATGGCAGACAAAATGTTCTTTAACTATTATGGAGGCGTTACGGTACCAAGAGGAAGCTTGTGCTGGGGAGCCGGGATCGCTGCGCAAAAGTATGATTTCGGAGAAAGCCGTGGACATCATCCAAAAGATCATTTGAATGCAAAGACTATCCTGCTGTGGGGAAGAAATCCATACAATACAAATCTTCATTTAATGGAGTATTTAACTCAGGCAAAGCAGCAAGGGACAAAAATTATTTTGATAGACCCGATCAAAACAAAGTCAGCCCAGATTGCTTCTGAGCACATCGCTATCAAGCCAGGGACCGATGGCGCCCTTGCACTGGGAATGGCCCATCATTTGATTGTAAGCGGTATGATAAACCAGCAATTTATACAAAATCATGTAGTCGGCTTTGAAGACTATGAGACTTATGTGAAAACTTTCACTCTGGAGAAAGCTGCGGCTGTCACCGGCATTGATGCAGATACCATTCGTCAACTGGCAGAAGATTATGGGAAGGATCAGCCTGCCTGCATCATCTTAGGCTATGGACTGCAGCGCTATAGTAATGGAGGAAGTACGATTCGCTGTATTGATGCTTTAGGTGCTATCACTGGGAATATTGGTATTTCAGGCGGAGGTGTCAACTACGGCAATCGCCTGATCGCTGAATATATTGACGGTGAGGTGTCTAAAAGCGCCTCAGCTGTGGAGAATCATAGGAGCTTTAGCAGAACCTTTCTGGGAGAATATCTGGAAAAGGAGAATAATCCTCCGATAAAGGCGGTGTTTGTGACAAAGTCAAACCCGTTGGTACAAGGACCAAATCTAGAGAAAACCATTCGTGCTTTTGAAAAAATAGAATACAAGGTGGTATTTGATTTATTTATGACTGATACTGCAAAACGTGCAGATCTCATCATACCCTGCACCCATATCATGGAAGAAGAAGACCTGCTGTTATCCTCTATGTTCTCGCCCTATTTAAATTACTCTGAAAAAGTGGTAGAGCCAAGAAATGGTATTATTGGTGAATACGAATTTTTTAGAGCCCTGGCAAAAAAGATGAACCTAAGCCAGTATCCGGACATTGAAAAGGAAGAGTTTTTAAAAAGAGCAGTTAAGCCTTTAGAAGAAGCTTTCCATCTAACCTTTGAGGATTTAAAAAATAACTTTTTCACTGTAGAAAAACGGGAAATCGCCTGGGAAGATAGAAACTTCACAACGCCTTCAGGAAAATACGAGCTATACTCAAAACGGGCGGAGGAAGAGGGGCTTTGTCCACTACCTCAATATAGTCCACCTTTAGAAGGAGAAATCCAATATCCTCTGCGGTTGATAACCCCCCATCCAAAGGACTCTCTTCACTCACAGCATTTTGCATTTACCAAAGAGATCCCTGTTGTATATATCCATAGCATTACGGCAGATCAGTACGGACTGGCACAGGATGATCTGGCGCGAGTCAATTCTAAGCAAGGAAGTTTACTTGTAAAAGTGGCGGTTGATGATCATGTCGGAAGAGATTTATTGATGATTTATGAAGGTTGGTGGCACCAAAGCGGTTCGGTCAACTTTCTGACAGAAGCCCTCATCTCAGATATGGGAGAGCAGGCAGCCTATTATGATTGCTTCTGCAATATTCAACGGGAAACAGGCCAATAGCCTGTTTTTTTTCTGATCTGATAATAGAAATCAAATGGTATTGAGAGTAAGCGTATAGATATTATCAATTGATAACATATCCCATAAAGAAAATATATATAAATATTTAAAAATTGAGGGTTGCAAATGTTTGCAAAACGAATATAATGGTATATATTATATCAATTGATAATGAGGAGCTGACATTTTTATGATAATCGACGAGAAAGAGCGTTTAAGGCTTGGAAATAGAATCATCATGATCACCATTATTCTGAACGTAATGTTGACGATTCTGAAGGTTGGGGCGGGCTACTTAGGGAATAGTACGGCTACCATAGCTGATGGTCTTCATTCTGCTTCAGATATTATTACTTCCGCTGGAGTGATCTTAGGGATGCTGTTAGCATCAAAGCCAAAGGATGAAAAGCATCAATACGGTCATGAGAAGGCTGAGTCCATTGCGGGATTTCTGCTGGCTATGGCCTTAACCTTTACAGGGCTTAAGATTGGATATGAGTCCTTTAGGATTATGATTAGAGGTAATTTTATCGTACCAGAGCTTTATACTGCCTTTATTGCCGCTATATCCATCGCAATCAAAGAGTATCAGTTCCGTATTACCGCTGCCGCTGCAAAGACCTTAAACAGCAATGCCATGATGGGAGATGCCTGGCATCACCGTTCCGATGCACTATCCTCTGTAGCTGCCCTGCTGGGAATCCTTGGAGCCCGCATGGGATATGTATTCCTAGATCCGCTGGCAGGAGCAGTGGTTTCCCTGATTGTAGCCAAGATTGGGATAGAGCTTCTGTTGACAGGCATTGATGAACTGATGGATGGTGCATTGGACGAGGAACACATGAATGTCATCTACAATAAGATCAAAGATATTGATGGCATCGGATGCGTTACGGAAATAAGAGGTAGAAAACATGGGTCAAAGGCATATGTAGACGTGAAAATCTGTGTGGATCCCCATATTTCTGTTTATAAAGGACATAATATTGGAGAAGAAGTAGAAGAGTTGGTTAAAACCAATATTGAGAATATTAAGGATGTTATTGTTCATATTGATCCCTGTACACGGGAATTAGAAGTTAGGAAACCTTGCAAAACCTGTAGTAAATAGATTGATTTTCAAGTGAAAAATAGATATAATTATTTCTTGTATACGAAGTCGATTGAATGCAAGTGAAAAGTAACAAAGGAGGAAAAAACATGGGATTGCATGCATTTTCCCGCACAGAGCTAGTCATCGGTACTGATAATCTTGAAAAGCTTAAAAATGCTAAAGTAGCTGTGTTTGGTATTGGCGGCGTAGGAACATATGCTGTAGAAGGCTTAGCGAGATCAGGCGTGGGAAAATTTGTTTTAGTAGATGATGATGATATATGTTTGACCAATATTAATAGACAAATTCATGCCATGCGCAGTACGATTGGAAAACCAAAGGTAGAGATGATGAAGGCAAGGGTGCTGGATATCAATCCAAGGGCTGAGGTTGAAACCTATAAAATGCTCTATAATGCTGAAACCGCTGAACAGCTGTTAGCAGCCGACTATGATTATGTTGTAGATGCTATTGATATGGTATCGGCAAAGCTGGATTTAGTGGAACGCTGCAGCAAGATGAAGCTTCCGATTATCAGCAGTATGGGTGCAGGCAACAAGCTGGACCCCACCCGTTTTGAAGTGACAGATATTTTCAAAACTACCATCTGTCCCTTAGCCAAAGTGATGCGCAAGGAGCTGCGCAAGCGTGGGGTAGAAAAGCTAAAGGTAGTATATTCTAAAGAAGAACCCATCGAACCAAAAGCGATCTCATCGGATTGCAAAACCGATTGTATTTGTCCCAATAAGGACCGAACCTGCACCGTAAGACATCAAATACCTGGCAGTGTGGCTTTTGTACCCTCTGTAGCAGGATTGATTATCGCTTCGGTAGTAGTAAAGGACTTGACAGGTTTATAGGTGTAATAGAGCTCTTGAGCATTCAAGGGCTTTTTACTTTTTTGAAATTGTTGCGACGCAAAAATATGCATAAAGTTTCAGGTAATTTCAACCAGTTTAGCAAAAAATATTGCTTTATGTAAACTATAAATGGTATAGTAAAAAACATAGGAATTAGGTACTAACAAATTATTTTTCGAGTAGGGCTGTGAAATTGTGGTGGGACCTATCGGGAATAAGGAGGAAAGACTAATGAAAAAAGCTTTAAGTGTTTTGATGCTGGTTGCTTTATTTTTAGGATTTGGATCAGGTGTAGTTGATGCAAAGGGTTATGTGTTTTCACAAAAGGTGTACAAGCTGGGCACCCGTCACAGTGATGTTAAGGTGATTCAGGAAGCACTAAAAAAGGATGGCAGCTTTAAGCAGGCAAATACAACTACATATTACGGTACGATCACGGAAAAGGCCGTAAAAAGTTTTCAGAAGAAGCATAAAATAAAGGCTGATGGTATTGTGGGAAGTGCTACCATCAAAAAAATGACAGAACTGGGGCTGGTAGCTGCAAACAAGCCGCAACCAAAGCCGCAGACCACCAGCAGAGGTACGGTGCAAAGACAAAAGGTCGGCGAATATCTTGATTGGTGGACGGAAGTGAAGGATGTTTTAGTGAGTCACAATGATGTATTATTGATCGAGGATGTTGAAACAGGAAAAACCTTCAACGTTAAAGTCACTGCAGGAAGCAATCATGCAGATGTGGAGACTTTGACAAAAGAAGATACTGAGACATTGAGAAGTATCTGGGGAGGTTTTAGCTGGGATCGAAGGGCGGTTTTAGTTTATAAAGGAAATCGCGTGATTGCAGCATCTATGAATGGAATGCCCCATGCAGGAGTAGAAAGTCAGCCGGGCGGACAAGTGGTTTCAAGCAGAAGTGCAGGCTTTGGACAGGGAATCAATTATGACTTTGTCAAGGGAAACAATATGGAAGGACATGTGTGCCTGCATTTTAAAAATAGTTTAACCCATGGCAGCAATAAGCAGGATTCACAGCATCAGGCAAATGTAAAAAAAGCAGCAGGATTATAATTCAGTACAATCAAGGCCCTAAGTAAATAGGGTCTTTATTATTTGGATTTTGCTGTCGGGATCCCTATAAATTATGAAAATATATCAAAGAATTTGTAATGGAAATGTAATTGATTAAACAAACTTTTATGTGGTATAACTATAATAGACGAGGCAAAGCAACAAAATATCTTTATCTAGGGCATCGGTCCATTGTATAAAGCAATATAGTATCGTTAATAATACAAAGGTTATTATAGAAATAATAAGGAAGAGTAGGAGAATGATGTATGAACAAAGTAAAGACTTTAATTATCGGTTTCATGTTTTTTATTTTAATATCCAGCTTTACAATCGGAATTGCAAATATCAGCAAAATCCTAACCTACTAAAATAATGGCCACTAGGCCATTATTTTTTTCTCAACAACTGTTGAAATCGGAAGAATATGTTTTTATTGGAAGGAGATTATAATACTAACAATAGATAAGAGAGGAGGAATCCTTTTGAAAGAGTTTAACGTCATCATAGATAATACCATAAAGCTGGTAGGCAGCAATATGGTTGAGGAGATTATTCGAAACACAGGGTATTTTGACAGTGTAGAAGATATCAGCGGACAGTTAAATGTAGAGAATACTATGGGGTTTGATGTGTTTTCAATCGTGCCCATGGTTCATGAAGAAGGGGATATGAGAAATCAAGAGGATCGTATGATTCCTGATCAAAGCAAGAGGATGAATGATCTGCTTTATCAAAGTGTAGAAAACTATCTGGACATAGCTGTGGAAGAAATCTTAGATGAGCTGAGAATACAATTTGCAGTTCAGAATGTTACCTCTAACTATAGCATCATCGATGTGGAGGATGGAGTCAATGCATTGCTGTATTTTTATTTTGGTGACTACTATTTACATTAAAAGGAGGGATTCTATTGGCAGTCAGAGCGTTGAAAGAGGGTATTTATTGGGTAGGTGCAATTGATTGGGATATTAGAGAATTTCATGGACCCTCCTATAGCACCCACCAGGGGACAAGCTATAATGCCTATCTGATTATAGATGAAAAGGTTACTCTAGTAGATATTGTAGATGTACACTTTGTTGACGTGATGATTGATCATATCAAAGAAATCATTGATCCAGGAAAAATCGATTATATTATCATCAATGCGTCTTCAAAGCTGTTTGATGATGAAAATGACATGTGCACTGTGATGGATGAGGCAAAAAAGTATTATGCCAATATTCTTATGCCTTTCAGCTCTCTGGTGGTTAAGAAAATCGAAGAAATCAAAAAAATGGATTTAAAGATTGATATGATTGCTCCCAGCCATGGTATTCTTTGGAGAAGTCATCCGGATAAGATCCTTGAAGCCTACATGAAATGGGGAAGGGGAGAAACCCATAGGAAAGCCATTATTGTCTATGAGACCATGTGGAATAGTACCGAGAGAATGGCAAGAGCGGTCATTGAAGGACTTGTCAGTGAAGGTGTGGATGCAAGACTATATAGGATATCCGTTTCCGACATTAATGATATTATCAAAGAAGTACTGGACGCTAAAGCTTTGTTGGCTGCATCCTCTACCATTAACAATACCATGATCGCCAATATGGCCTATTTCATGGAAGAATTAATGGGATTAAAACCCAGGAATAAAATCGGTGCCGTATTCGGCTCCTACGGGTGGGGCAAGGGGGCCGTTGCCAATATTGAGAAGAAACTAAGGGAAGCAGGCATTCAGCTAGTGAAAGAAGGCTTGCAGATTAAATATGTTCCTACTGAGGAAGATCTAAAAACCTGTTATGAATTCGGTAAAGAAATCGGAAAAATGATATAGATGAGAGGGGAGGAGCTTGGAGAAAGTTTTCTCCTTCTTTTTTTTTCCAATTGCAGCAGTGGGGAATAATTGATTTCTCTCCAACAGAAAATAAGGTAAGAGGAGGGAAATCTATGAAAAAAGCCACTAAAATCCTATGCTTTACATTGATGATAACTTTCCTGATCAGTATCCTATTTATGGATTCGATCTATGCAAGGACTATTTCCTGGGGTTCTAGAGGAAACGATGTACGAGAGGTACAGCAGAGACTAAGGAACTGGGGTTATCTAAAGGGAACTGTTGATGGGGTCTATGGCGCCCAAACCTATCGTGCGGTTATAGCCTTTCAGAGAAAGCATGGCTTGAAGGCAGATGGGGTTATAGGACCGCAGACAAGGCGGGCTTTGGGTATAACTGCACCTGCCGCAGCCGCAAGAGGTGGAGGAACTACAGCAAAGTTTAGTGAAACGGTACGTATTGCCCAGCAGAAGCTGAAGCAGTGGAGTTATTATAAAGGTGCAGTAGACGGGATATACGGACCTAAGACCGGTCAGGCTATCAGAGATTTTCAAAGAAAAAACGGCTTAAAAGTAGACGGGGTGATTGGACCGCAGACAAGAAAAGCTCTAGGTATGCCTACCGGGGCGCAGACCGCTTATACACCTACCAGTAGAGGCGTTACAAGAAATGATGATGTTCGGCTGATGGCTATGGCCATTAACGGCGAGGCCAGAGGAGAGCCTTACACAGGCCAGGTGGCGGTGGGGGCAGTTATTTTAAATCGTGTAAGACATCCTTCCTTCCCCAATACTATAGCCGGGGTTATTTATGAGCCCTTAGCATTTACCGCCGTTGCAGATAAGCAAATCTATCTGGAGCCCAATGAGACTGCTTATCGCGCGGCAAGAGATGCGTTGAACGGATGGGACCCCACCGGTGGTGCCATATATTACTGGAATCCTGCCACTGCCACCAGCAAGTGGATTTGGACCAGAGAACCCAGTGTAAAAATTGGTAAACACTGGTTTGCACATCGATAGGGGGTAGAAAAAATGAAAAATGGATTTATTATTCTCTTGGCAGTAGCTTTAGTTGGCGTGGGGATTTGGGGATACAATCAGTATGCACAAAATGAACAGCACATGACCTACTTAGATAACCAGTTTCATAGGATGTTTTATGATATGGTGGGAGATGTACAAAACATACAGGTTAATCTGGCCAAAACTATGGTGACAGGGACACCGAAGCAAAATGTGCTGCTTTTCACGGAAACCATGCGTCTTTCCTATGATGCTCAGGAAAAACTGAGCCAGCTGCCCATTGAGCATGCTCATGTCAGTAAAACCAGAAAGTTCCTCAGCCAGGTGGGCGATATGAGCTTAGCATTGGCCAGAAAGAATCTTGAAGGAAATCCTTTGAATACAGAGGAAATGAGTACCCTTCAAGAACTCCATAATTATGCCAACCTCCTTGCGCAGAACCTTATAGAGCTGCAGGCAAGTATCGCAAAGGATGGCGTGAGGATTGGAGAGCTTCAGCGCAAAGCTGCCCGAAAGCTGGATAAGGTTAATGAGAACATGGTCACAACCAGGTTTATAGATATGGAAGAACGGATGAAAGAATATCCGGAGCTTATTTACGATGGACCCTTTTCAGAACACAAGTCCAGAAGAAAACCAAAGCTGGAAGGAAAAGAAATTTCACCGCAGGAGATTAAAGCCATCGCAGAAAAATTTGCAGGCAATGGAGTCCAGTACAAAGCTACGATCTTAGGAGATATGAACAACAGCAACATTCCTGCCTATGTTATCGATTTGCAGCCTTCCAATGACAAAAATCAGAGCAGCCTATCCATGTCGATCAGCAAGGTGGGTGGAAAGGTTTTATGGATGCTGGATACACGAAACGTAGAAAAAGCCAGATTATCTGAAAAGCAAGGGGTACAGATTGCCCAGGATTTCCTGCAGAAAAGGGGATTTCCCAACATGGTTCCTACCTACTCGATCAAAACTGATGGACAAATGGTTATCAATTTTGCATATCAACAGGAGGATGTTATTGTGTATCCAGATCTGATCAAGGTAAAGGTAGGGCTGGATCAAGGCAGTGTCATAGGATTTGAGGCTGAGGGCTTCTGGTTTAATCACCACGAAAGAACCTTAGATACACCAAAGATTACTCCTCAGGAGGCAAGAGAAAGAATAAGCGTTCAGGCAGAGGCAGAAGAGCCAAGACTTGCTATTGTTCCGACTGAGGGGGGCAGTGAGGTACTTTGCTATGAATTTAAGGTAAACTATCTGGAGGATACCTTCCTGGTATATATCAATGCAGAAACTGGAGAAGAACAACGAATCCTGCAGGTAATTATTAAGGATGAAGGCGTACTGATGATGTAAGAACAAGCTGGTCGGCAGATCAGCTTTCTTTTTGTCAAAACTTATGGAGAACTAGAGTTTGCATACTCATGGAGAATGGCGTATAATGAAATCCTGAGATGAAAATGGGGGACTTTTATTATGTTGGAGAATAAGAGAATGACGAATATGCTGGTAATCCTGATATTTGGATTAATGCTGCTGCAGGGTTTCATGGATAATATGCGGGGTGTGTTGATTCCAAGTATTCGTGAAGCCTTTCAAATCGACTATACCAGTTTGGCTTGGATGATGCTGATCACCACGGTAGGATATATAGGAGCTACCTTCACCGGGGGTATGCTGGTAGACCGGTTTGGGCAGCAAAAGGTTATTTTTATGGGCTTGACTTGTCTTGCGGGGGGGGCTTTTGGAATATCTACAGCTTGGAGTTTTCCGGTATTCGTCTTATTTATGTTTTTATCAGGATATGGTGTTGGATTTATCAACATAGGAGCCAGTACGATTACACCAATTCTATTTGTAAAAAATCAAGCAATTATGATGAATCTTTTGCACTTCTTTTATGGGATTGGAGCGACTATTGGTCCCAGGTATGCTGGTGTTCTTCTAGCATCGGATTATCTGTGGAGAGATGTATACCGTTACAGCATCCTTGTCATTGGCGTGATAGTAGTCTATTTCGTGACTTGTAGGTTTCCTAAGGTGGAAAGAAGTGAGAAAAGACAAAAACTCCCATTGGGACAAATTGCATCAGATAAAAAAATCATATTATTTTCTGTGCTGCTTGGATTTTATGTAGCTGGGGAGATCGGTATAGCCAATTGGTTTGTAAATTATCTGCAGCAGGGCAGGGGGTTGACACCGCTAAAAAGTGCTTCTTATTTATCTCTCTTTTTTATGATATTTACCTTTGGACGATTCGTAGGAGGGTTCGTTGCAGAGAGATTAGGCTATATGCGCAGTATCATCCTTTATGCAGCCATGGTAATTTTCAGTTTAGGGGTAGGGATGTTTGGCGGTAAATCCTTTATAGTAATGATTTCTATAAGCGGGTTTTTCTTTTCTATTATTTATCCCACTACTATGGCACTGCTGATCAAAACCTTTCATCACGGGATCAATTCCATTTTGGGATTCGTGATGGCTTTATCCAGCGTCGTTAATATGCTGGCCAATTGGATGGTAGGGAAGGCAAATGATCTCTTTGGTGTATCTATGGGATTTTACTTGATTCTTGTATATATGACGATAGTACTGATGCTGATGCTGACGTTGAATAGGTATATAGAGAGCCTGACAAAAAATAGAGAAAATTTACTGTTGGATGATGAAACATTATAAAGAAGTAAAGGGCTTTGGGAAGGATTTTGATCAATCCATGGAGAAATACTTTCTAGTAACTACTATAACCATAGGAGGGGATACTCCATGAATGAAATATTGAAAAAATATATTGATATTGCGCAGGCAATAAACCATTTTACGGAAGATGACTTAGCAGTAGGCGTTTGTGATACAGAAACCGTATTGGCATATATTCCGGGAAATAATGTAGACATAAAGTTAAAGGTGGGTGAACCGCTAAATACGAACTTGGTTTTGCACAGGGCCATTTATGAGAACAAAAAAGTATCTCGGGTGATTCCAAAGGAGTTATTTGGAAGTCCGCTGGCTGCTACTGCCTATCCCATCAAAGATGAAAATGGACGGATCGTAGGTGCTATTGGCACTGTAAAAAATATCAGCGATAAGGAAGAATTGCTTTTGATGATGCAAACTCTCTCGGAATCCCTCAATGAGATATCCCGTTCTCTCGGTCAAATCTCGACCAGTGCAGGGGAAATTGCGTCCTCCGGAGAAATGGCCATTGACTCGGTAAACGATACCCTCATTAAGGCAAAGGAAACCGACCAAGTTCTTGGATTTGTACAGCAGATCGCAAAACAGACGAATTTATTGGGATTGAATGCGGCCATTGAAGCGGCGAGGGCTGGGGAAGCAGGACGTGGTTTCCAGGTAGTTGCAGAAGAGATTCGTAAGCTGGCTGTTTCAAGTAACGAATCGGTAGAGAAAGTAGGAAAAGTATTAAAGGAGATTCAAGGCGGTGTCTCTCAAATACTTCAACTGGTTGAGAAAAATGGAGCACTAACGGAAGAACAAGCTGCAGGGACACAGGAAATTGCAGCAGAGATTCATGCATTGACGGATCTTGCTGAAAAACTAAAGGAGTTTGCAAACCGACTATAGGACCAGTTTATCTGGTCTTTGTTTTTTCTCCTAAAACTGTCACAAAAAATTTTTAAAAGCATACTATGATAATGCAAAAGAATCACTGCAGTCAGGGGTTCTAATTTTAATGACAGATCAGAAAGTGGGGGATGAGAATGGCAAAGGATTTAAGCAAAATCAATAAAAAATTAGCAGAAGCTGCTGGGAGCATCAACCCGACCGATGAGCAAATGGCACAGTTTGCAAAAATGGTTAGTAAATATAAGAACAAGAGCTTAGAAGAAATCGAAGCAGAAATAAATCAAATGATGAGTAATTTTAGCCGTGCACAAAAGGATGATTTCATTCAAAAACTGCAAATGCTTAAGCAAATGCAAGGATTATTAGACCGGAATCAAATGAAAAAGGTAGACTTATTTATAAGATTATTGTCTCAATAGATGAAAGAAAGGAGCAAGCGGAAAAACTGCTTGCTCCTTTTATCAGAGGACTACTGTTCCTTTCCTGATGTTAATTCTCTCATCCTTTTTCGTATAAAGGCTTCGTCAAAAGAGCTGAGCCATCGTCTCTGATCTCCATCCAGTATGCGATAGTGACCGCTGACAAGATTTTTCTGAAGGCGAAAGCCATTTTTATTCTCAAGATCAGTCCACCAAACCCTTCCGCCTAAGGTTTTTTCCCTGGGCAGTGCATGATTTTGACGGGAGATCAACTGCAGCACCTCTAAAGGGTCCTCACCCAGCAGGTTCTGAATGATCTCGCTTTCCCGAAATAGACCACATAGAGCTACAATGACAGTCCAGCCAGCCTTAATTCTGCCCTTTTCTATTTGAATCAAGGTTTTTTTAGAAATCCCAAGAATTTCTGCCATATAATCCTGAGAATAATCCATTTCCACCCGGATAATTTTTATTTTTTTTGAGAGGCAGTCGATAATTTCATCTTTCTTCATCAAAGTTCCTCCTGAGAATATCTTCAATACAGGATATAGTGAAATTTTACACAAAAAGTGTACGCATCGTCAAGTGATAATAAGAAAAACAGATATTTTTCAAAGAAAAAAGAATATCTGTTTTTTCGGTGGGTATAATGTAAAAGTAAAATTTGTAATAGGGAGGTTTTTATTATGCCTAGTTTTGCAAATCCATTTGCAGCCAACGTTAACAGAAAAATATCCAAGGAGGAGTTAGTGCAGGCGATCCGGTTAGATATTGCCGGAGAATTAGAAGCTATCTATATTTATGATGCTCATGTTCAGGCAACGGATGATCCCATCGCTAAGAAAGTTCTTGCGGATATCCGGGATGAGGAGAAGGCCCACATAGGAGAATTGATGGCCCTACTGCGCATATTGGATCCCAAGGAAGGGGACCTATTTGAAGAGGGACAGGAAGAAGTAAGAGAAATGCTTGCAGAGCTTGGGATTGAGGAAAAGAAAATAGAGTATAAAGCCAATGTTGTACATACTGTAGGCAGTTTATTAGAGGAGTAGAGGAGGGTAAGCTTGTGGATTATTTGTTAAGAGAGGATGCTCCCTTTAGTGGAGAGCTTTGGAACAGCATAGATGAAATGGTGGTAAGAGTAGCCAGAGATCAATTGGTTGCAAGAAGATTTATTCATATTCTTGGCCCCTTAGGTGCAGGGATTGATAGTATGAATGTGGATGCCTTCGATGTAGATATGGAAAGCAAGATAGACTTTAGCGGAGAAGAAGAAGATACCCCTATTAAAGTGAGAAATAGAAGATATGTTACAATTCCAATGATTTATAAGGACTTATCCTTGGCATGGAGAGATGTAGAGAAGAGCAGACAGATGGGCCTGCCGTTAGATCTGTCTCCAGTGGCCATTGCAGCTACCGCTATATGCAATAAAGAAGATGATGTTGTTTTTAATGGCAATCCGACATACGGATACGAAGGTTTAACTACTGTCAACGGCAGACAGATTATCAAGATGGGCAATTGGGCTGAGGGTGAGAATCCTTTAAGTGATGTGGCCGCAGGTATGGAAGCATTGGTAAGAAAAGGCTTCTATGGTCCTTATGTACTGGTGGTAAGCCCGGATTTATATCTAAAAATGCATCGTATTCAACCGGGAACCGGTATGATGGAAATTGAGAGGGTAAAAGAGTTGGTAGGCGGAAAGATTTATCAAACCCCAGTACTGGGCAATAATAAAGCAGTGCTGGTTGCCCGGGGATCTCAGAATATGGATATCGTCATAGGCCAGGACCTTGTAACTGCATATGTTGGACCTGAGCAGTTAAACCATAGCTTAAGAATATTGGAGACATTGCTGCTGCGGGTGAAAAGACCTGAGGCTATCGTTACATTTGAATAATGAGTTAGAGGGACTTTTTTTGAAGTCCCTCTGATTTTTTATTATCGTACCTTTTCCCTCTCTCTAAATAAGAAGCTGATGGCATATGCCCCAGCAAGACCGACCAGAGAATAGACTATTCTGCTTAAAAGTGCTCCCTGCCCGCCGAACAATGCTGCAACAAGATCAAATCGGAACAACCCGATTAATCCCCAGTTCAGCGCTCCAATGATCACTAACAAAAGCGCCAATCGATCCATTATTTCAACTCCTTTTTTAATGTAATATGTTTCCTTAATTATTATTCCAATCTTTATGAGAAACATACAAGAATACATGAAATATAATCATGAGGTATATGCAACTATCTTTTATGTACTCTAAGGTTTCAACCTTGATCTATTATAGATGTAGCGGAGATAAAATGTATAAGCGCAATAAACTTTGGAGAAAAATATAAGAAAGAAAAATTGCCATGATTGACAGTTAAAGGAAATGGATTTATAATAAAATCAATATAGTCTCGCGGGCATAGCTTAATGGCAGAGTCCCGGCTTCCCAAGCCGGTTGTGCGGGTTCGATTCCCGTTGCCCGCTCCAAAAACTTTAAGTAAGCAAAAATGTGGAAAAGCATAAGTTTATCATCTTAATAAACTTATGCTTTCTTTAATTGGTTTATGGTTGTCCTTTATTTCTGATCAGACAATGGAGGATGAAAGATATGATAAGGATTTATGGGCCTGTTTGCGTGAGAATATTCTGGTGGGGGATAGTCTTGGGGATAGCTTTGGTTTCTATAAAACCGCTTTTCTAAAGTATTTGCAGAAAAAAAAGCTTTGATATCGTCATCGGGAATCCATCCTATATAGGAGAAAGTGGAAATAAGGCTTTGTTCAGGAAAATTGCCGGTACTGAATTTGGCAGTCGATTTTATTCTGTGAAAATGGATTTGTTTTACTACTTTTTTCACTTAGGTATAGAAATCGCAAGATGGAAGGGGATCATTGCCCTCATAAGGACCCATTATTTTACTACGGTTGATAGTGGCAATAAGCTTAGACGGGACATTCGAGAGAAATGCACAATTCATAGAATGATCGATTTCAACGAAGTAAAGGTTTTTGCTTCTGCGAAGGGGCAGCACAATATGATTACCTTTTTACAAAAGGGAAAGGATGAAGAGGCTGCCGCCTATCGCAGCGTTGTCAAGAAATCTGACAATACAGACAGGGAAAAGCTTAGAAGCATTATGCATGGATGGAGAAAGGATGTGGTGCATGCATTCAAGCGTCAGGGGGATTTATTTGATAGATATGGACATATCAGCTCTTAGAGCGTGAGGATTCTGTTTTGAATAAAATGGAGGCTCAAAAAAATTTCACGTTAAATTCCCGTGAAATCGGTAATGGTATAGATATACTGCAGGAGAATGTGATAGACAAGCATTTAAAACTACTTCCAGGATTGAGAAAAGGAGAAGGGATATTTGCCCTTACAGAAGAGGAAATAGAAGCACTTCACTTGGAGGATCATGAAAAGAGTAAAAGAATTGCAGATTTTATAACCCTTTCGATTGAGTGATTTAAGCTGTTTTTCTATTGTGTTTTCCCCTACAGGATATTAGGTAATGATATCGACTGCACTACTGGTACCTAATCTATTTGCCCCAGCCTGCAGCATTTTTACAGCACCCTCTAGAGTAAAACCTTTCACTTCCATTGTCATTTCCCTTTCCTTATTATCTTAATAGCAGTAGGATTATTATTTATCATTATTTAATATTATTAATTATTGATTTATCTTATTATATAATGTAAATATAAAAAGTTAAATAAGATATATGTGATTATTTTGAAAATAATCATTAAGTGATTTAGTAAAGAGCGTAGATAAGAGGGCAGAAAAAATTGAAGCATTTATCTGCAGTAAGAAATAGTCTAGGAGTAGGTATTTAAAGATGTTCTTTTTATCTGAAAAACGGTATGATAGAAGAAGGAGGGATCAGTATGCGAAAAATTAATTTTGCAATCATCGGATTTGGTGGAATCGCTAAAACCCACGCATTAGGGGCCTTTGATGCCAACCTTAGATATGCCTTGCCCTACCAATTGAATTTAACCCATATTGTTACAAGAAGACCGACGAATATTCCTTTACCTGGAGTACAAAATGTGACTGAAATAGAGGATGTACTAAAAGATCCGGCAGTAGATTTTATAGATATTTGTACCCCTAACGATACCCACTTGGAGATTGTCGCCAAGGCCGTATCTTATGGAAAGCCGATCTATTGCGAAAAGCCTTTGGCGGCTAATTATCAGGATGCTTTAAAAATGACAAAGCTTGTTCAAGAGAAGGGTATATTAAATGCCGTTGCATTGATGTATCGGTTTATGCCGGCGGTTCATTTGCTGAAAAGAGAGCTAGAAAAGAAGACCATCGGAGATATTATTGATTTTAAAATCCGAATCTATCACAAGAGCTATCTCAGTGAAAAGAAAAAAGGCACATGGAGGACCCTGGCCAATGCAGGAAAGGGTGCCTTACTGGATTTAGGGGTTCATTTAATTGATCTGGTTCAATTTACCCTTGGAGATATTCAAAAAGCTGTCCATAATGAACGGATTTATTTCAAAGATAGGAGTCAGGTAGACGAAATTACAGATAGTGTATTATTTCTAGAAAATGGCATCATAGGCCATTTGGAGGTCTCAAGAGTTTTTGCGGAAAGAGATCAGACAGAAAGCTTTGAAATCTACGGAACAAAGGGAAGTGTGAAAATCAACTTCATCAAGCCCTACGAACTGGAAATGTACTTATTTGATCAGGATAGGACTCTGATGATAAAAGCTGCGGAAGGGGATGAAATAATGCAGTACTATGTTGGTGAGAGAGGTTCCCTGGGTTATTTCCAAAATTGCCACACTGCATCATTGATCCACTTTGCTAATCGCGTTGCAGGCATCAATACCCCCAAAATTGCTGCAGACTTTGAGGATGCATTAAAATGTCAGCGGATTATAGATAATTTATAATATAGATATTTGACTGAGAATCCTAATTTATACTCGTATCGACGAGGGCGTCGATCCCTACATCCCTATTTTAGGTTTACGTAGGGAAAGGCCTCTGTGCCGTTCCGCTGAATATTAAATTTCTCAGTCACACATCTGCGGAATATTCAAGAAGTAAGACTTAAATAATTTTTATAAATATTTGCCTGATCTTGTATTATAAGGTCAGGTTTTTTTCGTCTATTTGGGCTGAAATCTGGTTAAAATAGATAAGCGAATTTTATGTTTTTGTATTGTTGTGTATTATTCTATATTGATGTATAATGAAATTGATTCTTTTATAAAAGCACAGGATATGAAAAATTTTACTAAGCAGGTTTTATGGCAGATCAATAGAGGAGGATCCACATGTTTAGAATGATCGCATTGGATATGGATGGTACATTATTGGATCACCAGCAAAGGATTTCGAAAGAAAATGCACGGGCTATAGAAAAAGCGAGAGAGAAGGGAATCAAGGTAGTTCTCTCAACAGGAAGAGCCTTGCCCGGGATAGATGACTACCTTGAGCAGCTAAACTTAAAGGAGGAAGACGAATACTCCGTTACATGCAGTGGTGCCTATGTCGTGAATAATATCAATACAAAAACAGTGGAAGAAAAATATTTAAGCTATGAGGAGCTTCGTGGAATCCTGCAAATATTTGATCCTTATCAAATTCATTACAATTTCTATACGCAGGATAAGATTTATACAAAATCCAATAATTTTACTACCCATATTGACGCTTTTGCCAATAAGCTTCCTATGGAAATCGTTGATTTTAACCATCTAAACAAAGATATAAAAATTATTAAAATCACCCTTATAAATGAGGATCTTTCTGTTAAGGATGAAATAACATCTATATATCCGGATATTCCCCTAGAGAACCCTGATATCTTTAGCAGAACAAACGATAAATTCAATAAGGAATTGTTCAAAGACATTACAAGGCTGTCTCAGGATTTGCTGGAAAAGTATACTCTACTAAAAACCACTCCCTATCATATCGAAATACTGAATAAAACGTCCCATAAAGGTAACGGAGTGAAGCGTTTGGCTGAATTATACGGCATAAAAAAAGAAGAGATCATCTGTATAGGAGATTCGGGCAATGACCGGCAGATGATTGAATATGCGGGACTGGGTGTTGCTATGGGTAATGCGGTTGAGGATATTAAGCAGATTGCAGACTATGTAACCTTATCCAATCAAGAGCATGGTGTAGCCCATGTAATCGAAAAGTTTATATTATAGATAATCTATGGAATATGAAAAACCATATTATGGCCATTTAGCTTTCTCTAGGCAGCTGCACAAATGTGAAAACAATAGGGAGTGAATCAATTGTTTGCAGAGGAACGGCAGGATAAAATTATTCAGTTATTAAATGATCGGGGAAAGGTGGTAGTAAAGGAGTTAAGTGAACTGTTTGATGTAACAGAGGATTGTATTCGTAAAGATTTAAGAAGCCTTGAAAAAAACGGTCTTCTAAAAAGAACTTATGGGGGTGCCGTATTAAATCGACAGCAGGCTCCTAATAGCGATGTAGTCAATCGCAGGACACAGAATGTTGAGGCAAAAAAACGAATTGCAGATAAGGCTTTTTCTATGATCGCATCAAACGAAACGATTTTCTTAGATATTTCCACAACCAATATCATCATAGCGGAAAAGCTGGCTGCCAGCAACAAGCGGGTGACGGTTATAACCAATATGATTGATGTAATCAATGCTTTCTCAAATAGCGACCATATCAAGGTGATTGGTACCGGTGGAGTGTACTATAAGGAACTGGACGGATTCATTGGGTCTACTGCAATCGAAACCATTTCCAGGTATAAAGTGGATAAAGCCTTTATTGGAAGCGTAGGAATAAACGTTTTTGACAAGAGTGTCACAACCTTTGATGCGGAGGATGGGAACACGAAGAAGGCAATCATCAGCGCCGCAAAAAAAGCTTATTTGGTGATGGAGAGTAAAAAGTTCTATATGGACGGCGTCTACAAATTTGCAAGCCTATTTGATATTGATGCCATTGTCTTAGAGGATAAACCTGATGAAAAGATTATGAAAGAACTGGAAAAAGCGGAAGTGGAAATTATATAGCCGCCCCGCTTTTTGCTTTAGGATTTACATTAAATAGAATATATACATATAGATTGTAGCAATACCAATAGAAATCAGCATCAATGGGAAACCAATTTTCATGTATTCCATAAAGGATATTTTACGGCGGTGTTTTTCCAGTATGCCTGCGACCACCACATTGGCTGATGCTCCCACTAAGGTACCGTTGCCGCCAAGACATGCTCCTAGCGCCAGGGCCCACCACAGTGGGGTGATATCAATACTGGAAAGCTTACCGATGCTTTGAATCAATGGAATCATGGTTGCAACAAAAGGGATATTGTCTAGAAAGGCAGAGGCAACTCCGGATATCCATAGAATCAACAGCCCTGTAAACAGCAGGTTGCCTTGGGTAATATTGATGACACCCTTTGCGATAGACTCGATGACACCCATCTCTTCTAAGGCACCTACTAAGATAAACAGGAATATAAAGAAGAAAATCGTCAGCCATTCAATTTCATGGAAAATCTCCTCCGGATCTGTTTTGCTGATCAGCAGCAGTAAAGAAGCTCCGGCTAATGCAACGGTGGCCGTTTCCATATGAATAAACTGGTGCAGGCCAAATCCTAGGATTGTTATGGATAAAACAGCAAGGGATTTTATCATTAGCGACTTATCCTTTAATGCTCTGTGTTCATCAAAATCCATAATTTTTGCCTTAAGTTCATCCTTTACGTGAAGTTGTGCCTTAAAGATGAACTTTAACAGAAAGATCGTTACAACAAATATGACAAGGACCGGTGGGGCTAAATTAATGATGAAATCCATGAAACCCAGGCCTGTTTCGCTGCCGATCATAATATTGGGCGGGTCACCGATAAGGGTTGCCGTTCCGCCAATATTGGCAGATAAAATTTGTGCGATCATAAGGGGCATAGGATTGATTTCCAGTGCCTCTGTAATAACCAAAGTTACCGGTGCGATCAACAAAACCGTAGTAACATTATCCAGCAAAGCGGAGGATATGGCGGTAATACCTGAAAGCATCAATAATATTCGCCATGGATCACCTTTTGTCAGTTTGGCGGATTTTATTGCCACGTATTCAAAAATACCTGTTCGTTTTAGAATATTTACAATGATCATCATGCCGATAAGCAGACCGATTGTATGAAAATCTATGGTTTCTATAGCTTTATCCAGTCCAATGATATGAAACAGCACCATAAGCACCGCACCAAAAAAAGCGATAGTAGTCCGATTAATTTTTTCAGAAATGATAATGCCATAGGTAGCAACAAAGATTCCGATAGCAAGTAAGGTATTAAAAGAGCCGGACAAGGTTATTCCTCCTTCAGTATATAGAAAAAAGATGCAGCAATGTATCTATTGTACTCCTTTTTATACAAAGTGAAAAAGGGAGAATAATTGAATTTTGATAGAGATATTTACGTTTATTGTGATTTAAAGAAACTATTGTGCAGTAGGATAGCAGGCCGTGATATTTCTTCATTATGCACAGGCTATCGAAAAAACACAGCGTCTTTTTCCGGGAGGATGAAATCTAAAAAGAAAATCCGGCTACAGTGTATCCGGATCTTTTTCAAAGTATACGCGCTCGCTGATATCTTTTGTTTCATAAATCAGGTTTTTTAGATGGTCGATTGTTTCTTCTATTTTTTCTGCCTGCTGGCGGGGAACATTATAATATAAATATAGATCTTCAAAATTGCGCATCAGGCAATTGAGGTTTTTATTGATTTCAATAAACTTATTAAATTTTTTGCTCTTTTTTGCATTTCTCATTTGTGCCAAGTCATGGCGAATAATATCAATAACGTCTTCCTGGGATTCATAAGCGCCTACATTCAGCGGATAGGGTGCCCGACGCTGCAGAAAAAATTTACCTTTTTTGTTAATGTGATAAACGTATTTCACAAGGGTGCCCTCGACGTCGAAGCTGACATAATGCATGATTCCTTGGATCACTTCTACATCTCCACCCATCTGTCTAAGCTTGATTTCATGAATATCCTGTTCCAAATCTAAAAACTGTTTCTTCAATAGCATCTACCCCTTTTTCCTAAAGATGAATATGATTATACTTGTATCATAATATACCCTTTGTGAAAGAACAATAGGTCGGAAAAATAAATTCTATTCATTGATGGGAGTTGAAAAATTTACTATAATCATATTGTTACGATGATGGGAGATTGGATAAGAATATAGATAAGGGAGGTAGATGATATGAAATTTGAAAGATTTATTGTTGGTATGGGGGAAGCCAATGGCTATATCATTTATGACGAGAATACACTGGAAGCACTGATTATCGATCCAGGGGACGAAGCGGCAGTATTTGCAGGATATATTCAGAAGCATGGGTTAAAGCCTAAAGAAATTGTACTGACCCATTATCATTATGATCATATTGGCGCAGTAGAGGCATTAAAAGAAAAATACAACTGCCCTGTATCTATTCATAAAAAAGATGTGGAAGGATTGAAAGACCCCAATATCAATCATTCCTTTAGAGGATACAGGAAGCCTGTCTCTATAACACCGGATAGGATATTGTCTGATGGAGATGTCATTCAGGCCGGGTCTGTTGCATTGATTGTAGTTCATACACCGGGGCATACACCTGGAAGTATTTGTTTAGTGGTAAAGGATGAAAATATAGCATTTACAGGAGATACTATATTTGATGATGATTTAGGGAGAACAGATTTGGAAGGCGGCAGTCCAGAGTCTATGAAACGATCCATTACAAATAAGATATCTAAGTGGGAGGATCAAGTTCGTATTTATCCAGGCCACGCGGATTCTGCCACCATGGCATTTGTAAGAGCCAAAAATACTGAGTATTTGGATCTGCTGAAGTAAGCCTTCTAAAAGTGGAGAAAGATAAAAAGCTTCCGCTTTTTATCTTTCCATCACCATAAAGTAAGCTTGTTTTCCAAAGTCATTGTTAAACTGTTTCTCGAGTTCTCGAAGACGTTCTTCCTGATCTTTTGTAAGATGAGCATAATTAAGCTCTTTTAAGGAATTCAAATATTGTTCCTGCATAAACTACCTCCTCTCTGGTAACAGTATAACCGGAAGCGGAGAGTTCAATTCTGCATCTGTTTACCAATGTATGGAAAACTAGACCGGTGGATTTATATATTATTAAGGGGACTATCATTGAAGGAGCGGCTACTCTTGTGCTGTTTTCAGGGTAAACCTCTATAGAAATGTAGGGGTCGATGGCCTCATCATTTCAAATATTCATTAGGATTCTTTGTCACATATTTATACAAGGAGAAAGGGGAATAGTACAGTGGAGAAAGTTGTAGAGCGGTTTTTAAGGTATGTACAATATGACACCAGATCTGATGAGAGTTTTGAAGGCTGTCCTAGTACTGAGAAGCAGAAAGTATTCGCAGAAATACTTGGGAAAGAACTTCAGGAAATAGGACTGCAAGAGGTTTCTGTAGACGAGCATGGCTATGTGATGGCAACCCTTCCAGCAAATGTAGACCATCAGGTGCCTGTGATCGGCTTTATCGCCCATATGGACACCAGTCCTGACTTTTCAGGGGAAAATGTAAAACCGAGAATTGTAAGAAACTATGATGGAAGGGATATTGTACTGAATGAACAGCAGAACATCCTTTTATCCCCAGCAGATTTTCCTGAGCTGAAGGACTATATAGGCAGAGATCTTATCACTACAGACGGAACAACACTCTTAGGAGCCGATAATAAAGCGGGTATTGCGGAAATTATCACAGCGGCTGAATATCTCATCCAACATCCGGAAATTCCCCATGGGACCATCAAGATTGGCTTTACTCCAGATGAAGAGATTGGAAGGGGTGCAGATTTGTTTGATGTAGAGAGGTTTGGTGCACTCTATGCGTATACTGTAGACGGAGGGCCGATCGGAGAGCTGGAATATGAAAATTTCAATGCAGCAGGAGCGAAAATCACAATCAACGGGAGAAATGTACATCCAGGATCGGCAAAAAATAAAATGATCAATTCTATGCTCATAGCTGTAGAATTAGCATCAATGCTGCCTCAGGAGGAAACACCGGCCCATACGGAAGGATATGAAGGTTTTTATCACCTCAATAGCTTAAATGGGGATGTAGAGCAGACGAAAATGCATTATATCATTCGAGAATTTGATAAAAAAAGATTTGAGGATAGGAAAAATTTAGTAAAGCATGTGGTAGATCAGTTGAACCAAAAATATGGAGAAGGCACCGTGGCCCTAGACTTAAAGGATCAGTACTATAATATGCGTGAAAAAATCGAAGCAGTTAAGCATGTGGTAGATATTGCTTATGAGGCGATGCAGGCTGTAGATGTTGAGCCTGCAATCACTCCCGTACGGGGCGGCACCGATGGCGCAAGGCTTTCCTATATGGGACTGCCAACGCCCAATATCTTTACCGGAGGACACAATTTCCACGGCAGGTACGAGTATATTCCAACCTATGCCATGGAAAAAGCCGTAGAGGTGATCGTAAAAATAGCTGAGTTATATGGCAAAAAGGGATAATATTAGATGAGAATAAAAGGTTCTTGGAAACAGTCCAATTATTTCCTAAGATACCCGACTTAAAAATGATCATAATAATATATGAAGGATGGAAAGTCAGGTTACGAAGGAGGAAATTTTATGGATAAAAGATATGTGATTCGAACCGACGCATTTATCTCCGAACCTATGAGTAGAGAAGAAGCCATTCAGCAGGTAAAAAAATATGATCAACAGGGTGTTTCAGCCTATATTGTTTCGGAGGAAGAAAGCAAAAGGATAAAGCCTGGTGAATTCAGAACACCAAAATGGAGTTAAGGGAGTGGGCGAAAGCCCACTCCTGTTGAATGTTTGACAATAGAAGCTTTATACTATTTTTTAATATCTTATAATTTTGATACACTTGCTTTTTATGGTAAAAGGATTTTAGGCTTTGAAGAGCTTATGTGGGGAACGCTAAAGGATCTGAATGAATTAGGAGAAGGACAGCCGGTCAATGAAAGCTATACCTTTGGCAACGGTGTTACGGTAACGCTAGATGGAATCATGGTAGATGATAACCAGCTGCTGGCATTCTATACAGTAAAGGATCCTTCGGGAAAGGTAGACCAAGCGAACTTCAATCCCGTTGCTTATGGTGGTTTATTTGGACGGTATATGATGCACAGCGGACAGGGAATAATAAATGAGGATAATTCGGAGATCAGAAATATCAACTCCTATGAACCGCCAAAAGCTTTCGAAAAAACACTAAAGTTTTACTTTCCTCTAAAATATGGTGATATCTATGAAGAAGGCATGATCGCAGTCAAACTGGATAGACAAAAAGCAATGGGATTTATGATTAAAGATAAGATTCGCCAGACAATAACTATAGATGGTACCCATATTCACTTTGATACCATAACGGCTACCCCAACACAAACTGTGATTACCGGTTCTGTAGGATCAAAGTTTGATTTAGTGAAAGAGGCTGTATCTGGCGAACGGACGCGGGTACAGGTGCTGACTGAGCTATATGCAGATGGTATAAAAATAGAGCAGACGGGATCAAGCATGAGTACTTCTTTAGAAGGAATAACCTTTAAGGTTAGATTTGACGCATTGCCCAAAGGTGTGAAAAAACTTGAAATTAAATTGACAGAGATGACTAAAACGAAGGATATTCATACAGCGGTGGTTCTGAAAGATGGTATGGAGACGGAAAAACTTGAGGTAGAAGGGCAGGAAGTCCTGATTAAGGGGGTCAGAACAGAAGGAAGCAATACCTATGTTACGATTGATACTCGTGAGGATATCATTTTTAGGAAGATATATTTGGAAGCAGACGGGGAAGAGTTTCCTTTAGAAAAGATGATGGAAGAAAGACTTGAAAAGTTAGTTACAGGAGAAATACGCCGTGAAAGGATTTTACATTTTAAGGGAAATGGAGAAAGTATGAAGCTGTTATTTAAGCGAATTTGTTATACTCAAGCTTATCATAAGGGAATAGAAATTTCTGTTCAATAATATAGAAAGTCCATCTGAAATAAGGTGGATTTTTTGCTGTCAAAAAATCAATCAAAAACGATCAAATGCAAATGAAAAAATAGTAGATATTATAGTTGACAGAAAAAATTGACAATGATATAATCAAAAACAATCAAATAAATTCATAATCAATCAAAAATGATCAAATAAAAATCATAAACGGTCACTTTTTCGAAATTAGGTATCTAACGGAGGGGATAATTTGTTTATAGAGGAGAGAAAAGCTAGAATTTTAGAAATATTAGACAATAAGAATCGTGTAAAGGTGGATGAATTAACGGAGAAATTACAGGTATCAGAATCTACAATTCGAAGGGATTTGCAAGATTTAGAATATGCCGGGCTGTTAAAAAGAACCCATGGAGGGGCAGTAAAAGCAGAAAATACAGGCTTTGAACCAACTATGGATGAAAAGGAAGAGGCCCACAAGGAAGAAAAAATAGAAATCGGGAAAAAGGCTGCAGCACTCATTAAAGATAATGAAACCATTATTTTAGATGCAGGTACAACGACGCTGCAAATAGCAAAATATATTAGTGCAAAGAACGTAACTGTATTAACCAACTCTATGTTGATTGCATTGGAACTCACCCCAAAAAAAGATATAGAAGTGGTAGTGACCGGGGGCTATACCAGAAAAGAGACATTATCTATTGTCGGTCCTTTGACCGATAGGATTATTCAGAAATTTCGAGTGGATAAGGCTTTTATTGGAGCTAATGGGATCACGATTCAGGATGGATGTACAACACCTAACATGAGCGAGGCTCACACCAAAAGCATTATGATCCAATCATCAAAGGAAGTATACATTGTGGCTGACCATAGCAAATTTGGAAAAGTTTGTTTTTCTCAAATTGCCAAATTGGATGAAGTCAATGGAATTATTACAGACAAGAGGGTTGAACCACAAATTGTAGAAAAGTTTTCTCTCCAAGGCGTTGAAATCATCTACTAGTAAGGAGGATATAATGATAGCAACAGTTACACTCAATGCAGCAATAGACAAGACGATTGAGATTGACAGTTTCACACCCGGTAGTGTAAATAGGGTTTTACAGAGCCATATGGAACCGGGAGGCAAAGGGATTAACGTATCAAAGGTTGTAAAAGCCCTTGGAGGGTCTACGATTACTTTGGGCTTTGTGGGAGGCGATTCAGGAAAATGGATTGATGAAAGACTAAAAGCTTTAGAGATTGAAACAGATTTTGTTCAATTAAACCAGGAAACAAGAACCAATATTAAAATTATTGATACAGCAAAACAACAAATAACGGATATCAATGATCAAGGTAAAGAAGTGAAAGAAATCTGGGTAGAAAAACTCTATGATAAAGTAAGATTTTGGGCAGAAACCAGCAATGTAATGGTCTTTTCCGGCAGCTTGCCCCCAAATATATCTTCTGACATATATGAAAAGCTTATTGGGATTGCTAAAGCAAAGGGTTGCAAGACAATTTTAGATGCAGACGGTCAGGCGCTGCTTGATGGTGCCAAGGCATCACCCTATATGGTAAAACCGAACATTCATGAATTGGAAAATACCTTCGATGTTAAACTAAAGGATACGAGGGATATTATTAAATGCTGTAGTTTCTTTTTGGATCAGGATGTGGAAATTGTAGTTATTTCTATGGGTGCAGAGGGTGCCTTAATGATTACAAAAGATGGTGCATGGAAGACAGAGAAAATAAATGTAACTGTAAAAAATACTGTTGGTGCAGGAGATTCGATGGTAGGAGCTTTTGCATATGGCATCGATAAGGGATACGCCCTAGTGGACATTTTAAGCTTAGCAGCGGCTACGGCTACAGTACATGTAAAACAGGGGACTGTATTCGGTCAATATCCAAGGATAGAGCAATATAAAAATAGAATCAAAATCCTAGAGATTGGATAGGGAGGGTGAAAAAAGATGAAGATTACAGATATGCTAAAAAAGGATTTGATGCTCTTAGAACTTAAGGCGGGCAGCAAAGAAGAAGTAGTAGGAGAGTTAGTAGATGCACTGGTCAAAAAAGGGATCGTCAGCAATAGAGAGGGCTTTGTCAATGCAGTGATGGAGAGAGAAAAAATGTCTTCTACAGGTATTGGTATGGGGATTGCCATACCCCATGGAAGATCCAATGCGGTTTCTAAGCCATCTATTGTATTTGGCAAATCTACGAAAGGAATTGATTATCAATCTTTGGACGGAGAGCCCGCTTATATTTTCTTTCTGATTGCTGTGCCGGAGGATTCCAACAACGAGCATCTTAAAGTGTTAAGCCAGTTATCAAGGAAACTGATGCACGAAGATGTGAGGGAAAAGCTGATAGCTTCAACAAACGAAGCTGAAGTTATAAGTGCATTTCAGGAGTAAAAAATAATAATGAAAAGGGGGATTTAAAAGTGAAATTAGTAGCAGTAACATCATGTCCAACAGGAATAGCCCACACCTACATGGCAGCTGAAGCCTTAGAAAATGCAGCTAAGAAAAAGGGAATTGCATTAAAAGTAGAAACACAGGGTTCTGTAGGGGTGGAAAACGAACTAACGGCTGAAGAAATCAGAGAAGCCCATGCAGTGATTATTGCAGCAGGGGCAAACGTTTCTAAAGAAAGATTCGAAGGTAAAGCGATTTTGGAAGTTGAAGTGGCTCAAGCCATTAAAGATGCAGCAAATATTATTGAAAGAGCCATGCAGCTTGAGAAAAAAGATTTAGCCCAGCAGGTGGAAACGATTAAACAAGAAAGAAGTGCTGAAAGAACAGGCTTCTATAAGCACTTGATGTCAGGTGTTTCTTTTATGCTTCCTTTAGTTGTAGCCGGCGGTTTAATCATTGCATTATCATTTGTATTTGGTATTGAAGCGTTCAAAGAAGAAGGAACTTTGGCTGCAGCACTTATGCAAATCGGCGGGGCATCAGCTTTTGGGTTAATGGTACCGATTCTGGCAGGTTATATTGCTTTTTCTATTGCAGATAGACCCGGATTAGCTCCTGGTCTAATTGGTGGATCTTTAGCAGTACAAGTGGGGGCTGGATTCTTAGGCGGTATTATTGCCGGCTTTATCGCAGGTTATACAGCAGATTTTCTTAAGAAGACCATCCGTCTGCCAAAGTCTCTTGAAGGCTTAAAGCCCATTTTGTTATTGCCATTCTTATCGTCCTTATTTGTTGGTATCATGATGATTTATGTAATTGGAGCACCTGTAAAGAGCATTTCTGATGCATTAACAGGCTGGCTGCAAAACTTAAGCGGAACAAATGCAGCCCTGCTGGGTGCCATCTTAGGTGCTATGATGGCCTTTGACATGGGAGGTCCCGTTAATAAAGCTGCATATACCTTTGCAGTTGGCCTGCTAGGCTCCAATATTTTCGAACCTCAGGCAGCCGTTATGGCAGCAGGTATGACGCCGCCCCTTGGGTTGGCTTTGGCAACAGTTCTCTTTAAAAATAAATTTAGCACTGCCGAGAGAGAAGCGGGAAAAGCAGCATGGGTATTGGGAATATCCTTTATTACCGAAGGTGCAATTCCATTTGCAGCAGCAGACCCAATCAGAGTATTGCCCTCTATTATTACAGGTTCAGCGGTAGCCGGAGCCCTTTCTATGGCATTTAAGGCGACCTTAAGAGCCCCACACGGAGGAATCTTTGTATTGCCTATACCAAACGCAGTTGGAAATCTAGGCGGATATATTGTAGCCATTGCAGCAGGAACGATGATTACTGCTCTGCTATTAGGAATCTTGAAGAAGAAAATAGACTAGATAAAATCATATATAAAATTGGCACGCAGGAACTCGTTCTGTGACGCTAGTTGACAAAAGAAAGGAGATCTTTTAATGCTTCAAAAAGAAATTGAAATAAGGAATGCAACAGGGCTGCATGCAAGACCGGCTACTCTGCTGATAAAAACCGCTGCCCAATTTAAAAGCAATATAGTACTAATAAAAGAAAATAACGAGGTAAATGCAAAAAGCATTATGGGGATTATGGCAATGGGAGCTGTTAAAGGTGAGAAAATACAGATAAGAGCTGACGGATCAGACGAGAAAGAAGCATTAGAGGCTATCATTTCTTTATTTGAAACAAACTTTGGAGAGTAAGATTGGTTAAAAGCAAATCCACCCTATGTAGGGTGGATTTGCTCTTCCTATTTCATTGCTTTTTTAGCAAACTCTGTGATTACAATGGCGTCGTATGGCGCTCTTTTATCCAGCTCCCCTGCCTGCTCCATGATATACATCAGGTGGTTTAATCCGTCCTCAGTCAATACCAGGTCTGGCTTCCAGGTATCCTGTGCCTTATAACGTTCAGCAACTCTTGTCAGAATATCTAAGTCCGATTCGGGGAAATGGGGTGCGATGGATTTTGCAATTTCCTCTGCAGTATGGGTCTCTACCCACTTCATACCTTTATAGATGGCATTGGTAAATCGCTGGATCACTTCAGGATTTTTTTCAATATAGCTTTTCTTAGCTGAATAAGCGGTATATGGGATATATCCGCCTTCTGCCCCAATGGAAGCAACGATATAGCCTTTTCCTTCCTTTTCAACAAGAGAGGCTGCTGGCTCAAAAAGGGCCACAAAATCACCTTCTCCGCCGGTGAAGGCGCCAGCCATTACTGGAAATTGAATATCTGTACGTACTTCTGCATCTATCCCTGGTTCAACGCCGTATTTTCTTAATACATACTGCAGTGTCATATTCGGTACACCGCCTTTTCGCCCGCCGATGATGCTTTTGCCTCGAACATCATCAAATTTAAAATTGGGCATTGGTTCTCTGGCCAGGAAAAATGACCCGTCCCGCTGTGTCAATTGTGCAAAGTTGACTGCATAGTCTGTGGCACCTTGATTGTAGACATAGATCGATGCTTCCGGACCCATAAATCCAATATCTACCTGATCAGACAATAGAGCGGCCATGACTTTATCTGCTCCTTGACCGTTAATCAGCTCCACTTCAAGGCCCTCTTCAGCGAAAAATCCTTCTGAAATAGCCACGTATTGCGGTGCATAGAAGACGGAATGGGTTACTTCAGATAGTTTAATCTTCGTCAATTCCTTGTTTGAACTGCAGCCGGTAAAAACCATAGAAAGCAGCAGTGTAAACACTAAGATGAATGAGATGGCTTTCAATTTTCTCACAACAATCCCTCCAAAATGGCGTAATATTCATCATATAATTTCAATATATTCAATGAGAAAAATAATGGTTACAGGTTTTATAACAATGGTATAAATATATAATAGGTATAAACTGTACAGACGGATATATGAGCGTCTATAGCCAAAAATGAACCGGTAAAAAACAGGATATTTTTTACGGTTTTTGTCATATTTCACAAGAACCCATCATACAATGAAGAAAATTGATGATATTGGAGGGATTATGGAATGGAAAAACTTCTTTTAAAGGAATTAGTGATGGAATTTATCAGTTTTTGTGATCAATTGTTAGATGAAGGCAAGATAACAGAAGATCAATATGAGGAAATGGTAAAAACGAAGAGAGCTTTTTTAGATTCACAATAAACCGGATCAATCAGATTTGATTATGCCGGAATAAATGAGATCAGGGGAGAATCTATCCGGTATACCAAAAATAACTGCACAGGAGAGATAAAAACAATATTAATATAGAAAACAGAAGAAGATATTCAGAGATATGCAGCAACAGAGCAGAATTTAAGATTCCTGAGAATCCCAAAAGAATTATCCAGCCTAACAAAAACAAACGTATAGGCTTTTGAAGAATCTGCCAGTGGCAGGCAAGCGCATAAGCTGTTAGAAAAGATAAATAGCATAGGAGAATGAAACCTATTGCTGCCAGAATAATTCCCATAAATCGATGATTGGCCAAAAACTGCAAGGAGTGAATGGAGAATCGGTCCATCTGGGTATAGGAATGCCAGACAATATGTGGATACATCAATAGAATTTTTCCTAATAAACTGCTGGAAACCGCCACAAAAACAAAAAAAAGGTATAGGAGTAAATGATTATGCCTAAGCATCCTTATCTGCCTCCATATTAAAAGATTATTATCAATCTATGCCCTCATGTAAAAAAAATTATTAAATGCTAATACTAATGAATATATCTTATATCAAAATAGATTCTATGTAAAAATGTCAAATGAGTTAAAAGGCAGGGATTGATATGAATTATAAAATTAGTATTGACGAGGGTAAGCACAAGTACGGGTATATAAAGGGTAAGATTGAAAACTACAACTGGTATGCATTGGTTCACAGAGAGAAGATTGATGTGGGAATTGATCCCCTAAATCTTCAAAGTGGCTTGGGAAGAGTATCCCGATTGTGTATTTACAAAGAGGTTATAGATCATGGTGGAAATCCATACCTTCCAACCTCCAGCATCAGAAGATTTATCTATGCCAACTATAAGCGGGAGTGGGATGTTCTGAGCAGCGACTGCATGGATATGACGAGAGAACTGGTCAATTATTTGGAGAGAAGATATTCTCTAAGAATTGTTAAATAATCAGGAGGCGTACAAATGCAAAGCAGTGATATCAAAGTCAGTTTAAGAAAAATTCCAAATCCCGTGGGTTTGGTAACCGCACAGCACAACGAAAAACGGGATGTGACCACTGTAGCTTGGATTTCGAAGGTATCTAATATACCACCGCTGCTCATGATCAGCATATCTCCCGAGCGATATATTCATGATCTAATCAAACAATCGGGAGAATTTACTTTAGCTATACTGAGTGAGAAGCAGGAAGAACTGGCCCTGTATTGCGGAAGCAAAACCGGCTATGATGTGGACAAGTTTCAGGAAGGAAGAATTTTGACGGAAAAGCCCTTTTATATTAAGGCGCCCCTTATTCAAGATGCGGTTGTGAACCTGGAATGCAGGGTTTTAGACCTATATACTACGGGAGATCATACCCTTTTCATCGGTGAAGTGCTGATGGCCTATGGTGTAAAGGATGACACAAGACCGCTGGTAATGACCGATCAAATTACCAGTTTACGATTATAACAGGCAGGAGAGTGCCTGTTTTTTTGCGTATATAAAGACTAGTACTATAGTACCAAAAACAGGAAATTAAAAGGATTTGGTCGAACCGTGTAGAAAAAATAAGTCATTATCCACACAAATTTATTTAGATGGGGGGGATTATTTTGGGGTCGTATTATTTATCATTGTAGTGAATATTTTGTTGTTTTTGTTGTATGATGTAATCTTCTACAGGATCGGAATTAGCAGAAATTTATTCATTAACAGTACATTTTTTGGAACTACTACAGGATTTACCTTTCCATTCGTGGCTATTTATTATAGTCTTAAGAATGCAGTCATTCTATATTTTCTCATCCTTTGTGCTTTTTTATTTTTAATGAATAGTCACAAGTATGCCAGTATATTAGCAGGCAGCAGTTTGTTTATAATGGGAAATGCATTATTCAACAAGCAGGCACATTCAGGGTTAATGGCGATCATGCCGCCAGCAGAATCTTTACCTGCGGTGGAACCTATATTGCCAGTTGAGCCGGTTCAGCAGCAAAGTCAGATCCATGTAGAGGAACTTGAAGAGGACGAGGAAAGAGGCTTGCTCGGGGAATACTTTGATCCTGGGATTACATTGGCAGTATCTCCGAATCTGCTAGCGGAAGAGCCTTCTAAGTCGGTAGAAACCAAAATGGATGTACCATATTATATTGACAAAGCCTTTGAATATAAGAGACAGGGACGCAATGTAGAAGCATTGGAAAGCTTTATGCATATCCTGAAAAATTCAAAAGAAGCAAATACAAGATTTCTAAGCTGCATACATATTGCTGCTATCTATAGAGATATGGATCAGAAGCAACAGGCTCAGGACATACTGTACTACTTCATTAAAGATAACAAAAATGCAATTGACCTAGGTCTGCTGCGCCAGGCTGCAGCATTACTAAACAGCTGAACCAAACACAACAGGAGGGAAAACCATGAAGAGCTTGAAAGAAATTGTCAATCTTCCCATTATAAGTGTATTCGAAGGACAAGAAGTAGGGAAAATAAAAAGTGTAGTAATCGATCCGGAAGATGGAACGGTTCAATATTTTGTAGTAGATGACAAGTCAATGTTCCAAATCAAAGTTGTCCCAATGAGTAAGATTATGGGAATCGGTGATGAGGCTTTGATGATTGAAACTGCTGGTCTGCTGATGGATGCACAACAGGAGCCAAAGGTTGTAGATCTTTTGAACAAGAATGTTGGGGTAGTAAATAGCAAGGTATTTACCAAAAAGGGCAAAAACCTTGGTCAGATTCGAGAAATATTTATCAATGACGAATCGGGAAAAATTATTGGTTGTGAAATAGAAAACATGGGGCAGACCAAGTTCTTTGACTCCCGTTCTATCATTACCTACGGCAAGGAAGTAACAATTGTTGAGCATGAGCTTCAGGATCAGTTAAAGGAATCTCTTGCGGCAATATTAAATGGTGCTCAAGCGGAAGCGGCTAATCCTATAGGGGAAGAAACCTCATCAGCTACCACAGAAGCCTTTCAGAAAAAGCAACGGGAGTATCTGATCGGACGAGAGGTATCAAAGAACATTATGGATGGAGAAATTCTGTTGGCTTATGAAGGTGAAATGATCACTGAAGAGCTGATCCATAAGATGGAGAGCGCCGGAAAGTTCTTAGAATTAACATTACATGTAAAATAACGGGCTAGGGCTGTCTTTGTTTCACAAGATGGTCCTTTTTTTGTGCGAAAAACTTTTAAAGCGTGAAGGATAATTTATCAGATTATTGAGGAAAAATAAAGAAAGATAGGTTATAATTTTAGTAGAATAATGGTACAAATAATTCTGAATAACAAGGAGTCCTTCATGAATATACCGAATATTTTAACGGCTCTTCGATTTCTGCTTATACCTGCATTTGTTTATATCTTTTATTCTGGATCTGATGAAAGTATTATTCAAGCCTTTTATGTGTTTGCACTGGCAGGGGTTACCGATATCCTAGACGGTTATATTGCAAGAAAGTATAATAGCATTACTAAGTGGGGCCAAGCCATGGACCCCTTAGCGGATAAACTGATGCAGTTAACGGTGCTGGCTTGTTTGACCCACCGCCAATATATTCCCTTGTGGGTAATTTTAATTATTGGGGCGAAGGAAACCTTGCTGATTATCGGTGCACTGGCATTATATTATCATGGAAACAAGCGGGTGATTCCCTCTAATAGCTTCGGAAAGACGGCTACAGTGTTTTTTTATGGAGCCATCTTTGCAGTGGTATTTCAGATGCCTTATCATATTGTTTGGGTTGCAGCAGCAGTGGCATTAACACTGATGGCACTTATAAAATATATCATTGGATTTAAAAAGCTTCACAATAAAAATTTTACCGGGTAAGTCTTGACTTTTGCATAATATGGGATATAATGATGAAAAATGAATATTACTGGATGTGTTGAGGAAGAGGAGTAGCCAATTATCTGCCTCCAGAGAGAGAAATCCAAGGCTGAGAGGTTTCTCGGTAAGAATTGTCGAAGGTAGCTTCAGAGCAGCTGAGTTGAGAAAGAATCCATGTAGATTCAGCCGGGTAATTCCGATAAAGATTATGAAGCGCCGACTGTTTGTCGGAATTAAGGTGGTACCGCGAAACGACTCTTTCGTCCTTAAATTGGGATGAAGGAGTTTTTTTATTTGAAAAAGTGAGGTGATAGGGTGTTCCAAGTGGGTATGGTGCTGCTGCTTTTAGGGGGTTTTTGCATTTATAAAAGTCCCTGGATTCTCAGACATATGAATAGAAATGATACCCAAGGGGTCATCATGGTCAAAATGATTGGAATGCTTTTAGCCTTTCTGGCTTTTTGGCTGATTCTTTCTGGAGAAATTCCGCAGTCAATGAAGTTTATACGAATATTTCATAGATGGAGAGGAGTGCTGTAATGTCAGCGAAAAACTTAGAAAAAACCTATAATCCCCAAGAATTTGAAAAGAAGGTATATGAGAGCTGGATGGAAAAGGGCTATTTCCATGCAGAGGTAAATCCGGAGAAAACACCCTATACCATCGTGCTGCCCCCGCCTAATATCACAGGACAGCTGCACATGGGACATGCATTGGATCATACGCTGCAGGATATTTTGATCCGTTGGAAGCGGATGCAGGGCTACGAGGCACTTTGGCTTCCTGGGACGGATCATGCCAGTATTGCCACGGAAGTAAAGGTTGTTGAAAAAATTCAAAAAGAAGAGGGGCTAAGCAAGCAAGAGGTTGGAAGAGATGGATTTTTGCAAAGGGCTTGGGCTTGGAAGGATGAATACGGTGGAAAAATCGTAGAGCAGATGAAAAAGCTGGGAAATTCCTGTGACTGGGAACGAGAACGGTTTACCATGGATGAGGGCTGCAGCCAAGCTGTAACTGAAGTTTTTATAAGATTATATGAAAAAGGATATATTTACCGCGGAAATAGATTGATCAACTGGTGTCCTGATTGTAAAACCTCCCTGTCTGATGCAGAGGTTGAGCATGAGGAAAAGCAAGGGCATTTCTGGCATATCAAATACCCTGTAAAGGATTCTGATGAATATATTGAGATTGCCACTACAAGACCGGAAACGATGCTGGGAGATACAGCTGTAGCAGTTCACCCGGAGGATGAACGTTACAATCATCTTATCGGGAAAACGCTGATTTTACCAATTGTGAACAGGGAAATTCCGGTGATCGCCGATGATTATGTTGATCGAGAGTTTGGAACTGGAGCCGTAAAGATTACTCCTGCCCATGATCCCAATGATTTTGAGATAGGGGTGCGCCATAGTTTGCCCCAGATTACTGTAATGAATGATGATGCCACTATGAACGAACATGCAGGAAAGTATGCAGGAATGGATCGTTATGCGTGCAGAAAAGAATTGGTTAAGGATTTGCAGGATCAGGGATATCTGATGTCTATCAAAGAGCATCAGCACAATGTAGGAATATGCTACCGGTGCAGTACTGTAGTAGAGCCTAGACTTTCGGACCAATGGTTTGTACAAATGGATGAACTGGCAAAGCCTGCTATAGAAGCAGTACAAAAAGGTATTATTAAATTTGTACCGGAGCGCTTTAGCAAGACCTATCTTCACTGGCTGGAAAATATAAAAGATTGGTGCATCTCCAGACAGCTATGGTGGGGACATCGTATACCGGCTTATTACTGTCAGGATTGCGGAGAAATTATTGTAGCTGCTAAAGCGCCTGAAAGCTGTACAAAATGCAGCAGCTATCAGTTTAAGCAGGATGAGGATGTATTGGATACGTGGTTTAGTTCTGCCCTATGGCCTTTCTCGACTTTGGGCTGGCCAGAGAATACAGCTGAGCTCAAGTATTTCTATCCTACAGATGTTTTGGTAACAGGCTACGATATTATTTTCTTCTGGGTTGTACGAATGGCTTTTTCCGGTCTGGAACAGATGAATGAGATTCCTTTTAAATATGTTTTTGTTCATGGATTGGTAAGAGATGCCCAAGGAAGAAAAATGAGCAAATCCCTAGGCAATGGTATTGATCCGCTGGATATTATCGAACAGTATGGTGCCGACGCACTGCGGATGACCCTTGCTACCGGAAACAGTCCTGGAAATGATATGCGTTTCTATATGGAACGGGTGGAAGCCAGCCGAAACTTTGCCAATAAGCTTTGGAACGCCACAAGATTTGTATTGATGAACCTGGAAGATGCAAATCTTGATGCGGATCAGGCTATGACAAACCTAACCCTGGCGGATCAGTGGATTCTATCCAGAATGAACCGGGTTGCCAAAGAAATCACAGATAATCTGGATAAATTTGAATTGGGAATGGCCGTACAAAAAGTTTATGATTTTACCTGGAGTGAATACTGCGACTGGTATATTGAGTTAGTAAAGCCACGCTTATATGGGGAAGATATGATTTCAAAGAAAACTGCCCTTTATGTTCTCACGCTGGTACTGGAGAATATACTCAAGCTCCTGCATCCATTTATGCCGTTTATCACAGAGGAGATTTGGCAGCATTTGCCCACGACCAAAGAAGACAGCATCATGATCGCCTCATGGCCAAAATCTGATGATCGGTTAGATTTTACAGCCCAGGAGCAGGCAATGGATTTAGTAATGGAGGCTATCCGCAGCATAAGAAATATTCGTGCAGAGATGAATGTAGTGCCCTCAAGAAAAGCGAAAGTAATCCTTGCTGCATCAGAGGGCAGTGCTCATGCATCTATGGAAATGGGGAAAAACTACTTTGTGACTTTAGCCGGGGCTTCAGAGGTAGTACTGCAGAAGGATAAAAAGGATATCCCGGAGGATGCGGTATCGGCTATCGTTCCTGGGGTAGAAATCTTCTTGCCTTTAGATGATCTGGTGGATTTTGATAAGGAAATAGAGCGGCTGGAGAAGGAAAGAGTTAAGCTGGAGGGCGAGTTAAAGCGAGTAACGGGTAAGCTGTCCAATGAAGGTTTCCTTGCCAAGGCTCCCGCTTCCTTGATTGAGGAAGAAAAGGGCAAGCAGGCTTCCTATCAGCAGATGATGGATAAGGTATTGGAAAGAATTAAGACAATGAAAAGCAGGAAAAAATAGTATGAACGGAAGACTGGAATAAATATAGGGGACGACCCATTTGTCGTCCCGAAAAAAAGGGCAGACACATGGGTCTGCCCCTACATAAATAGGTTGTATTTCTAAGGCAAAGATTAATAAAATACAGGGGGCGTCAATGATGAACTATCAAGAGGCATTAGATTATATTTCCAGTGTTTATAAATTTGGCAGTAAGCTGGGTCTGGAGAACATCAAATATCTATTAAATCTAATGGGTAATCCCCATGAAGGCCTAAAGGTAATCCATGTAGCAGGAACCAATGGCAAGGGGTCTACCTCTTCCTTCATAAGTGCTGTATTGGTTGAACAAGGGTATAAGGTAGGGTTATATACCTCTCCCTTCTTAGAAGAATTTACAGAGAGAATTCGCGTGAACGGAGAGAATATACCAAAAAAGGAACTGGCAGAAATTACGGCCTTCACGAAAGAGAAGGTGGAACAAATGCTGGCAGATGGCATGAATCATCCTACAGAATTTGAAGTAGTTACGGCCATCGGTTTTGAATACTTTAAGCGTCAGAAGGTGGATTATCTTGTGCTGGAGGTAGGTCTTGGAGGACGTGGAGATTCTACCAATGTAATTGATGACCCCCTTGTATCTGTGATCACCCCCATTGACTTTGACCATGTGGAATATCTGGGAAATACTTTAGATAAGATAGCCTATGAGAAGGCAGGCATCATTAAGAAAAACAGTTTTGTAGTTTCTTATCCACAAAAAGAAGAAGCGATGAAGGTGATCGAGGAGGTTTGTGTACAGCAGCATGCAAAGCTTAGCGTTGCTGCCATTGACCGTATAGAGCTGTTGGAGTATGACGAGGAAGGCCAGCGGTTTCATACCTACTGTGGGGAAGAGAAGTTTGAAAATCTATCCATAGCCCTTTTGGGGGAACATCAAACACAAAATGCCACCGTTGCCTTAACAGCATTAAAAGTTCTGATGGAAGAACATCAGATTGATATTTCGCAGGAGGCTATGTACACGGGCTTTAAAAAGACTGTTTGGCCCGGGCGGTTGGAAATCATGAAGAAAAATCCTACTGTGCTTATTGATGGAGCGCACAATATCCATGGCATCCGGGCCCTAAAAAAAGCCTTAACGAAGCTTTATGCCCAAAAAAGGTTGATTCTGGTTATCGCCATCTTAGGGGATAAGGATGTAAGCGGTATGTTAAGTGAAATAATCCCTCTTGCAGATCAGGTGGTGCTTACACAGCCCAACAATGAAAGAGCACTGCCTGTGGATAGATTGGAAGAGAGAGTCAGACCTTACCAAAAGCCTGTTCGAAAGGAAGCAGAAATACCAAAGGCAGTAGAAGCTGCTTTTGAATTGGCCCATGAAGAAGATGTGATTGTCTTCTGCGGATCTCTTTATATGATCGGAGATGTAAGAACAATTTTGCGTCACAGAAAACCCTAGGGGCAGATCCATAGACGTAAATTAACCCATAATTTGTCATCCTGAAGGGAGAAAAACGGAGTCGAAGGATCTTTAAGCTAGAGATATATTCTGATAATCAAAAGTAATCTTGCTTATGTTCTATAAGATTATTGGCTAACGCTCAGAATGACATGCTTCTAAGGGCAATTTCGAAATATTTAGATTAGGTTGACGCCTATTAGATATATGATCTTTAATTAAATCACTTAGGCGTTTATCTATATCTATGGAAAGCTTGTCATATTATTCTTCTTGTCATATTATTCTTTTGAATGCATATATTTAGAAATATATGTGAATGGGGGAAGTAAGATGACAGTGATCTTATTCAGGCCCTTTAAGAGAATGGATGATGAAGAGCTAATACAAGAGATCTATAAGACTTTCGAGCTCCTTAAGGATCAGCCGGGGGATAGAGAATATTTTCAATTGTGTGATCAGCTGGTCAGAGAAGCAAAGATTCGAGAATTGGAGTGTCCAAAGGATATCCTTCTCGACCGGATTCTCTACCGATAGAATCATTTACTTTTAGAAAGTTATATAGGAGCCAACAGTGTTCGCCCGCTTACAAAGCAAACAATAGACGCCAGGATATATGTTCTGGCGTTTATTAATTTTCAAAAACATCTCACATCAATAAGGAAAGTGCATATGATGATAATAAATTGATTTTAGTATGAAACTGTCTTTTCTGCGAGGTGATGGGATGGGAAATGACATGGAAAACAAAGTTTATATTTGTAATACAGGAGAAGATTCTATTTCGATTGTAGATTTAAACAGCTTCCTTCAAATTGGGAAGATGGAGCTTCAACAAGGCATCAATTTGAGCGGTATTCGAAAGCCAACCCTAGGGCCTCACCATATGGTAATTGACCATAATCAACAGTATCTTTATACTTCAAATTCACATAACTCTACCATTAGTGTGATCGATCTTATCAAAAAAAAGATCGTTGATGATATAGGTGTGGGCAGCTGTCCTACTCATTTGCAGATATGTAACAAAAATAAGACCCTTTATGTAGTCAACAGTGACTCTAATTCAGTTACAGCTATTGACTTGGAAACAAGAGCACCAATAGCGCAGATTCCCGTGGGTGCCATGCCTCACGATGTAAAACTGAGCATAGATGGACAAAAGCTTTATGTAGTAAATGTAGAGGCCCATTCTTTAACTGTAATTGATACATCCAGCAATGAACAAGATAAAACCATCATTACACCTCCCCATCCCTATCATATTACCCTCAGCCAAGATGGAAAACTGCTTTATATTATCAATACGGGCTATCCGTTAATGGAGGCAGGAAGTATAACGGTAGTTGAGTCAGGCACCTATCAGATCATGGATAGAATCTTTGTGGGCAAAATGCCTATGGATGCTGTCATCGGCCACCAGGGGCTCTATTTGTATATTGCTGATGCCGAGATGAATGCAGTGAGTGTTTTAGAAATTCAAAGCCAAAAACTAATCCATCAAATCAGTGTGGGAAGGATGCCAGGATGTATTGCTAGGAGTGAAAATGGAAAGTATTTACTCACAACGAATATTCAGGATAATACCCTCTCTGTAATAGATCAAGCGGAACTGAAGCTTGCAGCAATAATTCCTGTAGGCATTGAACCCAACGGAATTCTGTGTATATAAAAGTCCTTTATTTTATAAAATAAAGGACTTTTATTGGATAAGAAGGTGTATGATTTCTCCATAAAGCTTAGGTGCTTCCCGCTTCCATTTATCACAAATTTCTTTTGCATATTTGTTGGATACAACATTAAGCTTTAAATCAATAAGGGTGATGTCATTTTCTATTACTTTCAGATCTACAATATATTCGCTCTCTTTCTTCTTTGTGTAGTCCGCCAGTATCTGCATTTCTTTCAAAAGTACTTGCTTTTTCATTTCTACCGCTTGATCCAAAGTAGCCGTCAGGGTGGAAGAAAGGCGGTCGCTAAAGAACTGGAGAGTGTTTTTGCCCTTTTCTGTGATTAAATAAAAATAGTTTCCTTCACTTTCGCTATACTCCAGCATACTGGAGGATACCAACTCACCGAGATACTGCTGCAGCAGAAAATAATTCATATAGTCTTTTTCCATAACAAACTGAGTAAGCTGTGTATTGGTTAAAGGAATTTCAAAACGATCTAGTATATATAACAACAAAAGCTTATGTTCAGCCAATTGCTGCGTATTATTATAAAACATTTTCTCACCCGCTTTTTTAGATAATCTATAGGCTGTATTTTGTTTCCGTCACTTATTTTGATTATAGCATACAAAATGGTTTTTGAATCATAAAAATTAAAAGGAGAAAGGGTTGAACCTTTCTCCTTTTAATTTATTGAAATTATTTTCCAGATAGACTTCTTTCAGCTGTTTCAACTAATCGTTTAGTCATATAACCGCCAACATATCCGTTTTGTCGTGCAGTTAAATTTCCTTTATCTATTGTTTCATAGTTAGTGATTCCAAGTTCTCCAGCAATTTCAAGCTTCATTTGATTCAATGCTGCTCTAGCTTCGGGTACAACAGCTCTGTTTCTGCCTGCCATAAAATTTCCCTCCTAATTTTATTTATAGTTATTATTTGTTGCCAACATCTTTTGATGTTGTACTATTAATTTAACCACTGAAATATAGAAATATGTTAGTATATAATGTAATAAGGTATAATTTTTGGCTATATTGCATATGAATATTAAATTGACAAAAATTAACTTATGAACGTAATTGAGATAAGGTTAAGAACTAGGAGGAAAGGGTGAATGGATAAGTCTGTCCAATTGAAAGAAAAAATTTTAGAGTGGGGTGCTGCTAAAGTAGGATATGCAGATCTTACTAAGCTGTTGCCGGAAGAATATGCTCATCTAAAAACCGGCATTTCTATTGCCATCAGGTTGTCCGATGAAATCATTAGTCAGATTCATGGAGCACCTACTCACACCTACTTTCATCATTATAGAACGGTAAATGCATTTATTGACCAAATCACCTTCAAGATCGCTGCGGTACTTCAGCAGGATGGATATTTAGCTATGCCGATTGCAGCTTCCCAATCGGTAAATATCGATGGCAAGAGCTATAGGGGTGTGTTTCCGCATAAAACAGTGGCTACAAGGGCGGGCTTGGGCTGGATTGGTAAAAGTGCCTGCCTGATTACTCCAGAATTTGGTCCGCGGATACGGTTAGGTACTGTTTTAACCGATTGGGAACCAGTCTATGACGATCCTATCAATGCATCTCAATGTGGCAATTGCAGGAAGTGTGTGGAAAATTGCCCTGCTTTGGCTATCCAGGGAAATCAGTGGGAACCTGGGATAGCAAGAGAGGAACTTTTTGATGCTAAAGCCTGTAGTACCCATATGCATCAGCATTATCAGCATATAGGAAGGGGTTCTGTTTGTGGTGTTTGCATAAAATCTTGTCCCATGGGAAAAAAAGTGATAAAAAGATAGGGTAGATTGCTCTACCCTATGTTAGCTTTCGATTCATCTTTATTTTTACATCTTTCCGGATTCCATGGGTATGACCGCTTTCCAGCTGTGCTTTTTGAGACTTTGCTTCTTTATGAAAATGTCTGTCTTCTATTTTGAAGGTTCTTCTGCCTAATTCAGTTCTTTCGCCTTTTACTGTCGTATATTGGCTTCTGATGATAGACAAAGGCAAACACTTCCTTTCTTTGGACTTTAAATGATGGAATCCTTCTTGATTAGTATGGGTGAAGAACGCATAAAATATGCTTGCAACAAAGCTTCATGGAATTAATTGCCATTTTATTTATTTTAGGATCAGCTAGTGTAACTGATAAAGCTGATATATAATGAATTTTAGAACAAGTCATTGAAGGGGGGCACATATATGACAAAAGCAAAATTAATCGCAGTAGCTATGGCGGCAATGATTGGCTTCACTGGATGTAATAGCTCTGCTTCGCAGCATACTGCAAAAGAGCTGGATAAGCCAGTAGTTCAGGAGGTTTTAGCTTTTGAGGAGGCAAAGCCTCAAGAACCAATAGAGGAGATTGATTTACAGCAGGTGAAACCCAATGAAGCGGGACAGATTATGGTATTGATGTATCATCATATTGCTCAGCCTGAGGCTGAATGGGCAAGGACTCCGGAGAACTTTAGAAAGGATTTAGAGGTTTTATATAAAAAAGGCTACCGACCCATTTCTTTGAAGGATTATGTTACGGGGAATATTCATACTGAAGCAGGCTATACGCCCATTGTTTTGACCTTTGATGATGGAAGACAAAATAACTTTAATATGTTGCAGAAGGAAAAGGGAGAATGGGTTATTGATCCTGATTGTGCCGTAGGGATATTAGAGAAATTTCATCAGGAGCATCCTGATTTTCCATTAAAAGCAACCTTTTTTATCAATGACAACGTACCCTTCGGACAGAAGGAGCATTTAGAATTTAAATTAAAATACTTAGCAGAAAAGGGAATGGAAATAGGGAATCATACTGCCACCCATGTAGACTTTACAAAAGCGGATCAGGATAGGATTCAGAAGGAATTAGCAGGAATCGTGAACCTGGTAAATGCATTCTTGCCTGATTATACTGTGGATACTCTGGCACTGCCCTTTGGATCGAAGCCGAAGGACAAGAGTCTCACGACCTACTTAGAAAAGGGGGTATATGAAGGAACTGCTTATCACAACATCGCTATTCTAGAGGTAGGCTGGGATCCTTATAAATCTCCCTATCACAGGGATTTTAATCCACTGGCTATACACCGTGTGCGTGCCAGTGATTTAGAAAAGTATGTAAAAGGGGTAGGGCTGTATGACTGGCTTGAGCAATTTGAAAAGGGAAGCCGCATTCGTTATATATCTGACGGTGATCCTAATACCGTAACAGTACCGGAGCAGTTTCAGGATATACTGGATGCAGACAAGGTAGGAGAACGAAGCATCCGTACCTATACCCTCAATGAATAAGCAATAATAAGATAGCCTTAAGGCTATCTTATTATTTTTTTTGATAAAGTAACCAAACCAGACAAAAATGGCAGCAGAAGTATCACTGTCAGTACGTTAAAGAGGGTGTGGGCATTGGCAATTTGCCGTACTACGAGATTTGGAGAAAGCTTTGTAACCCATATAGCCATCCAACCCATGAAGGGAAATAGTATAAGGGTTCCTAAAAGGTTAAAAAGCAGATGGATGAGGGCAGCCCTTTTGCCATTTTTATCGCTGGATATGCTGGAAAGCAATGTAGTGACGCAGGTGCCTATATTTTGACCCATAAGGATAGGCAGGGCTTGCGAAAGACTAATGAGACCTTGATAAGACAACCCTTGTAGGATAGCAATTCCCGTGCTGCTGCTTTGAATGATTCCTGTTGTTAGGGCCCCTAGAAGAACCCCCAGCAGCTGATGGTCTCCCACGGAAAACAGCATGTGCTGAAAACCCAATAGATTTTTTAATGGATAGAGGGACACCACCATAACCCGTATCCCTAAAAACAGTAAAGAGAAACCGATTAGAAACCTGCCAAGTTCACGCATGATTGACGTGAGCTTTAAATGATACAATAAAATCCCCAAAAATAAAAGATGGGGGATAAATACAAAAAAATCATAGCTGATTAACTGTGCAGTGACGGTCGTGCCAATATTTGCTCCCATGATTACTGCTGCTGCCTGATATAAATCTAATACCCCGCCATTGACAAGGCTCACCACCATTACCGTTGTACCACTGCTGCTTTGTGTAAGGGCAGTGACCAAAGCGCCGCAAAGAACGCCTATCACAGGATTCGTGGTGAAGGTAGATAAAACAAACTTCAACCTTTTGGTAGCAAGGGATAGAACCCCGTCAGACATCATATTCATACCGAGAAATAAGATTGAAATTCCTGCTAATGCACCTGCAATAATTTTTAGGAGCATACTATTTCCTCCCTATAGCATTGTCACTAATATGTTATATTTGTTTTTACAGGGGAATATGCTGAGAAGATTAAATATTTTCAGGAATATCAGGACAATTTTCGAATAAATTTAATATATAGTAGAGATGTGTGTACAGAAAGGGGGACAAAGGGATGAGAATTATCATCATTCGCAAAAAAGTATTATTAGGTCTACTGATATTTTCTGTAGTATTCGGTGCAACGCTAGTGTATTCTAAGGGTATGGGAAATCATATTCTCAGCGTTATGAATAAAGATAAGCTGCTGCCGATCTACTGTGTAGATGCGGAGGAAAAAAAGGTAGCTATCAGCTTTGATGCTGCATGGGGAGATCAGTTTACAGATGGCATATTGAAAATACTAGATCGATATAATGTAAAGGCCACTTTCTTTTTAGTGGGTTTTTGGGTAGATAAGTATCCGGATATGGTTAAAAAAATCCACGAGAAGGGGCATGATGTGGAGAATCACTCTACAACCCACCCCCATATGTCAAAACTGTCTGCTGAACAAATTGCCCATGAACTCAACACAACCAGCGATAAAATAGAAAACCTGACAGGGGTGAGACCTACTCTATTCAGGCCTCCCTTTGGGGATTATAGCAACAAGGTGATAGAGACCATTACGGCGAACCATCATTATGTGATTCAATGGGATGTGGATTCGTTGGATTGGAAGGAGTTAGGTGCACAGCCTGTGGTAGATCGTGTTACGAGAAATGTCAAGAAGGGTTCTATAGTATTATTCCATAACAATGCGAAATATGTGCTGGAGTACTTGCCTTTGGTAATAGAACGCCTCCAAAAACAAGGATATGAAATTGTTCCGATTTCCCAGTTAATCATGAAGGAAAACTATTATATTGACCATACAGGAATGCAGAGAAAAATGAATAATTCCCAGTAATTGGGAGAACTAGAATGTCTTGAAAAATAATTTTTCCATATAAACAAAAATTTCAAGTTGACAGGTAACGCATAATTCTATAAAATCATGTATAAACATAATATTGTTAAGTGCAAAGATAGAGAATAGTAAAGATGTGATGTTTCACAGAAAGCGGATTATGGATGAGAGATCTGCAAACTAGCTTCTTGAACCCGCTCTGGAGCATATGACGAGCAAGTCAATACGTTGATCACGTTACGATTATGAAAGTGAGCCGAGTTCGGCTAATTAGGGTGGTACCGCGGGTAACTCTCGTCCCTTCATAGGGATGGGAGTTTTTTTATTGTCAAAAAATGTTTTTTAGAAAAGTTCATTGTAAAATGCCGGCAAACAATGAGTTTTTGGAATAATACTAAAAAAATCAATCGAAGGAGGGTTTTTATGAGTCAACAAAAAGAGCAATGGGGAAGCCGATGGGGCTTTATTGCAGCTTCTATCGGTATGGCAATCGGTACGGGGAATGTTTGGAGATTCCCGAGGGTAGCTGCAGCCAATGGAGGAGGACCCTTTATCATCGCATGGACGATTGCCCTATTTGTTTGGGTACTGCCACTTCTGATGGGCGAGATGGTAATGGGGCGCCGTACAGGATTGGGTACCATCGGTGCATTCAGAGACTACATGGGTAAGAAATATACCTGGATGGGTACCTGGATCGCAGCAGTCTGCTTATTGATTATGTTCTACTACTCCGTAATTATGGGCTGGTGTGTGAAGTACTTTACATTAGCGTTGTCTGGTGCCTTCCAGCCGGGAATGGGAACAGAAGCAACCCAGGCGATTTGGAACACCTTCACTACAACACCGTCACAGACCATATTCTTTCATTTTATCTCAATGGGTATCGCTGGAATTATCATTTATAAAGGAGTTACAAACGGGATAGAAAAAGCAAGCAAAGTCATGATCCCTACCCTATTTGCATTATTACTCATCGCATTACTAAGAGCAATTACACTGCCGGGAGCAGCAAAGGGATTAGAATT
>NZ_FQZV01000015.1 GCF_900142145.1 Geosporobacter subterraneus DSM 17957 | reverse complement strand
TTTAGGAAAACCAAGCTTATGGGCGAATTCCTTAATCAGAAGTAGGCCAGAATCGGAGGATAAATCCCCTCCTGCGAAATTAATTTTAATTTTACTGTTGCTTTCTGAGTGAAGTGCATTTAGACTAGACATAAGGGTTTCTCCTTTGTGAAATGTTAGTTGCGGTGACTTCATTTTAACAAAGTTGAAACTCTTTTTCTATTGTATTGGTTTCACTTTTTAAGTGAAACCAATAATAATGCAAAACTACTGTAACTATGCGGCACGAAGCAATGCTGGATAAATTATGATGAATAATTCAGGATTACTTTTGATTATCAGAATATATCATCTAGCTTAAAGATCCTTCGACTCCGTTTTACTCCGCTCAGGATGACAAATTATGGGTTAAGTTGACGCCTATGATATTGGCGTAGATCTATAAATATGTGACTCGGTCCTTAGGATTGATTTTTCAAATAATTTTATATAAACAATTTGTTAAATACACATAATAATGTCCGTGTTTGAAAGAAGGATTTCCAATGACCTCAAATACATCTTTTTTACTTGTAAGGTAGTTTATGAGACATGTAGAGATAATGGGTAGTGTTTTAATTTATTTTCAAAATATTTATAATCTGAGAATCTTTGCAGGTGTTTCATAATACAAGCTCCATTTATAATATACTTTGATAGAACCTGATTATAAAGGGGTGTAACTGGTGAAGCGTAAAAAATTAATAGTAGGGATTGGACTCTTCCTTTTAGTTGTTTTTACATACTTAATACTGGATTATTTTATGCGAATTAGCATACAATTGGCGAGAATCATTGATTCTGTTGAAGAAGCAGAAATACTAGAAGAAATAAAGGAATATGGGAAAATCCAAGGAGGAGCAAGATTATTTCGTGTAGAGGAGGATAAAAAGTATAGGGCGAAGGTAGCCTTTCTAATTGATGATTTTGGCAATAACGGTGAAGGCACGGCGGAGATGATGACCATTGATCGGCCGGTGACCTTTGCAGTGATGCCCTTTATGAAGTATTCAAAGAGGGACGCAGAAAACGCCCATAAAAAAGGCTATGAGGTAATCATTCATCTTCCTATGGAGACCCGAAAAAACAGTATGAGGGGGCTGGCTGCCGGGGCTATAAAAACGTCCCAAACGGACGAAGAAATTAAAAGTTTTGTTGTGGATGCATTTAAAGATGTACCCCATGCAGTAGGTGCAAATAATCATATGGGTGTGTTAGCCAGCAGCGACAGAAGAGTTGTAGAAGCAGTAATTAGCGTCTTAAAGACGAAGAATAAGTATATAGTAGACAGTAAAACAACGCCCAAATCCGTAATATCAGAAATTGCACGAAAGCATGAAGTACCGGTAATTGAAATGTCGGTTTTTCTTGATAATGAGAAGTCACCGGAAACGATCAAGAGACAGATAAATCTTTTAGCCTATAGTGCTTTAAAAAGGGGGTATGCCATCGGAATTGGACACGTAGGTCCCTTAGGAGGCAGTAATACTGCAAAAATGATTAAAGAAATGATTCCTGAGCTAGAGAAAAAAGGAATAAAAATTGTATTTGTATCGGAATTGATGAAGGATAAGTATAAATAAAAAAAGAGATTCCATGAGAGGAATCTCTTCTTTTATTTATTCGAGAGATGCTTCTTCTACTGTTCCTTCTGCGCTTGCCTCTAAGCCCTCCTCGCTCCATTTTCTCGGTGGGCATGGGCGCTTTTTATCTATTTGATCAGGGAACAATTGCGGGAAGGTTGTGCAAATTGGGGATACATCTGCTTGTAATACTGGGAATCCTGTTGAAAGAACGCAAAGCTGTACAGGAACTACAATTTTCTTTTCGCAGGTTACGCAGAGAGCAATAATTAAATTGACTCTTACAGCCCCTGTATTTGGATCAATCATGATATCTCTCATGATGCTGTTTGTAGCGAGTCTTGATTCACAGGAGATATTGCAAAACTCAGTAAAACGTGGTAAGAAGGCAGTGTCAAAAACTGAGGGAATACACAATTCAAAAAAGTTTGTCAAAACAAGGGGTGCCCCTTCTTTAGCAATGGGGACATTTGCCGATAAGGTGACAGTTTTTTCGCACTTTTTGTGATCAGCTATGACTGCATCAATTTCAACGATTACATTACCTGTTATTTCAATGCTTTGTGTGCCAAATATAGGGGTGCCCTTTCCTAATTCATCGCATTCTTCTGTATCTACAAATAATAGATTTTCTGAAGCAGTCCCATCAGGTCCGATGACAGTTACTGGTCTACCGCAGCCGTCTTGAACAAATTCTGCACCTGCTACAGTTGTTGTAGGAGTAGCGACCAAATTTCTTGGGTCATTGATATTTGCAGGATTAAAGAATTTTCTGCAGCGGACATCTAAAATCCTAAGAATTCTAGCTCCTGCACCCAACACAGGTGTGAAAGGCTGGCCGGTAACTGTTGTTAATCCTTGTAAGTTAAATAGTGCAGCATCATATACCTTTTGTACATATATTGGCTCAGAAACGACATTTCTTAAGGAACCGTCAAAGAAGCATCCTGTTTCAGCAGTACAGCATTTATCAGGAAGTGCAAGACTGTATAGTGGCTTATTTGTATTTGCCATAAATTTTCCTCCTTTTTATGATATTAAGACTACCCTTTCTAATTTTAGTATATTCTGTCTATAAATTTCTGCTACTCTTCTTGTACGAATATAGCATAACTTTTGCCAGGCATTCATAGGATTAGAGTGAAGTGAAAAAATATTTGTCTACTGCAATATCATAATATGTCTTATTTTTTAAAGTGTTACTTTAAAGAACAACTGTGCAAAAACAATTTTGATAGGAAGGTGAAGCTATGCCCTTTGCAAATCAAAAAAATGTACTGGTTACGGACCAAGCAGGCAACATACACAGCTTCCGTTGGGACAATGAAAAAATCATTTATGCTTGTTTTTATAAGTATACAAAGAAAATGGAGAAGGAGATTTTAGTGGAAGGATGTATACCAGAGTTTGATGTAGAAATTGATAAAAACGACACCATTTATCTTATTTGTCAACAAAAAGAAGGAAAGCTGCTGCTGTTTACTTATCGGTCAGGAATATGGGAGGATCAAGTTTTATTGGATTCAGAAGGTATAAATGTTTATAACTTAAATGTTATCGCCTGGGAAAATGGATTGAATATAGTCTATTGTCTGCCTTCTGCTGAGAGCAACAAAGTATACCGTATTTGCTCTTTGTATCAAATGGAAGAAGAGTGGATCAACACTGAACTGGGAGATATCCGGGTTAAGGTATTGTTGAATCCTTTTCAGGTTATTCGCAGCGGGCAGGGATTAATTCTTGGATATTATAATTTGCTCAACGGGACAGAACAAATATTTTTGAAAAGATTCGATGGATCAGTTGATGGATGGAAGGATACACTGCAGCTAACCAGTGGATTAAATGATAAATTATACTTAGACTTTTTGCTATTAGATGAAGAGGAGCTGCATCTTACTTACAGCGAGTATATAGATGGAAATCTAGTGGTAAAACACGAAAGATATAAGCTGATAGGAAACAAAGTGGTTAAGCATTCAGAAAATGAATTATCTAATCCGGGAAACTGCTCTTATCCTACTTTAATCCTGTTTAACCATAGGATTTGGAATGTATGGACAGAGTATGACTATGTAGCCAGCAGCTATTCAGAGGATAATGGCTTAACATGGAGCGTGCCCTATCAATGGGGGGAATCAAAAGAGGGTGTCTTTGTCCGCTACAAATATTCCATAAACCCTAGAATCATTGATCGTGCCTATCAGTTGAATTTTTCCTACGGAAAGGACTTTCCTGATTTTACTTTCCTCGGATTTGGACCTATAGAAAAGGCTGTAGAAATACCCCTTGTTAGCAAAAAAAAAAGAGAAGAGGAGGCTGATGAGATATTGAATGCTACAGAAAACCAAGATCAACCTTTTGTTGAATTAAGCCGTGAGAATATTGAACAGGAGAATCTGGCAGAAATATTGGAAAAACTTACTGAATTAGAGGAGAGAATTGAACAAATAGAGAGTTATTTTAACCGAAGAAGAAGGGGGTTTTTGTTTCCGCCGCGGAAATAGGTATAGAAGAAAAGGGATAGCAAGCAAGTTAACTTTGCTGCTATCCCTTTCTTTGTGGTAAGTGAAACGCCAAAAACTGCAGTATAATTGGAAAATGTAACATTATAGGACATATTTGTTGCAGTATAAAGGGTTAATCATATAAAATATACTCTAGGAAGAATGTTTATGCAAAGCCTATTGGAGGTGCATTTATGCCTAATCAAGAAATGCTCCATAAAAACCACGGATTTTATGCTGCATGGAGAGCTTTTACTGAGAGAAATATCCTGGAAAGAGATTTAATTCGGAGTGTTATAGCAGATTCTTGGGTGAGAAGCCGATCCTATCATATAAATCCCCATACGAGGATTATTGAGGTTAAGCTGACAGATGAGGAACTGTCGCAAAAACTTAAACAATATCATGATTTTCTAGAGACTGTTAAACCATTCATCAGCAGTTTATATAAACTAGTCGGGAGTTCAGGTTTGATCGTAAGGCTTGCGGATGCCGAAGGGTATATCTTATCTTCCATCGCTGACGAAGACTTGGTTCAAAAACATGGAAACCTGAACATAACTCCCGGCTGTTGTGCCCGTGAAGATGTAATCGGTACAAATGCTATTGGAACAGCTTTAGTTATTGGAGAGGCTATTCAGGTCTTTGCTGCTGAGCATTATTGCAGACAATATCACGGTTGGACTTCCTCCGCAGCACCTATACGAAACGTCAAAGGAAAAGTGATAGGTATTTTAAGCCTTACAGGATCTCATGAAAAGGTACATCCTCATACATTGGGGATGGTTGTTGCTGCATGTGAAGCCATTGAGAATCAACTAAAGTTTAACAGTATGAACCGCCAACTAATGTTGGCGAATCAACATTTTCATGCAATTATGGAATCGATATCCGATGGCCTGATTTCCATAAACAATGAAGGCAATATAACAGATATAAATTTAATGGCACGAAAAATGTTAAATGTAACTGAAAAACAAGTTATAGGAAACTCTCTATCATTGATTCTTGCAAAGGATAGTGAAAAGAAAATCATGAATGTACTAGAAACTGGATTTGGTCTTATTGAAGAGGAGATACATCTTAAGACAAAAACGGGAAAAACTATTTTTTGCATTTCTACCATTACACCAATCAAGGATCAGATTAATCATCGGGTTGAGGGAATTGTTATGACCTTTAGGGAGTTGAAAAAAGTCCATAACTTGATTAATAAAATTGTTGGTGCTGAGGCTAGGTTTGTGTTTGAGGATATATTAGGGGATAATACCCAGATCATCGAGGCTAAACGAATTGGGATGATGGCAGCCCGAAACAATTCAACTGTTTTGCTGCAGGGAGAAAGTGGAACGGGGAAAGAGCTTTTTGCACAGGCTATTCACAATTCCAGTGGCAGAAGGAAGGGCCCATTTATTTTTATAAACTGTGGAGCAATCCCTCGAGAACTGGTAGCCAGTGAGTTATTTGGTTATGTAGAAGGTGCTTTTACAGGGGCAAAGCGAGGTGGGCACCCAGGCAAATTTGAGTTAGCTGACGGAGGTACTATTTTTTTGGATGAAATCGGGGACATGCCTCTAGATGCACAGGTAAGTTTGCTCCGTGTGCTTGAGACTAGGGAAGTAGTAAGAGTTGGAGGACATAATGTGATCCCGGTGAATGTTCGGGTCATAGCCGCCACCCACAAAGATCTAAAAAATGAAGTGGAGAAGGGTAACTTCAGGCAGGATTTATATTACCGATTAAATGTAACGCCTATCAGAATCCCATCATTAAGAGAACGAAAAGAAGACTTAAAGCTCCTTATCGATTATTTTATAGAAAAGTTTAGTAAAACCTTCTACAAAGAAATCCCTGGAATCAGCAGCAACTTTTATCAGGTCCTCAAAAGTCATGATTGGCCCGGAAATGTCAGGGAACTGCAAAATGTTCTGCAGCAGATCATGAACTTTGTTAATGACGGTGAAGTACTGGGGCCTCAGCATATACCCTCTTCCTTTAGTGTTTCAAAGGAAATCCATGGGGGAAAAGCTATGAAAAGTCTGTTAACCCTTGATGAGGTGGAAAGGATAACCATCATGGATACCTTACAGCAGCTAGAGGGCAATGTTGCAAAAACTGCCAAGACCTTAGGCATCAGCAGAAGCTCCTTATATAGGAAACTAGAAAAGTATAACATCCGGGTGACCCAAAATGGAACTAATGTATTATAATAGGACGCTGTAGGACAATATATAAGGATGCATGTGTATTATAATAGGACATTTATAGCATAGGAGAACCTTTTCATAAAGGTTCTCCTTTTGACATTTACCTGAAAAAGCTGTAAATACACATATTTAAGTAAATATATTCCATAAAAAGATTATGGCATAAAAATTGCAATAAAAAAATAGATGGAGAATTACCATTTAAGTATTTTTAAATCTAATTTCAAATAATACTTTGAAAAGGTGGGAGGGAAATCATGAAAATTAATCGGTTTAAAGGGCGGATTTTAAAATTAACCTACTATCTAGAGATCCTGCTGGCTGCTTTTATTACTTTAGCAATCATTATCGGAATGATCGACCTGGTAAAGTACTTAGGTCTAGTCTTTCATACCAATACATTTGAAACCTATGATGTATTTCAGAAGTTTCTTGGGCATGTATTACTTCTGGTTGTAGGGGTAGAGCTGGTCATCATGCTGGTATTGCATACAACTGGGAGTGTACTTGAAGTAGTATTGTATGCAATCGCAAGAAAGATGTTGATTTACAGCAACAGCATGATGGACTTTTTGATGGGAGTAGGTGCGATTGCAGCAGTTTTCGCCATTAGAAAATATTTATTTATACGTGAAACTTTTAATGAAAGAAGCGGCCAGGTTTTTTCTGCCGCAACACCCATTGAAGAAGCCAACAGTGCCATCGGAGTTAACATACCTGTCAACTTAGGCAATACAATAGGGGGAGTTGTAGCGCATCTATCCCTTACAACCTGTAAGCCCATTTATGAAGGGGCAGAATATGTAGTTTCAAGTGCACGGATTAGGGTGGTAAAAATGAATGAGGGATTAATTGAAAAAGTATTAGTTTCCCATGAATAACAGGAATAGTTTTTTAAAAATCGATATTTCCCTGGGAATACTATTATACTAAAAGCTGCTATCGGCATTGTGGGGGATGAAAACTGTCTTCAGAGACATAGATGCTTCCTCTGAATGTGTTTGCTTAAAAGGAAAATGCTGACATAGTATTCTATTGTCTTCTTTGTCTAGACGGAAACGAATCCTGTCAAAATTTAGGGATTGAAAGTATTGAAGGAAAAGCCTTAAAGCTTTTTGGTCTATTTTCTTTTCCCTACAGCTTTTTGGAAAAATGAAATCCTGAATATAAATATAAGAATCGTCTTCGTGGAAATCATCATGGAAGCTGATCGTAATCAGGATCTTATTTAGCGCTGTATATTTAAAGGACCAAATGTTACCTATATTTTTCGTATAAACTTGACAATGAAATTTATATCTGGTAATATCTTGTAAGGCTTTGACAAAATTCATTAACTTAGATGCATTAATTTTTTCTGTAATAGGGAAGGTTTCTCTTCCCTTGTTTTTTGTGTAAATCGGCAGCATGCGGAGCCCTCCAGTGGATTTACTCATTAAGTGTACTGGTACATTATATGATATTGTGGCTATTTTTATGATGGCTTGTACTAGAAAAGGGATAAAAAGAAATCCAATGAAAATAATAATTCATATAAGCTGATTGTTTTTTGCTAGATGAGACTATAAAAGCTGTGTTTCAGCAAGAATAAAGAATTGGAGAGTTGATAAAAACATGAACAACATTACTTTTAAAGAACTAGGTCTTATGCCGGAAATTTTAAAGGCTATTAATGCCCTAGGTTATGAGGAACCCACACCGATCCAGAAGGCTGCTATGCCGGCAGTAATGGAAGGAAAGGATATTATCGGTCAGGCACAGACGGGTACAGGTAAGACAGCAGCCTTTAGTATGCCTGTTATTCAAAAAATTTCTCCAGAGGTTAAAGGACCACAAGCCATAATCTTAACGCCTACCAGAGAATTAGCTGTACAGGTAGCCGATGAAATAAGCAAATTTTCAAAGTATCTATCGGGAGTAAAAACTTTGGCTATCTATGGGGGCCAGCCTATTGAGCGGCAAATCAAGGCATTAAAAGCTGGGGTACAAATTATTGTAGGTACACCGGGTAGAATGATCGATCATATTAACCGAAAAACCATAAAATTAAATCATGTGCATACGGTTGTACTGGATGAAGCGGATCAAATGCTGGACATGGGGTTCTTAGAGGATATTGAAAGAATTTTGCAGGAGACCCCAGAGGATAGACAAACTTTGTTGTTTTCAGCCACAATGCCAAAAGAGATTGAAAGTTTAGCACAGAATTATCAAAAAAACCCAAAGAAAATTAAGGTAGTTCATGAGGTTTTGACGGTTCCTCAGATAGAGCAATATTATTATGAGGTTAGGCCCCATGAAAAGCTGGAGGTTTTAACGAGATTGCTGGATATGGAAAAAGAGGGTCTGACCATTATTTTCTGCAGAACGAAAAAAGGTGTGGATGAACTGGTTGAGAGCCTTCAGAGCAGGGGCTATTTTTCAGAGGGTCTCCATGGAGATTTAAAGCAAAGCCAGCGGGACCGGGTTATGAAAAAGTTTAGAGAAGGTACGGTAGATCTATTGGTTGCAACAGATGTAGCTGCAAGGGGCTTAGATGTAAATAATGTCCATATTGTGATCAATTACGATATCCCGGAGGATTTGGAGTATTATGTGCACCGTATTGGAAGAACTGGTAGAGCAGGTAAAGCGGGAGTAACCTACACCTTTGTTACCGGCAGACAGATTGGACTATTGAAGAGTATTGAACGGTTTACAAAATCCAAAATTCGCCGTAAACCTATTCCATCGGTAAATGATTTAGCAGAGAGACAAAGAGAGCTATTTAAAAAGAGAATTGTATCTACTATTGAAGCCGGACATCTAACACCTTATATCTCACTTACGGAAGCATTATCTGAAGAATACAGTTCTATTGAAGTTGCAGCTGCTCTAGCAAAAATCATTATGGAGAAAGAACGTACCGGTTTAGTCGAACAAAGCGAAGATTTGTTCGAAGATACGGGAGCAACAGAATCCGATAAAGCCAGAATATTTATCAATATTGGCAAAAGGGATCGTGTAAGGGCTGCGGATATCCTAGGTGCCGTTGCCAATGAAGGCGGCATATCGGGACGAGAAGTTGGTACCATCGATTTGTTTGACAAATATGCTTTTGTAGAGGTTCCTAAAAGTCATGCAGCTAAGCTGGTAAAGAAACTAAATAAGATGAGGATCAAAGGAAAAAAGATAAATGCCGAACCTGCAAACCAAAGATAGAGAATTTTTTCTCTATCTTTTTTTTTGAAAAATGTATTGAAAATTCTAAATATAAAAACATTTTTACATATGAAGATTATTATAGAGTACCAAATAAAATCAAAAAGATTTATAATAAAGGGAAGAAGAAAATGTTACAAAAAATTAATTATTTCCGGTGCCTATTTACATAGGTAGGACAATAAAATAGGTGGGAGGGGGATAAGCTTTATCCTAAAGCATATCATAAAACAATTTAAGGGGGAGAAAGATGAAAAAGAAAACTGGTTATTTATTATTCGTAGCTTTTTTGATCTTTACTTTAGTTCTTGTAGGTTGTGTTCCGAAAACTCAAAATGCGCCTGCTGCAGGAACTGAACCTGCTCAAGAAGTTGTCAAGGTTGGCTGGATTGGTTCTTTGTCCGGCGACCAGGCAGTATGGGGACAATGTGAGCTGAATACCGTAAAAATGATGTTTGAAGAAATCAATGCTAAGGGTGGATTGTTAGGTAAGCAGGTAGAGGTTATTGGATATGACACCCGTGGAGATGCAACGGAGGCAGTCAATGCAGTAAAACGTTTAACTGCGCAGGATAAGGTTGTTGCGATTATCGGTCCGAATGCCAGCGGTCAGGCTATTGCCATATCTTCAGTACTGGAGGAAATGAAAGTTTCTGATATCGCTACTGTTGCAACGAACCCAAAGGTTACAGTTGTTGATGGAAAGGTTAAGCCTTTCAATTTTAGAGTATGCTTTATCGACCCATATCAGGGAGCTGTTGCAGCGGGCTATGCATCAGAAGTCCTTGGATTTGACAAAGCTGCAATTCTCTATGATGTTGCAGATGATTATTCTCAGGGATTGACAGAGTTCTTTGAAAAGTATTTTGTAGAAAAGGGCGGACAGATTGTAGCCAAGGAAGCCTTTAAGTTTGGGGACGTAGATTTTAGACCACAGTTAAGTAAAATTAAAGAAGCTAAACCAGATGTGATTTTTATGCCATACTTCTTTAAAGAAGTTGCTTTAAGTGCAAATCAAGCAAGAGAACTGGGTATTGATGCTGTATTAATGGGTGGAGATGGGTGGCCATCTGATGTTTTATTGGAAATGGCAAAGGATTCTGTTGAAGGCAGCTATTTTGTAAACCACCTGGATTTCGAAGATCCTGAAGTGCAGGACTTCAAAGCGGCTTACCGTGCAAAGTACAATACACCGGTAGAGCTAAATGGATACTTAGCATATGATGCAGTAAAGCTGTTAGAGGCAGCTGTAAATAGTGCAAACAGTCTAGATCCTGTGGCTATAAGAGATAATCTTGAAACTGCCAGCGTAAAAGGAATTACAGGTCAAATCACAATCAGTAAGGATACCCACAATCCAGAAGGTAAGGATGCTGCCATTATCAAGATTGTGAATGGAGAATACGTTTTCCAACAAAAATACTCTGCTAAATAGTTATAGAAGAGAGGGCTCCCCCTCTCTTCTATAATAAAGGGCATAATGAAGGAGGACTTTATATGTCTGCTTTTATGCAACAAATCATCAACGGCTTGTCAATCGGCAGTGTTTATGCATTGATGGCAGTAGGCTATTCTCTCGTTTATAGTATCATGAACTTTAGTAATTTCGCTCATGGTGGTGTAATTATGCTGGGTTCATATTTTGGTTTTTTTCTATTAACTCTCTATAAGCTTCCTTTTGCAGCGGCTTTTGTCCTTGCCGCCTTAGGTGCAGGTGCATTGGCTTTGATTATTGAACGGATTGCCTATAGACCTTTGAGAAAACGTAATGCGCCCTTTTTATACTTTATCATATCGGCAATGGGTGCATCGATATTTTTAGAAAACATTGTCATTGCAACCATTGGCCCTACTTTCAAAACCTATCCCCGAATCTTATCCCCACAGCCCTATAGTTTTGGGACCCTATCCATTGGACGACTGGATATGATGATGTTTATAATATCCGGTGTTAGTTTAGCTTTACTCGTCTATATTATTGAGAGGACAAAAATTGGAATGGCTATCCGAGCCACTGCCTATAATATGCGGGCCAGTGCACTGATGGGTGTTAACACAGACAGAATAATCTTTATCGTATTTGGATTGGGTGGACTGTTAGGTGGGATAGCTGGTGTACTTTTCGGCATGAAGTATACCGTATATCCTCAAATCGGATTTATCACAATAAAATCCTTCATTGCTGCGGTGTTTGGCGGATTGGGAAGCCTTCAAGGAGCAGTGGTCGGCTCGGTGTTATTGGGTATCATTGAAACCTTTACCTCTGGATATTTATCTTCCCAATATAGAGATCTGATTGCCTTTGCATTATTAATATTCATACTTATTGTCCGCCCTATGGGTCTTATGGGCAAAATGACTGAAGACAAGGCATAGGAGGTGGCAGAATGGATTGGTTTTATATACAGGGAATTTTGATTCTATCGGGTATTTATCTTTTGGCAGTCTTAGGGCTTTCGCTTCTGACGGGTTTTACGGGGCTCTTTTCTTTTGGTCATGCGGGCTTTATGGCCGTCGGTGCTTACATTACAGCAATGATGACGGTTAATTTTAAAATGCCCTTTATACTTGCCCTATTGGTTGGCGGGGTTGCTGCAGCTCTCATAAGCTTGCTTATTGGAAGACTGACCCTGAATCTAAAGGGGGATTACTTCTGTATTGCTACCCTAGGATTGGGGGAAGCTATACGATTGATTTTAGATAACGTACAATATTTCGGGGGTGCAAGGGGCTGGCCGGGAATACCCTTAAAAACTACCCTTGGTAATGTTATCGTGATTAATATCATTGCCATAATTGTGATGGCAAATCTAATTCGATCAAGACACGGACGAAATTTTATTGCGATCCGGGAAGAAGAGATGGCTTCCCAAATTATCGGTATCAACGTATTTAGGTATAGAATGATTTCCTTAGCTGTTAGCGCCATGTATGCTGGGGTTGCAGGAGGTATGCTGGCCCATTATTTAGGATTCTTACAGCCTAAAATGTTTCAAATGGCAAAATCAACTGAATTGACGATTATGGTGATTTTCGGAGGATTAGGCAGTATTTCCGGCAGTGCCTTGGGGGCTATCGTATTGACTGCATTGCCAGAGCTATTAAGAAGCTTTGCAAAATGGAGGTTGGTTGTATATGGACTTGCAGTTATATTTATCATGATTACCAGACCACAAGGATTGATGGGCGGATACGAGTTAACTTTTAAGAATATCAAGAATTTCTTCTCTCGGATTGGTCTTAAGGCGAACGAAAAAACATCAATAGGGGGAGATCAGTCATGATTATTCTGGAAATGAGAAATGTCACAAAACAATTTGGCGGTCTAACGGCAGTAGGCAACGTAGACATACAAGTGGAGAAAGATTCTATATTTGGACTCATTGGCCCAAACGGAGCTGGGAAAACCACAATCTTTAATCTCATTACAGGTATTTATAAGGTGACAGAAGGTGAAATTATTTTTCAGGATCATCCCATTGATCAGCTGCAGCCTTATCAGATTGCAGATATAGGTATTACAAGAACATTTCAGAATATAAGGCTTTTTAAAAAACTTACGGCATATGAGAACATACTGACTGCCTGCCATTATAATGCAAGCTACAGCATACTGGATGCTGTCGTTCGGACTCCCAAGTATAAAAAAGAGGAAAAAAAGCTTGGCGATCAGGCGGATAAACTGATGGAGATTATGGAATTGAAGGACCGAAAGGATATCATAGCTTCCAATCTTCCTTATGGCTTACAGCGCAGACTGGAGATCGCAAGAGCTTTAGCCCTGAATCCCAAAATGCTGCTTTTAGATGAACCTGCCGCAGGAATGAATCCGGACGAGACGATAAAACTGATGGAGTTAATCCGACAAATCCGTGAACAGTTTAATTTAACAGTAGTAGTGATTGAACACCATATGGATTTAATTATGGGTTTATGTGACAAAATAGCTGTACTCAACTTTGGCAGAAAACTTGCCGAAGGAACTGCCCAAGAAATTCAGGCAAATCCAAAGGTAATTGAGGCTTATCTTGGGGAGGAGGAAGTGAATTGCTAAAAGTAGAGAATTTAAATGTTTATTACGGAGGTATTCATGCCCTAAGAGGGATTGATATCGAAGTACAGGAAGGACAAATTGTTTCAATCATCGGAGCCAATGGAGCCGGAAAATCCACACTGCTTAATGCAATATCCGGTGTCATTAAACCTAAAGAAGGAAATATAAAATATAGGGGTAACAATCTGCCTGCTGCTCCTTATAAAATAGTTGAGGCAGGTATTTCACAGGTTCCCGAGGGACGATTGATTTTTGCGAACCTAACCGTAAAGGACAATTTAATTATGGGAGCATATCTTCGTAAGGATAAAGAGGAAATTGCTAAGGATTTAAAAAATGTGTATCACTTGTTTCCAAGGTTAGAGGAAAGAATGCATCAGATGGCTGGTACCTTAAGCGGTGGTGAACAGCAGATGTTAGCAATGGGTAGAGGGTTGATGAGTAACCCGGATTTGATACTTTTAGATGAGCCCTCCCTGGGACTGGCACCGCTTTTAGTAAAAACCATTTTTGAGATTATTGAAGATATCAAGAAAATGAATAAAACCATCCTGTTGGTAGAACAAAACGCTTATAAGGCCTTATCGATTGCAGATAAAGCCTATGTATTGGAGCAGGGAAAAATCATTAAAGAAGGTAAAGCAAAGGATTTATCGAAGGATCCGTCTATTCAAGAGGCATATTTGGGGAAATCCCATAACAAAGGAGAAGCATCTTCCTAAAGGTGCTTCTTTTTTTGCTGTACAAAAAATACAAAATCTATACTGTCGGCGGATGCTTCTTGTGCTAATGATAAAAAAGGTTGAAAGCGTATATACTATCCATTAGAATAGAAAGTAGTGCATGGAAGGGGGCGATGATCATACAAAGACAATCCCGCAATAAAAAAGGTATGCTAAAGTCTGGCACTAGGTTTATAAAGCGTGTCGGTGTTCTTCCAAAATTCATCAAGGACCAGAATATATCTATATGGAAAAAGATAATGGTTTTTATTGGGCTGGCTTATGTCATCAACCCTTTTGATCTCCTACCGGTTCCTGTGTTTCTAGCATTTGGTCTTATCGATGATGCTGTCATTATAGGTTATATCTTATCAAAGATCTCTGACGAATTAGATTATTATATAGAAAATCCCTATAGTAAAGAATTTAGTAAAGATAAGATCATCGATGATATAGAATATAGGATTGATGATGAAGAGTAAAGGAGGATGTGGGTATGAAAATTTATACGAAAACCGGAGACAAGGGTCAAACCAGCCTGTATGACAATACAAGGGTTGATAAGGATAGTCTCCGGGTAGAGAGTTATGGTACGATTGATGAACTAAACTCCTCTTTAGGGTTAGCACGCAATTTTGTGGAGGATCAGGAGATCGTTGAGATATTATATCGAATTCAACGAGAGCTTTTCGATGTAGCAGGTGAGTTGGCAACCAAAGACCGGGAAAAATTTCCGGAGAAGGTTCAAGAAAATCATATTGAAGTGTTAGAAAAGTATATTGATACCTACATTGAGAAAATTGACAAAATGGATAAATTTATCATACCGGGCAGCAACAAGGCAAGCGCATCCTTGCATGTGGCCAGAACCGTATGTAGGAGAGCGGAAAGACGAATCCTTAGCCTCAGCCGGGAAGAGCAAGTTAGTCCCTTTTTAATTAAATATGTGAACCGGCTTTCTGATGTGATTTATGCCTTGGCCAGATACTCAGAAACGGATCTAAAATATGTAGAATTTGAAAAACCATCTGTTTAGGATGGTTTTTTTATATAATAGGAAAGTTCTGCTTTCCTATTATATAAAAAGAGGGGTTGTAGGGGATGAAATCCCCTGCCCGCATTCAGGAAGGTGCTCAGGCTGCCGCGCAGCCGTCGAAGGAAACCTAGGGGTTTCCTAGCGAAAGCATCGAAGATGTTTTTTCAGAGGAAAATACACGAACAAAATATATTAAAACATGATAAATGTACAAAAATTCATGAACTATGCTATAATTAATCTAAGAAAAAGTAAGAGGTGAAGGATTTGGAGAAAAACATTCGAGAAATTTTATTTACAGAGGAACAAATTGAAAAAAAGCTAGAGGAGTTAGGTGCCAAAATTACTGCCGACTATCAGGGAAAGAACTTACTCTTAATCGGAGTGTTAAAAGGTGCTAACGTATTTATGAGCGATTTAATGCGAAAAATTCAAATTCCATTATCCATAGATTTTATAGCAGTTTCAAGCTATGGGTTATCCACTGAGAGCTCCGGTGTGGTTAAAATTATTAAGGATTTGGATCATAGCATTGAAGGAAAAGATGTTCTGATTGTGGAGGACATTATTGACACAGGTTTGACTTTAGATTATTTGTATCACAATCTACTTTCCAGAAAGCCCGGAAGTTTTAAGATTTGTACTCTATTAGATAAGCCGGAGAGAAGAAAAGCGGATATTAAAGTGGATTATAAAGGCTTTGATATCCCTGATGAATTTATCGTTGGTTACGGCATTGACTACGCGGAACAATATAGAAATTTGCCGTATATAGCAATCCTAAAAAAAGAAGTTTATGAAAAACAGTAACTTCAATAGATTTAAACAAAAAGTTTAAATTGATATAAACCAAGATATTATAGAATAAATTTTTATTGCGCTTCCTATACTAATACTGTAGTTTACAACGAATGGTAATAGGAGTGAGTTTATGAATCAAAATGGAAATTTTGAAGCAATCAAAGAACGCTTTAGAAATGCAGATGTGAATGAAAAGATAGAAATATATACTACTACTCAAGGACTAACCGTCGATCAGTTTAAAGAATTGCTTAGAATGTTTCCGCTGCAGCATCTGGATAAGCTGGAAAGAGCCATGGGATAGGCATATAACTAGATTCGTAAGATATTATATGAATGCAACAGAACCTCTCTGGAGCCTATAGGTTTCTATGGGGTTCTTTTTTTTATTTCTCGTTTCCCGGTATATCTGAACAGAAATAGAGAAAAATAATAAGAAAAGATATTTTGGGGAGGTATGTAGTATGCTGGGTAAGGTTGTAGCAGTACAAACGGGTTTGGACAGCATAGCAGATAAATTAAGAAATAAAGGGTACTATGTTACTGATTTTAACGGGACTAAGGAGCCCATCGATGCGATGGTATATTCAGAACAGGTGGGATATCAAATGCCGCCTCAAGTAACCAGTTCTAGAATTTTATTAAACAATCAGTATGTAGTAATGCTTAATGCAGATGAATTAGGAGAGGACGAAATTGTAAATAGGATAGATGCTATACGATGAAATATGTTTAAAGAAGCATACCGAGGGATATATATAATACGTAACTATGTAAATTTTGTAGAGAGGATGATGGGAAATGAAATTATTTAAATGTGAGGTCTGTAACTATATACATACTGGAGATGATGCACCGGATAAATGTCCAAAATGCGGTGCACCTAAGGAAAAATTTGCTGTGCTAAATGAAGAGGCAACTACAAAGGTTGTTCGTTCAGAATTCTCAAATGGATTACATATGGAGTTATACAATGTTCTACAGGAAGTTGAGGACATAGCAGAAGCTGGAATTGAGGATGATCTTGATCCAGGATGTGTGGCTATATTCAATAAAGCTAAGGAGCAGGCAGTTTTCTTAAGAAAAATGATCGCAGCAGAGTTGGAAATTCATATGAAAAAAGGTAAGTGGGGAGTAGAATAGTCAAAGAGCACATTAAGTGCTCTTTTTTATATAGTTTAGTATTTTCTCCCATCCTAGAGGGACAGAAGTGCCTTGTTGAATATATTCCTTTAAATAAGAGGCTTCAGCAGACGTTAAAAATTTAGAAGGAATAGACAAGGTGTATCCGTTGTCATGAAGAATTTTTTTAAGTTCCTGTCTGTCTTGTATACTCAAGGCTTCTTTTTGATCTGCCTTTGTATTTGGCCTACTGGACAATACCCTATGTTTATGGTTATGATTCAGCTTGTTTTGATTTTCCATTTGGATATATGCGTTGGTTATGCTTTTAATATATTGAATAAGTGAATCCCTAAAATCCTTATCTTTTTCGAGCTCGGGATAATCCTTGAGCCATTGGGGTTTAGCTTTCATTGAAAACATTTTATCTATAAAAGACTCATATTTGAGGGAGCCGTTTTTCAAACCCTTATAATATTTACGAATAATACGTTTCATATGATTATGGAGTTCCAATCGAATATTATCAGGTAAGTCAGCTATTTTCACGTAGAAAGCCTCCTATATCTTTTATTTTCAATATTATTGCCACATTCTTACAGAGTTATGAATAAACCCTCGAATATATTTTATGCAGGTGGGAAAAAATAGTAATATCCTAGGGATGGAGGTATTCAGGTGAATAAGTATAATGAAGTTACCAAATATTTTATGAAACAACTAAAGACTCATATTCATCAAAAGAAAACCAGCAAAAGACTGAAAAAATATTATGTTGAAAGAAAAACCGATGGGAGAAGCAGCTTTGGAAAGGTTCTTGATTACATTGGAAGCCGTATAATCGTTTTTTTTGCCAGCTTATTGCTGCTGTTAATTATTATTAAACACCTATTGACAGCATCACTCCTTTCTATTCTGCTGACCAGCCTGTTTCATACCATTGATATTCAAGTGAGAAACAAAAAAACTGAAAAAATCATCAACCAAAAGCGTAAGTATTTAGCTAGTCAAAGAGTATACCGGGAGATTATGGGGAAATCTATGGAAGAAATCTATACCTACTTAGAACAGGTATTCGAGGACATAGGATTTCGAAAAACGGAAAAGGGCTGTATTGATGACAAGGAGATTTATTTTTTGTATCAGTACGGGGACATTCATCTGCCGGTATTTTTTAAAATGAATCCCTATGATGAAAATACCCAGCTGAAAGAAATAGAAAACTATAGTGAAAAACTGAAGAAGATGGACTTTATAAAAGGAATGATCATTGCAACCACGGATTTTACAAAAGAGTGTTATGATTTTGCCGAGAGAAATAATCATCCCAAGCTTATTTTGGTAGAAAAGGAAAAACTGTTAAAAATGATAGATAAGGCGGGACTTTTTCCAACAGACAAGGAAATGGACGAATATGTAGTAGATCGTATTGAAAAAAGGGAACGAAAAATAGCCGTATATAGGGAGACACTGCTTTCAAAATCCAAGACGAGGAGATATGCAATTTTAGGGCTGTTTTTGTTGTTTTGGGCTCAGTTTACTCCTTATTCAGGTTATTATAATTTTATGGCAATGTTGCTATTTTCATTGGCAATTCTTACATTTTATTGTAATATTAAAGGGAAAGTGGATTCAGAGAAAGAGTTCAATCTTGAACAGTTTATTGAAGGATAATTTTATTCAGATGAGGAGGCGACCTGTTGAAAGCTTTAGCAATAATGGGTAGTCCCAGAAGTAAAATGAATACGGATTTGCTTTTGGATACTGTTATCGAGGGATTACATACTAAAGGGGTTGAGGTGGAGAAAATTGAGCTTCGTAAACTATCTATGAGGTTCTGTATAGCCTGTGATTACTGTGCAAAAGCAGGTCTATGTGTGATGAAAGATGATATGGCAGAACTTTATCATAAATTTGATCAGGCAGATATAGTAGTAATCGGATCTCCTCTTTACTTTAACTCCGTTTCTAGTATTACAAAAATCATGGTCGACCGATGCCAAGCTTTTTGGTCCAGCAAATATATACTGCAGCAGTCCTCAATTGATAGAAATAAGAAACGCAATGGCTTGTTTATTTGTACCGCCGGCTCTCAGATGGATGAAAAAGGATTTCTTGGAGCTACAGTAGTAATGGATTTATTTTTTAGGGCAATAAATACCAATTATAAATATAATCTACTAGTAGATCACACCGATGACGAATTCGTAGGTAATCGAAAACAGTTACTAGAAGAAGCTTTTGCTTTGGGACGGAATCTTACTCAATTTTAGGGGGAATATAGAATGGCAATTGTAGAAACATCAATTGTTCCATTAGGTACGGGGGATACCAGCCTGAGTGCCTACGTGGCAGCATGTCATCGTATCTTGCAGGAAGAGACTCGGGTCAAATTTCAATTGACTGCAATGGGTACGATTATTGAAGGGGATCTGGACGTTATTTTGGAAGTAATCAGAAGGATGCATGAGGTGCCCTTTGAAGCAGGAGCGCTAAGGGTTTCAACAATGATAAAAATTGATGACCGAAGAGATAGGGCAGCCAGCATAGATGGAAAGACACAAGCGGTTTTAGAGAAGTTGTAAGGATCATGGCGGCTATTCGTAAATATTGTATTAAATTGAGGAATAGGTTTGATTTTTTAAAACCATAGAGATATAATATATGCGTATCGTGTATACATAACGATAAAACATTACTATATCTAATGAAATCAGGGGGGTTATTTATGTCAAACAATATGATACCGGTGGGTCTATCCAATAGACATTTACACCTAAGCAAAGAGCATATTGACATTTTATTTGGAGAGGGCTATGAATTAACCATTATGAAGGATTTGTCACAGCCCGGGCAATATGCGGCGAATGAGAAGGTTGATATTGTAGGACCTAAGGGCACTTTAAAAGGTGTAAGAGTTTTAGGCCCAGCAAGAGGAAATACACAAGTTGAAATTTCTTTAACAGATGGATTTGTTTTAGGTGTAACACCACCGATAAAAGATTCAGGAGATTTAGCCGGCAGTCCGGGTGCCAAAATCCTTGGGCCAAAGGGCGAGGTTACAATAGAGAGTGGCATCATAGCAGCTTCCAGACACATCCATATGCATACTTCTGATGCGGAAAAGTTTAACGTTGTTGATAAGGATATTGTAAGTGTAAAAGTGGATGGCAAACGAGGGCTGGTATTTAACAACGTGCTGGTACGGGTTCACCCGACTTATGCATTAGAGATGCATTTAGATATTGATGAAGGCAACGCTGCAGGTCTAAAAAACGGAGATTTGGTGGAATTAATTAAATAGTTTGGAGGCTTATCGATGAATATTGCTAAATATATTGATCATACAATTCTAAAACCTGATGCGCAGAAGCAAGATATTGTAAAGGTTTGTCAAGAAGCAATTGAAAATGGCTTTTATTCTGTGTGTGTGAATTCATGGTATGTACCTTTTGTAAAAGAGCAGTTAAAGGGAAGTAATGTAAAAGTTACTTCTGTGGTAGGTTTTCCATTAGGCGCTATGGAGTCTAGCGGTAAGGCATCAGAGGCGAAAACTGCCATAGAAAATGGGGCAGATGAGATTGATATGGTGATCAATATTGGTGCACTGAAGGATCAGGATTATGATTTCGTTCGCGAGGATATAGCAAGGGTTGTTGCGGTACTAAAACCCCACAATATTTTAAAGGTAATCATCGAAACCTGTTTATTAACCGAGGATGAGAAAATAAAAGCCTGTGAATTGGCAAAAGCAGCCGGAGCTCACTTTGTAAAAACTTCTACCGGATTTTCCACAGGAGGTGCTACAGTAGAGGATGTTAAGCTCATGAAGCAGGTAGTGGGAGATGCTTTGGAAGTAAAAGCTTCAGGCGGTATAAGAAACGTGAATACTGCTTTAAAAATGATTGAGGCGGGTGCAACTCGGTTAGGAACTAGTGCCTCTGTTGCCATTGCCAAGGGCATTGAAAGCGGAAGCTCAAACTATTAAGAATGGTCATTGTACCATTCTTTTTTTAAAATAATCAAACATTGGAAAAATAATAGACAAATGATGAGGGTTTGATGATTTTTATGAAAAAAATAGTAATATTCTTAATGATAGTGTTAGGGCTGACCAACTTCAATGCTGGTGTCCATGCTTATAATGAGAAGAAGGAATCAGTAGTTATCTCGTTAGCGGGAGATGTAATGCTCGACCGAAGCATTGGAAAGCAAATTGAAAAAATGGGAGTTGACTATCCTTGGACAGGAGTAAAGCCATATTTTGATAAAAGTGATCTAGTGCTTATAAATTTGGAAACCTCGGTGGGCTTAAAGGGTAGTGCAAGTCCTGATAAAACCTACACCTTTCAATCGAAGCCGGAAACTCTGGATGGATTGGTTAAGGCAGGCGTGAGCGGGGTCTCTATCGCCAATAACCATGTTCTGGATTTTGGACAAGAGGGATTTATTGAAACCTTAGAAAATCTGGAAAAAAGAAAAATTAAGTACGCTGGCGGTGGCAGAAATATTCAGAAGGCACTAGAGCCGGCTGTTTGGGAGATTCATGGACAAAAAATAGGTTTTTTAGCCTTTTCTAGAGTTATCTATGACATGAGTTGGTATGCTACATCGAAACGACCGGGTATTGTCAGTGCTTATGACCATTATATTGACCAGATCAAGGATACGATCGTTGAAGCGAAAAAAAACGTAGACTTTTTGATTGTTTCCGTACATTGGGGAAAGGAGCTAGAACAAATACCCCAGGAGTACCAGGAGAGAATTGGAAGAGTGATGATAGATAGCGGAGCAGATGTTGTGATGGGCCATCATCCCCATGTACTGCAAGGAATCGAATTTTATAAGAACAAGCCAATACTCTACAGTTTGGGAAATTTTGTTTTCAATTCCAAGGGACAGCTTAGCAACCGATCTATGATTTTCAATATTGAAATTGATAAAAATGGAATGATCAGCAGTTGGATTGTGCCGATTTCAATTATGAACGGACAACCTAGGGCAGCAGATGAAAAAGAAGGGAAGCTGATCATTGATAACCTGAATGCCCTATCAAAGAAGTGGGGAGTAGAGATCTCTACCGATGGCCGAATCGGAGGTAAGGTGGAGTATATTTCTAAGGAAGAGACAACGGAGGAAACGCCTGCTGAAGAAAATCCACCGGATAAGGATAAAAAAAACAAGAGAACAAAAGGAAGAATTGTAGACCCGGGAAAGACAGGCCGCCTATTACGCATTTTGGGGTACGAGACCAAGTATATTGAGGAAACAAACAAAATGATCCTCACGAAGAGAGACCGTTTTTTTGAAATGGATTTTGCAAATACAAAGCTGATTACAGAGAAAAAGAAGGGGTTTATAAGATGGATTGAGGTGCCTTTGGTTCATTTTCCCATAAGGGTTCTATGCTATGTCTTTCAATGGGACTATCAGCTGCACTGCAACAGCTGTTTTTAGTCCTTTAGAAAAATCTTTGGGTTCGCTGATGCAATCGATCATGAGAGTATTAGACTAGTTTTTAGAGATTTTGTTATAAGTACTTTTTTCTTAAGCATAAAACTACGAGATGATAAGGCACTGGTTATTAAAATAGCTTTATGAAAAACAGCCTTTTTATAAAGCCTCAAGCATGCAAAAAGCAATGATTATTCCAATAATCATTGCTTTTCGATTACACATTAAATCTAAATAATATCACATCGCCATCCTGTACGATATATTCCTTTCCCTCAAGACGCACTAACCCTTTTTCCTTGGCTGCTGCAATACTGCCTGCTGCTACTAGTTCGTCAAAGGAAATAGTTTCTGCCCGGATAAAGCCTCTCTCGATATCTGAGTGGATCTTTCCTGCAGCCTGAGGTGCCTTCGTGCCAATTCGAATGGTCCAGGCACGGACTTCCTTAGGGCCCGCTGTTAAAAAGCTCATCAGATTCAGCAGTCTATATCCTGCTTTTACCAGAAGATCCAGTCCTGACTCTTCCAGACCTAAATCTTTTAGGAATTCAACTTTTTCTTCTTCGTCTAATTCTGCAATTTCAGATTCGATTTTTGCACAGATTACTACAACCTCTGCATTTTCAGTTTTCGCATGATCCCGTACCTGTTGTACCATACTGTTGCTGGCGCCATTTTCTAACAGATCTTCCTCTGAAACATTGGCTACGTAAATAATAGGCTTATAGGAAAGGAGATTAAAATCTCTTACGATGTCCTTCTCTTCGCTGGTTAAATCTAAGCTTCTTACGGATTTACCACTTTCCAAGGTATCTTTTACTCTTTGGAGAAGATCCATCTCTGCCTGATAGGATTTATCAGACTTAGCGAGTTTTTGAGTCTTGAGCAAACGTCTTTCAATCATTTCTAAATCTGAGAATATCAGTTCAAGATTGATGGTTTCGATATCTCTAAGGGGTCCTACACTTCCTTCTACATGAACAATGTTATCATCTTCAAAACAGCGAACTACGTGAACGATGGCGGCTACTTCACGGATGTGGGATAAAAACTTATTGCCCAAGCCTTCTCCTTGGCTTGCACCGCGAACTAAACCAGCGATATCATAAAACTCAATAACAGCCGGTACCTTTTTCTCGGAATTATACATTTGATGCAGCACATCTAAACGATGATCGGGAACAGAGACAACGCCTACATTGGGTTCAATGGTGCAAAAGGGATAATTTGCTGATTCTGCACCAGCCTTTGTGATGGCATTAAAAAGCGTACTCTTACCTACATTGGGCAAACCTACAATACCTAACTTCATATAAAATTCTTCCTTTCAGACTTTTGTACATTGCTAAACACAAATTAAATTATAACTGATCTATGAGGAATGTTCAATCAATTCGCTAATATCTACTAGAATTATCCTTTGAAAAAGCGGTTAAATTATTCAATAAACTTTATGGGTAAAAGCATCTTGCGTATTTATAAAAATGTGTTGATTAATTTTCTAGAAATTTTTTTAAAAGTTGAAATAAAGATGAAGACTTAGTGAAAAAATAGTTACAGGAGGTGTTATGTTTGAAAAAAACTATTTATAAGATTTTCATCTTTATGATCGTCATACTATTGATCAGTGGTTGTCAGTCTGTTAGAAGGCCCAATCCCAACCAGCAAGGTAATCAGGGCGATACACAAAACAGGGGTATAACTATCAACCCAAATGCACAATCCAGACAACAGGATATGGCAAACCCTACAATCCCGTACAATAGCGACGACGGTACATTTGAAGGCAACATAAATGTTAATGACTTAAATGGCCGGGCCCATCGACTGGCTGATGAACTGGCAGTATTGGAAGGCATCGAAAAAGCACATGTAGTGATCAGTGCCAATGCAGCACTAATTGGTGTTATACCCAATGGAAATCAACAACAAAACCAAAACCTGCAGGAGCGCATTGAAGCAAGAGTGCGTACTGTTGACCCGGAAGTAGATCAAATTTTCTTTACACAGGATCAAAGAACTACAAGAGAGATTCAGGCGTTAGCATCAAGGCTGGAAAAAGGGGAAGCTGTTACCCGTGTAAATAATGAAGTAACTGATTTAATGAGAAGGATGACCTTGATACGATAAGTGCAGATGGGATTATTAAAAATCCCATCTTTCTTTTTTCGTTCTTCAATAATCCTTTTACATATATAGAAGGCTCCCTCAATAAAATGAATTAGGGGGTGAATTCTATGATGAATCTGGTAGATATACAACTATTATTGATTTCATTTATCTGTGGTTTTTCTGGACTATGTGTTATTATATATAATGGAACTGTGGAAAGATTATCCATGTTCTTTATCGGTCTCTTTTGCAGCTACATAGGTATGAATTATAAGAGATGGAACCTAAAGTATCTAAGCCTCATGGTCAGCAGTCTGCTGTTTGGCTTCTTTATTGCAGGTTGGATAACAATATCTATGGAGTCTAGGAGTATATCAAAGCCCTATCCGCAAGATTTTAAGGGTGAAAACCAAACAGCGGTACTTCTAATCCTAAGGGGAGAAGAAGAACGTTATGATGCAGCAGCACTATTAGAGAAAATGGAGAAGGACAGGCGTTTATTCAATAGGTTGTACAGCATCGCTATGCTGTATCAGTATAAAAGAGCCTACGAACAGGTAGGCATCAGCAGATATACCGATAAATCCAGGGAAATTTATGATAAATTAGGGAAGTTGTTGGATGTAAATTATGATGTATATCTATCTTATTTGGATGGAGATACAAGTTATAAAAGAGTTCTCGAAAATAAATTTGCAGGCAGATCCTATGAAAAAATAATCATTGTACCTGTTGTACTGTCAGAATCCTCAGCATATTTAAATTTGATTCATGACTTGAATCAATATAGCCTGAAAGTGACTAATAGCCATATCAAATTTGCTCAGCCCCTTTGGAATAGTGAAAAACTAACACGGGGAATTGTCCTCCAAGTGGATGCGCATGCTGAAGGATATGAGAATGCTAATATGGGTATTATATTGATGAGCAGTACAAAAGTGGAGAAAAGAAATGAAGAGAAGAGTGCTGCAGGCTTAAAGCAGGAGATGTTGTTTTTGGAAAACCTGAAAAGGCAGCTGGTTCGAGTTGGGTATGAAGACAGAAAGATAAAGCTTGCCGCGGCCTATCTGCCTGCTTCAAGTATAAAAAACTCAATAGAAGAGCTTCAGCAATACGGGGTAAGAGAGATATGCATCATTACAGTCAATGACGTAGTGGATGATGTGCGAAATATTGCCCATACAGAGAAAATCATCAAAAGACTAAAAGATGAAGTGGAATTTGATATACAATATATACAGGGATGGGGTGCTTCTGATCAACTGATTGAAGAAATAGAAAACAGGGTAAGATTGCTTAATGTAGAGGAATAAATCTCGGAAGAATCCAGGAGGAATGTGCAAATATTCACTACTGATGTTTTGAAGGATAGATAGAATATATCGAGGAGGGATCTTGTTGTTGGAACGATATCAGCCAATAGTGATAAATGAAGAAGTTAGGCTTCACTGTATCAAAACCGATAAGTTTAAGACAAACCTAGTCAGTGTTTATTTTCAAAGGCCTTTACTCCGGGAAGAGGTAACGCATAATGCGCTTTTATCTATGTTGCTGCCAAGAGGTACACGTCAGTATCCTACTGCACAAAATATTTCTATGGAACTGGAAAATCTATATGGAGCTTCTTTAGGAAGTGACGTAGCAAAAAAAGGGGAGAGGAATATCTTACAATTCAGACTGCAGGTTGCTAATGAAGCCTATCTAGATGATAAAAACATATTTTCCAAGGGTTTAAATATGTTGGACCAGCTAATCAGTGATCCATATTTGGAGGATGATCAGTTTTCCAGTAGCTATCTAAAACAGGAAAAGGAAAACCTGACAGAAAAGATTGAAGGGCGTATTAATGATAAGATTAAATATGCCTATGAACGTTGTATTGAAGAAATGTGTAAAAATGAGAATTTTGCTTTATATGAGTATGGCAAAAAAGAGGACTTGCCCAAGATAACAGGAGAACAGTTGTATCATCATTATGGAAAGCTTATAGAAAGCTCTCCTATAGACATTTTTGTTATTGGAGATATGGAACAAGGCTATATCGAGGAAAAAGTAAGAAAAACATTTCAATTTAAACGACAGAATCTTGTTAGTGGAATACGGGAACAGGTTCATCATAAGCCATCAAAGGTTCTTCGTATAGAAGAATCTATGGAGATTAATCAGGGGAAACTTAATATGGGCTTCAGAACCAATGTACCTTATGAAAGCGAATTGTATGAGCCTTTGGTGGTCTTTTCCAATATATTGGGGGGCGGGCCAAATTCAAAGCTGTTTAAAAATATCCGGGAAAAGGAGAGTCTATGTTATTATATTTTCTCAAGAATAGAGAAATTTAAGTCCCTCATGCTGATCGGGTCAGGAATTGAGTTTGAACATTATGAAAAGACCGTTGATTTAATCCAAAAAGAGATTTATGAAATGAAGAAGGGGTTTTTTTCAGAGGAAGATATCGATAGTGCAAAGAAAGGAATCATTACTTCTATCCGTTCCTTAACAGATACTCCTGGTATGCTTGCTGATTTTTATTATACGCAGACCTTAAGCAAAAACTTTGACAGCTTAGAGGATATTATCAAAAAGATTGAAAAGGTTAAAAAAGATGAGATTGTTCAAGCTGCCCAGGAGATTTCATTAGATACGATTTACTTCCTTAAGGGTAAGAAGGAGGTTGCAGAAAAATGATAACGAAAAACTTGAAAAGTACACTCTTAAAAGAAGAAATTAAAATAAGAGAATTGTCCAATGGCTTTAAAATATACTATATGCCAAAAGAGGGATATACTAAACAGTACGCTATTTTTGCCACCAGGTATGGATCCATTGACAGCAAGTTTCGTGTGGGGTCTGATGGTGAAGTTTTTGAAGTACCTGACGGCATTGCTCACTTCCTTGAGCACAAACTTTTCGAAGAGGAAGAAGGCAGCATATTTGATCGGTTCTCTCATTTGGGATCAAATGTAAATGCGTATACAAATTTCACATCCACCTGTTATCTATTCTCCTCTACGGACAGATTTTATGAAAATTTGGAACTTCTTGTTCGATTTGTACAGTCACCTCATTTTACTGAAGAGAATGTTAAAAAAGAAAAAGGGATTATTGAACAAGAGATTCGAATGTATGAAGATAATCCGAACTGGAAGGTGTTTTTCAACGCACTGAAGGCATTATACCATCAACATCCTGTAAAGATTGACATTGCCGGGACAGTGGAGAGTATCAACCGGATTACAAAGGAAGACCTGTATAAATGTTATAATACCTTCTATACACCACAAAATATGATTCTTTTTGTTGTGGGAGATCTAGATGAGGAGAAAGTTTTCACCACCATAGAGAAGAATATTCTATGGAAAAGTGAAGTGGGCCAGACAGATATAGTAAGGTATTATCCCGAGGAACCCGGCACAATAGTTCAAAATAGGATTGAAGAAAGGCTTTCAGTTTCTATCCCGCTGTTTAATGTAGCCTTTAAGGATACGGATATTGGATATGGGGGAGAACAGCTTTTAAGAAAGGAACTAATTACGAAAATTCTTTTGGAGATGATTTTCGGGAGAAGCTCTGAACTTTTCAAAGAATTATATGAGGAAGGCTTAATCAATGATAACTTTGAAGGAGAGTATACCGGTGAGAGAGGGTATGGACATTCGATGATTGGGGGCGAATCGAAGGACCCCGATCAAGTATATCACAGAATGATGAAACATATTGAGGCATTAGGTGAAAAAGGATTGAATAAAACGGATTTTGAGCGAATGAAGAGAAAATATATTGGAGAGCATTTAAGATCCTATAATTCTGTAGAATTTATTGCCACTACCTTTGTAGCCTATCATTTTAGAGATATTAATATTTTTGACTACATGGACACGATCAAAAGTATTACATTTGAAGATATACAGCGCCGATTTAAAGAACATTTTCAGCCAGCCAGAAGTATTCTGTCGGTTATTCATTCAAAATAAATTGTATGTAGAGGGATAATTCATTATAATGAATACATGGGTTGTCAGTTGATCTGACAACCTACTGATTTTGTGAGGAGTGATATCAGTGAATCCAGTTGCATTTGAAATTTTCGGTTTATCTATACGTTGGTATGGAATCCTTATATCATTAGGTATGATTTTAGGGGCGTTTGTAGCAATGCGCAGGGCAAAAAAAGAGAATATTTCGGAGGAGAGAATTCTTGATTTGGTGCTAGTGGCTATTCCTGCGGCAATTATCGGCGCGAGATTGTATTATGTGATTTTTAACTGGGAATATTATGGTGGAGACTTGCTGCGCATACTCAACACCAGAGAGGGAGGCCTAGCGATTCATGGCGGAGTGATTGCAGGTATCACTGCAGGCTATTTCTTTTGCAAGTATCATAAACTATCCTTTAGAAAACTGGCAGATATTTGTGCTCCCAGCATTATTTTAGGGCAGGCTATCGGAAGATGGGGAAATTATATAAATCAGGAGGCTTTTGGAAGACCTACTAATTTACCCTGGGGAATTATGGTGGATGGCATAAAAGTGCACCCTACCTTTTTATATGAATCCATATGGAATTTTGCAGTCTTATTTCTGTTACTAAGGTATGATGCTAGGAAAAAGTTTGAAGGAGAGTTACTCGTCCTTTACGGAGTTTTATATTCTGTAGGAAGATTTTTTATTGAAGGCTTGCGGACCGATAGTCTCATGGTAGGACCGTTTAGGACTGCACAGGTGATTAGTATTCTGATTATTCTGGGTGGATCTTTCATCATTTATCGGGAAAGGAGTAAAATACAGAAAATATAAATGTCGAATCTGTAAATCAGATACAAAAACAAATGTCGAATTATTCTGGTAAATTATATAGAAATAAGAGGGAATAAAAAGAAAATTTATAATAATGTAATGGGCTTGCAATGTAATTGTCATATAATGATGTTGACACTTGACAACTTTTATTATATTATGTAAGTACACCATTTTTTACCACTATTTCTATATGTAAACAAAAATGAACATAATTAGAGGTGGTATTATGCTTAAATATGATATTGAACAAATGAGAGAGGTTTTAAATGACTTAATGGAAAAAGGCGGAAATTATGATGAGATCTACAAGGTAAGCATTGCTTTGGATCAATTAATTATTGATTATTACAGACAGATGTCTGTCATATAATATATCTTATAATAATATTCAAAATGGCTAAAACCAAGCTCTTAGAAGATGATTCTAAGAGCTTTTTGATTTGAGAAATTAAGCAATAGAAAATGGGTCTATAAGCCTACGAAAATATTTAAAAAAGAAGAAAAAAATAGAAGGATTTTTAAAGAAACCATAGAAATAACTAATAAGTGGTAGAAAGTGGTGAAAAGTGGTGGGTTTTCCCTAAAGAGGTGAGCAATTTGTTTATTGGTGAGTATCTACATGCTATCGATAACAAAGGGCGAGTTATCATTCCTTCTCGGTTTCGTGATGAACTAGGCGAAAAGTTTATTGTAACCAAGGGGTTAGATAACTGTTTATTTGTGTATCCTCAAGAAGAGTGGAAGACCTTTGAAAACAAATTGAAGCAGCTTCCATTAACCAGTAGAGACGCTAGAGCATTTGTTAGATTGTTTTTTTCTGGGGCTGCTGAATGTGAATTGGATAAACAGGGCAGAGTTACGCTGCCAAACAATTTAAGAGATCATGCAAAACTGGAAAAAGACGTGATAACCATCGGTGTTTCTACTAGAGTGGAGATTTGGAGTAAGGAAGAATGGGATCGATATAATGAAGCAGCGGATCTAAGTTACGATGACATTGCTGAAAAAATGGCAGATTTAGGCATATAATATTTCTTTTTCAAGATGCGGATACTAGCGGTAAGATAGAAGAAAGCAGGTGAAAGGATTGGATTTTCAGCATGTTACAGTATTACTGAAAGAAACTGTAGAGCATTTAAACATTAAGCCGGAAGGAATATATGTGGATGGTACCTTAGGGGGAGCAGGACATGCCTCTAAGGTGTGTGAAAAGCTTGGTCCAAATGGATTATTCATTGGTATTGACCAGGATCCTACAGCTCTTGCTGTTTCTAGAAAAAGATTGTCTGCATACACTGTACCGAAGATATTTGTACATAATAATTTCTCTGAGATTGAAGATATTTTAGAAGACTTGAAGATTTCCGAAATTGATGGAATGATGATGGATCTGGGTGTATCGTCTCATCAACTGGATGAAGCCAGTAGAGGATTTTCCTATATGCAGGATGCACCTCTGGATATGCGAATGAATCCCAATAAAAGCCTTACTGGAGAAGATATAGTAAATGATTATGATGAAGAGTCCTTAACCAGAATTATTCGGGATTATGGAGAGGAAAAATGGGCCAAAAGAATTGCCCATTTTATAGTGGAAGCAAGAAAAAGGAAATCCATAAAAACCACAGGGGAACTGGTAGAAATCATAAAAAGTGCCGTTCCGGCGGCGGCTAGGAGAGAAGGACCCCATCCCGCCAAACGGACTTTTCAAGCAATTAGAATCGAAGTAAATCAAGAATTAGAGATTTTGGAGAAGACTGTTCGAGACATCACAAAAGCTTTAAATAAAGGCGGGAGAATCTGTGTGATCACCTTTCATTCTCTGGAGGATCGAATCATCAAGAATATTTTTAAGGATTTGAGTACTGCCTGTAAATGTCCGCCTCAATACCCTGTGTGTATGTGTGGTGGAAAGGCCCAACTAAAGGTTATAACGCGAAAACCCATATTACCGAGTGACGATGAGGTAGAATGCAATCCCCGTTCGAGAAGTGCAAAACTGAGGGTTGCCGAGAAGGTTTAAAGTTCTAAAAGCAAAAAGGGGTGAATAAATTTGGTAGTAGCACAGCGTAAGTTCCAATATGAGGAAGTCCAGACAAAGGAATTTCTTCAAAAAGAAAAAAAGACCATCGAAATGAATAAAAAAAGCAAAGTAAAGGCTTCTCAAAAGCTGCAAATTATTGTAAGCATTGCAGTACTGGTAGGACTTTGTATTGGAATGATTTTTGGGTATGTTCAGTTGACGGAGACAAAATACCGAATTTATTATCTTGATAAAGAGGCTAGAGAACTAAGTGCACAAATTGAAAATCTCAAGATTGAACTTGAAAGTGTAAAAAAGACAGATATTATTGAGCGTCAGGCAAAGGAAATGCTGGGGATGCAATATCCACAAAAAGATCAGACAGTCTACCTGGATATGGGTGATCAACCGATAACGGCATTAAAAGAACCTGCAGGCCAAACTACAAAAACGGAAAAAGGCAATTTATTATTTTTACTCAAGGGTATTTTTGTGAAAATGTATGCACTATTAGATTAATAAAAGGAATGGTTTCGTTAGGGGGCAATTAAGTTGTCAACACCCAGTATTGCCAATAAAAAAAGGTTAGTTTTTTTATTATTTACTGTAAGCTTTATTTTATTTGGACTAATTTTTAGAATCGGCTGGATACAAATTGTAGATGGGGAAAGATATCGACAGCTGGCCCATATGCAGCAAACAAGAGATATCCCAATTCCGGCAAAGCGAGGTATTGTTTTTGACCGTAAAGGGAAAAAGTTAGCAATCAGCGCAAGTACCAGTACGGTTTGGGCCAGACCGGCAGAGGTGGAACGATCTGGCAAGGTAGATGAGATTTCTAAAGAACTAGCTGCAATTTTAGAGCAGGATGAAAATGATATCAAAGCAAAACTGACAAGAAGAAATGTCGGTTTAATTAAAATAGAGAAATGGATTAACAAGGAGAAGGCAGATGCTATCCGCCAGGCAAAAATGGAAGGGGTATGGATCGCAGAGGATAACCGGAGACACTATCCTTTTGGTAACTTTGCAGCACATATATTGGGGCATACTACCGACGACAATAGAGGACTAGTAGGCATAGAACTGGAATACGATAAATATCTCAGTGGATTACCTGGAAGATGGATTAAGAACACGGATGCAGTAGGACGTCAGCTGCCTTATGGCGTCGAAAAGTACTATGAGCCGGAAAACGGACTTAATGTAGTTTTAACAATAGATGAAGTCATTCAACATTTTACGGAAAAGGCTTTGGACAATGTGCTGGCACAAACGAAAGCGAAAAAAGTAATTGCTATTGTAATGGATCCTAAAACAGGTGATATTCTTGCCATGGCTACAAAGCCGGATTTTGATCCGAACAATCCAAGAGTACCTGTAAGCGAGGAAAAAAAGAGGGAGTTTGAAAGCCTAGATACAAAGGAAAAGCAAAAACTGTGGAATGAAATGTGGCGTAATCCAATGATCAGTGATACCTATGAGCCTGGGTCTACCTTTAAGCTAATTACTTCTGCAGCAGGGCTTGAAGAAGGCGTAGTGGAGCCGAATTCTCCTTTTTATTGCTCTGGGCATGCTACGGTTGCAGGTCAGAAAATACGGTGCTGGAGATATTATAACCCTCATGGGGCACAAACTTTTACTGTAGGGGTTCAAAACTCCTGCAATCCAGTATTTATCGAGATCGGTCAGCGCTTAGGGGTTGAAAAGTATTACAAATATATCGAAGCCTTTGGGTTTACAAAAATCACAGGAGTAGATTTGCCTGGTGAAGGTAACTCCATTGTTCAAAATAAGGAACGGGTTGGGCCGGTAGAATTGGCTACCATATCCTTCGGACACGGAATCTCCGTTACACCGCTTCAACTGGTGAATTCCATAGCGGCTATCGGAAATGATGGGAAATTAATGAAACCGAGAATTGTAAAAGAGTTGGTCGATGATGCAGGTAATGTTATTCACCGTTATGAACCGAAAATGGTGCGACAAGCAGTTTCTGAGAAGACTGCCAGGGAGCTGAGATTAATCATGGAGTCTGTTGTAACCGATGGGTCCGGCAAAAGTGCATATATTCCCGGATACCGTATAGGCGGTAAAACCGGTACAGCGGATAAAATTGAAAATGGACGATATGCTTCCGGAAAGGTGTATTCTTCTTTTGTTGCACTGGCGCCTATTGACGATCCCCGTTTAGCTGTACTTGTGGTAGTGGACGAACCTCAGGGAGTACGATTCGGAAGCTTAACTGCAGCACCGGCAGTTCATGATATTTTAAAAGATAGTCTGCGCTATATGGATATTGAACCACAATACAATGAAAAAGAAGCAAAACAATTTGCAAAAGCAGAGGTTACAGTTCCAGAAGTTAGAAATATGACGCTGACGAATGCAGCAAAAACTTTGGCAACCCATAGTCTCCAATATGATACTGAGCCTACAACGGTGGATAATCCCGATACGGTTATCGTAGACCAATTTCCAAAGCCAGGGGCAAAGGTGCCCGAAAAATCCATTATCATATTATATTTAAAGAAGGAAAATCCATAATATAATGACAAAGCAAGCAAAAAATAATAGTGGAATAATTGATGGGGTTGGACATAAAATAAAAAATTTATGTTATAATGTAAATAATTGCAACCATGAAGGCAACTCAAAGCAAAGCTTTGACCACTTTGTTCGAGTTGCCTTTTAACGAGTTTTGTCTATATTCATTAAACTAGGTCTATACTAAATAAAGGTAAGAATTTATAATAAGGAGATGTTTCCATGGATTTAAAAGAGTTGCTAAAAGGTGTTCATGTGTTGCATATAGATGGGAGACAGGAATTAGAAATAAAGGGAATTGCTTATGATTCTAGGCAGGCAGGCGAAGGATTTGTTTTTGTGTGCATATCCGGTTCAAAAACAGACGGCCATCTATTTATCGAAGATGTGATTGCTAAGGGTATTAAGGCTATTGTGGTTGAAAAGGAAGTAAAAGATCAGGAGGGGATTACCTTCATTAGAGTAGAGGATAGCAGAAAGGCATTATCGGCAATAGCTGCTAACTTTTACGGACATCCCTCAAAATATATGAATGTCATTGGCGTTACAGGAACGAACGGAAAGACAACTACGACCCACCTAATTAAGCACATTTTAGAGGTAAATGGCGTACAGTCGGGGCTTATTGGTACCATATCCTATAAAATATTGGATCAAGAATATAAGGCGAATAATACCACCCCCGAATCCCTTGAATTACAACGGCTTTTTCAGGAAATGTTAGACCGTGAAGTAAATACTTGCGTTATGGAGGTATCTTCTCACTCCTTAGACTTACATAGAGTAGAAGACATTCAGTATCGAATTGGGGTATTTACGAATATTACCCAGGATCATCTGGATTTTCATGGAACCATGGAGAATTACAAAAACGCAAAGCGAAAGCTTTTTTATAAAACCACCCAAGCAAACATTATAAATGTAGACGACGAATTCGGTTTAGAGCTTTCAAGACAGTTGAGCAAATTAGATGCTAAATGTATAACTTATGGCATCAAAGGGCCAGCAGAAATCTATGGGAAAGATATTGAAATAACCGCTAAAGGAACCCGTTTCCAACTGGTAACACCTAAATTTTCAGGAGTTATCAATATCGGTACACCTGGCATGTTTTCTGTATATAATGCACTAGCAGCAGCTGCTGTAGGTTATGTGACAGGGTATGGTTATCTGGAAATTAAAAAGGGATTGGAGGAGACCCGTGTAGTACCTGGAAGATTTGAACTGGTGCCTAACGATAAAGACCTTACTGTGATTGTGGATTACAGTCACACTCCAGATTCGATTGAAAATGCAATTAAAACTATAAGGGAATTTGCCAAGGGTAGAATTATTACTGTATTTGGTTGCGGCGGAGATCGTGATAAGACAAAACGTCCTATCATGGGTGAGATTGCAGGACGTTTATCAGATTATTGTATTATTACTAGTGACAATCCACGAACAGAAAAACCAGAAGACATTATAAAAGATGCTGAAGTAGGCATAAAAAGGACATCATGCAAATATAAAATGATAGTAGATAGAAAGGAAGGTATTCGGGAAGCGATCCGACAAAGCGGACCTAAGGATGTAATTCTTATTGCAGGCAAAGGTCATGAAACCTATCAGATTATCGGGAATCGAGTAATTGATTTTGATGATCGAAAAATTGCCCAAGAGCTCATACGGGAGGATTTACAGGATGAAGTTGACAATTGATGAGATATTAGAAGCTACCCAAGGAGAATATCTCTTTAAAAATATTATTGAATCGGTGGAACAGATCATAACAGATTCAAGAAGAATAAAAGGTGGAGAGTTATTTGTTCCGCTTGTGGGCTTAAACTTTGACGGTCATGATTTTATTCCTCAAGCGATTCAGCAAGGAGCTAAGATTATATTGACCCATAGAATATTAGATAAAGATGTTTATATGAATGAGAAAATCTGTGTTATTAGCGTAAAGGATACCCTAAAGGCATTGCAGGATTTGGCGAAGTATCATATCCGCAAGTTCAATATTCCCATAGTGGGTGTTACCGGCAGTACTGGAAAAACTACAACGAAAGACTTGATTTATTCTGTTTTAAAACAAAAATATAAAGTAATGAAAAGTGAAGGAAACTTTAACAATCATATAGGACTTCCCCTATCTGTATTTCAGCTTCAGAAAGAACATGAGGCAGCAATTTTTGAGATGGGGATGAGTGCATTGGGAGAAATTGATACTTTGGCAGAAATCGTAAGGCCGAACATATCTGTTATTACCAATATCGGTTTATCCCATATAGAACATCTGGGCTCCCAAGAAAATATATTCAAGGCAAAAATGGAGATCGCCAATTATTTAGAGCGGGAAGATGTATTGATTGTAAATGGAGATGATCCTTATTTAAATGGCTTAAAGGATCAAGTATTGGGATTTCAGAATCTTTTTGTGGGCATTCATAGCCTATGTGATTTAAAGGCAGATAATATAAAGGATTTAGGGGAAGCCGGCAGTACTTTTGATGTATTGTTTGAGGGTCAGCCGGTTAACTTTCGGCTGCAAGTACCAGGGACCCATAATATATACAATGCCCTTTCTGCCATTGCAGTAGGACGTTGCTTAAATATGGAAAGCGCAATGATTCAAAAGGGAATTGAAGCGTATCAGGGTAGTGCTATGCGTCTACATATCATAAGCATACACGATAATATAAAAATCATAAACGATGTATACAATGCCAGTCCAGATTCTATGAAAGCTGCTATTTCCGTTCTGAGCAAAGCTGATGCAAAAAGGAAAATAGCAGTATTGGGAGACATGCTGGAAATGGGTCAATATACAAAAATGGGACATTATACGGTTGGTTGTGAAATTGCCAAGAAATCTGTTGATCTTTTGGTTGTAGTAGGATCATCATCGGTTCATATGGTCGAGGGCGCTATAGATCATGGGTTTGACAGAGAAAAAATTATTGTATGCACCAATAATCAGGAAGCAACTGCATATCTGAAAAAAACCATTAAAGCAGATGATATGATTTTGGTTAAGGGGTCTCGAAGCATGAAAATGGAAGAAATTGTAGCAGGCATACAAGAGAGGAGTTAATTGAATGATACAATATAGACAATTAATTGTTACGATTGTGATCTCCTTTTTTATTACATTAATCCTAGGACCAATCGTTATTCCAATACTGCAAAGACTCAAGGTAGGACAAAGTATCCGGGATGAGGGCCCAAAATCACATATGACCAAATCCGGAACCCCTACGATGGGCGGATTGATTATGATCACAGCAATTTTGATTACTGCTATTACTTCCGGTCGTATCAATAAGGACTTATTTGTTGTACTTTTTGCTACCATTTCTTTTGGATTAATTGGCTTTATCGATGATTTTATAAAAGTAGTATTGAAAAGAAATTTGGGTTTAAAAGCTTATCAAAAGCTTTTGGGTCAAATTATAGTGGCTGTAATTATTGCAGTATATCAATCTACTATATCTGTGACCGGCACGAAAATTTTAATCCCTTTCATGAATCAGTACTGGGATTTGGGATACTTCTATGTACCCTATATAGCTTTTGTAGTAGTAGCAACAGCCAACAGTGTCAATTTAACCGATGGTTTAGACGGTTTAGCTGCAGGGGTCACGCTGATTGTATCCTCTTTTTTTAGTCTCGTAGCGATGAATTGGGGTTTTTCAAGTATTGCAGTTTTCTGTGGAGCCTTAACAGGAGCTTGTCTGGGATTTTTGAGATTCAATGCCCATCCGGCTAAAGTGTTTATGGGAGATACGGGGTCTATGGCACTTGGGGGAGCAGTGGCGGCGATTGCTATTCTGATGAACCTTACTTTGCTTATTCCAATTGTTGGAGGGATATACTTTGCTGAGGCCCTATCGGTGATTATTCAGGTAATCTCCTTTAAATTAACGGGGAAAAGAGTTTTCCGTATGAGCCCCTTACACCATCATTATGAATTGAAAGGATGGAAGGAAACAAAGGTTGTTGCGGTATTTTGGAGCGTTACACTGCTGTTATGCATTGTAGGATTATTCGGTTTGAGCCAATAGAAAATAAATATTCTCATGAAAGCAGGTGTCAGAATTTGGAGATAAAAGGCAGAAAGGTGTTAGTCGTAGGTTTGGCCACATCAGGAATTCCAACAGTTAATACATTATTAAGTCTAGGTGCTGAAATAACAATTAATGATATAAAACAAGAGGATGCATTAAAAGAAGTACTTGAACAAATCCAAACAGATCAGATACACATGATTCTTGGAAGTCACCCCGAAAAAGTCAGCCAATATGATTTTATTGTATTGAGTCCAGGGGTACCAACAGATCTACCTTTTTTAACCGAGGCTAGAGGACAGGAAGTTCCTGTTATCGGAGAACTAGAGCTGGCCTATCAGCTATGTGCTGCAGATTTTGTTGCTATTACCGGAACAAATGGAAAAACCACTACTACAGCATTAACTGGAGAGATATTTCAAAATGCAAAAAAAGAAACTTATGTGGTTGGAAATATAGGGGTTGCAGCGGTGTCTAAAAGTTTAGAGGCCAGCAGCGATGCTGTAATGGTTACAGAGGTTAGCAGCTTTCAGTTAGAGAGCATCATTGAATTTAAGCCATACATAGCTGCTATATTAAATATTACACCAGATCATTTAAATAGACATAAAACCATGAAAAACTATATTGATGCTAAAGCAAATATTTTTATAAATCAAACAGCTAATGATATTCTTGTATTGAACAGGGATGATGAGGAAACCTGTAAACTTAAGGTAAGAGCCAAGTCTCAGGTTATTTTCTTCAGTAGAAAAGAGGTTTTGGAGGAAGGTGCCTTTGTAGAGGAAGGAAAGATTGTGGTTCGCAAGAATGGCGTAAAAGAAGAAATTTGTCACGTTGAGGAGTTAAAAATCCCCGGTGCCCATAACCTTGAAAATGCCTTGGCAGCTACAGCTATTGCCTACTGGGCAGGGATAGACGGCAAGGTTATAGCAAAGACTCTTAATACCTTCATGGGCGTGGAGCATCGCATTGAATTTGTTGACGAAATATCAGGTATTCGTTTTATTAATGATTCAAAAGGAACAAATCCTGATGCATCTATTAAAGCAGTTGAAGCAGTAAAAGAACCGATTATACTTATAGCTGGCGGAATGGATAAAGGCAACAGTTTTGAAACATTCATAGAGGCTTTCCAGGGAAAAGTGAAGTATATGGTATTAATCGGAGAAACCGCAAATAAGATTAAAGAGACAGCACTGCAGATGGGCTTTGATCATTGCCAGATTGTAAAGGATATGGAGGATGCGGTTGTAACAGCCTATAAAGTAGCACAAGCAGGAGACACCATTCTATTATCTCCTGCTTGTGCCAGCTGGGATATGTATCAGAGCTATGAACATAGAGGAAATCACTTCAAAGAATGCATCGAAAAATTAAGGAGGTCTATTGAATGACCAAAAAAAAATCCAGTGATTTCACACTTATGTTGACGGTATTAATACTTGTAGCCATAGGAATTATCATGGTTTTTAGTTCAAGTTATGCCTATGCATACTTCAAAATGAACGATGGTTATCATTTCTTGAAGCGGGAGATCATGTGGGCTAGTTTGGGATTGCTGGGTATGATTGCAGCCATGAATTTTGACTATTGGAAGTATAAGAAAATGGCTCCATATGGGTATATTATCAGTTTAGTACTTCTGGTATTAGTATTAACACCTTTAGGGATTGAGTTTAACGGAGCGAGAAGGTGGCTGGGCATAGGCGGTTTTACTATTATGCCGGGAGAGTTGGCTAAAATATTCGGCATTTTTTTCGTAGCCTCTCGACTTTCAAGGAGTCCGGAAAAAATTAAAAGTTTTACAAGGGGAGTAGTGCCAAATTTACTGATTATAGGTATTTATTTTGGCTTAATTATATTGCAGCCGAATCTTAGTACGGCTATGACCATAACTTTTATTATTGTAGCTATGATGTTCGTAGCAGGAATGCGCTGGGGACATATTGCCGGTATGGGAGTAGTCGGCGCCGGCTTATTAGTGGTCATGATCCTGTTAGAACCTTACCGAATGAGAAGAATTACAGGCTTCTTAGACCCTTTTGCCGATCCTAGAGGCAGCGGTTATCAAGTAATTCAGTCCTTATTAGCTCTTGGATCTGGGGGGGTCTTTGGTGTAGGACTAGGAAAAAGCGTTCAAAAATATTTGTATATACCCGAACCTCAAAATGATTTTATATTTGCCATCATTGGCGAAGAACTGGGATTTGTAGGCTGTTTAACAGTTATTATTTTATATTTGCTTTTAATTTGGCGAGGCGTTCGAATTGCCATCAATGCACCTGATTTATTCGGCTGTCTGTTGGCAACCGGCATTACAGCAATGGTGGGTGTACAAGTGATTATTAATATTGCTGTTGCTACATCTTCTATGCCAGTTACGGGGATACCTTTACCTTTTATCAGTTGGGGTGGAAATTCCCTTGCAATTTTCATGGCAGCTATGGGCGTATTGCTAAACATCTCAAGGTATTCGAACTTAGATAGGAGTTGAAAAAATGAGAATCCTCATTGCTGGTGGTGGAACAGGAGGACATATTTATCCGGCCATTGCCATAGCAAACAGAATTAAAGAAGAACATCAAGATTGGGAAATATTATTTGTCGGTACAAAAAGAGGATTGGAGTATAAACTGGTTCCGGAAGCGGGATATAAAATCGAGATTGTACGAGTTAGCGGTTTTAAACGGCAACTGGGTCTGGACACCCTAAAATCTGTTAAGGATTTATTTGCCGGTTTGAGGGATGCGCGCAGGGTGATTAAGAGCTTTAAGCCCGACATCGTAATCGGAACCGGAGGATATGTTTGTGGACCGATCCTGTGGATAGCTGCAATGATGCAGATTAAAACCATTATCCATGAACAAAATGTGATACCCGGTGTTACCAATAAGATACTAGGAAAATTTGTAGATCGAATTATGGTAAGCTTTGAGGATTCGAGAAAGCATTTTCATAATAGCAGCAAGATTGTCGTAACAGGCAATCCCATTCGAAAAGAGTTCATTCATTTTGATCGAAAAAAATGTAGAAGCAATCTTAATATACAGGATGATCGTATGCTTGTTATGTCTTTTGGTGGAAGCCGAGGGGCAGAAAAAATTAACCAAGTGATGAAGTCTGTTGTAAAAAGGTTAAATAATAAGGATGAACTTCAGTTGATCCATATCACGGGAAGCAGTCATTATGAATCCTTTATGAAGGATTTGGAGAAAGAGAATATTCTAATAGGAAAAAATATTATCATCAAACCTTATGCCCATGACATGCCTGCTTTGATGGGAGCTTGTGATCTAATCATTTGCAGATCTGGCGCCATCACATTGGCCGAAATCACCGCTATGGGACTGCCTTCTATATTGATTCCTTCTCCATATGTAACCAATAATCACCAAGAACATAATGGAAGGGTTTTAGAAAAAAAGGGTGCTGCCGTATTATTGCTTGAAAGAGAATTAAATGATAAAAATATTGTGGAACTACTCAATCGTTTTATGAAGGAGAAGTATCGGCTGGAAGAAATGGGTGAGAAAAGCAGACTGCTTGCGAAAACTGATGCTACAGATATGATATATTCTAATATTATTGAACTTTTACAAAAAAGATAACAATATTATACCCTATACTTAAATCTCGGATTGCTTTAAGGAACACCTTGGGATTTACTGCATATGATGGTTATATATTACATTTAATTATTGCTTAATTAATATATAAACAGCAGACATCTCGGAGGTGGAATATGTGTGTAAATTTGTCATAAATGGTGGAAATAAGCTCATAGGCCAGTTGCGTATAGGCGGTGCCAAAAATGCGGTATTACCTATTTTAGCGGCTACAGTGTTAAATGGAAAGGAAAGCATTTTATATGATTGCCCTGCCCTTAAGGATGTAGATACCATGATCGAGATTCTCAAATCTATAGGGTGTAAGGTTTCTTTTGAGGACAACGTTTTGAGTGTTGATTCTAGCACCCTCTCCAGTCATGAAATCCCGGAGCATTTGGTACGAGAAATGCGATCTTCCATTTTTTTAATGGGGCCAATGTTGGCCAGATGTGGTAAAATTAAGATAAGTTACCCTGGTGGTTGCGAAATTGGGCCAAGGCCTATCGACCTTCACCTAAAAGCATTGCGGGAACTTGGGGTTACCATCAATGAGGCCCACGGCTTTTTAGAATGCGAAGTTTCTGATTTGAGAGGATGCGAAATACAGTTGGATTACCCTAGTGTAGGTGCCACAGAGAACGCAATGCTGGCTGCTGTCATGGCAAAGGGTGCGACAAAAATTAGAAATGCTGCAAAAGAACCGGAAATTGTGGACCTACAGACCTATTTGAATGTCACTGGGGCAAAGGTTTCTGGAGCAGGTACCAGTGAGATTGTTATAGAAGGGGTTGAACGCTTGCAGAAGGCCGAACATCATATTATGCCTGATAGAATTGTAGCGGGTACATTCCTGGCTGCTGTAGCTATTACCGGCGGAGAAGTGACGCTGGACAATGTTGTGCCAGAGCATATACAGCCAATCCTTTCAAAATTGAAAGAGTCGGGATGCCTTATCTTAGAAAAGGAAAGACAAATCAAGTTAAAAACACCCAATCAGATCCGGGCTGTCGATATGATTAAAACCCTGCCCTATCCTGGATTTCCTACAGATATGCAAGCACAATTTATGGCTTTGATGACAGTAGCAAAGGGCACAAGTATATTTACGGAAACTATTTTTGAAAACCGATATAAGCACGTGAGCGAATTAACGCGTATGGGTGCCAATATTAAGGTGGATGGCCGAGTAGCTGTAGTTAAAGGTGTAAAAAGATTGACAGGGGCTAAGCTGAGCGCCAAGGATCTAAGAGGAGGGGCTGCTTTAGTTTTAGCTGGCTTAGCGGCAGAGGGAACAACTGTTGTAGATCAGATTATTCATATAGAGCGAGGCTATGATCGTTTTGACAAAATGTTAGAACAGTTAGGTGCGCAAATATATAGGATAAATTAAGAGTCAGCTTCAGCTGCTCTTTAATTTAATAAGAGAAGCTGACAACCTGTAAGGTGGGAGAACATGTACATAAATCAATCTCTTATTGACAAAAAAAGAAAAAGAAAAAAATTGATATTATTTGTTATGCTTTTATGCTGTATTATTTCTTTCATCATTATTTTTAAAACTGACTTTTTTTGTATAAAAGTTATTGAGATAAAGGGTAATGTATTACTGTCTCAGGAAGACATTGTACAAGCCTCAGGCATAACCTTGGGGAATCAAATCTATAAGGAGAAAATAAAAGATGTGAAAATTGGATTATCGCAACATCCATATATTAAATCTGTAGAAGTAAAAAGAAAGCTTCCCAACAGGATTTCAATAAATATCGTAGAACGGGAAGAAATTGCTGCAATTCCATTTATGGGAGCCTATGTATTTATAGACGAGAATGGTATGATTCTAAAATCTGAAACCCATCCTGAAAACTTAAAGATCATTTACGGTTTGGAGTTTGACCATTTTATGGAGGGAGAGCCTTTAGAAGTAAAGGATCCGCAGAAGCTGGAAAAAGCTTTGGAGATTATTAAAAGCATCAATCAACTAGGGATGCCTATAAAAAATCTTGATGTCAATGATCCTAAAAACTATACGATAAAACTAACAGATACATTATTGTGTAGAATTGGAGAGGGTAGTAATATTGATTATAGGCTAAGCCTTTTAGTGAAAATTTTACAAGACTTAGAGAGTAAAGATATAACTAGAGGGGTTATTGATATCAGCTATGATGGTAATCCGACCTATAGACCTGTAGATTAAGGAGGATGTGGGGATGAAAAGCATTAAAGGACAGCTGGCTGTAGGTATTGTGTGTATTGTCTTAGGATTGGTTTTGGCACTCCAGTTCAAGAGTGTACAAACCAATTACTTGGAAGGGATTGCACCGGCACAGAAAGCCCAAGAGCTAGCTGCTGAACTTAAAAAAATCAGGCAGGAAAAACAGCAGTTGTTAAATGAAGTAAATACTTTAGAGGCTAGGATTAAAGAGATTCAGGAGGCTGAATCAAAAGAGGATGCTCTCATAAAGAGCTTAAGTGCCGATTTAGAAAAATATAAAATTATTTCCGGCCTTAGAAGTGTAAAAGGCCCCGGCATTATAGTAGCCGTTGATGATCCGCCGGTAGACCCTGACTTTCCAGTGGATTATAGCACGATTATGCTGAATTATGATTTATTGTTGAGTCTGCTGAATAAATTAAATGATGCAGGAGCAGAGGCAATCTCTGTAAATGATCAAAGAATCGTGTCTCGAACTGAAATCAGCCTTGCAGGAAATAATGTGAATATTAATTCTGTTCCAACAGCACCCCCTTTTATTATCAAAGCAATAGGGAATCCTGATACCCTTGAGGCAACCTTAAACATTCGTTTTGGTATTGTATGGGAAATGAGAGAGCGCCATGGATTACAAGTGTCCATTAAGAAACAAGAAGAAGTAACCATACCTAGATATAATGAGATAATTAAATTTAGATATGCTAAACCCGTAGAAGAAAAGGAATAGTCATTGAGGTGGATGCAATGAAAATGAATGTTTGGAAATTTAATATTTTAATCCTTTGCATTCTGTTGGGTTTCCTTATTGCACTTCAGATAAAGAGTGTAACCGGTGATTACCTTTATGTACCATTAAAGGTGATCTATGACTATAAACTATCCATAGAGAGTGAAAAAAAAGAGATGGAAAATCTCCAAAGTGTCATTGAAGAGCGGCGCAGCTTTATTGAGAACTACGAGAAGCTAAAAAGCGATGGAGGACTCTTCAAAGATGCCCTAATACAGGAGTTAGAGAATCAAAAACTAGTCAGTGGATTCAAGAGTGTAGAGGGGCCAGGGATTGTACTGACGGTAAATGACGGAACGAGGGAATTGATTGGAGATGAAAACCCTAATAATGTTCTCGTCCATGATATTGATGTGTTAAATTTAATCAATGATTTAAAGGCTGCTGGAGCTGAAGCCCTATCTATTAATGGGCAGAGGATTATTTCAATCTCGGAGATCAATTGTGCAGGCCATACAATTCGTATTAACAACCAGGTTTTTGCGCAACCCTTTATTATAAAGGCAATTGGTGATCCAAAGACACTGGAAGCTTCTATTTACGCACCCGGTCAGTCAGGCCATTATCTTAAAGAAATTATAGGATTATTAATAGATGTAAAACCTGTGGTAAATGTAAAGATTCCAAGGTATCAAGAGGATATTAATTATCGTTACTTGAAAGTAGCAGAAGAGGGTGAATAATGTGATTATTGCAATTTTAGGTTTAATGATCGGGGTACTGCTGGGTGTCTACTTACCTATTACTTACCCATCCTCATACTCGCTTTATATGTCAGTAGCCATTTTAGCGGCACTGGATTCTGTTTTTGGTGCAATTCGGTCTCATATGGAGGAAAAATTTCATTCAACAATTTTTGTGTCAGGATTCTTCGGAAATGCCATTCTTGCGGGCTTTCTAGCCTATATCGGCGATCGTTTAGGTGTCCCCCTCTACTATGCAGCAATATTTGCATTTGGAGGAAGATTATTCCAAAACTTTGCAATTATTAGGCGTTACCTCATTGAGAGAATCACGAAAAAATAAAGTTTTTGTTACAAAAAAAAGGATATTTTAATAGCACGTTGAAATATGTTATAGGATTATTTGAATTTATTCTCATTTTAGGTTTTTTTAGAACATGCCGATACATTAATGATCTGAATTGAGAACCAAAATATAGATAAAAACACTTAAAACTCAATGAATTGATTTGAACTAACGATCTCATAATATTTTCGTAGCCGTATGAAGGGGGTAATTTTGTGTTAGAATTTGATGTTGATATGGAGCAATTTGCTCAGATAAAAGTAATCGGTGTTGGTGGTGGAGGTAACAACGCTGTCAATAGAATGATAGAATCCCAACTAAAAGGAGTCCAGTTTATAGCTGTTAATACGGATAAACAGGCCCTATTTACATCTAAGGCCGAATATAGAATCCAAATAGGAGAGAAGTTAACAAAGGGTTTAGGTGCGGGAGCAAATCCAGAAATCGGTAGAAAAGCAGCTGAGGAAAGCAGAGAAGATATACATCAAGCATTACAGGGGGCAGATATGGTGTTTGTTACCTCTGGTATGGGTGGTGGAACAGGAACCGGTGCTGCACCGATTGTTGCACAGATTGCAAAGGAGATGGGCATACTAACCGTAGGGGTTGTTACAAAGCCTTTTACCTTTGAAGGAAAGAGAAGAATGCAGCATGCTGAACAAGGAATCGAGGAACTAAAAGGAAAGGTAGATACCCTGGTTACGATCCCAAATGACAGACTGCTTCAAGTGGTCGAGAAAAAGACATCTATCATGGATGCATTTAAAATGGCCGATGATGTATTACGCCAAGGTGTTCAGGGTATTTCTGATTTGATTGCCGTGCCAGGTCTTGTAAATCTTGACTTTGCCGATGTAAAAACCATTATGTTTGAGCAGGGTTTGGCTCACATGGGAATAGGAAGAGCAAGCGGTGAGAACAGAGCTACTGAAGCAGCGAAGCAGGCCATACATAGCCCACTGCTAGAAACTTCTATTCAGGGAGCAAAGGGTGTGTTGCTGAATATTACAGGAGGTTCCAATTTAGGACTCTTTGAAGTGAATGAAGCGGCCGAACTGGTAGCTCAGGCTGCAGACCCTGATGCCAATATTATTTTTGGTGCTGTAATTGATGAGGATCTAAAGGATGAAATCCGGATCACCGTTATTGCTACAGGCTTCGAGAATCAAAAACCCGGTGGCATGAAGGTACCTTTGTTAGATAAGGATACCGGATTGAACAAGCATAAGGATGAGGATCACCAACCGATTCAAGATGATTTAGATATTCCTACTTTCTTAAGAAAAAAGAGATAATTTAAGACCGTATCCAATTCAGGATACGGTCTTTTGTCGTATTATGGGAAGTTTTTTTTCCCGATAGGAGAGATTCGACTTCACACAATGACAAAAAATGAATGGGAATTCTAATATAATAGACATAAATCATAGGACAATTGAATAATGTGTATCAAGTAGAATTATCTCCATAATGGAGGAATGCTTATGTTTGAGGTATATGGAGAATATTTGTTTCTAGAGAATCTACTGATGAATTGGCTTATTCTTTACCTTACCGCGACCTTTAGCAAATTCAAGGTTTCGAAAGCTAGGCTTGTGACTGGTGCAGCAGTGGGCGCTTTATATGCTTTTGTTGTCTTTTTTCCCTCCCTTAGTTTTCTATATTCAACAATTATGAAAATTATAGCCTCTATGCTGATAATTATTATTACTTTTATACCTTATCATTTTAAAGACTTTCTAAAGCTGCTGGCTATTTTTTACCTTATATCCTTTATGTTTGGCGGCGCGGCTTTTGCCTTATTTTATTTTACAGATTTCAACGGGCTTGTAAGCAATGGGGTATTTTACATTGCGAATTTTCCAATTCGGTTGCTGCTATACTCTGGCATTGTATCCTATATTCTTCTTAAGTTTTGTTGGGAATATATCCAGGTTAAAATATCACGAAATAAAGTATATATCTCTATTTGGATCACTGTTGGGGACCAGAAAAGTAAAATATGCGCATTGATAGATACGGGCAACTCGCTGCAGGAGCCGCTCTCAAAGTATCCAGTTATTATCGTTGAATATGAAGCAATTAAAGAACTGTTGCCGGAGAATATTCAGAACTTTTTTAACCAGTCTCAGGAAGTAAATCTAGATTTATTGTCCAAGATCTTGCAAACCTCTGATTGGATGAATCGGTTTCGGGTCATTCCTTTTAAATCTTTAGGAAAAGAAAATGGGATGCTTATAGGATTTAAGCCTGATAGCGTAATGTTGGAAGAAAATAATGAAGTAAGAAGTATAACAAATATTATTATAGGTATCTATACTAAAGAGCTTTCATCGAATGGGGACTATCGTGCATTGTTGCATCCAGATGTTCTGACTTAAAATCTATCATCAAATGGGGGTCGTTAGAGTGCTAAGCTTTTTTACCAGGCTAAGACTTAACTATAGAATAATTCTAATTAGGATTTTAAGAAAAATAGGGATAGTAGAGGAAGACAGCATATTTTATATCGGTGGCAGCGAAGCTTTGCCGCCACCATTGAGCAGCGATGAAGAGCTGTTTTTAATTGATCAGCTTAGGGAAGACGATGGAGCAGTGAAAACCGTTTTGATTGAGAGAAATCTAAGATTAGTCGTTTATATTGCAAGAAAGTTTGAAAATACTGGTGTTGGAGTAGAGGATTTAATTTCCATCGGCACCATTGGACTGATTAAAGCTGTAAATACATTTGATCCGGAAAAAAAGATAAAATTAGCTACATATGCTTCTCGATGCATAGAAAATGAAATATTAATGTATTTAAGGAGAAATAGCAAAGCAAAAGCCGAGATTTCCTTTGATGAACCATTAAATATTGATTGGGATGGCAATGAATTGCTGCTGTCAGATATCTTAGGTACCGACAATGATCTAATATATAAATTTTTAGAGGAAGAAATTGATAAAGAATTGTTGGAAATCGCTTTAAAAAAGCTTACGAAGCGGGAAAAAAGAATCATGGAGTTAAGATTTGGTCTGAATAACGGGGAAGAAAAAACACAGAAAGAAGTTGCGGATATGTTAGGTATTTCTCAATCCTATATTTCTAGATTGGAAAAAAGAATTATAACCAGATTGCGAAAAGAGATCAATCGAATGATCTAAGCAGCTGTTAAGCTGCTTTTTAGTTTTCGCTCTTTATGGTATAAAGGATTTTTAAAAGGGCAATAATTTTGATGTAAGGGGGCAATAATCCATCGAATGGAGGAATTGTCATGCATATCAACAAAGTAGAAATTTGTGGCGTTAATACATCAAAACTTCCCGTACTGACCAACGAGAAAATGAGACAGTTATTTACTTTGATTCACCAAGGTGATCTTTCTGCAAGAGAGGAATTCATTCAAGGAAATTTAAGATTAGTATTAAGTGTAATACAACGGTTTAATAATAGAGGAGAGCATGTGGATGATTTATTTCAGGTTGGCTGTATTGGTTTAATCAAGGCAATTGATAACTTTGATCTGTCGCAAAATGTGAAATTTTCAACCTATGCAGTACCTATGATCATCGGTGAGATTCGAAGATATTTAAGGGACAATAATTCGATTAGGGTGAGCAGGTCCCTGCGAGATACAGCCTATAAGGCACTCCAGATCCGAGATCAGCTGATCAATAAGAATTCAAAGGAACCTACCATATCAGAAATAGCAAAAGAGTTGAATATACCTCGAGAAGAGGTTGTTTTTGCCTTAGATGCTATTCAAGATCCGATTTCATTGTTCGAGCCCATCTATCATGATAGTGGTGACGCAATATTTGTAATGGATCAGGTCAGTGATGAAAAAAGTGAAGACGAAACCTGGTTAGAAGGTATTGCTCTCAGAGAAGCACTAAGAAAATTGAGTGACCGCGAAAAATTAATACTTACCTTACGGTTTTTTGAAGGAAGAACTCAAATGGAGGTGGCAGAAGAAATAGGCATTTCCCAGGCGCAGGTTTCAAGATTAGAGAAAACGGCACTAAAACATATGAGAAAACATATTTAAACAAAAGCAAAATACTCAGCTTTTGTTTTTTTTTATGATCATATATTGCTCTAAAGCTTTATATACATAGATATAGAAAGGCTATTTACACATTATTATTAAGAGATGAGAAGGTGATGATATGATAAGCACATCGGATTTGAGACAAAAAGAAATTATTAACATTGTAGATGGCAGGAGATTAGGCTTTGTGTCTGATATTGAAGTCAATTTAGAGAAAGGGCGAATTGATGCTTTGATTGTCCCTGGGCCAGGGAAATTTCTAAGCTTCTTCGGAAAAGAAAATGATTTTATTATCACATGGCATGAAATCAGAAAAATAGGTATGGATGTGATTTTAGTAGAACTGAAAGATGTCATTTTGCCCGAAGAATTAGAAGAAAAGGAATAAGAAACCCCTTTCAGAGAAGGAAGTGATGAAAACGGTTATGGTTTTTACTATTATGAGCAGAAAAATTCATTGTAGACATTCCCTATATGAAATATTATAATTTGAGTAACAATATGTATAGGTGAGGGCATGGTCACATTTAGGGGGAGAAGCGATGAACTGTCCATACTGCGAGTATTTTGAAACGAAGGTAGTAGATTCCAGACCTACAGAAGAAGGACAAGCTATCCGCAGAAGAAGAGAATGCAGCAAGTGTAGAAAGAGATTTACAACCTATGAAAAAGTGGAAGAGATTCCGTTGATCGTGATTAAAAAAGACGGTACAAGAGAGGCCTATAATAGAAACAAAGTACTGAATGGAATGATTCGTGCCTGTGAGAAGCGTCCTGTTTCAATGAAGGATATTGAGCATACAATAGATGAAGTTGAGAGAAGTCTCCATAATACCATGGACAAAGAAATTACAAGTATTCTCATTGGCGAATTGGTGATGAATCATCTAAAGGATTTGGACGAGGTGGCCTATGTAAGATTTGCATCAGTATATAGACAGTTTAAGGATATTAATACATTCATGGAAGAATTAAAAAAATTATTAAATGAAAAATAACTCTTGCCATGGGACTTTTATAAAAGAAATAGATCTTACCAATCAAGGGTAGAATAATAGCAAGTCGGGAAGCCGCTTGCTATTATTTATAAGCTGAAAATTTTTTGTTAGTGATAAGGAGAGAGAAATGAGCGGATTTAAGCAAAAAGTTGTGAGCGGTATAACTTACTTTACCATACAGGCTTTTGAAGAAACCGGACTTGTAGACAGCTGTTTTACAAGCCGAATTGGCGGGATCAGTGAAAATCCCTATGAGTCTTTAAACCTGGGAACCAAAACAGCTGATGGCAAAGAGAATATTGAGAAAAATTACGATTTGCTTTTTAGCGCTATCAATATCCCTATAGAAAACGGTGTTCTTTCAGATCAAGTACATAAGGATACAATAAAACGAATCACAATAGCAGACAGAGGAAAGGGCATTATAAGTGACAGTGATATTTTTGAAGTAGATGGGATGATCACTAACGAGAGAGGTATAGCACTGGTTACTCTTCATGCAGACTGTGTTCCAATCTATATTTTAGATCCGGTCCGCCAAGCCATAGGCTTAGTCCATGCAGGCTGGAAAGGAACCGTACTTCGGATCGCACAAAAAGCACTCATCCAAATGGAACATTTTTTTGGTACAAAACCAAAGGACTGTCTGGCTGCTATTGGACCATCCATCGGGAATTGTTGTTATGAAGTAGATGAGACAATAATTGATAAATTTAATCAAAATTTTACAAACCTCGATAGATTTGTATTTTTCAAGGAAAAGAACAAGTATTATTTGGATTTATGGGAAGCAAACAAAAACCAATTGGAGGAAATGGGGGTTTTACAAAGAAGTATTACAACGAGCAATTTATGTACTCAATGCAACAATCATCTATTTTATTCCTATCGCTTTGAAAAAGGGTTAACTGGAAGAATGGCTGCAATCTTACAGTTAAAATGAGGTAGTATAACACCGGAGGGAGAGGTTTTATGGCTAGGAAAAAAGTATTGGTCGTAGATGATGAACAGCACATTATAGAACTGATCCAGTTCAATCTGGAAAGTAGTGGATTTGACGTATTAACCAGCGATAATGGAGAGGAAGCCATTCGGATTGCAGATGAAGAGATTCCAGACGTGATATTATTAGATTTAATGCTGCCGGGAATAGATGGTTTTGAAGCCTGCAAGAAGATAAGACTAAATAGTAAAACCAGCAAAATTCCCATTATCATGCTCACTGCCAAAGGGGAGGAAACAGATAAGGTGCTGGGTTTAGAACTGGGTGCCGATGATTATCTCACAAAGCCCTTCAGTGTTAGGGAACTAACTGCTAGAATTAAGGCTGTATTGAGACGATTTGAGGAAATACCTAAGGAAACAGGAAAAATCATTCGCTGCCATGATATCGTCATAGATACGGAGAAACATGAAGTTACAAAAAACGGTAAGGTTTTTGAGTTAACCTTAAAAGAGTTTGAATTATTAAAGATTTTGGCTGAAAATAAAGGGAAAGTTCTTTCAAGAAATTTTTTACTGGATGAAGTCTGGGGCTATGACTATTTTGGAGAAACTAGAACAGTTGATGTGCATATCCGCCATTTACGAAAGAAAATTGAGGATAATGACCGGCATCCGGTATATATTGAAACAATTCGGGGAATCGGATATAAAATGAAATAGGTGAAATCAATGCAAAGGAGAATTTTTTTAACTTATACCCTTTTGTTTTTAGTGGGTATTATTATTACGGGATTGCTTTCGTTGGGCTTTATGCAAAAGAGTTATATGGAAAACACAGAAGAGAAATTAATAGCAAATGGAAATCTCGTTAATTTATTTTTGCAAGAGAGAATAAAGAAGGATGATCTCCAATCCATTGATTTTACTAAATTAGCCCATGAATACAGTGAAAAAATCAGCGCTAGGGTAACCTTTATTAATCCCGGTGGTCAAGTAATTGGCGACTCGGAAGTCAACGCTGAAAATCTCTATAAAATGGAGAACCATTTACATCGGCCTGAAATTCAAGAGGCCCTAAGTGGAAGAATAGGGAAAAGTAAGCGGGTGAGCAGTACAACGGATGTAAATTATATCTATGTAGCTGTTCCATTGATCATGGGCGAGAGGATAGACTTAATTACAAGGCTGGCGTTTCCCCTTACTGAAATCAATCGTATCAATTTTATGCTTATGCAAAATGTCATGATTGCTGCATTGTGTGGAATGATTGTAGCTACTATCTTAGGATATCGGTATGTAAACAGTGTTACCAAACCGATTAAAGAAATTACAAAGACTGCCCAGAGCATTGCCAATGGTTCACTAAATAACCGGGTATATGTAAATACCAGTGATGAAATAAAGATACTGGCAGATACCTTTAACATTATGACAGAAAAATTAAATGCTACCATATCAGAACTATGGGATAAAAATACTAAGCTGCAGTCAACACTTACAAGTATGAATGAAGCGCTGTTTGCAGTGGATAAATCTTATAAAATCATGCTGATGAACCCTGTAGCAAAAACGTTGTTCAAGATCGAAGACGAGCAGGTAATGGGTAGACACATTCTTGAAGTCATACGAAACAATAGACTTCATGATGTGCTAAAAGACATATTGAACAGCAATAATGTGGGACAGACGGAAATTACCATTGATTATCCCGAACAAAAAATTTTAAAGATTTACACCAATTTTATCCGGTTGGATATGGATCCTAATCGAATTATTGGAGTTATGGCGCTGATACAGGATGTAACAGAAATGAGAAAGCTTGAAAAAATGCGTTCGGACTTTGTTGCCAATGTATCTCATGAATTGAAAACACCCCTTACCTCTATTACAGGGTTCATTGAAACCTTAAAGAATGGGGCTATTGAGAATGAAAAGGTTCGTAATCGCTTTTTAGATATTATAGAAATCGAAACCGAGAGGCTTTCACGGCTCATCGATGATTTATTAAGTTTGTCTGCTATAGAACATGACCGTCTTCATTTTACGAAAAAAAAGATTAAAGTAAATGAGGCCATTAGAGAAATTGGGGATATAGTAGAAGGGCTGGCGGCGCAAAAGGAAATTAAGCTTGTCTTTGAGCTGGATGGATCGCTGCCTGAAATCTATGGTAATCCTGATTGGTTTAAGCAGATGATGATTAACCTAGTGGATAATGCCATCAAGTATACCCTGCATGGGGGTTCTGTTAAGGTTTTGGCCTACAAACGATATGAAAATATTTTTATTGTTGTAAAAGATACAGGAATTGGTATACCGAAAGAGGATATACCCAGATTATTTGAACGCTTTTATAGGGTAGATAAGGCCCGTTCAAAGAAAGCAGGCGGAACCGGCTTAGGTTTAGCGATTGTAAAGCATATTGTACTGTCCTTTGATGGAGAAATAAAAGTCAACAGTGAACTGGGCAAAGGCTCTGAGTTTATCATCAGGATTCCTTTATAGTAAGTAACCAAATGCTTTGAAAGACGGGGATACACCGTCTTTTTTGACGAGAAAATTCAAGTTATTAGGCAAGCATCTCATCTGATCCTCTTGTTATCATTCTTACGAGCTGGATTATAACTGACAAAATGTATAACTAAAAAAATTAACATGGATTTAACACGTTTTTAATCAGGATATAAAAAAATCAAAATAAAATTATTGAGTAGAGTTAAACCAAAGCATAGGTTTGCAACAGATCGGATAAATCATTGCCCGGAAGATGGGAAAGGAGCTTTTTCGTATGACTAAAATTGAGGTAAATCATTTAAATCTATATTACGGGGATTTTCAAGCCTTAATAGATATAAACATCCCTATTCGTAAAAATAAGGTTACAGCTTTAATTGGACCCTCTGGATGTGGAAAGTCAACCTTTCTGCGTACATTAAACCGTATGAATGATTTAATTGACAACGTACGTATTGAGGGAGAAATATTGTTAGATGGTATAAACATCTATAGTGAGAAAAGCGATTTGATTCAACTTCGCAAGAATGTAGGAATGGTATTCCAAAAGCCGAATCCTTTTCCTAAAACTGTCTACGAAAATATTGCTTATGGCCCTAAGATTCATGGCATCAAGGATAAGCATAAACTAGATGAAATTGTGGAAAAGAGTTTACGGGGAGCAGCATTGTGGGAGGAAGTAAAAAACCGCTTAGATAAACCTGCCCTAGGTCTTTCCGGCGGTCAGCAGCAGCGTTTATGTATAGCCAGATGTCTGGCCGTTGAACCGGATGTTCTGTTGATGGATGAACCCACTTCTGCATTAGATCCTATTTCAACATTGAAAATTGAAGACTTGCTGGAAGATCTGAAAAAGGAATATACTATCGTAATCGTAACCCATAACATGCAGCAGGCAGGACGGGTATCTGATTATACATCCTTCTTTCTAAATGGAGAGGTTGTTGAAACGGATTTGACAGATAACATTTTTTCTAAGCCAAGAGATAAGAGAACAGAGGACTATATCACTGGAAGATTTGGCTAAAATATAAGTGGAGGTCGTTGATAGTGCCTAGATCACAATTAACCAATGAACTGGAAAAATTGCACAATGATTTATTGAAAATGGGAAGTATGGTAGAAGAAGCTATTTTAGATTCAATTAAATCCTTGAAGGATCAGGATGTTAAACTAGCCAATAAAGTGATTGAATACGACAAGTATATTAATCAAATCGAAGAAGACATAGAAGATAAGTGTATAAAACTGATTGCTACACAGCAGCCAATGGCTATTGATTTAAGGGAGATTTGCTCTATTCTACGATTAATCGTAGACCTGGAAAGAATGGCAGACCATTCTGTTGATATTGCGAAAATTACAATTGAACTGGCTAACGAGAAATATATGAAGGCATTGATTGATATACCAAGAATGGCTGATCTGGCCGCAGATATGGTGAAAAAATCTTTAGACGCCTTTGTTAAAAAGGATATTGAGCTGGCTAAGGAAACCTGGTCATTAGATATAACAATTGATCAAATCTATAGCCAGGTATATAGGGAGCTGCTAACTTATATGATTGAGGACCCAAGAAAAATAACCCAATCTACCAGCTTTTTGTTTATCTGTGCCCATATTGAAAGAATTGCCGATTATGCAAAAAATGTTTGTGAAAAAGTAGTTTATATTCAAACAGGAGACTATTGGATGAAGTAGGATTAACAGCATAATTCTGTTGACAGACAGCTTTATAAGATAAGGCTGTCTTTTATTTTTCAAATGTTTATAAAAGACTTTGGAAAGTAAATAATATTAAAAAGGGCAAAAAAAGATTTAGGAGGAAATTTATGAAGGAATATACATTGACAATATTGATACCTTTAATGATGGGAATTATTGCCCGTCTTTATATGATGCGGATTGATTTTAGACAGTATCCCAGTTATCCTCAAGGTCTGGTTTCCCATTTAACCTTAGGTGTCATAGCAGCGGCATTAGGATCTGTTGCTATACCAGCCTTGATTAAAAAGGAATATGCTGCAGTTACTTTCTTAGCTCTGGCAGCACAACAGTTTAGGGATGTAAGAAATATGGAAAGACAGAGTCTGGATAATATTGAGCCCACTGAGCTGGTGCCGAGGGGAACTGCATATATCGAAGACATTGCGAAGGCCTTTGAGGCAAGAAACTATATGGTCATTATCACGGCCTTGTTCAGCAGCATTACCATCCATAGCCTAGGTTCAATGAATATTCCAAAGCTTGTTGTATATGGGGGCAGTATTTTGGTAGGATTTATTTGTTTATTTCTATTAAAAGGTCTGCTAGGAAGGCAAAATATTGCGGAAATCGCAGATGTTATACCTGCAGAGATTGATTTTGACGGACCCCTCCTTAAGGCAAACGGTACTGTGCTGATGAACGTAGGGCTTAAACAGTCAAGGCAGCTTTACTTAGATAAGGGAATGGGGGTAGAGATCATTCCTAAGGATCCCAATGCTTCTGCTACTTTAGCTACTATTGGTCAGAGACAGGCAATTATCCATAATGTATCCGCTCAACTAGGAATAAGGCTTGATATAGGAGAACCGGATTTTACACCTATGGCTAGAAGAAATCTTGATAATGGAAATATTGTTATGAGCATTGTACCCATGGAAAGAGACATGGGCCTATTGATAGAAGCAGTAAAACGAACACCGGTTTTAGAAACCACAAAGAGAAAGCCGCTGCAATCAAAAGTAGGATCGAAGACAGTAAAAAGAGAGGAGTAACCTGATGGACTTTGGAATTAAAGATAATGTGATCGCAGTTATAACAAGAGACGAAAAAGCAGTATCAGTAGCTACGGTTCCTACATTTTATGCAAAAACGGAACAGCAGCAAGAAGCAATTGCTTTTTATTTATCAAAGGTTACTACAGGCATGGTTCATGATTTAGGAAATGGATGCTATGTAGTCGTAAAACATTGACGGATAAACATTGACTTTACAAAGGCAGGTATGAGATGATAATATTACGAAGCAGTGAAAAAAATCTTATTTTATGATATAATATATAGTACCAGGTACTAAAACTAGATATTAAGTAGGTGGATGAATGCAGGAGGCTGGACGGGGAAATTTTATTTGTGAAGTAATGGAACACAGCATTGCAGCAAAACTAGGCATTAAAGAAGGTGACAAGCTATTAAAAATCAATAATCAATCGATAGAAGATATTATTGAATATATGTATCTTTTGGCTGAGGAAGAATTGGAAATTCAAATTGAAAAAGAAGATGGAAGTTTGAAGGTTTACCGCATAAAGAAGGAATATGATGAAGATCTGGGAATTGTTTTTGAAAATCCTATTATTGATGAGGCAAAAAGCTGTCAAAACAAATGTATTTTCTGTTTTATTGATCAACTGCCAAAAAATATGAGAAAGACGCTGTATTTTAAAGATGATGATTCTCGGTTGTCCTTTTTGCAAGGGAATTTTATTACATTGACGAACATGTCTGATGAAGATATAGAAAAAATTATTCGCTATCGCATTAGTCCTATCAATATTTCTATACATACAACCGATCCGGACTTGAGAAAGAGGATGTTAAACAATAAAACAGCCGGTAATATTCTGGACCGCTTGGAAAGATTGGCAGATGCAGGGATAAGAATGAATGGACAAGTTGTTCTATGCCCGGAGATTAATGACGGGAGAAATTTGGACAAAACAATTGAGGATCTCTCTCTTTTATATCCGCAAATGGAGAGCATTGCCATAGTACCGGTAGGAATTACTGGTTTTAGGGAAAATCTGTATCCGCTAAGATGCTTTGATACAGAAGAAGCCAGAAATGTGATTGACCAGGTGGGGAAATGGCAAAAAAAGTTATTATCAGATAAGGGGTCTCGATTTGTATTTCTTTCCGATGAGTTTTATGTTATGGCAAAATTAGAGATTCCAGCCTTTGAGGAATATGAGGGCTTTCCACAGCTGGAAAACGGCGTAGGACTTATGGCCAAATTTTACCGTGAGGTACAGGATTATTTGCCTTTCGTGAAAAAACAGAACGTGAAAGAACAAAACTTAAGTGTTGTAACTGGTAGTTCAGCAGGAGACTTTATGAAAAAGCTTTGTCAAGAAATAGAAGCGCATCTTAAGCTTATTCATATTCAGGTCTGTGTCGTACCAAACCGCTTTTTTGGGGAAACCATAACGGTATCTGGTTTAATCACAGGAAGTGATATCATAGAAGCCCTGCAGTATATGTCATTAGGAGAAAAGCTGATCCTCCCGGAAAGCATGCTCAAATCAGGTGAAAATATTTTTTTGGATGATAAAAGCACCGATGATTTAGAACAGATGTTGCAGGTGCCTGTAATTGTTTCAGCAGTCAATGGCCGGGACTTTCTAAGAAAAATTATAGATGAAAGAAATATGGAGGTGTAGATATGCCTAAACCAGTAGTAGCAGTAGTAGGCAGACCAAATGTAGGCAAATCAACTTTTTTTAATAAAATAGCAGGAAAAAGGATATCCATTGTAGAGGATCAGCCTGGAGTAACAAGAGATAGAATTTATACAGAGGTAGAGTGGCTAAATACCCAATTTACATTGATCGATACAGGCGGAATTGAGCCGAAATCCGATGATGTTATTTTGTCTCAAATGAAGAGGCAGGCTCAAATCGCAATTGAAACTGCAGATGTAATTGTTTTTATGGTGGACGGAAAAGAGGGGCTAACGGCCTCCGATCAAGACGTGGCCAATATGCTTCGGAAGACGAATAAACCTGTGCTTCTTGTAGTCAATAAAATAGATGCTCATCATTTTATCGGAAACATTTATGATTTTTACCAGTTAGGTTTGGGGGATCCTATGGCGATCTCATCTGTAAATGGACTAGGTTTGGGAGATCTGTTGGATGAAATCGTAGAGCGGTTTCCAGATGATGATGATGCAGACTACGAAGAGGATAGGATAAAGGTTGCAGTGATTGGTAAACCCAATGTAGGTAAGTCTTCCATTATCAATACGATTCTGGGAGAGGAACGGGTGATTGTCAGTAATATTGCCGGTACAACCCGGGATGCTATTGATACACCTTTCACCCAGGGTGATGATAAATACGTTTTCATCGATACGGCTGGAATAAGACGAAAAAGTAGAATAAATGAAAATATCGAAAAATATAGTGTTATAAGATCACTAACAGCCATTGAACGGGCTGATGTTTGTTTAATCGTTATTGATGCGGCTGAAGGCGTCACAGAACAGGATACAAAGGTAGCCGGTTATGCCCATGAACAAGGTAAGGCCAGTATTATCGTTGTAAACAAATGGGATGCTATAGAAAAAGAAACCAATACAATGAATGCATATACAAAAGGAATACGAAATCAATTATCTTTCATGCCCTATGCGCCTATTCTCTTTGTATCTGCAAAAACAAAGCAAAGAATTCCACAAATCCTAGAGATGATCAAATTCGTATCGAATCAGCATGCATTACGGGTTCAGACTGGAGTACTGAACGATATCATTGGTGAGGCTATTCTATTGAATCAGCCGCCATCTGATAAAGGAAAACGATTGAAAATATTCTACGGAACTCAGGTTGCTGTTAAGCCGCCTAAGTTTGTGTTTTTCATTAATGACAGGGAGTTAACGCACTTTTCATATACCAGATACCTGGAAAACAAAATCCGAGATGCCTTTGGTTTTGAAGGAACACCTATTTTTATTGAATATAGAGAAAAGGGTGGGGATGAATGATGTTTATGAAGAGTATTGCTGTTTTACTGAGCTATTTTATTGGAAATTTTTCTACCTCCATGATTGTGTCAAAGCTGTGGGCAAATATTGACATTCGAAAATATGGCAGCGGTAATGCCGGTTCTACCAATGTATTAAGAACCCTAGGGTTTAAACCAGCTCTGGTTACCTTTATCGGAGATGCATTAAAGGGAATTCTTGCAGTATGGATTGGAGGAAAGCTTGGAGGGACAGATACGGCTCTCTTATGCGGAATTGCTGCTATTATAGGTCATAACTGGCCAGTGCTGTTTGGTTTCAAAGGCGGAAAGGGGATTGCAACCAGCATCGGAGTAGGCCTTGCAGTAAATCAAATCGTCGCTTTTATATGTATTGCTTTAGGAATCATGATTGTTGTAAAAACAAAATATGTATCTCTTGGTTCAATTACAGCTATTAGTTTGCTTCCTATACTATTTATATTCTCTGGCTTTAAGTACTTTTTATTTGGATTGGTATTGGCATTGATGGCCATATTTCAGCATAGACAGAACATACAGAGGCTTCTGAAGGGTACAGAATCGAAAATAGGGCAAAAATCAAGAACAAGATAGATGAGGTGCTGGAGGAATGAAAAATACTATTTGTGTAATTGGGGCAGGAAGCTGGGGTACTGCCCTTTCTATTTCGCTATCTAAGAAGGGGCATGAAGTGCGATTGTGGATGCGTGATGAGGCTCAGTTGGAACAAATACGCTTATCAAGAGAAAACCTAAGATATCTGCCAGGTGTAATCCTGCCGGAGAATATTAGGCTCTATGGAGATTTAAAAGAAGCTGTTCAAGGTTCTGAAGTACTTTTGTTAACCGTAGCGTCCCAGGCGGTCCGACAGGTGATCCACAGCATTAGAGATGTGATTAAAGCGGATCAGATCATTGTCAATGCAGCCAAGGGATTAGAAAATGATAGCCATTTAACGATTTCCCAGGTAGTTAAAGAAGAATTGCCGGAAAACTCCTTTGCTGTTTTATCGGGACCGTCCCATGCAGAAGAGGTTTGCAGAGATATGCCTACTACTTTAGTCGTAGGTGCAAATAAAAGAAATATTGCTGAGTTTATACAGGATATTTTTATAACACCGAAATTAAGAATCTATACAAATCCAGATGTTATTGGCATAGAGCTTGGCGGAGCATTGAAGAATGTAATTGCCTTAGGGGCCGGAATTTGTGACGGACTTGGGTTTGGTGATAATGCAAAAGCTGCGCTGATGACAAGGGGAATCAGGGAGATTGCCCGATTAGGCGCAGTAATGGGTGCCGATATAAGCACTTTTTCTGGGTTAACTGGAATAGGAGATTTAATTGTAACCTGCACCAGTATGCATAGCAGAAACCGCAGGTGCGGTATACAGATTGGACAAGGAAAAAAAGCACATGAAGCTATTGCATCTATTGGAATGGTTGTAGAAGGAGTAGTAACTACTAAGGTTGCCTATGAATTGTCGCAGCAGTTTCAGGTAGAGATGCCGATTACCACAGAGATCTATAAAATTTTATATCAGGAAAGTGATGCAAGGGAAGCAGTTATAAATCTTATGCTAAGAAGCAGAACCCACGAACTGGAAGAAGTTGTAGGAAATCAGCAAATAGAGTGGTAAGAGTATACATAATCAAAGAGATACCTCGTATTTTGAGGTATCTTTTTCATTTTTTCAATTTGAATCATTGGAATAATGGAAAGTACCTTGTCATATATATATATTGTTAAACAAACCCTGCAAGGGTGAGCATTTTTTGAGGTGAAAAACATAAATATTAATAATACATGAAAATTCAATCCATAAGGGAGGGGAAAATTTTGGAGAAGTTCGATATATACAAAGATATTGCTGAAAGAACGCAGGGGGATATCTATATCGGGGTTGTAGGACCGGTAAGAACAGGAAAATCAACATTTATAAAAAGATTTATGGACTTATTGGTGTTACCCAATATCGAAAACTCTTACAGGAAGGAAAGGGCAAAGGACGAATTGCCCCAAAGCGGCGGTGGAAGAACCATCATGACAACAGAACCCAAGTTTGTGCCTAATGAAGCCATTGAATTGACTTTGAAAGATAATGCTAAATTTAAAGTTAGAATGGTGGATTGTGTAGGTTATTTAGTAAACGGAGCTATGGGCCATCAGGAAAATGGCAAGGCAAGAATGGTTACCACTCCATGGTTCGAAAAGGAGATTCCTTTTGAAGAAGCGGCAGAAATCGGAACCAAGAAGGTTATTACCGATCATTCTACCATCGGGCTTGTAGTAACTACAGATGGAAGTATCACTGATATAGAAAGAGAAAACTATGTTGAAGCAGAAGAAAGGGTAATCAGGGAGTTAAAGGAACTGAAAAAGCCTTTTGTCATTCTATTGAATTCCACCCGACCCAATCAGGAAGATACCCTTTTATTGAGAGATCAATTGGAAGAGAAGTACTCAGTTCCTGTATTGGCAGCTGACTGCGCAAGAATGAGCATGGAGCATATTAACGACATCCTAGAAAATGTATTATTTGAATTCCCGATTAAGGAAATTAACATTACCTTGCCAGGTTGGGTAGAAGGTCTTGAAAACAGTCACTGGCTTAAGAGCAAGATCGTGCAGTCTGTTAAACAATGGGCAAAAGATGTATCAAAAATTAATGATGTTAGAGAAGTGGCAAGCAAGTTTATGGAAATCGATGTAATTTCTGAAGCATTGCTTAGCGATATTCAGTTAGGTAATGGTATCGTTCATATTCGGATGAAAACCAATGAAGGATTATTCTATAATATATTAGAAGAGGTTACTGGTTACAAAATAGAGGGAGATCATCAACTTTTAGGGCTTATACGAGAATTCTCAAAAGCTAAGCGGGAATACGACAGGGTTGAGCAAGCATTAAAAGATGTTAAAGAAACCGGATACGGACTAGTGCCTCCAAGATTAGAAGAATTAGAGCTGGAGGAACCGGAAATCTTCAAGCAGGGCAATCGATTCGGTGTAAAACTAAGAGCTAATGCTCCTTCTTTACATTTAATTCGCGCTGATATCGCCACAGAGGTATCCCCAGTGGTTGGAACTGAAAAGCAAAGTGAGGAACTGTTAAAATATCTATTGAATGAGTTTGAAGCTGATCCAACGAAAATTTGGCAAACCAATATGTTTGGAAAGTCTCTTCATGATATGGTTAAAGAGCAGCTGCAAAATAAACTGTTCATGATGCCTGAAGACGCACGCAGCAAGCTGCAGAGAACCTTGCAAAAGGTAATCAATGAGGGGAGCGGAGGGCTCATCTGTATTATCCTATAAGCACGTAAAATAGATAGGGAGACCTATCTATTTTATATTTTATGTTAGGGTGTATGGATTCTTTTAAGCATATTCTACTAAAATTTGGAGATATGGCGAATAATATCCAAGGTTGTTGTATATCCTATAAAAAGGATGGATCAGGGGGGCGGTGGACATTGATTCTGAATTTTATAAAATTGAAAAATCTATTGCATCTTTTACATCTCTGATTTATAATATTAAATACATGAAAGACACAAGAATAAAGTTGTAGATTACAAATTTTCTTTAGGACAATATGATCATCTGGGTGTAGCGCAGTTTGGTAGCGCGCTAGAATGGGGTTCTAGAGGCCCCGGGTTCAAGTCCCGGCACTCAGACCATAAAAAAACATTAAAGCTTTTGAAGCTTTAATGTTTTTTATTTTCCTTTTTCCTCTTTAAGTTTATGAAAAGGTATTGATTATCTAGGCTGGTAAGTGTAGTATATAGTTATTATATCAATTTTAAAAGGAGAGTAGACATGTATACACAATATTTGCTGCTTTCACTGTGCATGTTGTTTTTTGTTTCTCTATCAGGATATTTTATGGTTACAGTTAAAGAAAAATACTATTTGATGAATAATATAATTATGATTGACTGCAAAGGCGTAACCCAAGAGGATTTAGACGAGGTGGAATTAAAGCACTTTAAACTGGGAAATGCAGAGATTATGGCGGGTGATGAGATGAAAATTTGTATTCGTGAGAATCATAAACTTCAAGGGACGATTCTAGGAGCAAAGATGACCGATAACAGTATTATAATCATTACTGATCACCAGAGAGTTGAAGCCATATCTATTAAGGATATTAAAAATTTTAAAGTTATCAGCAAATATGGGAAGTTTTTCAAAATGATTTAGACATCTGAGGATGTCTATTTTTTTTTGAATACACAAGACATTAATTCTTTAGGACTTTGTCACTAATTAAAATTTATACATGTTATATGCAGGAAAAAATGTGAAAATGAAGAATTATACAGTGATAGAAACCAATCAAATTTAATGTAGGTGAAGCGAGTGAGTCAAAAAAAGAGTCAGAAGAAAGGAAAAGTAGTTTTTTTTCGTTACTTTTTCTTTGGAACTATTGTGCTGTACCTATTGATCCGATTTGCGCCCATGGTAATGTCTTCTGCTGCAGAAACGGAAGTGGTGAGATACGGCAGCATACAAATCCTTCATCCAATGACTTGTTATATTATACGAAACGAGAAATTGGTAAAATCCAACCAAGAAGGCGAAATCAAGTACTTTGCCCAGGAGGGAGAACGGGTTAAAAAAGGCTACAAAATAGCTGAAATTTACAAAGATGCTGTAGATGATGCAACCAGAAAAAAGCTGGAGGTCATTAATCAAAGAATTGAGAATCTCAATGAGAATAAAGAGACACTTTTCGAGCGGGATATTGAAAAGCTGGATGGGGAAATTCATAAAACCATATCCCAGTTGAAAGAATATAATGAGAAAGGCGACCTGCTAAAGGTAGAGGAACTGAAGCGGGAACTAACGAACAAATTAGATAAAAAGCGTATTATTGCAGGTGATAAGAGCTTCGCAGGCAAAAACCTGGAAGCATTGAAGCAAGAACAGCAGCAGTTAGAAAAAAAAATCAATAACTCCATCAGTTGGATGATCAGTCCTGAGCCTGGGATTGTCAGCTATCAGATTGATGGTTATGAATCGATATTAAATTCATCCAATATGGCAACACTGGAATATGAAAAGATTCGTAAAATAGAGCCCCAAATAACAGATCTGAGGGTGCAGAAGGTCATTCGAGGCCAGCCCCTATTTAAAATAGTGGACAATAATACCTGGTATATGGTTACATGGCTGGACAAGGGATTGCTGGACCAATATAAAGTGGGTAGAAGTGTTGAATTCAAGTTTCCACAAGGACAAGTTAAGGGACAGATATTTAAGATCATTGAAAATGATAATAACGTGGCCATTCTTTTTAAAATGGATGAACACATTGACGATTTCCAGAAATTGAGAAGTGTAGATCTAGAGGCAATTGTATTAAACTATGAGGGGCTTAAAGTGCCTAAGGATAGTATATTGGAGAAGGATGGAAAAAAAGGAGTTCTGGTATTGGATATCAACAGATATGCTACCTTTAAACCGGTAAAGGTAAAGGGTTATGATGAGACATCAGCCATAGTGCATAGTAATATCTTTTATGAAAAAGAAGGTGACCAGCAGAAAGCAGTAGATACCATTAAGCTTTATGATGAGATTGTAAAGAATCCTTCACGTGTGAAGGAAGGACAGATGATTTATTAACACTACAAGGAGGCAGGTCATGTCCCAGATTGCAGATAATATCAGTAATATAAGACAGGAAATAACTAAAACATGCATGAAGCTAGGAAAAAAAACGGAAGAAGTACATTTGATTGCGGTTACAAAGACAATTGAGCCAGAACGAATCAATGAAGCTATTGCTTGCGGCATTACGGATATAGGTGAAAATAAGGTTCAGGAAGTAATAAATAAGTATGACCTTGTTTCCCCGGTAAACTGGCATATGATTGGACATTTGCAGACGAATAAAGTAAAATATATTATTGATAAGGTAAAATTAATACATTCATTAGACCGCATAAGTCTTGCGGAAGAGATACAGAAACGGGCTGAACGAATCAATCGTTCCATTGATGTGTTGATACAGGTTAATATAGGTCAAGAGGAAACCAAGTCTGGAATTGAGCCTGAATCTGTACATAATTTTATCGAAGCATTACAAACCTTCTCTCATATTCGGGTGAAAGGGCTTATGACTGTTGCCCCCTATGAAGAGGATCCGGAGAAGGTTAGAATCTACTTCAAGGCAATGCGGGAAATATTTGAAAAGATTCGTGCTAAAAAGCTGTCAGGTATAGAAATGAAATACCTATCAATGGGGATGACGAATGATTATAAGGTGGCCATTGAAGAAGGTGCAAATATGATTCGAATAGGAACAGCAATATTTGGAAGTAGAATTTATCGTTGATGAAAGGAGAAGGTATATGTCGAATAAATTTCTCAATAAAGTAAAGTACTTTATGGGCTTAGATGATTATCAGGAGGATGACGAGGATTTTATAGAAACTTCTATGGAAGAAGAGGAAGAGATCGTTCCTCTGAGCAGTAAAAAAAATAAAATTGTAAATATACATACAACGACACAGATGAAGGTAGTGATTTATGAACCCAGCGAATTCGAAGAAGCGCCCAGTATAGTAGATAATCTGAAGAATCGCAAACCTGTAATTATTAATCTGGAGAACTTAGATCAGGAAATAGCAAAAAAGATATTTGATTTTCTAAATGGTGCAGTTTACGCATTGGATGGAAACATTCAAAAAGTATCTAAGGGGATTTTTATATTAGCACCAAACAATGTGGATATTTCTGGAAACCTAAGGGAAGAATTGAGAAATAAGGGGTTATTTCCTTGGCAAAAATAGACTTTAGGCGGTGAAGTTGATGTGGCTTTTAAGACAGTCTGTAGATTATTTCTTTAGAGTATTAGATTTTTTAATCATAGCAAGGATTATTATGTCATGGATTAACTTGAATCCATATGGTACCATCTATAAGCTGATTTATCAGTTGACAGAACCCATTTTAGCGCCTTTTAGAAACTTTTTGATCCGATTAGGGGTTGGTGGGGGTTTTATTGATTTTTCTCCAATCTTGGCTGTATTTACGCTAGGCATTTTGCGAAACATTATTATTACTTTGCTGTAGAGGATACCGGCTCATGGATAAGGAAAAGCTGACAAGACATTTAATTCATGCTCAAGACAAGCTATTGGTTTTAAGATTATTAGATAAGGCAGAAAGAGCAGAACGACAGTATGTACCCCATTATACGGACTTTTTAGATCCCTGCCAGCTTTCCCTTTGCAAAGGTGTTTTGGCCAATATTCCTGAGGTCGCTTATTGCACTTTTGGAGGAATAGAGAATGCGGAACGAAATGTTTTAGCCATCTATCCTGAGAGTATGTCTGGTTATGACCTCGAAAACCCTCTAGAGGCACTCCGAATTACCGGTAATTTTTCACAAACAGAGATTACCCACAGAGATGTTTTGGGGGCAGTGCTGGGATTAGGAATTAAAAGAGAGAAAATTGGAGATATTTTGGTTGGGGAAGGAAAAATTGATTTTATCGGCTTCAAAGATATTTGCTGTTTTCTTTATATAGGCTTAGAAAAGATATCAAAATACAAGGTCAGTTTAGAGTCCATTGCTTTTGATAAACTTGAAAAGCCATATGAGCAATCCAAAACCATTTGTGGAACAGTTAGTTCCTTGCGGCTAGATAGTATATTGGCCCTAGGCTTCGGGGAATCAAGAAATAGTATTTCGAAATGGATACACCATGATAATGTAAAAGTGAACTGGCGGGCAGTCAATCAATTATCCTATGAAGTGAAAGAAGGAGATATGATCTCCTTAAAAGGAAAAGGAAGAATCATATTAGAAGAGATTGGAAATAAAACCAAAAAGGATAGAATAAAAATTGTAATCAAGAGGCTGATTTAGGGGAGGGATTCGTATGATTACACCATTGGAGATACAAAATAAAGAATTTAAAAAGGTAATGAGAGGCTACAAGGAAAGCGAAGTAGATGAGTTTCTAGATCGCGTCATTATCGACTATGAAAAGCTGTATAAGGAAAATATAGAGTTAAAAGATAAAATCACCCTATTAAATGAACAGATTGAGCGATATTCTAACCTGGAGAAAACCCTAAACAATACATTGATTGTAGCACAAAGCACTGCAGAAGAAGTAGCAACCAATGCACACCGGAAAGCCGAATTGATTGTTCAAGAAGCGGAAGATCGAGCCAGCAGAATTATCGAGCAGGCGAATCAGGAAATTATGAAAGCACGAAGAGAGCATGAGGAAGTTAAGAAGCAAATGCAAATTTTCAGGACGAGATTTAAAACATTATTGGAAGCTCAGTTAGAAGCAGTTACTACCAGCTGTGCCGAGATTATAAATGACAGTGAAGAAATAGAATAACAATACGTCCTCGTTTATTATGGAACGAGGATTTCATCTTTAAACAATCATTACAAAGCTAATCTATGGTGCAGAGCAATCATTGAAATAGAATAAAGGAGGCGTAACATATGGGTATTATTGGTATTATTGGTGCGATGGATGAGGAGATACATATTTTAAAAGGCAGAATGGAGTTAACGGAAACGATCGAGCTTGCGGGGATGAAATTTCATAAGGGACAGTTAATGGGTAAAACTGTTGTTCTGGTGAGAAGTGGTATCGGAAAGGTCAATGCTGCTATATGTGCCCAAATACTCATCAGCAATTTTCAAGTTTCTGCAATTATCAACACGGGTGTAGCTGGAGCTGTTCATGACGATTTATCGGTAGGGGATATAGTTGTTTCTTCCGATGTTATTGAGCATGACTTTGATGTTACTGGATTTGGAGGGTATAAGCTAGGACAGATTCCTAGAATGGATGAGTATATATTCCAGGCAGATAAAACTATCGTAGAAATTGCAATGAATGCCAGCAAGAAAGAAAATAAAAATCACAAAACAGTGGTAGGGCGTATTTTATCCGGAGACGTTTTTGTAGCATCCCGGGAGAAAAAAGATTTTCTATGGAGAGAGTTCCAAGGCTATTGTACAGAAATGGAAGGCGCAGCCATTGGACATACCTGCCATCTGAATCAAGTGCCTTTTGTTATCATCCGGGCTATGTCTGATAAGGCCGATGGCAGTGCTCATGTAAACTTTAATGAGTTTGTACATCATGCAGCGAATCATTCTAGTGAAATCGTAATAGATATGATACAGCACATATAATTCATGTTTTTTGAAAAATACATACAAATCTATCAAAATAGGATTCTGCACTGGAATCCTATTTTTTCTGTCGTTTCCCATACATAAACGGGGTAATAAAAGAATGAGCGCTGTATAGGAAATCTATGCAGGATAAAAATATAATCATATACTGGCTACAATATTAAATTGCTATAGAGAAAGAATAGCTTGTGGAGGAGTGAATTTATGGATGAGCATAAAAAAATAGAAGATCTGGAACGCCGTCTAGAAAAAATTGCTACAGATTTAGAACGTATGAAGTTAGCCGATTACGTGGATATTATAAATAATCCCAGAAAATTGCTGTATACTAACTTTATTGGAGGATTAGCCAGAGGCCTAGGTACAGCCATCGGGCTTACTGCTTTGGCTGCCATGCTATTTTATATCATGCGGCAAACTGTCAATCTGCCATTGATTGGAAAGTACATAGCAGATCTGTTAGATATTATTGAAAACTATCGGTGAGGAGGCAGGAATTTGGACAAAAAAAAGCTAGATCATTATAAAGAGCTGCTAGTGCGTGAAAAAAAAGGTGTGGAAGATACATTGCGCCGAATGGATGAGTTCGAGCCTAATGCTTCTCAGCGGGAGTATTTTGACGAGTTGTCGGCTTATGACAATCATCCTGCAGATCTTGGAACGGAAACCTTTGAAATGGAAATGAATTTCAATCTAAAAAACAATGAGGAACTGCGTCTGGAGGAAATTGAACGGGCCCTCGATAAGATCGCTGACGGCAGCTATGGAAATTGTATTACCTGTGGACAAGAAATTCCCGAGGAGAGACTGGAAATTCTCCCAACTGCAATTCAATGCATGGATTGTGATAAGAAAGGGTTTTCTATTCACCGGGAAGTAGATACAAGACCTGTTGAAGAAGAAGTATTGTATCCTCCTTTTGGAAGAAGCTACAAGGATAAAGACGAAAACTATAACGGGTTTGACGGAGAGGACAGCTGGCAGGCTGTAGCTAGATTTAACGATATCCCCAATGACCCCTCACATAACACAGGCGATCATATAGGGGACTTTGATGATGGCGAACGGGGTATTGTTCAAGAGGTCGAGCAGATTTCTCAAGAATATTATCAGAGTCAAATTCCAGGACTGGAACGTGAGGATATACCAGACCATCAAAAGAAGTGAAAATAGGTGAAAGTAAATGATCAGAATGACAGGGTATTTACAATCTATATATTAAGCGGCATGGCAGGTTTTTCTGAAATTGCTGACGCAAACATTATGATTTCTGTTATGGTAGAGGATGGAGAGGAAGAGACTGTGAGAAGACAAATACAAGATAAGGGTGGAGAAATATAAAAGTGGAGCACTGCTTCACTTTTTATTTGGTTTATAAGAAATTTCAATTGGATCATAGGATTTTTTTGGGGGAGAAATAATATTAAGGAAGTCAATTTTGCTGTTTTACTTATAAGAAGAGTGGAATTATGTTATAATCATATAGATAAATATGAGGGAGGGGTTGGATGAATTATTTTATCATCGCTGCAATACTTGTTCTGGATCAAATCACAAAATATATGGTTAAAAGCCGATTTATATTAAATGAGTCTATTGCCATCATTGATAATATTTTTCACCTTACATATGTTAGAAATTTCGGGGCAGCCTTTGGAATCTTAAAGCATCAGAAGCTATTCTTTATTCTCCTGACGAGTGTCGTATTAATTGGAATAATCATTTTTATTCGAAAGCAATCCAGTCTCCATCCTATAGTAAAGTTGAGCTTATCGTTGATTATAGGCGGTGCTGTGGGAAATCTTATTGACAGGGTGGCTTACGGATACGTAATCGATTTTTTTGACTTTAGAATATGGCCTGTTTTTAATATTGCAGATATGGCGATTGTCATCGGGGCCTGTCTACTCAGTTATTTTCTAATTTTTGTGGAACCCTCTTTATAAGAAAGGAAGACGGATATGGAAAGGCAAGTGTTCATTGTAGACGATCAGGAGGAAGATACCAGACTGGATCTATACTTATCCAATCAGTTAGATCAACTTTCCAGAAGCTTCATACAGAAATTGATTGAACAGGAAAAAATCAAGATTAATGGAAAACAGGAAAAATTAAAAAAATACAAGGTAAAAGAAAATGATGTGGTTGAGATAGAAATTCCACTGCCTGAGAGGCTGGATATAAAACCGGAAAATATCCCAATCCATATTATTTATGAAGACGAAGATGTGGTAATTGTTGATAAGCCGCAGGGAATGGTGGTTCATCCGGCACCGGGAAATTATTCCGGGACCCTTGTAAATGCGTTGTTGTACCATTGTAAAACCTTATCCTCTATTAATGGGGTTATACGCCCTGGCATCGTTCATCGTATCGACAAGGATACCAGCGGACTGCTCATGGTAGCGAAGAATGATAAGGCCCATAGAAGTTTGGCAGAGCAGCTAAAGGAGCACTCTATCCATCGGGTATATGCTGCCCTCGTTCACGGAAATATAAGAGAGGAAAAAGGGACTATCGATGCACCTATCGGCAGGCACCCTGTGGACAGACTTAAAATGACAGTGACTGACAAAAACAGTAAAAATGCTGTTACACACTTTGAAGTACAGCAAAGGTTTGGAAACTATACCCTTATTGAGGCAAAGCTAGAGACCGGCAGAACCCATCAAATACGGGTACATATGGCCTATATCCAGCATCCCCTTGTAGGGGATCCAGTGTATGGCTTAAAAAAGGAAAAATACCATCTGCAGGGACAGGCATTGCATGCGAAAGAACTAGGATTTCTACATCCTTCAACCAGTAAATACATGGAATTTAAATCTCCTTTGCCTGACTATTTTCAGAAGCTATTGCAAATAATAGAAAATAGCAGTAGACAAAATTAGTCATTTATGTTAATCTTATATACAGAGTAAACCTTTAAAGTAACCCTGTGAGGTTAAGAAGGATTCTACAACAGTATTAACGGCAACTTGCCATGTAGATAAAGCTTTCTGCCCACAGGTAGAGAGTTTTTTTATTGTCTAGGAAAGTATAAATTTGCTGGAGCCTCAATAAAAGTAATTTCAAAGTTTAAGGCATTTTATAACATTTTAAGTTAAGACAATAAAAAATGTAGGGGTTGTAGGGGATGAAATCCCCTGCCGCAGTAAGAGGGGTGCTCAGACTGCCTTGCAGTCGTCGAAGGGGAACTAGGTTCCCCTAGCGAAGCACACACCGTGGGCCTTTTTTATTCGACTTGAAACGAGGTGGATCTATGAATTTTAAAGCACAAATTATGGATGAGCAGGCTATACAGAGAGCGATTACAAGAATAGCTCACGAAATTATTGAGAAAAATAAAGGTGTAGAAGACGTGATTTTAGTGGGAATCAAAACCAGAGGTGTTCCATTGGCCGTTAGGTTGGCAGATAAGATTGAAGCCATTGAAAAAGTAAAGGTAAATGTAGGTACTTTAGACATAACCTTGTACCGAGATGATCTAAGCAAGTTAGGAGACAATCCTGTACTCAATGATACAAACATTGATTTTGATTTAAAGGACAAAACAGTAGTCCTGGTAGATGATGTTCTGTTCACTGGTAGAACCGTAAGGGCAGCCATGGATGCCATCATGGACATTGGCAGACCAAGGTCTATACAACTGGCGGTTTTGATTGACAGGGGACATAGAGAGCTTCCCATCCGTGCTGATTTTGTAGGTAAAAATGTTCCAACCTCAAAAGAAGAAATAATTTGTGTACATTTTGATGAGATTGATAACATCAATGATGTTACAATAAATGAAAAACATATTTAAAAGGCATCAACCTTTTAATTCAGTCCGGCGAGGCTGAAAAGGGAGATAGCAATACTTATCTCCCTCCTTACTAAATTAAAGGAGGAATTTTTATGACGGATAGAACAATGGAGCTGAGAAGCGGCATGAATCAGTTTGAAGGTGTACGATTAGAGAAAAAACTCGTATTGGGTATGCAGCATGTACTGGCCATGTTTGGTGCAACAGTACTGGTACCGATCTTAACAGGACTGAACCCGGCAGTTGCGCTGTTGGCAGCCGGATGTGGAACACTGCTGTTTCACTATGTTACTGAGGGAAAAGTACCAGTTTTCCTAGGGTCAAGTTTTGCATTTATTCCCGTTATTCAGCTGGTAGACAAAGCCTATGGCGGTTTGGCCTACGCTCAGGGTGGAATTGTAGTAGCCGGTGCTTTGTATGTTTTACTTTCAGCTTTTGTAAAGGTTTTTGGCGTTGAGAAGATCAAAAGCTATCTGCCGCCTATCGTAACAGGACCTATGATTATGGTAATCGGCCTGAACCTTAGCCCGGTAGCCATTCGTATGGCTGCCAATCACTGGCCGATAGCAATCACAGTAGTACTGACAGTAATCGGTGTTTCTATATTCGCAAAAGGCTTCTTTAAGCTGCTTCCTATTCTTGCAGGTGTAACTGTAGGATATGTTTTGTCTCTAGGCATAGGATTAGTGGATATGACAGCGATTCAGCAAGCAGATTTTCTGGCTCTGCCAGCTATAACACTACCAAAGTTTAGCCTAGGGGCCATTGCAGTAGTTGCTCCGATTGTAGCCGTCGTATTTATGGAGCATATTGGTGATATAACTACTAATGGAGCAGTAGTTGGAAAGGATTTCTTCAAAGATCCAGGATTGCACAGAACCCTGTTAGGAGATGGATTGGCTACGATGTTTGCAGGGTTTATTGGCGGACCGGCAAATACTACCTACGGTGAAAATACAGGTGTATTAGCGGTGACTAAGGTGTATGATCCTTCTATCTTAAGAATCGCAGCATGTATTGCAATCGGATTGAGCTTTATTGGAAAATTCGGGGCTATGCTTCAAACCATACCAGTAGCAGTAATGGGTGGAATAAGCTTAATTCTATTCGGTATGATTACCAGTGTAGGGATGAGAACTGTAGCAGAAGGTAACATTGACTTTACCAGCAACAGAAACCTGATTATCGCTTCTTTGATACTGGTTGTTGGAATTGGAGCTTCCGTAGTTACAGACATACCAGTAGGAATTAAAATTACTGAGGATATCCAGCTGACAGGTTTAAGCTTAGCAGCCGTAATTGGAATCATTGCAAATAGAATTCTACCAAAGGATAAATAAATCGATCTTACAGGAAATGAAAAAAGCCCAAGTCTATTCTGACTTGGGCTTTCCTAATATTTCAGGCAGATTATAGCGAGGGGTAATATATAAGGTTCTGTAATCCTCATAGATCACCATACCAGGCTTCGCACCACTAGGCTTTTTTACATTCTTTACCCGGGTATAGTCCACTGGGACGTTTCCGGAAGACTGACCTTTACTAAAATAGGCTGCTAGCTCAGCTGCTTCAAGAATGCTTGTCTCTGAGGGCTCATTTTGTTCACATGCTAAGATTACATGAGAACCGGGAATATCCTTCGTGTGAAACCAATAGTCCTTCTTTGATGCAAGCTTTAAAGTTAATAAATCATTTTGCTTGTTATTTTTTCCCACATATATTTTTAAACCCTCGCTGGAAATAAAGGATAATATGTTAGAGGCAGGGGTCTTCGATTTACCGGAGGCTTTACTTTTTCGCTTTCGAATATAGCCTTCGTCGATTAGTTCTGTTCTAATTTCTTCTAGATCCTGTATCTCAGCAGTTGTTTCTATGGCATGCAGCAGGTTTTCAAAATAGCTTATTTCCGACACGGTGTCCTCTAACTGTAGCTTTTTTTCTTTGACAGCATTTTTAAATTTAGCATAGCGTTTAAAATATTTTTGAGCATTTTGAGCGGGGGATAGTTTCGGCTCCAAGGGAATTGAAACCTTGGATCCTGCCTCATCATAAAAATTTGAAACTACTGCTTCTACAGCACCCTTTTTTATCTGATGGAGATTTGCTGTAAGCAGCTCTCCGAAAATTCTATATTGATCTGCATTGTGGGCTTCCAGCAATTCCTCTTGGATTTTCTGTGACTTTTTTAAGAGACGTTCAAGGGTTTGAGATACAAACCTCTTCAAATCCATCGATTTTTGTCTGATGCGATCGGAGAGATCCTTATGGTGATAATAAGTTTCCAGCATCGTGCTGACCTGATCGAAGGATAACCTACTATAAACTTCAATGTATTGATGCAGATGAATAACTGTAAAATCAATAAATTGATTTTCCTGTTTTGTTACAATGATATTCGGTTGGTATATGCCCTGTTGTATGAGAAGGATGATTTCATTTAGGGCTTTCCACAAGGCTTGAATGTGATCAGTATTCATTTGAGAAAGGGTTAGTTCACTATCTACTTTTCCCCGAAAGCAGACTTCACGGGCCGTAACAGGACTTATTCCCTGCAGGCTCATGTAAAGCATTTTATGCGCTGAAGTGCCCATGGTGTTGCTTTCTATCAGCAGTTGGAAATCCTCCCTTGAGATAGTTAAGGGATTTCTTTTATCATGGGTAGGAGGGGCGATATAGGGTTTCCCCGGTAATATTTCCCGATGACGATTTACTTCACCGGATATTCGCTTAATACTGTCGATAATCTTATTGTGAGCCTGGTCAATCAAAATAATGTTGCTGTGCTTTCCCATTAGTTCAATCAAAAGCTCTTTTTTAGCCAGTGAACCTAATTCATCATAGCTCTCTATCATTATGGAAATAATTCTTTCAAATTCCACTTGTCGAATATCCATTATTTTTCCACCGTGCAAATGTTTCCGCAGAAGCATACAAAACGTTGGGGGTGTTTCCGGGTTTATTTTGTTCTCATGGGTGAGATGGATTCTTGGATGACTGCTGCTGGCAGAAAGAATCAATTTCTGATTTTTTCCCATTGCTCTTACGAGAAGACTAATTTCATCGGATTCTGGTTGATAGACCTTTTCGATTTTTCCAAATAAAAGGGATTGTCTGAGCTCGCTAACAATTGCTGAGACTACAATTCCGTCAAAGGGCATAACGATTCCTCCAAACACTAATTACTTATTTGTAAAGTATATCACTATTTTATAGCATTTAAAAGTTGTTATAATTATGAAAAAGATCACAAAAAATAGTAAATGAATAGCAGGGAATAGAATATTTTTGTATAATAACCTATATTATAATATTTATTGAAATTTATGCATTTTTTTTGTAAATCGGTACGGGAGTAAAGTGAGTTCCTAATGATCAGGATAGAAAAGGAGTAGTACAATATGATGGAATTTTCTAAAATGCAAGGAGCAGGAAATGATTTTATATTAGTTAACGGATTGAAACAGTCTTTCAAAAATCTATCGGAATTGGCCCAAAAACTATGTGACAGACATTTTGGCATCGGAGCAGATGGCATGATGGTAGTAGTTCCTTCAGAAACAGCAGATATACAAATGATCTATTACAATTCTGATGGATCTCGAGGGGAAATGTGCGGAAATGGGATCCGTTGTTTTTCTAGATTTGTTTTTGAAAAAGGGATTGTTACGAAACCTTCTTTCAAAGTAGAAACCTTGGCAGGCATAAAAGGAATAGAATTAACGCTCGTTGATGGTGAAGTTGAAGCAGTGGCAGTAGACATGGGATCTTGGAATTATGAAACCGCTGCAATCCCGGTTAAAATAGACAAAAACGAATTTATTAAGGAAACCATATCCGTTGAGGGTAAAACCCTAGAGATGTCCGCTGTGTTGATGGGGGTGCCCCATGGAGTTATTTTTGTAGATGAGATCAAAGAAACAGAAACTATTCGTTTAGGTGCAGCTATCGAAAAAATGGAGCTATTTCCAAAGAGAATTAATGTTAATTTCGTTAAGGTCGTTAATGAAAGCCATATTTTAGTCGATACTTGGGAAAGAGGCGCAGGAAAAACCTTGGCTTGTGGTACTGGTGCATGCGCATCGGTGATCATTGCCCATCGCTTAGGACTTTGCGGATCTGCTGTAAATGTAAAAGTTCCGGGTGGAGAACTTCAAATTTCTATAGACAATGAGCATCGAGTGATGATGAAGGGCAAAGCTGTTTTTGTTTGTGATGGTCTTTTTTACCTATAATGGTGAAGAAAAAAGAAAATAACCCTTAAAATTTTAAAATAAAAATGATATAATTATTAGCTATGGAACGAGGCTCATTATAGAATATATAAAGGTACTTCATATGCAAACCAATACAAAAACGGAAGGATGAAACATATGATTAGAAGTATGACTGGTTTCGGAAGAGGTGAAGCTAGCGATAATGTAAGACAGTTTGTTGTTGAAATGAAATCTGTAAATCATCGATACAATGATATTGTAGTAAGAATGCCAAAACGGTTATCCTATCTTGAAGAGAAAGTAAAGGAACTGGTAAAGGATGAAATTAAGCGAGGCAGGGTAGAACTATATATAAGCTTGGAAAATATCGGTGAAGGCGATACAGACATTGCACTTAATTTGCCATTGACTCAGAAATATCTAAATTGTCTGAGGGAAATACAAAATCAGTTTCAGGTAACCGATGATATTAGCGTTTCTTTGCTTGCAAAATTTCCAGACGTGATCAAAATAGAGACAGCAGAAGAAGATGAGGATCAGATGTGGTTAGGACTAAAGGACGCATCTCTGAAGGCACTTAAATTATTGATGAATATGCGAAGTGACGAAGGAAAAAAGCTGGCTGAGGATATTGAAAACAGATGTGCCTATATAGCCGATATTATAAAAGCAGTTGAAAAGAGAGCTCCGCAGGTGGTACTTGAATATAAGGAAAAATTAAGAGAGCGTATAAACGAGCTGCTGGAGGACTCTATACAACTAGATGAAAGCAGACTAAATACAGAAGTAGTAATTTATGCAGATAAAAGCAGTATAACAGAAGAAATTGTGCGATTGAACAGTCATATTTATCAGTTAAAGAAAGCATTAAAAGAAAATCAGCCGGTGGGCAGGAAACTGGATTTTCTAATTCAAGAGATGAACAGAGAGGTAAATACCATAGGTTCCAAATCAAATGATCTAGAAATTGTAAACCATGTGGTTGAATTGAAAAGTGAATTAGAAAAAATTAGAGAGCAAGTACAAAATATTGAGTAGGAGGTTGAAAAATGAGTATTAAATTGATAAACATCGGTTTTGGCAATATTGTGTCTGCCAACAGACTTGTAGCAATTGTCAGTCCTGAATCTGCTCCAATTAAGAGAATTATTCAAGAAGCACGGGATCGGGGTATGCTGATCGATGCAACCTATGGAAGAAGAACAAGAGCCGTGATTATTACGGATAGTGATCATATTATACTATCGGCTGTACAACCGGAAACCGTTGCACATCGATTGACCGCTAAGGATGATGGTGCAAAGGACCATGCTGAGAGTTTGAAGAATGACTAAGTAGAAGGAGATAAGCTAATGATGAACAAAGGACTGCTCATTGTTGTATCAGGGCCTTCAGGTGCAGGGAAAGGAACCATATGCCGCCAGTTGCTGAACACAACCTCTGAAATTAAACTATCTGTTTCGGTAACTACTAGAAATCCTAGAGCAGGAGAAGTTGAAGGAGAAAATTATTTTTTTGTCGAAAAGAACGCTTTCGAAGAATTAATAGAAAAAAATGATCTGCTGGAGTATGCAAGGGTTTATGACAATTATTATGGAACCCCCAGAAAATACGTAATGGATCACATAAATCAGGGAAAAGACGTTCTTCTGGAAATTGACATTCAAGGTGCACTTCAGATCAAAGAAAAGTATCCTGAAGGTGTATTTATTTTTATTCTACCACCCTCAATGCAGGAACTGAAAAGAAGAATTATTCACCGTGGTTCTGAGACAGAAGCTTCGCTGGAGAAGAGATTTCAAAGTGCTTTTGAAGAAATCAATTACGTGAAGAAGTATGACTATTGTGTCGTAAACGATCAGTTAGATCAAGCGGTGGAAAGGGTTAGGGCAATTATTAAAGCAGAAAAATGTAAAGTTACAAAAGATATAGAAGAAATCATATTAAAATATAAGGAGGAAGGTTTATGTTAAATCCACCGATCAATAAATTAATGGAAAAGGTTGATAGCCGATATACATTAGTGGTAGCTACTGCAAAAAGAGCAAGGGAGATTATTGATGGAGATGAGAAGTTAACAAAAGTTACATCCAACAAGCCTGTTACCATTGCTACCCATGAAATTGCAGAAAATAAAATAACCTATAGAAGATTAGAATCAGAAAAATAATGAGGTGTTACAATGTATTCTGGTAAAAACGTAGTCATTGGTGTTACCGGGGGAATCGCAGTCTATAAAGTGGCTGATATTGTAAGCAGATTGAGAAAACAATGTGTCAACGTGAACGTCATCATGACAAAATCTGCTCAAGAATTTGTACAGCCTTTAACCTTTCAAGCTCTGTCACAGAACTATGTTGTGACGGATATGTTTGACGAGCCGAAGACGTGGGATGTAGAGCATATATCTATGGCGCAAAAAGCAGATATATTTCTTATAGCACCTGCCACGGCAAACGTGATTGGTAAAATTGCAGGAGGCATAGCTGATGATATGCTGACTACTACTGTTTTGGCGACGAAAGCCCCTGTATTCATAGCACCGGCAATGAACACCAATATGTATGAAAATCCAATTGTTCAAAAGAACATTGAAACCCTAAGAAGTCTGGGGTATCTTTTCATTGAACCCACTTCAGGAAGACTGGCCTGTGGGGATTTTGGAAAAGGAAAAATGGCAGAGCCGGAAGTTATTGTAAGAGAACTATTAAAGCTTTTATCTACTGGCAGGGATTTAGAAGGAAAGAAGGTTCTGGTTACTGCAGGGCCTACCCGCGAAGCTATAGATCCTGTCCGGTTTATCACCAACCATTCTTCGGGTAAAATGGGTTATGCTATTGCTGAAAGGGCAGCTGCCAGAGGGGCTGAAGTTCTATTGGTTTCCGGACCAACCAATTTGCCGACACCAAAGGGTGTTCGACGTTTAGACATACATACAACCAATGAAATGTATCGTATGGTCATGGAAAACTATGAGGATGCAGATATTATTATAAAATCTGCTGCCGTTGCAGATTATAGACCTGAGACGGTTGCGGAGAATAAAATTAAAAAAGGTGACTCGGATTTTGCAATTCAACTAACGCGAAATCCTGATATACTAAAAAAGCTGGGTGAAATGAAAAGGGTTGGACAAGTGCTGGTAGGCTTTGCGGCAGAAACCCAAGACATTATAGAAAATGCAAAAGGTAAGGTAGACCGAAAAAACCTCGATTTTATTGTGGCTAATGATCTTACTAAGGATGGCGCTGGTTTCAAAGGGGATACCAATATCGTTACCATTATTGATAAATCTGGAAATATACAGCACTATGAAAAAATGGATAAGAGGGATCTGGCAGATATTATATTAGATAAGGCAAAAACTATCTATAGTAAGGAGTAGGGAAACCTGCTCCTTTCCCCTTTCTTCTACAAGAACACAATTTTTGGTATAATGGAAGTATGCTAAAGTTATGGAGGAAATATTATGAAGCAGGGGCACTTTTCAGAAGTATATATCAATCATAAAAGCAACCATACAGACAGAGCCTTTACCTACGCAGTTACGGAAGAACTTGCAGATAAGGTTTGTGTTGGCTCTAGGGTTATGGTGCCCTTTGGAAAAAGCAATAACCTTGTTGAAGGTTATGTAGTAGCTTTAAAGAACCATGCAGATATAGATTTAAGATACATAAAAAACATACATGCTCTTATTGAGGATGAGTATACCTTATCTAAGGAATTAATCCATTTAGCCCGGTGGATGCAGCAACAGTATTTATGTCGTTTTGTAGATGCAATTCAATGTATTTTGCCTACAGGATCAATCCTAAAGAAGGAAAAAGTGTATCGACTTGAGGATAATTTGAATCTTTTGTCTGTAATAGAAAAAACCACGGAAAGACAGCAGGCTATCCTGCAGCTTCTTGCCCAATATGGAAGCTTGAGTGAAAGCCAGCTCCAATCTCAGGTAGAAGACGCTCTAAAAGAGCTAAGCAAGCTGCTTAAGCATAAATTGATTCGGGTAGAAGAATTATTTAAAAAAGATGTAAATACCATAAGAGAAAAGATGATTCAGCTATCTGAAAATAAATCTTATGAAGAAATTATAAAGTCCACTCCAAAAACAGCGGTAAAGCAAAAATCAATATTAGACTATCTTTTTCAAAAGGGTCCTACATCATGGACCGTGCTAAGAGAGGCCGTAGGAGGAAGTCTAACCACTCTCAGAGGCCTTCAGGAGAAGGGATTCATCGAGATTTATGAAACAGAGAAGCGAAGAGAGCCCTATAAAGATCTGAAAGTACTGCCCAGTCAGGCCTACAAACTGACAAGGGAACAAGAACATGCCATGAAAGAAATAACACCATATCTAAAAAGTCAACAGCATCAAACTTTTCTTCTGCATGGAATCACAGGAAGCGGAAAGACAGAAATCTACTTACAGCTCATAGAAGCATTAATTGGAATGGGAAGAGATGCGATTTTGCTGGTACCGGAGATTTCCCTTACCACACAGATGATTGAGCGGTTTCGGGCAAGGTTCGGTGATCAGATTGCAGTATTGCATAGCAGGCTTTCTCTCGGAGAAAGGTATGATGAATGGAGAAGAATTTATAATGGAGAGGTTAAAATAGCCATTGGAGCCCGTTCTGCCATATTTGCACCCTTTCGCAATCTGGGAATGATTATTATCGATGAGGAGCATGAGCATTCCTATAAATCCGATTACAGTCCCAAGTACCATGCTGTGGAAGTGGCAGAGGTACGTTGCAGGGAAAACAGTGCCTTATTAGTTTTAGGATCAGCGACACCTTCTGTTGAAAGCTACAACAAGGCGCTTGTCGGTGAATATAAATTAATCCAAATGATCAATCGTTATAACTCCAATCCCCTTCCTACGGTGAGTGTGGTTGATATGCGGGAAGAATTACAGCGGGGCAATAAGAGTATATTTAGTGAGGCTCTTTACCAAGCAATCAAAGATAATTTGAAAAGAAAAGAGCAAACCATTTTGTTTTTAAACCGAAGAGGTTATTCTACTTTTATTTCCTGTAGAAAATGTGGATTTGTTGTGAAATGCCCTCAGTGTGAGATTGCTTTGACTTATCATAAGAATGCCCATCATCTAACCTGTCATTATTGCGGGCAGGCTCAAAAACCGCCGACAAGCTGCATGCAATGTGGGAGTAAGTATATTAAATATTTTGGCATTGGTACCGAGAAAGTAGAAAAGATAACCAAGGACTGTTTTCCAGAGGCTGTAGTGGCCAGATTGGATCTGGATACCACCAGTCGTAAGGGATCCATGGAAAAAATACTTAAAGACTATGCTGCCGGCAAAATTGATTTGCTTATAGGAACACAAATGATTGCTAAAGGGCTGGACTTTCCCAATGTAACGCTGGTAGGAATCATTGCAGCGGATACCAGTTTGAATTTACCGGATTTTAGAGCGTCAGAAAAAACCTTCCAGCTCATTACACAGGTTTCTGGAAGAGCGGGAAGGGGAGAACGGCCAGGGAGAGTGATTGTACAAACCTACGAGCCAAAACATTTTGCCATTCAGCATGCCACCAAAAGTGATTATAAAGGCTTCTATGAGCAAGAGATCCAATTACGAAGCGCATTCTTGTATCCGCCTTTTTCACGTTTAATTAATATTATCTTTAGTGGTGCTGAAGAAGGGGAAGTGATAAAGGCTTCACAGGAGTTTACTGCAATTCTTAGCAATTCTCTTTCTTTAGAAGGGATAGAGCCGTTCAAAAGGATCTATGGCCCTGCGCCTGCCCATCTCTCTAAGATAAAGCAAAACTTTCGGTGGCAGCTAATAATAAAAAGCAAAGCTGTTGACCACAGCCGGTTAACGGGTATAATAAATAATATAAGATTGGAAAATAAGATACAGGATATTATAAGAAGAGTAAACATCAGCATCGATATAAACCCTTATAGTATGCTATAATGAGGAGGAACTTTATGGCTATTCGCAATATTTTAAAGGATGAGGATCCGACACTGAGAAAGAAATCCAGGGTTGTAGAGAACATAGATACCAGAATAGTAACCCTGATGGATGATATGATTGATACGATGTATGCAGCTGATGGGGTCGGATTAGCGGCACCCCAGGTAGGTGTACTGAAGCGAATCATAGTAGTGGATGTAGGTGACGGTATTATCGAATTGATTAATCCGGAGTTGATAGATTCCTGGGGGGAACAAATAGATACTGAAGGCTGCCTGAGTATTCCAGGCGTTACAGGGGATGTGAGCCGGCCTCAAGGTGTAAAAGTGAGGGGATTAAATCGCAAAGGAGAATCTATAGAAATCGAGGGTACAGACCTGTTGGCAAGGGCTCTATGTCATGAGATTGATCATCTGGATGGCGTTTTATTTACGGACAGGGTTATAGATTAGGAGGTTAAAATGAAAATAGTATTCATGGGAACACCAGATTTTGCGGTTCCTTGTTTAGCGGAAATTATTCAAAGAGGCTATCAGGTGCTGATGGTTGTAACCCAACCGGATCGTCCAAAGGGAAGAGGAAAAAAACTAACTGCACCGCCAGTGAAGGAATTGGCCTTGCGGCATAATCTGCCTGTTATTCAACCTGAAAAAGTGAGAGACCCTGAGATCGTAGAGCAGCTGCGTGCGCTTAAGCCGGATTGTATTGTAGTTGTGGCATTTGGACAAATACTGCCGAAAAGTATATTAGAAATACCGCCTTTAGGGTGTATTAATGTCCATGCATCACTTCTACCCCAATACAGAGGGGCAGCGCCTATTAACTGGGCTATAATCAATGGGGAAAAAATTAGCGGTGTTACAACGATGTATATGGATCAGGGGTTAGATACGGGAGATATGATCCTGAAAAAGCAGTTGATGATTGGAGAAATGACAGCTGGAGAACTCTATGATCAAATGGCAGTATTAGGAGCAGATTTACTAGGCGAGACTCTATCATTGATTGAAAAGGGCATAGCACATAGAATACCCCAAATAGACTCTGAGAGCAGCTATGCACCTATTATGGATAAAAATCTGGGGAAAATTGATTGGAATAAGTCGGCCATGGATATTTATAATCTTATACGGGGTGTAAACCCCTGGCCCACTGCCTATACTACCTATAAAGGCGAAAACTTTAAAATTTGGGAGAGTAGGATTGTAGACCAGGATTGTCACGGGAAACCTGGACAAATTATAAAGGCAAATAAAGACGGTTTGCTTGTATGCACAGGGGACAAGTTGTTAAATATTCAGGTGGTGCAATTTCAAAACAGCAAGCGGATGACCGTCGATGAATACCTTAGAGGACATGCAATAGAGGAAAATAATATTCTGGGTGAATAATATGCTTATAAATGCCATTAATAAAAACAATTTTACTTTCATCCTTGTAAGATAAATATAGGGTTAGGGCTCAAAAACCCACCCGAATGTTCTTTGACAACTTTAAATCTATTGTTCAGATGAATCAGTGACACCAGACATTGAATTTTTTAAACATCGTGCTATAATCTCTTTGTCAGAGAGATAGATGTGCATTCCTCCTGGATCCCTTCCATAGTAGAGGCTTATCCGTGAAAAAGCGTGTCACTCCACAAGGACGATTCGATGTTTAGCTGGTTGGGCCACCATTTGGTGTTACCCGTTTCAAATGCAAGGTTGTTTGACGTTCTTCTTTTAGTGGATGCTCTGATTCATTCTGT
>NZ_FQZV01000080.1 GCF_900142145.1 Geosporobacter subterraneus DSM 17957 | reverse complement strand
TTTCCCTTGTTACTTTCTCCTAATATTTTCCTATTTTCCCTCTCATTTTAGATAAAAAAGTCGTGTCATAAATAGGGATAAGTATCAAGAGAAAAGGGAAAAGTTTTAATCAATATCTTTCATCAATACTCTATTCAAATCCAATAAAATCAATACTTTTAACCTTATACCTTACCCCTTAACCCTACTCATCCTAAAACAAAAATCATGGCTCCAATAAGGTTTTCTACCCTATTTTCACCATGACTTTTAACACAACTTTTTTATTTTTAACACGACTTTTTTATTCGTGACACGAGTTTTTTTGGGTTATACATAGTAGGGATATAGTAATAAGGAATAAGGAGCAAGGATTTAATTTATCGATTCCAAATCCATTTCAAAAAATTCAGAGTTACTCACTTTTAGTGCATAGATAGGTATATCAAGACCCTTCAATTTTTCTTTTACAGAATGCACTTTATTTTTATCAAAATTCACACCTAAATAAATAGCAGTAGGCTTTAAAGGACAATCTTCTAATCCACTTTTAAATGCTTTTTCTTCTGGTAATCTCATTTTAATAATCCGCCATTCTTTTTCATATGACCAACTACTATGTTTTAGATTCATTAGGAAGTAGAGCAGTTTTACTCTAGGGTCATAAGGCTCACTAAATGTTATTTTAAATAAGTTAGTTATATCATAGCGGTGACTTTCATATCCAACTGGGAATAAATATTTTGTCAAATCATTCTCATAACTTAATCGGGTAAAATCATATTCTATACAAAATCCTTTGTGATTATTGGCATAATGGCTCCACATAGGCATACTAAAAAGTTCTTCAGAAAAACATGTAATTTTAATATTATTTCTTAACGAAGCAATTGCTCCATCAACAATACTGTCTATTGAGCCAAACTCTTTTATTTTATCTCTTGGTACTCTTGTCTTTAAAAAATCTTCTATTTCATCGGTATTCCAACATACACCTCTACTGTCAAATGGGTCATTCATATCTTTGGGAACGGTAAACCACAGTTTATAGTTTATGACAGTCGATATTCTATTTTCTTCAAAGGGCTGATATTTATACAATTTTGAGGGTATATTTCTATATTTAAATTTGTAGGCTTCTTCAATATCTAATCTAAAATATAATCTAAAGAATTCCTTTAACCACTCTATTTTTCATCCTCTCCCAACTTTTCGTAAATATAAATTGTTAATCCTTTTTATATTCTTACATTCATTTGATTGTGCCTTTATTAAGATTCCTATTAATTTATCAACTTAGCCTTTCAATTTCATACAATATATCTCTTAGTTCAAATTCAAGTTCAATAACTGCCTGCTTAATTTTAGGGAGACTTGCATTTGTACTTACATTAATATTAACATACGGCTCCATTATCAAAGAATAGTACATAGCCTTACCATATTCACTTATCCTATTTAATTCTCTTTGCGTGTTATAGACATGATAATCTTCTTTTAAACCCTCTTTTAGTTCCTTGTATTTACGCCGTACCATTTCTTTATCACTCTTATCTATGTAGGAATATATTTGATTTATTAGTGCTAAATAATTACTTAACCGAGCAATATAAAACTGCTTTTCGCTTTCTATTACTTTCATTTCCCCACCTCATTTCTCTTTTTTATTTGGCTGACTGTAAAATTCATCAATACTCATTTCCACTGTTGCATATTCAGAAACCATATAGTTTAAAGTATCTTCATTACTTATAATACTGTCCATTATTCTTTTTGAACCTTGATAATAATCAATGCAACAGTTCTTAAACTTTTTTCCGCTTCCACAAAGGCATCTGTCATTTCTTCTAAGACCACTATATTTTGTCCAAATAATGGAAGTAAAAAATTCCCATATTTTCTTATCTTTTTCATAAAAGAATACTTCTTTTTTTAACGTGGCACCCATTGTTGCTCCTGATTTAAGTCCAGCATATATTGCTGATGGTGACTCAAATTTGAATTTTAGTAAAGCCTTGTCCAATGTATTTCTGTTATAACCAATGCATTTAACATATGCATTATTTATTATTACGCTATTTATTTCATTTATCTGGTCCTCACTTAGTGTATTTACACAATCTCTATTAATGTAATCTGGAATTCTTCCATTGTAATAAACGGCATAGTATTTACTTGAAATAGGAATTAATATTATTACATTCCTTAACCCAATTTGTCTATTTGTTATATTAGCAAATCTATTCTTTATTCCTAATGCAGCCGTTGAAATAAATTGGTCACTTAAAATAAAATCATTGTTTTCACTTTTTATTATAGCAAATTCATAATAATTAATAACTGTCTTGCTTAATAACCTTATATACCTGGAATTTAGCAATTTGCCTAACATAACTAATACTCTGTCTTCTTTATTTTTTCTATCAAAGGAAAACTCATGGAGAAGGGCACCGCTCCTATAATAGAATATAATAAATTCTCTCATATACCGCTCTATTAAATGCCGTATATCAGCAAAATCACATTCACCTTTTTCATGCTTCTCTATAATACTTATAATATTCTTCATTGCAGGTCCAATATAGGATTCGATTCTTCCAAAATATTTTTCTAAAGAGTTTACTTCTATAATGGAATGTTCATATGTATACCTTTCACACATGGAATTTCTATAATTTGTTTGATACACCTTCTTTTCATCTACTAATGCTTCATATACTTGACTTCTATCATTTGCAAAATTAGCCAAAATACATTGAGGAATATAATGTTGATTTATCACTGTCTGTTCTCCCATGCTACTCAACTCCATCTTTTTAATAAATCTCATTTACTGTGCTTAATAGAATCGTCTAAGCAAATTGCTTTTCTTCTCTTTTACCCAATGTAGAACTGCTGAAATAGCAAATAATACTATACCATAGTATGAACCAGTAAAAATATACAATTTATAAGTAGCATAAATTATTAACGACCATAGACTCAAGTTTCCACCATATCTACTACAAGAACGAATAAATATATAATCTTCAAATATTATATGAGTAACCAATATCACTATTATTGATGCGAAAAATATTAAAATCGTTAACTCTATCCAAACAATTTCATATTTTTGTAGGAAGTCTAAAATTGATTGATTATATTCTAAAATTTCCTTTATACTCGTTATATTAAATGTCATATCATCTATTGTTGATGCAAAATCCAGTAGCGAATTCAATACAAAATAGTAAATTGCAATTACCCATAATAATTGCAATATTGTATATTGATTTAGTTTAGAAAAAGTATTCTTAATATAGTCTGTAAGAACAGTAAATACCCCCATTGCTTTACCTTACCTTTTTCATAAGTATTTAATTACCTTCTATATTAATGCTATTCTCTACATTTTCTAATCTTTTTAACAAACTTTCATAATTTGTCTTATATAATTCTAATTCATTTGATAATCTGTTAATCTCTTCTTGCAACTTTTCATTATCTAAATTATTAATGTTATTACTAATTTGTTCTAATGTCTTATTCATAATATCTAATCTGCCTTGAATATCTTTTAATTCAACTTGATTTTCTATTTTTACTGTTGTAGTAGCATCAGGAGTTTTAAAATAACCCCCAATACCTGTAATAAATCCAATTGTACTAACAATCAAAGCCAGCGCCAAGATATATCTTGCTGCTTTTAAAATATCAGCGGTATTGTCTCCAATATTTTGATTATAGATTGCGGAATTTAAAAGTTTCTTTGATATAACCTTTTTATCGAAATTATCCTTAGGAATATCTGATTCGAAGTCAAATACATCTGGTACAAAAAATGACTTCCTTCCTTTTACATTAACACACCTAAAGGAAATCAACATTGATAACACTAGCAACACCATTGATATTGCCAATATTAATTTTGTAAGGATAATTGAAGTATTTATAAATGCAAAAGATATAAATGCAAAGAGAGCCGAAACATAAGACAATAACTTTATCGCTTTTTCTTCTAATTTATCAATTCTCTCATTAGCATCATTATAAAATTCTCTGCAAACACTATATACCATATCAGTATCTTCAGATGTAAAGTCAGGTAATTCTTCATTAGGTTCTTTAGGTGGCTCGTGAAAAGATATCGAATGTATAAACAGGAAACTAAAATCATCTACTAACTTCTTAACCTTTTTCAAATTAAACTTTTCTCTTTCTATCAAAGGGCATAAGTATTTATCTTGCCAGTTATCCATTATCTCAGCCCCTTTCAGTGCAGTAATTCACTAATAATTGCATCGCTAATTGGCAGGTTAAGTTCCCGTTCCAACCATACCCATTCTCCAGCAGGGTTAGTTTCGAGAAAATAATATTCTCCTTCAGGAGTTAATATAAAGTCGAATGCCGAATATACTAAATCTAATTTTTTATGCAGTTCAAAGATTGAAGCCTGTAAGTCATCAGGTAATTTATGCTCTTTGTAATCTTTTATTAGATTAGGCTTTCTCCAATCAGTTTTATCTATATCATTAGTTTCTATTTCGACTGCAAATATTTGTTTGCCAATAACAGTTGCCCTAATATCACAATATTTCTCTATTTTATTTTGTATAAGAACTGGAGATTCGAAAATTGCATCCTGTTCCAACCAGCCTATATCTTTAATTTCAGAAGTATAAATTGAGTATGCTCCATTCTTTGTAATCTGTAATCCATGACAAATTGGTTTAATAATGCAGTTGCTATTATTTTTAATAAAATTTGTTATCTGCTTAGGGTCATTTGATAAAATGGTATTGGGTATCTTAAATCCTACTTCTTTGGCTACAGATAACTGATATATTTTTCTTTCCGCTTTATATGTAGAGAATAATGGATTAATCCATTTACAATTTAATGCCAAATACAGACCTTCTAAAAAATCCCTTCTTTCTCCATTAATAAAATTAGTGTCATCTAAGTTTTGACAATTAGGAAATATTGTAGGAGCCCTTCTAAAGTAAACTGAATGTAGGTCCCTAAAGTTATACTTATAATCGTTGTATATCACAATAATACCATCAGCAAAATTGTAGGTTATGCTGTATTCTACAATATCTTCTGAGTTTAATCTCAAATATGGTATTCTTCTATCCTTAAAATTGTATATTAAATAATCTATTGCTAAATCATCTTTATTCGTTACAAATAACACTTTAGGGTATATTAACATTACGATTTTTCACTCCTGTCTATAGACTCCCTAGTAAAAGTGGTTATAGTTTGAAAAACCAAATTGTCGTCATTGCTTGACCTTTCAGACCTATCTACTCCTTCTCTTGTTCTTGTTATTAATGTTTCACCAAATGCATTCATTTCATTTTCTTGCATATTTGCATCGTACCCGTAGCCTTTCTCTGACCTGTCTATTCCTTCCCTAGTCTCAGTAATTAAAGTTTTATCAGCGAAGGAGAGATTGTTTTCAATGCCTCTTGACCTTTCTGACCTATCAATACCTTCCCGTGTCTCTGTAATCAATGTTTCTGTTCTTCCACTAAGACTTGATGATTCAATATATTTTCTAATTAACGGCTCTCCTGATTCATCAACCCATAACCCCGATACAAAGTCATAACTTTTATTTGGTAACTCAGCAGTTTCATTACAGTCACATTCTATCCTATATTTTAACAACGGACTTTTTTGGTTCATGTTTTAACTTCCTTTCTATAAATAATCTTTATACTATATATTTCGTCAAAAATATAAAATTTCCTTTATATTACATATCAAAATATCAATATTTCAAATACTTCAACTATATAAAAAGGCTGAACGTTTTATGTAAATAAGCATCCAGCCTTTATCTAAAGTATTTATTCTCACCAATTAAATTCTCTAATTCTATTTCTATATTTTCTTGATACTCCTTCCTAATTCCAGCCTTCCTAATTATTCTCCACTCTTTTAACTCCTGCCCCTCTTTTTCTAACTCTCGGATAGCCCACTTTATCCGCCTAACCCTGAAATCTCTGCCGCTTTCTTTAACTGAATCTAAATAAGCCTTTGTTCTCGGAAGTTTATCTAAATGCTTTTCTAATAAAGCCCTGATTCCTAATTTGCTCCCTATTTTACTTATACTAATTCGCTCAGGCTTCTCTTTTGAATTTAACATATCTTTTACTATGCCTTCTACTTTGGGTAGTATCTCTTTATCTCTAATATCCCAATCTACTCGGGCATACCCATTATTTACTCTCTTTTTAACAGGGGAGTTGTTGTTGAGCCATTCCCTGTCGTTTCTATAAAGCCATGTAAACAAAGCCTTATTCATTTGGCGCAATTCTGTTTTACATTTGCCTGGATTATTCTTTAGTAAACTTATCCATTCACTTCTGTATGTATCTCTTTCATTATAATCATTACCAGAAGCCCCTTTAGAATAATTGACTACACTTTCATTATCATCATTGCTTCTTTTTTCCCAATAAGTAACCAAGCCAAGTTTCTTAGCATATTTCTTGACCGTATTGGGGTCTACTCCTAACAACCTTGCTGTCTCACGCAGTGTTAAATTTTCTTCTACCAGTTCTTTAAGCCTTGCTTCCCATACTGGACCAAACGCCTTTATTCTGCCAATCTTATACCTTGCATCCTCCGTTACATCTGGTCCACTCCTTGCATAAACGAATCCGCAAGAACACTTAAATGTTCCAATTGGTTTCTTTACATCAGCCCCATAGGTTACTTTCATATCAGTAACCACGGCCTGCAAGTAATGGTCTGAGGCTTTATTCAGACAAGGCCACGGTCCATCTCCAAAGGGCTTATATTCAAGTCTCTTATTAAACAAATTATCAATTGAAATCCCAAGAAATCTGGCCAACAGTAAGTGCCTAATAGGATGGTTTGTCTTATTTTTCTTCCTTAGCATATCCATGAGCCAGTTCGTTTCGCTGTCTGCATCAACCTCCGACTGCACAAGGCGTAAAAACTCTTCGCCATAATAATCTATAAAACTCTTTATAAATTCCTTTTGAGAAATGTTTTTGTTTATAGTAGCAAATCCCATTTCCATCAATTTGGCTAGATACTGTTCCTTAAACCACCTTATCTCTTTTTTCTCAAAACTACTGTTAAGCAGAATTTCGGTATCCTGGGCAATATTAAACATCTTTTCAATTATATCATCGGGATAATTGATAACATCATAAACCTTACAGTTATCTTCAGTGGCACTTTTATATTCATGCTTGTTATAGCCCCTCACAGGTACCTGACTATCATATATAGGAATATAATGCTTAGGACATACAAAAATACCTGGTATTTGATGTATCCGATGCCAATAGAGTTCTCCATATCTCTGCTTATCTTCCTCTATGCAAGCAGGACAAAATTTAAAATATTTGTTTAGTGTAATAGAACTTGCCATGATGCCAATCCGAGTATATATGCTGCCACCTCTGTCCATCTTCATGGAATCTAAAACTTCTTTTGCACGACCAGGAGGCAAAAAGGCAGCATAGAAAGGATATAGAGTATGATTATATATCAAATATTCTCCCGTATACTTGCTTCCAATCGGCAAATTTTCAATAAGTTTATTTAAGTTTGATGGTAAATCCATTACAGCAGTAGTATTGGTCGAACCAAAAAGGTCATTAATGGTGGATTTAAAACTTGTGTTTCCGCTTCTTATATGATACCGTGCAAAAACACTGTACAGAATTTCATCTTCATATGGAACTGGAAAAAAACTCAGCATACAATCTACCCCGCCTGGAAAAAGTCATTTTCTACGGTTTTTATAATTCCTTTTGCTCTTAATGCTTCATAAGCAGACATTTGCTTTATCTTTCCTTCCTCCACTATGACCCGTAAATCATCTTCATCCCTGAATTCTGTCTTATTTTTCTTTACTGATGTTTTCTTACTTGCTGTTTCCTTGAGTATTTGAACAGCCTTTATTACTACCTCTGAAACACTAATACTTTCTTCTTGGTTAATAATTTCTTCGACTACCTTTTGGGCTTTTTGAGGTTCAATATCCAAGTCAAGTAGTTTTAAAATAGCCCTTTCTTTCAATGAAAGGGTATCAGTATTCTCTTTCTGTTTCTTTTTAATCAGCAACTCTTGTATTTTATCTTCAGAACTATATTTGGGTCTTTCTAAACTTATAAACTCTTCAAAATCAACGGTAGATATGTCCTCAAACTGGGATATCCTTCTCATATCCCCTGATTTCAATGCTTCTAACATAGGCTGTACCAATTTTAAGTTTTCCCTTGCTACCTGCCTAATTAAGTCTGGATTTACTTCTTCTATACCAGAATAAATTGCCCTTATCTGAGCCATAGCATATAATTTTACTGCTATATCAATAATTCCCTGACTTTCCTCATACATTACATCACTAATTTCTGGAGTAAAGGAAACTTCTTTTTTGGTCCATTGGTAATCCCATAAAGCCCCCATTAATAAGTCCCAATTGCTATCCTTTTTCAGTCTCTCCCAGACCATATCTCCTTGTCCTGACCCTCTCCTTGCCTGGCGAAACTCAGACTGCAATACAGACATTGCTTTTGTAGTACCTATAATCACCACAGGGACTCCAATTGTATTAACCAATGTTACAAAGAAATTTAACATCTTTTCACTTCCTCCGCTTTTAGCCTGCTTAAGATGCTGAATCTCATCAATAACAAGCATACCAAGCCCCGTATGTCTTGCCACTTGAGACATTATAGAGAGCATTGAATCCACCGTATGCCTTCCTGTAACATGTTTCTTATAATAATCGGTCCCCAGTAAACTGTCTACTTTACTGAAAAACTCCATGCACAGCCCTTTAATTGAACCATCGTATGGGCAGTCAACTTTTAACCATACCAATTGGCACATGCTGAATTTAACTCCTCTGTACTCGGAATGGACGATAATCTGAGGCATAGTTGCAAGGATTCTATTTACAGCCGTAGTTTTGCCCATACCACTTACACCGATGATAGTAAATCCTGCTGCCGTTGTACGAAACCTTTTATTGCTGCACAAGTCGAGATTTAAGTTCTGTATCATTCTGTACCCGTCTTGAAGACCTGCAGCATATTCAGGTCTAAAAGGATTTCTTGCAAGATATCCTTGTCGTATTACTCGTGATATCCTGCTTTCAAGGTCTAAATGAACTTGAAGGGGCTGAAAGCATTGAAACAGTCTTTGCACCATATGCACCCTTAGATGACTGTCGAGCATCCTTTCCTTGCTATTGTAATTTGGATATACAACCAATTTATCTACGACCTCATCCTTTGAGTAAATAGGAGGTAAAGCCTCTATGAACGGGTTTCCCTTATATTCTTCTAGCATTTGCTCCTTATACTCAGCCTCAACTGCCTCTCCACCATTTGGGATAAAAATATACTTACTCATAGATTTTCTTCAATGCCTCCTTCTGCTTTCTTTTTAGAAGTTCCATATCGCTGTCTATAGGAATAACTTCTCCTTCCTTTTTATCTGTTTGCTTAGATAATTCAAAGGCTTCATTTTCTCTATTTAATACCTTTTCAATTCTTCTGTTTCGCCTGATACCCTGTACCTTTTTTGAGTCACTTTCTTGGAAAATCCGCTCTTTCTTAGACTCCATATCTGCTTTTGCTACAATACTTTCTATTTCAGCCATAAGGTCTACTCTTTTCTGCAGTTCATCGTCTGCCATCTTCTTCATTTCAAGTTTCTCTTTTTCCTGCAGATACTCAATTTCTTCATAATATTTATCGAAGTAACTTTTCTGGTAGTCCAACATATAACATTTTTCAAAATCACTATGGTCTGGACTTATTATGTAAATATATTTCATGTTTCTCGGGTCATAAGAAACTTTTATCTTCCAGGAGCCTTTGTTTCTTGCCTTTTCAAACCAATTCTCCTTTAATGTCATTTTAGAACTATAATACAGGTTCTTAAACTTAATTCCCTTTCCTGTTACCGTAGCAGTAGCCGTTGGCATAAGACACAATTTAACAATATCAGCATCCACACTTTTTAACTTCCCTGAACGGTTTGCAATGCCCCAATTCCATAATTCCAAGGGTATACATTTTACATCATCCTCTATCATCATTTCTTCCCTATTATAATTTCTTAAGAGATGTTGGTTATTATGGTAAAGTACCGATTTTATCATGATTTGGGTAAATTCATATAAATTTAGTTTTGCATCAAGTCTATAGTCTTTATCGCCCCTCTCCCTCAAATCTGGATTCACAACTCCTGGCATAAAGGGCTTTACTCTATCACTTGTAGTTTTGAAATTCTGTTCAATGATTCCTTTCCAGTCGGCCCTATAGGGTGGAGTATTCATTATCCTTATACCTAATGCGTTAATTAAATTTTCAGCATTCTTGCCTTCTAACTCTCCTCTATCTGCCAAAATGGAATCAGGTAAATGACAAGCAGGCCATTCTTCTGTAGAAATCTCAATCCCATAATTCCTACAGAATTCCACTTTATCCATTGTCGCATTTGCCAGTGCCATCATTGCTCCCACCCAACTGGGTCCTTCCAGCCCTATATAGATACCTGTAACCAACCTTGAAAAGACATCTATAACCCCATAAACCACAGGCCGTCCGATTATCCAGTTCCGATTAAACTGGGATACCAGGTACACATCTGCTACAGTAGCATCAATTTGATAGATAGAACCAGGACCTAATGCCTCAGCGGTAGAACTTCCAATAATAGGCCTGTTTTCCTGCTCATACTTCTTAGCACTTCTACGCAATGAAACCTCTTTTTTCAAATTTCTTTCCTTTTCAAACCAATATTTAAATTGGGCATATGATGGACCTTCGCTGCTTGGCTTTACTATAGGTATTTCTATACCGTTTTCCACTTTGATTTCATTGCTGAAAAATTCCTTGCGCATCAATTCATAGGTAAGCATAAGTGAATTCTGAGCGCTGGTATGATAATATTTATTGACTGCAATTCTAAATACTCTCTTTATATCATCATCAACATTTATTCCTTCTCCAAAGATTTCGGTATTCTTCCTGGGCCTGCCCCTCTTTAATATTCCTGTGGACTTTTCTTTTCCTTTACCTCCACACTGGTAATAGTCGGGCAGCAAAGCATTTTTGGTCTTGCCCCTTTTCCAATACTTCTTCAAATATTTTACGACCGTATTTTCATGAACATTATGAAGTGTAGAAACCTTCTTAATAAGATTTCTTCTCTCCTTTGGGATAAAAATCAAAGGCTCAAGACAGACAATTTCGCTTATTATCTCCCATGCCTTATCCCTCGCTTCTTTATCCTTTTCTGATATATCTTCTTCATTTATAATTCGACCAAAAGCATCATCAGGTTCAATAAAGGCTATTCCCTGTTTGATACTTTCCTCGATATCACTTAATAGCCTTGAATAGGGGAAAGCATTTAAATTCACATCTATCACATAAGTTATATTTGACTGTGGCTCAATCCAAAGGATTCTTTCGACTTTCTTATTGTCATCATCTGTTTTCCAGGAAATAAGGGTATTAATAGTTAACAATGCTATCTCCTCCCAATCTTTCCTTTTTAATATCAATAACGAGGTTTTCCAACCTTTCATTTAATTTTATCTCTTTATTCATGTCTAACTTAATTCTCTTTGTTGCAATAAGGTGCTTAAATACAAAGAGTCCTGTTCCCGTTTGAAGTTTATATTCCTTATCAATATCGGCAGTGATTTTTCTGATTGTTTGACTACTTTCTGTCATTTTTTCAAGAAGAACATCACACAAATAAATCATCTCTTCTTTTTCTAATCCTCTTTCATCTGTAAAATGTAAGACCAGCTAATAAAAGTCAATAGTTAAGTTTGATTTTTTTAAAAAAATTGGTTTTAGAAAAAAGAGTATAGCAAAGCTAGCCATATGTAAAACACGAACAATGACAAAATGATGAGCTACATCTCTACTGCGATTTAAGCAGCTTTGATTTTGTTTGAATTCTTAGTTTTTCTCCAAGATTGATGATCTTGAGGGCTCCTAATTTCAAATGGCTTTTCGTCACGGAGAACCGCAAATATGTAATGGAGAAGTTTATGCATTACAGCTACTAAAGCTACTTTCTTTTTCTTGGTTTCACATTTTTTATGATAATAATCCC
>NZ_FQZV01000010.1 GCF_900142145.1 Geosporobacter subterraneus DSM 17957 | reverse complement strand
CATCCGCTTAAAGTTGATCAAGATTGCATCAAAGATAATCCGATCAGCAAGATATATTACATTCAAACTTTGTAGCAGCTGCCCATATAAAGAGGAATTCTACGAAACCTTTGAAAACATAAGGCGACTCCCAAAGTTTGAATAGCAAAAACAGTGAACCTTGGCAATTTCAAAACGGGAAAAATAACCCAAAAACAACTATTACGGGATAAGTCTACCCTTTTTTAGGAACTTTTTCCTTTATATAGATTTTTAAAACTGATAAAACTCAATTTTGAGGGTCTAAATTCATTTTTTAGATCTTCATGAATAATTCAGGTGGAATGCTCTATTTTCAAAATTTATACGGTTATGAGAATCAGTGATAATCTGGAAAAAAGTATTTCTTCCTTCTACGGAGAACTGCTGGGAATTAAAAGGATCGTTGAAGCTACAAAAACGGAAGGACAAGTACTTTTCCTACTGGATGAAATCTTTAAAGGCACCAATTCCCATGATCGCCACATGGGTGCTAAGCTGTTAATCCGGCAGCTTTACGATAATGGAGCCATTGGGTTAGTCTCTACGCATGATCTGGAATTGGGTGAATTAGAAAGGGAGAGTCATGGAGCAGTAAAAAACTATCATTTTCAGGAGCATTACAAGGACAATCAAATCTACTTTGATTATAAGCTGCGGCCGAGTATATCCACTACACGCAACGCTCTTTATCTCATGCGGATGGCAGGAGTGGAAGTTGAGGATAGAGAAGACTGGTCAGGAGAAAAGCATGGATCTAGGGGGCAGGCTGTGACGCCCATCGGTTGACAATAATGATTCTGTTGTGATAAATATTAAATAGACTAATGGATAATGCAATCGCAAACAAAAGGAGGACTTATGAATGTCACTCAATAGCTTTTTAAAATTAGTAGAGATTCAAACAAAGGCTGCCAGCATGATTCCATTTTCTCTGGGAAGCTTGTACGCATTATATCGGTTTCAGCAGTTTAACGGGAAGAACTTTCTATTGATGTTTATTTCCTTACTGGCCTTCGATATGGTTACCACGGCAATCAACAATTATATGGACTATAAGAAAGCCATTAAAACCTATGGATTTAACTATGAAAGCCATAATGCCATCGTAAAATACAAGCTGAAGGAATCCACCGTTATAGGGGTCATTGGCATTTTGTTAGCTATTGCCGTCATTATGGGTTTTCTGTTATACTTAAATACCAATATAGTGGTACTGCTGTTAGGGGTGGTCTCCTTTATGGTGGGCATACTGTATTCCTTTGGGCCGGTACCCATATCCAGGATGCCTCTAGGAGAAATTTTTTCCGGGCTTTTCATGGGCTTTGTCATCGTATTTGTTTCTACCTACATTCATATCTATGATCAGAACATCATCACGTTATTTTACAGCAATGGGATGCTGCGTCTGGAGATGAATATCATTGAACTAGTATATCTCTTCCTTATTTCAGTGCCTGCAATCATGGGGATTGCCAATATCATGCTGGCCAATAATATTTGTGATATAGAAGATGATATGGAGAATAAGCGGTATACGCTGCCGATCTATATAGGGAAGGAAAAAGCACTGAAGTTATTCAAGGCCCTGTACTATATTACCTATATAGATATCCTGCTGCTGCTGGTGGTAGGAGTAGAACCGGTCATTTCTCTATTGATGCTGCTAACATTGATGCCTGTCAGAAAGAATCTAAAGATCTTTGATGAGACCCAGACAAAAAAGGATACTTTTGCATTATCTGTAAAGAATTTTATCCTCATCAATGTGAGTAGAATTTTTGCCATTGGGACTGCTTTATTGATCAACTTTTTTCTAGTCCATTAGAAGGGATTGTTAATATGAGTAAAATTGTGGTGCTGGCAGAAAAACCTTCTGTTGGAAGGGATATCGCCAGAGTTTTAAATTGTACAAAGAAGGGAAACGGGTATTTTGAGGGAGAAAAGTACATTGTTACCTGGGCATTGGGACATTTGGTAACCCTGGCAGATCCGGAGGTCTATGATCAAAAGTATGCTGCCTGGAAAATAGAAGATCTGCCTATGCTGCCCCAGCATCTGAAGCTTGTGGTGATTAAGGAGAGCGGTAAGCAGTATCATATCGTTAAGGAGCAAATGAGCAGAAAGGATGTCCATGAAATCGTCATCGCTACCGATGCAGGGCGGGAGGGAGAGCTGGTAGCCCGATGGATCATCGAAAAAGCACAGATTAAGAAGCCCATTAAAAGGCTTTGGATTTCCTCTGTTACCGACAAGGCTATCCGGGAAGGCTTTCAAAAACTGAGAAAGGGAAAAGAATATGAGAATCTCTATGCTTCAGCAGTAGCCCGGGCAGAGGCTGATTGGCTGGTAGGCATTAATGCAACCAGAGCCTTGACCTGCAAATATAATGCTCAGTTGTCCTGCGGCAGAGTACAGACACCTACCTTAGCCATCATTGGGAAGCGGGAACAGGAGATTCAGAATTTCCAACCAAAGGTCTTTTATGGTATTACTGCAGATGCGGGGAAGCTGAAGCTGATCTGGCAGGATAGGCAGTCAAAGGACATCAAGAGCTTTGATAAGGAAAAGGTAGATAGAATACTAACGTCACTAAGGGGAAAAGATGCTCGGGTGGCTGAGGTGGATAAGGTTCATAAGAAAAGCTATGCCCCACAGCTTTATGATCTGACGGAGCTTCAAAGAGATGCCAATCGGATCTTCGGCTACTCAGCCAAGGAAACCCTTTCTATTATGCAAAAACTCTATGAGCACCATAAGCTTTTGACCTATCCGAGGACAGACTCTAGATATCTTTCATCAGATATCGTAGACACCTTAAAAGACAGGATCAAGGGCTGCAGTGTGGGACCCTATGCAGCGATAGGGGGAAAGCTCTTAAGACAGCCAATAAAGGTTAACAAAGGCTTCGTTGATGATAGTAAGGTTTCCGATCATCATGCCATCATTCCCACGGAACAGCCATCATTTCTGGGAGATTTGAATGATCAGGAGAGAAAGATATATGATCTAGTTGTAAAACGATTTTTGGCTGTGCTTTACCCACCCTTTGAATATGAACAAACCACGGTTAGGGCTGCAATCGGTGAAGAACGGTTTATTGCAAAAGGGAAAAGGGTGATTGCCCAGGGCTGGAAGGAAGTCTATGGAAATCAGTTTGAGGAAGAGGAGCAAAAAGAGGAGATTGCAGAACAGCTTCTGCCTGTTGTAAACCAGGGTGATCAGCTCCATATTACGAACCTTGCACAGACAAAGGGACAGACCAAGCCCCCAGCCCCCTTCAATGAGGGAACCTTGCTTTCCGCTATGGAAAACCCGGTAAAATATATGGCAGGAGAGGATAAAGAATTGATTAAAACCATCGGCGAAACCGGCGGCCTAGGCACTGTGGCCACCCGGGCGGATATTATTGAAAAGCTGTTTAATAGCTTTTTGATTGAAAAACGGGGTAAGGATATCTGGATCACCTCTAAGGGCAAACAGCTATTAGAGCTGGTACCGGAGGATCTTAAATCCCCAGCCTTGACGGCCCAATGGGAGCAGAAATTAGGTTCCATAGCGAAAGGGGCTCTGAAGAAGGATCATTTCCTTCAGGAGATGAGAGGTTATGCCAAGGAAGTGGTACAGGAGATCAAAAGCAGTGAAGAAAACTTCCGCCACGACAATCTTACCAAGACAAAGTGCCCGGAGTGCGGCAAGTACATGCTGGAGGTAAAGGGAAAAAAAGGGAAGATGCTGGTTTGCCAGGATCGGGAATGCGGACATCGAAAGCGTCTTGCCACCGTTACCAATGCCCGGTGTCCAAACTGCCATAAAAAGCTGGAGCTGCGGGGAGAAGGGGAAGGCCAGATATTTGTCTGCCCCTGTGGTCATCGAGAAAAGCTTTCGGCCTTCCAGGAACGGAAAAAGCAGGACAGCAGCAAGGTGTCCAAGAAGGATGTGTCTAAGTATCTGAACCAGCAGAAAAAAGCACAGGAAGAGCCGATCAATACGGCACTGGCCGAAGCATTGGCAAAATTGAAGTTAAAATAGATGATTGCCCCTTTTTATAAAGGGGTAATATTTTATGGGACATATAGAATGAACGTGTGCTGCATTGATTGATATATGCTATCTTTGTTCAATTCACCTTTGTTTTTTGAATTTCTTCATAGGCTTATTCCTATCTTAACTCCCTTTATAAGGATGATCTTCTTATACTGTTTCAGAGAATATTTTATCATAGAATTTATCTCCCCACTGCAGCATTAATTCCTACAATATATGGATAGAAAGCCCTTGTACTTTGTTCCCAAACCTATTCAATAATTTTTAACTCTTTACTGAACTGATTCAATACCTCGCAGCTATCCTCCGTGACCATTACCAAATCCTCGATTCGAACACCAAACTTTCCAGGCAGATAGATGCCCGGTTCAATGGAAAAGATCATTCCCGGCACTACAGGGTTGGTATTAACTGCAGAAACATCTCCAAAATCGTGGACCTCGATACCAATAGAATGGCCTGTGCGATGGGTAAAATATTTACCGTAGCCTTGTTCCTCTATGTAACTTCGGGCAGCGGCATCAATGTCACAAAAGCGTACTCCCGGCCTTACTGCAGCAATGGCCCGGGCATTGGCTTCTTTAACGATATGATAAACCTTTACTGCTTCTTCTGAGGCAGATTGATAGAAAACTGTTCGTGTCATATCTGCACAGTAGGAGGAGGCTTTACAGCCGATGTCGATAATAATGCTGTCACCTGGCTTTAGTGCAGCATGATCGGGACTGTGGTGGGGATCGGCCCCATTAGCGCCGTAGGCAATAATCGGATCAAAAGAGGGGCCTTGGGTTCCCAGCTGCTCGTATATTTCCAACAACTGCTGTGTCATTTGTTTTTCTGTATACTTTGGAGAAATGACTTTTTGGATGTTTGCCATTGCCTGATCGTTCAGGCGGGATGCCTGACGCATCCATTCTATTTCCTGAAGGTCCTTTACGGCACGAATACTATCGATAATAGGAGAACAGTTGACATAGCTGCAGTCGGGTTTTTGTTCCATCAGCTCCAGCAGAAATTGGGCTGGCCAGCTTTTGTCAATGCCTACCACATTTTCATCCATGAGATGCTGGGCCAGCAGGGAAATCGGCTGATCCGTATCCTTAAACCAGACTTTCTCTACTCCAAGATCCTCAAATACAGGAAAAAGTTCATTAATAAATAATTTGTGATTTCCTTCGAGATTTAGATAAAGAGCCAGCATACGCTTGCCAGGGTGAATCCATTTTCCCAGCAAATAGAATATGGATGCAGGATCTGTGATGACCAGCTGAGCTAAATGCTGCTGTTCCATTGCCGACAATACCTTTTTTATACGTTCTTGATGCATTTTCCTCAAGCCTCCTTAAGAATTTATAGAAAGGTTTTATCTTAGTTTTCTAGATAGATTTGAAATCTCCTTTAAAATGTTAGCAGCGATATTTCTGAGGGGGCTTCATTAATTTTATTTATGGGATAAATCCTTCAAAAACAGGTATATTTCTGTAAGAATTGAACATCCTATCTATTGATCTTATCCTGCTTATGTTGTAAAATATTACTAGTACAGAATAAAGGGGTTTATTTGATGAGTGAGTTTGTTCTTAACTAACAAATTCAATAGAGTGGTTGTAGAAGTGGGCAAAAGCCTGGAAGACCAGGTTTATTTGGCGTACCCTTCAACCGCTGTTAGTTAAAGAACACGAAATAGCCGCCTTTATGAACCGATGTTTTTGTCATTGGCAAATATGCGATTTCTACCGTGCTCTGCACGGTATTTTTATGTCTATAAATCCTACAGATATGATTAAGGCCGCGGGTGAACTGTGTTCATTTGCTGCCTTTTTCTATTTTCCTATTCAGTGGAGGTGTAAATATGTTGCCGGTGAGATAAAGGAGGAACCTGCATAAAAAAAGAATGGAGAGATTTAAAATGAACAAAAATGCTATGGAATTGATGGAATACGTAAAAATCAAAGAACAATTAAAAGGCTTTGCCCTTTCAGAGGCAGCGCAAGAGATGATTGATAAACTGCAGCCCTATGCAGATCTTCCAACCATTGAAAGACTATTAAGAGAGACAACGGAAGCAAGGGCTATTGTCAACATTACATCCAGCATCCCATTACACAGCCTAAAAGGTATGACAAAGCTGAGGGCAGGGTTAGAGAAGGGTGCTATTCTCTCTCCGGAAGAATTGGAGATGCTATCGGGCTTTATGCGGGAGGGCAGAAGACTTAAAAGATTTATGAAGGATAAGGAGCATGCAGGACCCAATATCAGCAAATATGCCCTGTCTATTGCGGAGCTTGAAGCGGTCACAGAGGAAATTGACCGATGCATAGTCCGAGGGCAGGTAGATGACCGGGCAAGCAGTGACTTGGCCAAGATCAGAAAAAGAATCACTCTTGTAGAAGGAAAAATCCGAAGCAAGCTGGATCATTACCTCAAAGGCAGCGCCTACAGCGGATACATGCAGAGTCAAACCGTCAGTCAAAGAGACGGCAGATATGTGATTCCTGTAAAAAGTGAATACAAGAGAAATATCGAGGGAAATGTGCTGGATACTTCGGGCAGCGGGTCAACGGTATTTGTTGAACCTGCAGAAGTCAAAAAGCTTCAGGATGAGTTGAATACCCTGCGCTTTGAAGAAGAAAAAGAAGTCTATAGAATTTTGGCTGCCCTAACCGGTTATGTATTTCAATACCAGCGGGAAATTTCCATCAATATGGAGACCATGATTCACTATGACTTACTCTTTGCCAAAGGTAAATTCAGCAAAGCCATCGATGGCAGAAGTGCTGCAGTCAACGATCATCAATTTATTCAGATCAATCAGGGACGCCATCCCCTTCTGGGAAACGATGCAGTACCATTGGACTTTACTATTGGAAACAGCTATCGAAGCCTCATTATTACGGGGCCTAACACAGGAGGAAAGACCGTGGTGCTAAAAACCGTCGGACTGCTTACCATGATGATCCAATCGGGGCTCCATGTACCGGTGGAGGAGGGCAGCAGCTTTGCAGTATTCACCGATATCCTTGCAGATATCGGTGACGGTCAGAGCATTGAACAGAACTTGAGCACCTTTTCCGCCCATGTCAAAAACATCATCAGCATCCTGGCCAAAGCCAATAAGCATACCCTGGTGATACTAGACGAGGTAGGGGCAGGAACAGATCCGGGAGAAGGGATGGGTATCGGTACTGCGGTGCTGGAGGAGTTGTACAGAAAGGAAGCAACCATACTGGCCACGACCCATTACAGTGAAATCAAAGACTTTGCCCTTAAGCAAAAAGGTTTTATCAATGGATGCATGGAGTTTGACATTAGAACCCTAAAACCAATGTACCGCTTAAGCATTGGGAAGGCAGGAGAAAGCAACGCTTTTCTGATCGCCTTAAAGCTGGGGATGGAAAAAGGATTGATTGAACGGGCCCATCAGATCACCTATAAAGAAGAGAAGAGCTATTCTCTAGAGGAATCAGATAGTACGCCTATGGTGGAAAGCAGTATAGCAACAGTTCGACAGGAGTCGGTCCAAGAAAGACTGGAGGAGCCGGGACACCGGGCCGCTGCCAAAAAGCAAGAAACCAGGCAGCGGTTCAAAGTAGGCGACTGCGTGTATGTCAGCACCATGGACCGTACAGGGATTGTCTGTGAAGCCGAAAACAACAGGGGCGAAGTAGTTGTAATGGTAATGAAGAAGAAGTTTAAGATCAATCATAAACGGCTGTCACTCTATATCGGCGGCGAAGAGCTGTATCCCGAGGATTATGATTTTGACGTCTTGTTGGAAAGCAAAGAAAACCGTAAAAAAAAGAAATTAATTGAGAAAGGGGCAGGGGAAGGCATACGAATAGAATATAAGGAGTGTTAGGGTAGAACCCCCGAGGTTAAGTTGACACCTCGGGGGTTCATTTAAATATCATTTTGCAGCAAAAGAGTGCCAATAAGCAATAGAGCTGCACCAGAAAAAATCATTACTGAAACAAGGGATAAGTGATTGAGTACGATACCGGAAATACCATAGGAAATAGGCAGCGTAATATTTCCAATCATCGAGGATATACTGAAAACTCTACCGGTCATAGAAGGCGGTGTATTTAGCTGAAGCAGGGTTTCCCAGTAAATAGAGGCATTTGCAATGAGAATGCCGATGCAAAATACTAGCAGCCCATAGGGGAAAAAGATGTGAAGATCTATGAATCGAAGCATACCCAGGAGCATGTAGCAAACACCGATTAGCAAAATCACCAGGAAAAGGGATTTGGTATGAATGATCTTCTTTACCTTTGCATGAATATAAACTGCACCGAGAAGCATGCCCAGTCCCAGCATCATCTGCAAGTAGCCCATATGCTGCAGCGGATTCCCCGACAACGCTTTTGCAATAAAGGGCAAAGAAACCTGTAAGCTGCCTACAAACAGATGGACAAGGCCAATAATATATACCACCAGCAACAGCTGTCTTTGCAGCTTGATAAACCGCAGTCCTTGCTGGAGCTCAGACAGAATCGAGTTTTTGTCTTTTGCTGCCATAGATTCCGCAGAAGGAACATGAATGAAGCTTTCAAAGAAAGCAGATAGAAGATAAGAAATGCCATTGATTAGGAAAACCAGAGTAAATCCCATATAATTTACAAAGACTGCACCCAACACAGGACCGAGAACCATACTTGAAGAGCTTACCATTTGACTGAGGGAGTTGGCCCGGGAAATATGTTCCTCAGGGACAATTTGGGGAACTACTGCCTGAACCGTCGGATCAAAGAAAGCGGAGGCAAGGGAGATCATGACAGCCGCCGCAAAGATCTGCCACACCCTTAGCTGATTGCAGTAAGATAGGTGGGCAACCATTAGGACAAGGATACCTCTCAGCACATCCGCCAGAATAATGATATTCCTGCGATTCCAGCGGTCGATAAATACGCCGGCGAAGGGGCCAATCGCTAAACCCGGCAGTACAGATGCTGCCATGAAAAAACCCATGATCATTGGAGACTGGGTCTTTTCCAAAAGCCACCAGGCCAAGGCGATGCCATAGAAGCGATCCCCTATTTGAGAGACGATTTTTCCCGTCCAAAGCAAAAAGAAATCTTTATTGATAAATAGCCGATGAAACATTGAATCTCATTCCTTTACTATAGAATTGATACAATGTCATCTTAAACTATAAAGCTGTAGTCAGGTCAACAGGATTTATGATTTTTCTGAAAAATTCTTTGAATAGGTTCGAATTTTTTTCTATTACTTCTATATATTCTTTGTCGTCCAGGATTCACAGTTCCAGACATCTGTAGTTACATCCCGATAGAATTCCGGCTCGTGGCAGATCAGCAAAATACTGCCTTTATACGCTTTTAAAGCTCGTTTTAACTCTTCTTTTGCATCTACATCCAAGTGGTTGGTAGGCTCATCCAGGATCAATAAATTGGATTCTTTGTTGATCAGCTTACACAGTCTTACCTTCGCCTGTTCCCCACCGCTGAGTACCAGAACCTTGCTTTCAATATGCTTCGTCGTGAGACCGCATTTTGCAAGGGCAGCCCTTACCTCATACTGGCTGTAGGCGGGGAAGTCCTTCCACACCTCTTCAATACAGGTATTGTAGTTAGCTTCCTTGATTTCCTGCTCGAAATAACCGATGTACAGGTATTCACCCAGCTCTACGGAACCGGATAGGGAAGGGATAAGTCCTAAAATACTCTTCAGTAATGTGGTTTTTCCAAGACCGTTGGCACCCGTTAATGCGATCTTCTGACCTCTTTCCATACGAAGGTTAAGGGGCTTTGTCAAAGGATCATCGTAACCAATTACAAGGTCCTTTGTTTCAAAGATCAGCTTTCCAGAGGCACGGGCTTCTTTAAAATTAAACTCAGGCTTCGGTTTCTCCCTTGCCAGTTCGATTACATCCATCTTATCCAGCTTCTTTTGTCGGGACATTGCCATGTTTCTTGTAGCTACCCGTGCTTTGTTTCGCGCTACGAAATCTTTTAACTCGGCAATTTCCTGCTGCTGCTTTTTATAGGCAGATTCCAGTTGCTGCTTTTTCGCTTCGTAAACCTGCTGGAAGTTGTTATAGTCTCCTACATATCGGTTTAATTCCTGGTTTTCCATATGATAGATCAGATTGATTACACTATTTAAGAAGGGGATATCATGGGAAATCAGTATAAATGCATTTTCATATTCCTGCAGATAACGCTTCAGCCATTCTACATGCTGTTCATCCAGGTAGTTGGTAGGCTCGTCTAACAGCAAAATATCCGGCTTCTCTAACAAAAGCTTAGCCAATAATACCTTCGTTCTCTGACCGCCGCTGAGATCATTCACATCCTTATCCAGGCCGATGTCCTCCAGGCCTAAACCTCTGCCGATCTCTTCTACTTTAGAATCGATAATGTAGAAATTATTATTATCCAAAAGATCCTGAATGGTACCCATGTCTTCCAACAGGCGTTCCAACTCCTCTGGAGAAGCATCTGCCATCTTGTCGCATATTTGATTCATTTCTGCTTCCAGATCAAATAAATACTGGAATGCACCCTTGAGTACATCCCGGATGGTCATTCCTTTTTCCAAAGCGGTGTGCTGGTCTAAGTATCCCACACGGACACGCTTTGCCCACTCAATTTTTCCCTCATCAGGTTCTAGTTTTCCCGTTACGATATTCATAAAGGTCGATTTTCCTTCACCATTGGCCCCAATGAGACCAATATGCTCACCTTTTAGTAGGCGGAAGGATACATTGTTAAAGATAGCTCGGTCCCCGAAACCGTGGCTAAGATTTTTTACGGTTAAGATACTCATTGCGGGCTCCTTTCCTTTTTATATATCAGTTGACTGTAAGATCAAATTACTTGAAAGTACATGCTGTGATTTTGTGAAAACATACATAATAGATTATATACGAGATAGCCGCCGATTCAAAGAGAAATTTGTTAAAAAAAACAGGAAAGTTCAGGGTAATCATTATGGAGGTAAAATGAAAGATATGAGCGTAAAAAAAGTTAAAAAAATATTAAAAATTTAGAGGAATTTTCTTAATTTTCTATAATATACATAGTATGGTTGTATTCAAAACCGATGCGAAGAAAGACTTCTAATTCAACTTACTAAAAATGGGGGTTATGTGTATGAAAAACTTGCATTATTGTATGGATTGCAGAAGGATCGCTGCTTTTAACGGAGAATGCAGTTACTGTCAATCAACGAATTTTAAAGACCTTGTCAAAAAAGCACCGGTAAATGTTATTGGAACAAAAATCAAAGGTAGAGTAATGAATGTAAAGGATCAAATGGTAGAACTGGTCTGTGTAGATCAGGGCAATATTAAGTCCTTAAAGCAGTTTGAAGCAGAAAAACTGAGAAAAATATTATAGGTCAGTTAGAAAACCAGCCTCTTATCTTCACCAAGATAGGAGGCTTTTATTTTGTAGTGAAACGAATAAAAGCAATACAAAAAACAGGAAAAAGTCAGCATATGTCCAAATAATCATACGATAGGGCGTTAATGGAAATACTACGCTGTGCAGGGAGTCAATTTGATCCTGAGATGGCTCTGTTGTTTGTAGAAATCATGAAGGATAGGCTGAATTAGCATTGAAGAGAAAATGAATACAGGAGGAGAGCCATGAAGGAAATGATTGCCATTGCAGAAGGAATCAGACAGTATATTTTTGTAGAAGACGAAGACAAGTCGCTGATGGATGTAAATATAACTGTGCTGGTAGATGGAAAACGAGCCTTGCTGATTGATACGGCGTATCCGGAGCAGGCAAGCAGGGTTTTGGAGTTGCTACATCAGGAAGGAATCACACCGGATGAGATCATATTGTCTCACTATCATCCCGATCATGCTGCCGGAGCCCATGTTTTTGAAAAAGCGAACCTGTCCTGTAGCATGCATTATGAAGAAAACTATCAAAAATGCAGTGAAATATGGGACCCGGAAAACACCTATCTCAAACCCAATAGATTGGTAAAGGATCAGAATGAACAGAATTTTGGCCCCTTTCATATTTCATTTTTTCATGCACCGGGGCATTGCAAATGCAGTCTGATTACGGTGATCAATAAGGAAATAGCCCATTGCGGGGACTTAGTGATGCAGGCTTCCGACGACAGACCTGCGCTGCCTTATCTGTGCAGGGATGGAGATTATCAGGAACATATAGACAGCCTTGAAAGATTAAAATTCCTGGATTTAAAGCAGCTGATCCTGCCCCATGGGAGGCCGATCCTAGGGAAAGACCAAATTCATCATGCCATCGATGCTAGAATCCATTATCTTAAGAAGGTACTGGAAAGCAAGGGAAAACTGGCGGTAGAGGAATGCTTATATGGAGAGGCTGAGGATTGGGCTTTCTTAAACTATCATAAGGATAATATTACTTTATTGGATAAAGTCTAAGACAATAAATAATAGCAGGGGATATAAATCGAATAGGATAGAAGATGACTTATCAAATCATTTTTTCCAAGGAGAATTTAAGATGCGTTGGATTGTGTTTACGATTAGTGCTGTGGGCGCTTACATTATTTTTTCCATTCAGTTGGGAAGACCGGGAGGACTGCTTGAAATCTCACTGAGTCTTTTGCTGGCCGGGGTATTCCATGTATCCAGGTCAAAGCTTCGCAGGGAAGCAAAGACATCACCTAAGGGAAAGAAGAAAAGAAAATGAAGCAGGATTAGAGATATTCATTCAGAGCGTAATTGAATAACAGAGTAGAGCTTGGAACCAGCCGATTGTGTATAAGACAATCGGCTGGTTTTTTATATAATAGGAAAGTTCTGCTTTCCTATTATATAAAAAGAGGGGTTGTAGGGGATGAAATCCCCTGCTGCTGTAAGAGGGGTGCTCAGGCTGCTTTGCAGCCGTCGAAGGGGAACTAGGTTCCCCTAGCGAAGCACATTGCGTGTGCTTTTTTAGTAGGCCACACAAAGGACAATATGGAGAAGCTAGGCTGACAACTGAACAGCAGCGGAATCACTGATAAAATAAATCTAATATTACAAGATTTCAAAAAGTATTGACAACTAAGAAAAAGATGATAAAATAAAAGCAAGTAATTACTTGCACGCATTGCATTGATAATGAGGTCATTTGTTAGTAGGGGGGATAACAATGGAAATAGAAAAAAATGTTGGAATTGTAGGGATTGGACTTTATATACCTAAAAATATCATGACTGCAAAAGAGATATCTGAAGCAACAAAAGGTGTATGGAGCGAAGACGCGGTCATACATAAGCTCGGGATCATCCGGAAAACGATACCAGGAGAAAGAGATGGAACACAAGAAATGGGGGCGCTTGCTGCTCTGGATGCTTTAAACAATTCAGATATCTCACCAAAGGATATTGATGTAATCCTATGCATGGGGGAAGAATGGAAGGAGTACCCCTTAACAACCTCTGCCTTATACATCCAAAATCGAATAGGAGCAGAGAATGCTTGGGGTATAGACGTGCAGAATAGATGCTGTACCACAGTTTCAGCTATGAAAATGGCAAAGGATATGCTGATCGCTGATGATGAGATTAATACAATCATGATTGTCGGGGGATACAGAAACGGGGATTTTGTAGATTACACAGATACGGACATGTCTATGATGTATAATCTGTCCGCAGGTGCAGGCGCATTAATTCTAAAAAAGAATTGCGGCAAAAACATATTATTGGAGTCTCATATCATTGCAGACGGGTCCCTTGCAAGGGATGCAGGCGTAGAAATTGGCGGGATTGCCAACCTCATAACAGAAAAAAATCTGGAACTGGCTTATAAATCCCTTCGTGTAATGGAGCCAGAGCATATGAAAAATAGGCTGAACGAAGTTTCACTGCCTAATTGGTTTACCTGCATAGATCGGGCTCTGGAAAAATCAAAAATGACTAGAAAAGATATTGATTATTTGGCCGTACTACATTTTAAAAGGTCAATGCATGATTATATGCTAAAAGAGCTGGGCCTAAAAGAAGAACAGTCAATATATCTCTCTTCTTATGGGCATATGGGTCAAGTAGATCAGATTTTATCTCTTAAGCTGGCACTTGATGCGGGAAAAGTAAAGGATGGTTCTGTTATCCTTATGATCGCAGCCGGAATAGGCTATGTATGGGCGGCTAACGTTATTCGTTGGGGGGAGTGGAATTAGATGTCGACTTTTTTACAATTGTTGTTCAGCAGTTTGGAAACAGGGAGTGTATATGCCCTTGCGGCGCTGGGAATTATTATTATTTTCAGAACCAGTAAAACCACGAATTTTGCACAAGGCTCGTTAGGTATGTTTAATGCCTTTGTGGCAACTATTTTTCTTATGTCAAACAATATTTCGCCATTAGTCGCTGCAGTCGTTGGTATGATCTCAGCTTTTACTACCGGTGTGGTAATAGACCTAATCATTATGAGAAGGGCAAAAAATATTTCACCCCTATCTAAGCAAATCATAACCTTTGGTCTTATAATGCTATTATCTGGAGTAGCACCGATGGTTTTTGGAACGAGCCCCTTATCATTTCCCCGGTTTATTCAATCCGGGACATTGGAGATGGTCAGTGCATCCATTACCCACAATGCATTTTTAAATATAGGTATAGGTATAGCGATTATGCTTTCATTATTTTACTTTCTACAGAAAACAAAATGGGGACTCGCAGTACGTGTTACAGCTTCAAATGAGCAGACCGCCAGACTAATGGGCGTACCTACCAAGACTGTAACCATGGGGGCATGGGCAGTTGCTGCGGCCTTGGGAACACTATCCGCGCTGATGCTGGCTCCGGCTATTACAGTAAATATTTCTATGATGGATAATGTCCAGATCAATGCGTTGATAGCCTGTGTATTGGGCGGATTTCAAACCTTCTATGGCCCGGTAATCGGGGCTTATATTATAGGGCTGAGCAAGAATATGCTGGTATATTATGTATCCTCTACATGGGGTGATGCGATCTTATATACTTTGATACTTGGGTTTATGGTATTCAGACCAAATGGAATTATTGGCAAGAGGATTATAAAGAAGGTGTAGGAAGGGGGAAGCGAAGCAGAATGAAAAACATGATCAATAGCGTTTATGGAAAATATATATTGTTTGGAATTGCACTATGCCTTACACCTATGCTCCAATCCTTTGGATTAATAAGCAGCGCTACGGTAACGATCTTTGGAACGATAATATTTTATGCAATAGTAGGTATTGGCTTAAATGTGCTGCTGGGATATTCAGGATTAATATCTCTTGGAACGGCAGGCTTTATGGGATTAGGAGCTTACATATCCGCTTACCTAACCAATGATATGAAGGTGCCCTTTATTATTTCGTTGATTGTATCCGTTACAATACCACTGGTTATTGGACTGATTATTGGCTTGATTTCCCTAAGGATAGAAGGTTATTACTTAGCCATTGCGACCCTAGGTGTTGCAGAAATATTTAGACAGGTATTTATTGAATTTGAAGTGATTACAGGAGGATTTTCAGGTAAAAGTGCAAGCTATCCTAAACTGTTTAATTTGATACAGCTGGATAGAGCCCTTACGTTTATACTTATGTCAGTAATTCTAGTCATTATTATGATTTTAACCAATAACTTCATCCATGCCCCTACAGGTAGGGCCTTACTCACCATGAGAGGAAGTGAAGCAGCAGCGCAAGCCATGGGCATAAATCTTCTAAAATATAAGCTGATAGCTTTTGCAGTAGCTACTCTGTATGCTGGACTAGGTGGTGTACTGTATGTTCACTTTATCAGATTTGCTTATCCGTCCACATGGAGTCTGACACTGTCTTTACAGGTTCTGGCCATTATTGTAATAGGTGGTATGAGAACCATAAGCGGATCGATTATAGGATCCTTTATTGTCTTCGGAATTCCTGAGCTGGTTTTAAAACGACTGCCGGTAATCGGCAACATAGACGGCCTATCATTTATATTCACTGGAATATTAATTATCACAGTAGTGTTATTCTATCCAAGGGGACTTGTATACTTCGGCAGTGATATAAAAAAAGCAATCCGCAGCAAAAAAGCAGCTGATGTGTCCTTTAAAAAATGAGAAGAAAAGGTGAACGAAGATGGATAAAAAAAAGATTTTAAGTGTTGAAAATTTATCAATAGCCTTTGGAGGGCTAAAAGCAGTGGATAATCTTAGTTTTTCTATAAATGAAAGAGAAATATATGGATTAATCGGCCCTAACGGAGCAGGAAAAACAACAGTATTCAACTGCATTACACAGTTTTACAGACCGAATGAAGGCCAGGTGCTTTTCACTAAAAAGGATGGGGAAGTACTGGATTTAGTTGGTAAAAAAACCCATGATATCATAAAGCTGGGGCTTGTAAGAACCTTCCAAAATGTTGAACTTATACAAGAGCTTAGCCTGATAGACAATCTGTTGATAGGGGCACATATAGAATTCAAAACTGGAATAATTTCACAGGCCCTAAGGCTGAGAAGTGCAGTAAAAGAGGAAACAGAGTTGAGGGCAAAAGCACTTGGCATTCTGGAATTTTTAGAACTAAAAGATAAGAAGGATGAGCTGGCCAGCGGACAGCCTTATGGGGTACTAAAAAAGATAGAACTTGGGAGAACGCTTATGGGACATCCAAAACTTATTATATTAGATGAACCGGCGGCAGGGCTTAATGACACAGAAACAAATAAACTGGCAGACCTTATTAAATTAATTAGAGATCAGTACAAGTGCAGCATCCTGCTAGTAGAGCATGATATGAGGCTGGTAATGGATATTTGTGATCGTATATGTGCAATTAACTTTGGTAAGAAGCTGGCTGAGGGTACTCCTAAAGAAATCCAATTGAATAAGGAAGTTCAGGAAGCATACCTAGGAAAGGAAGAGTAACATGGTGCAGATGGCATTAGATATTGAAAATTTAGAGGTATCCTACGGAAACATAAGGGCTTTAAAAGGGATAAATATTAAGGTTCCACCAGGAAGTATTGTAGCATTATTAGGGGCTAATGGCGCCGGTAAAACCACTACCCTGAAAGCAATCTCAGGTATCGTTGCTACCCGGGGAGGAAGGATAAAACTATTTAATAGTGACATTACGAATACTCCGGCAGAAAAGATTACAGCCTTAGGGGTTATACAGTCACCGGAAGGGCGGCAGGTATTTCCGGATTTGACAGTAGAAGAAAATCTGAGAATAGGGGCTTTTACTGTAAAAAGCAAGGCTGAGATAAAGCGAAATCATGAGAGAGTTTATAAGTATTTCCCCAGGCTCAAGGAAAGGGAAAAGCAGATGGCAGGGACCCTAAGCGGTGGAGAACAGCAAATGCTTGCGATTGCCAGAGCATTGATGGCAAGTCCAAAAGTACTTCTACTGGATGAGCCTTCGCTTGGACTAGCTCCGCTTATTGTACAGAATATATTTGAGATTGTTAAAGAAATCAATAAAGAGGGAACAACGATCCTTATAGTAGAACAAAATGCGCTGCAAACCTTAAAGATTGCCGACTATGCCTATGTGTTAGAGGTTGGAGAAATAAATATGGAAGGGAAAGCAAGTGAGTTGATTCAGGATAAAAGATTGATCGAAGCCTACCTGGGAGGGCATTAAAAATCGTTAATTATGTGTAACGCTGTTATACATAAAGCTAATAAAAAAAATATAAGAGGGGGAGAAAAATGAAAAGAAAGTTGTTGTTAATAATGGCAGCATTTTTAGTAGTTTCCGTATTCTTAACAGCATGTGGAGGAAGAGTGGAAACAGCACAAGGAGTAACAGAGAGTACAATAAAAGTAGGAAATAGTGCAGCTACGTCGGGACCTTTAGCCCCAGTGGGCGTACCTTTTAAAGCAGGAATAGAGGCATATTTTAAGATGGTTAATGAAGCTGGGGGAGTGAATGGCCGTAAAATAGAATACATACATCAGGATGATGAGTTTAATCCTGAAAAGGGTAAAGCTGCTCTGGATCGATTGATCAATGATGAGAAAGTATTTGCACTGGTGGGTCACTTCGGAACACCGATTGTAGGTGCTACACTAAATGATATTAAAGAAGCAGGCATACCAGCAGTATATTTTGCAACAGGTACAGGTATTCTTTATAATGAAAATGCTACAGGAAAAGATCGAGGAATATACCCTGTACAGCCGGTTTATCCAATGGAAGGGCGTATAATGGCGGCATGGGCAAAGGGAGAATTCAAAGGGTCAAAAGTAGGCGTTATTTATACAAATGATGATGCAGGAAAAGACCTATTAAAAGGTATCAAGCAAGAGGCTGAAAGCATGGGTGATTTGGTTGTAATTGAGCAGCAGGTTGCACCTGGAGCAGAAAACGTTTCAGCTGCTGTAACAAAGCTGAAGGATGAAAATGTAGACGTTGTTATTATTGCTGCAATTCAGGGAACTTTCCCACAAATAGTCAAAGAGCTTGCAAAACAGGGAATGGATAAACCAGCAATTACAACTTACGTTAATGTAGACCAACGTATGACAGAAGCTGTAAAAGCAGATATTGCCGGTAAATTTGATATCTTTGGAAATGCATGGGTAGATATGTCCAAGCCAGAAATTGAAAACTATAGAAAATGGATTAAGGAAACCTCTAAAGAAGATTTAAGCAGTAATGCATATGCTATGACCGGCTGGATAGCAGCTCATTTCTTTACAGAAGGCTTAAAGCGTGTTGACGGCGACCTAACTTGGGAGTCTTATATGAACGCTCTTGAGTCTGCTCCAATACAAAATCCATTTGGTGGTACAATTGATTTTTCAGAGGGAAAAAGACTAGGAACACAGCAAATGTCTCTTTCAAAAATGAACCCTAGTGCTGCCTCAGGATGGGAATCATATATCGGGTTTAAAGGCATCGATGAAATATTGGGTAACTAGTATTCATTAGGATTCATCAAATGATTGGGCTCGGCTGTTTTCAAAGCAGCCTAAAGCAAGATGCCCTTTGCAAACAGCCGGGCATAAGCAAAATTTGTAACAAGGGGGAGGGATTACATGGATTTTAGAGATAAAATTATTTCAGTTGAAACTGCTTTACAGAAAATTAAATCTAATGATATGATTGTAACGGGTTTAGCTGCGTCAGAAGCTAGAGAAATGCTGTCTAATCTGCACAAAATTGCAGGTGATGTGGAAAATATAACAGTAACTACGTGTTTACCCATGGCAGATGCAGAGTATTTTACAAATGCCCAGTATAAAAACACCTTTAACATGGAGGGATGGTTCTATACAGGTAATATGAGAAAGACACATAAAAATGGAAATATCTCATTCATTCCAAATCACTTGCATTTAGCAGCTACAAAGAGACTTGCATATACAAAACCAAATGTATATATAGGAAATGCGACGCCGCCGGATCAGCATGGATTTGTATCACTATCTTTAAGCAATGTTTATGAGAAAAGAATGATTGAAGCGGCAGATTTAGTAATACTAGAAATCAATCCAAAACTTCCCCGTACTTTTGGGGATGTAGAGGTTCATGTAAATGATATAGATTATATGATTGAAGTATCCTATGATGTACCAGAACTTCCAGATGCTGAGCCCAATGAAAAAGATTTAAAAATTGGTGCATATATCTCTGAATATATTCATGATGGTGACTGTATTCAGCTAGGTATTGGAGGTATACCAAATGCCGTTGCAGCTTCATTAATGAGTAAAAAAGACCTTGGCGTTCACACTGAAATGATGACTACAGGTATGATGAAGCTCGCCAAAGCAGGGGTTATAACCGGCAAACACAAGAATTTCAATAAAGGAAAGATTGTTGCTGCATTTGTATTGGGGACTAAAGAACTATATGATTTCGTAGATAATAATCCATCTGTAATGATTATAGATGGGCACTGGACAAATGACCCATATATCATAGGGAAAAATGATAACCAAGTCTCTATCAACACAACCATAGAGGTAGATCTTACAGGACAATGCGCTTCAGAGTCCCTAGGCTCAATTCAGTTTAGTGGGACAGGCGGTCAAGCAGATACTGCTATCGGTGCCCAGCGAGCAAAAAACGGACGCTCCTTTATAGCTCTTTATTCTACTGCAAGCATTAAAGATGGAGAAACAGGGAAACGAATGGAGATTTCTAAAATCGTACCCCAGCTTAAACCTGGTGCTGCAGTTTCTCTATCTAGAAATGATGTTGATTATGTTGTTACAGAATATGGGGTAGCATCATTAAGAGGGACATCTATTAGAGACCGGGTTAAGAAGCTCATCGATATTGCACATCCCGAATTTAGGGAAGCACTATATCGAGAAGCTGTAAAAATCGGATTAATTAATAAATAAGAGGTGATAAAATGCCAGAAATGCTGTATGGCGATAAGAAAATACATTATGAGATTTATGGTGAGGGAGAACCGCTTATATTATTAAATGGTATTATGATGAGCTGCTTAAGCTGGCAATTATTCATGCCTCAATTATCTAAAGACAAAAAAGTCATATTGTTTGACTTTTTGGATCAAGGGAAATCCTCTGCGCTCTCTGATAATGAATATACACACGAGCTGCAGGTAGAGGTGCTGAAGGCATTAATAGACCATTTAAATATTCAAAAAGCAAATATCCTTGGGATATCCTATGGAGGAGAAATAGCGCTGCAATTTGCTATAAAATATCAGAAGTACATCAATAAGCTTCTGGTATTTAATACAACAAGTTATACAACTCCATGGCTAAAGGACATCGGCAGAGGCTGGATAGGGGCTGCCAGAACTTTTGACCCAGAAGTCTTTTATCATGTTTCAATACCCTATATATACTCTCCATGGTTTTATACTGAAAACTATCAATGGATGGAGACCCGTAAAAAGGTACTGGGCAGTGTGTTTACAAGAGATTTCTTAGAAGCTATGATTAGACTCATTATTAGCTCAGAGGGATATGATATTAGGCAAAGGTTGTGTGAAATTGAAGCAGATACATTAGTAGTTGGATCAGATTATGACTATGTTACACCATGGTTTGAACAGGAATATATTCATAATCATATTAGAGGATCAAAATTTGTGGTAATAAAGAATTGTGGTCATGCCTCAATGTACGAAAAACCAAACGAATTTATATCACTTATCAATGGTTTTTTAAGTTTAAAAAAGAGCTTGTCAATAGTATAGGTAAACCCTATGTGGAAATTGGAAAATACTAAAAAATTTAATTAAATTTTAAAAAATGTAAATGGAAGGTAAAAGTTGATTCTTTAAATAGGTGATTAAACATGGATAAAAAGAATGATACAAGAACAAAGATTATGAATGTAGCTCTAAAGCTATTCTCTGAGCAGGGCTATGACTCGACCACTACAAGCCAGATCGCTAGTGAAGCAGAGGTAAATGAAGTAACCATTTTTAGACATTTTAAAACAAAAGAAAATCTATTTCAGGAGACTACGCAAAATTATGTACGAGAAATCCATCTTGATGAAATGATAAAACAGCTGGATGAAAATGACTTTTGCGGAAATGTACAGATACTATCTAGTAAATTCATGGAGCTGTGTTTTACGAATGAAAAGTTGTATAAAGTTCAGATGAAACTACCTGATGGAGAGACACAGTTTGTCAAGTTGAAGCTATCTCGTGAATTTCAAAAAGTAATAGCAGATTATTTTAGGGAATTGAAGCGAAAAGATATCATAAATGGTAATCCAGATTTGATGGCAGTGACACTTATCAATAGCTTGCTAGGAGCCTTCACCATATATGTTCTTACAGATAATACTTTCACAGACATACCCATAGAGAAAATGGTCGATGAGCATGCAAAACAGTTTGCGGCATTCTATAAAAAATAAAATGGAATGATGTTCATATAATTTAGGGAGATTTAGGGGGAAGGGAATAATTATCATGGCTGCTGTTTTAAGTATGGATGGACAAGTCCTACTATAAAAGTTTCCATGCAAACAGAAGGCAGTATATATCAAGAAAAGATAAAATAGATTGTTGACCTAATGGTAATGAACTGGAATAATCTATCCTAATAAAAATACCTCTTGGTAATTGACAAGAGGTATTTTTATTAGGATAGATTTTATTTTGGAAAAAATTTAACCCTAAGAAACATAATACGGTCATGATTGACAGATAATGGATAGCAGGGTACGATGGATTTATGATGAGCTAAAGACAGCAAGGGGAGGATATTCCATGAGAAAATTATTTTCATATCTAAAGCCCTATTGGAAGGCTGCATCATTAGCGCCGCTGCTGATGATGGTTGAAGTAATCACAGACCTGATTCAGCCTATACTCATGGCTAATATTATTGACCGCGGCATTGCTGCGGGAGATGTGGATTATATTATCAGGACAGGAATAGGGATGGTGGGTATTGCCATCATAGGACTGGCTGGAGGATTCGGGTGCGTTATTGCATCAGGGATCGCCAGTCAAAGCTATGGTGCAGACTTGCGATCAGCACTGTTTAAGAAGATACAGAGCTTTTCCTTTGCCAACCTGGATCGGTTTAAAACCTCTTCCCTCATTACCCGGATGACTAACGACGTTACCCAGGTACAGAATATGGTAATGATGTCCTTGCGAATCATGGTGCGGGCACCCCTTTTATCCATAGGCGGCATTATTATGACCGTGAGTATTAACCCCCGGTTAGCCAGTATTCTTTTTATTGCCATTCCGATTATGGCCTTCGTGCTGGTCATTGTGGCACGTAAAGGCTTTCCTTTGTTTTCTGCGGTGCAGTCCAGACTGGATCGTGTAAATGATGTGATGCGGGAAAATCTGGCAGGGATTAGAGTGATAAAGGCCTTCGTAAGGAGTGACTTGGAACAGGATAGATTTCGTACGGCTAATGAAGCATTGATGGACGTTACCGTAAAAGCATCACGCATTATGGCATCGACTATGCCTTTTATTATGCTGATCATGCATCTCAGCATTGTGGCCATTATCTGGTTTGGCGGCATTCAGGTGAATAATGGGCAGATGCAAGTAGGGGAAGTGGTTGCTTTTATTAGCTATATGACTCAAATTTTGTTTTCTCTCATGATGGTGGCCATTATTTTTATTATGTTTTCCAGAGCAAAAGCTTCCGCAGATCGTATTCAAGAGGTGCTGGAAACAGAGGTAGATCTGAAGGATCTATTTGTAGAAAGTCCAGGCTTTATTGAACAAGGAAGAGTAGTTTTTGAAAATGTCAGCTTTCGCTACAGTGATGCTAAAGGGGAACCTATATTGAAGAATATCAGTTTTACTGCGGAACCAGGACAAACCATTGCTATTCTGGGTGGGATCGGCTCAGGGAAAAGTACTTTGGTGAGCCTGATTCCACGCCTATACGATGCAACAGAGGGGGCAGTGCTGATTGATGGGCAGAATGTGCGCAATATTCCTCTGGAGCGATTAAGAAGTTCCGTGGGATTTGTGCTGCAGGAATCCATCCTGTTTACCGGTTCCATTCGAGAGAATCTGCGTTGGGGGAAAGAGGATGCGACGGATGAAGAAATGGAAAGGGCTGCACGGATGGCCCAGGCCCATGAGTTTATTATGAGTTTTCCCCAGGGCTATGACACATTGCTGGGACAAAAGGGTGTGAATCTTTCTGGGGGGCAAAAGCAACGCTTAGCCCTGGCAAGGGCTATACTAAAGGAACCTCCCATACTCATCCTCGATGACAGTACCAGTGCAGTAGATTTAGGCACGGAGTCAAAAATTCAAGCAGCCTTAAATCAAATGCAGAGAAAGCCGACGATTTTTGTGATTGCCCAGAGAATCAGTTCTGTAATGGATGCAGATAAGATTTTAATCTTAGAAGATGGCAGAATTGCGGCAGAGGGTATCCATCAACAGTTGTTGGAAACCAGTGAAATTTATCTGGATATCTATCAATCGCAAATGGGAGAGGGGGCAATCCAGCATGAGAAATAACAAGTCAGAAAGAGATTCCTCAGTGAGTGAAGGGAGATGGTCGGGAGCACGACCGGCAGGTATGGGCAATCGGCATCATGGTATGGTGATGGGTCCCATTGTAAAGGCTAAGGACATCAAGGGAACATTGAGAAAACTCTGGTACTATTTGGATCGGCAGAGGAGAACACTTATTATCGTATTTGCTCTTGTATGGATGGGGGCATTGTTAAACCTGGCAGGTCCCTATTTGATAGGCGTGGCCATTGACCGATATATACTGCCGGGAGATTTTGAGGGACTAAGATGGATTGCACTGCTGATGATGGGGATTTACGGACTCAATGCCATAAGTACATGGCTGCAGAATTACTGGATGATCGGAATGGCACAGCATATCGTTTTACATATGCGCAATGACCTGTTCGGCAAGCTGCAAACCCTACCGTTAAGTTTTTTCGACAGCAGGCCTCACGGGGAACTAATGAGCCGATTAACCAATGATATTGAAAACATCAGCAGCACCTTAAACACCAGTACAACCCAGGTTTTTTCCAGCGGAATTACCATTATAGGTACATTTCTATTTATGCTGTGGCTTAGTCCGCTGTTGACATTGCTCAGTGTTATTGTCATACCGCTTATGGCAATATGTACGAAGCTCATTGCAGGAAGGACCAGAAATTACTTTTCCGAACAGCAGAAAAATCTGGGGGAATTAAATGGCCTCATTGAAGAGACCATTTCAGGACAGCGGGTAGTAAAGGTATTCTCAAGAGAAAAAAATATCATAGAAAAGTTTGATGCCCATAATCTTCATTTGAAGGAAGCAGGGATAAAAGCCCAGGTCTTTTCTGGCTTAATTCCGCCCCTGATGAATGTACTCAATAACCTAAGTCTGGCCATTGTGGCCGGTGCAGGAGGCTGGTTGACAGTAAAGGAAATCATAACCGTAGGAACGATCGCCAGCTTTATCAGCTATGCCAAGCAGTTTACACGCCCTCTCAATGAATTGGCCAATCAGTTCAATATGATTCAGTCGGCGATTGCAGCGGCCGAAAGAGTTTTTCAGATTATGGATCAAGAGCCGGAAACAGAAGATTCACCAAATGCAATAAAGCTGGAAACCATTGCTGGAGAAGTAGACTTTGATCGGGTTTCTTTCGCTTATAAGGAGGGGGTTTTGGTGCTCAAAAACATCAATCTCCAGGTAAAAGCCGGTCAGACCATTGCTTTGGTAGGGCCTACAGGAGCAGGCAAAACCACGATTATTAATTTATTAATGCGGTTTTATGATGTAAATCAGGGATGTATTAGGATTGACGGACAGGATATCCGAAATATCAAGAGAGCAGCGCTGCGTACCTCCCTGGGTATTGTACTGCAGGATACCTATCTATTCTCAGAATCTGTGAGAGAGAATATTCGCTATGGCCGTCTGGATGCAACAGAAGAGGAGATTGAGAGAGCTGCCAGGTTGGCCAATGCCGATGGATTCATACGCCGATTGCCTCAGGGTTATGATACCATCCTCTCAGAGGAGGGCGGGAACTTGAGTCAGGGACAGAAACAGCTATTGGCTATTGCCCGGGCTATATTGGCAGATCCCGCCATACTGATACTGGACGAAGCCACCAGCAGTGTGGATACCCGTACAGAGGTACATATTCAGCAAGCCATGCTCAACTTGATGAAGGGTCGTACCAGTTTTGTGATCGCCCACCGTTTAAGCACCATACGGGATGCGGATAAAATCGTAGTAATCGATGGGGGAGAGATCCGGGAGCAGGGCACCCATGAAGAATTATTAAAGAAAAAGGGCTTTTACTACCGCTTATATATGAGTCAATTTCACCGTCAGGTTTCATAAGCACCATTCTCTTTTCAATGGCATAGGATGAAAATATATATTTTGCGAAAAGAGGGTGTAATATGAGCTTGATTAAAAACCCCGTTCAAGTGATTACACAGAGGATGGTATCAGCCAATCAACGACTAAAGATTGATTATCCAGTAATTGTAGGCATGGCCAATACTGCTGTGCAACAGCAGATGAATACAGCCATCCGCGGATTAGTAAGCCGATTGATTATTGATCAGGGCTACTATCAGAACCACCAAACCACAGTTAGCGGCTGGTATGAACTCAAAAATAATCAGCGAGGGATTTTGAGTCTGAACATCATAAACTATGCCTATGCACAAGGGGCCGCTCATGGTTTAACGGTTATAAAATCTCTTATCTTTGATATCGAGACTGGAAAAGCATATATCCTTGCGGAGCTGTTTAAGCCCGGCAGCAACTATGTAAAGGTTCTTTCTGACATTATCCGGAGGCAGATCAAAGCTAGAGATATCATTCTGCTGGATGAATTTAAAGGGATCAGACCGGATCAGGATTTTTATATTGCTGATAAATGCCTTGTAATCTACTTCCAGCTTTATGAATTGACAGCCTACGCTTTTGGATTCCCGATGTTCCCAATTTCAGTTTATGAGATACAGGATATTATTCGGGATGACGGCCCATTAGGGGTTATGGCTACCAATGACTAATAGCGGATCAAAATTGAAAACAACATTATATAAGCCGAGAATATCCCCATGATTCTCGGCTTTTTTGTTTATTGATCTCTACGCTTCTTTTCGAATATATTTAGCTTGCTAACGAGTAAAATAAGCATTTATGTCAGGTAGATTTCGTGATAACATAATATTAGGTAATCGAAAGATTGAAGAATCCAGACAAAAGAGGGATATAATGGACTTGATTATTAGTATGGGAATCGCATTTGCCGCATTGATTTATGGTGTATATAGTGGAATTTTTATTGGATATATTCTTATTGCATGTCTGTTTTTATTTGCTGTGGCAGCCTGGAGACGAGGCTTTACCATACAAAAGATTGTTGGGATGGCTTATGGCGGTGGGAAAAAGGCTCTGATTGTACTGCGAATATTTTTATTAATTGGGGCCATTACTGCAGCATGGATGGCATCGGGCACCGTTCCGGGAATCGTATATTATGGGATAAAGTTTATGAATCCAAACTATTTTATCCTATATGCATTCCTGATCAGTTCCATCGTTTCATTTCTATTAGGGACTTCCCTGGGAACCATCAGTACCGTAGGCATTTCTTTTATGATGATGGCCAAGGGCGGCGGCGTGAATACGGCAGCAGCTGCCGGAGCATTGATTGCAGGTGCTTATTTTGGAGACCGCTGTTCTCCCATGTCCTCTAGCGCCCATTTAGTGGCTAATCTAACGGAGTCAGATCTTTATATCAATATAAAAAATATGTTCAAAAGTGCGGGAATTCCTCTGCTTCTTGCTGTTATTTTTTTTGGAATCCTATCCTTTCAACAGCCCTTGGATTTTTCCGGTTCTTACATCGACCAAGAGATTTATAGGATATTTGCCATTCATTGGAGTGTACTGCTGCCCGCTTTGATCATCCTGATACTGGCGGCTTTTCGGGTGGATGTAAAAAAATCCATGTTCATCAGTATTATAACTGCTGCGGTACTTGGCATGATGCTGCAATCCTATTCAATGAGAGAAGTGCTTCAATATATTCTATTTGGTTTCCGGCTTTCCGGTGAAAGCGCGCTGCAGGGCATCATCAAAGGCGGAGGTGTTCTATCCATGTGGAAGCCCTCGCTGGTTGTAGCTGTATCCTGTGCTTTGGCAGGGATTTTCGAGGGAACAGAGATGCTGCAATATATCGAAAAATTCCTATTAAAAACAAAGACCCGGCACACGCTTTTCCTTTACACTATCCTGGTGAGTATGGCTACCGGAGCCTTTGGCTGCAGTCAATCCATATCTATTGTGCTAACAAATCAGCTTATGAAGAATTCTTATCGTGAGAAGGGATTGGACCGGCATCGGCTGGCCCTGGACATCGAAAATACCAGTGTGGTGCTGTCTCCTTTAATCCCATGGAATATTGCAGCCCTCGTGCCGACCACAACCATGGGTGTAAGCAGTACTGCCTATCTGCCTTTTGCCAGCTACCTTTATTTGATTCCCATTTGGAACTTATTATGCTATTGGATGTCAGAGCGGAAGTATCAGCCAGCAGCGAAAACTGGAGAAGTGTAAGACTGCATTTGAGTGGAAAATAAGAAAACGGGGTATATTGATATACAGAAGGATGAATCTGATAGGAAACTGTGACGGTTTCGAAAGGAGCTTTTATATGAAAGAAATAGTATTAGCGGGAGGATGCTTTTGGGGTGTAGAGGCCTATTTCTCTAGAATTGAAGGCGTGGTGGAAACAAAGGTAGGCTACGCCAATGGACATGTGGAAAACCCTACCTACAGACAGGTTTGTACTGCAGCTACAGGACATACAGAGTCCTGCTATATAAAGTATGACGAAAAAATCATCAGTCTGGAAAAACTTCTAAACCGGTTTTGGAAGATTATCGACCCTACCCTTTTAAACCGGCAGGGTCCCGATATAGGGCCACAATACCGGACAGGAATATATTATATTGATAAAGAGGATCTGGAAAGGATTCTGCAGACAAAAAAAGAACAGGAGAAGCTGTATTCTATGCCTATTGTGACAGAAATAGAGCCATTACAGTGCTTCTACCCGGCAGAGGAATATCATCAGAGATATTTGGAGAAAAACCCTGGGGGATACTGCCATATTGATTTAGATGCCCTGGGGGAATAAATCTGATATAATATAGGTAGTGGAATCATAAAGGGGATGGAACTAGTCTTATGGATGATTTTTTAACCAATGGAAGAACCCGGTCCAGGCGCACGCGGAAAAAAGAAAAAAAGGTTTTACCGTGGCTGACTGTTTTTATTGGCTTACTGGGGATACCCCTTCTTTCACCGCTATATGCATACTTCTACTGGACACCCCTTTATCTGGCAGGGCTTCTGCTCTCAGTCAAAGGCTGGCAAAACAAGAAAAATACCGTTAATTTAATCGGAATCCTATTAAACAGTATCTCACTGCTATGGACCTTGGTGGCCTGGGGATTGGTGATAAGCCTGTGGCTAGGAATATAAAGCGGCAGAGCAGCAGTCTCTGCCTTTTATTTTGGCAGTCTGCCAGCAACCGGCATATCTGCTGTATTGTGACATATATTTAGGATTAAACAATTTCATTCCCAATAAAACAGTATTGCAGGAGAAAACCAAGACCAATCAAATAGAAAGGAATTATAAAATGAGAATAAAAAAATCTTTTATTTCGGTTCCTTTGGTATTAGGTGTTATGATACTGGGGTTAGCTGTATGGATGATAGGAGGTCCTTTGCTGCCTGGAATCAGGGAAGGGCAGGACCGAATTGTACAGGCGGATGGAAGCACTGTCCAAGAGGAAGGTCTTCTAAAGGAGATCTCAATGTTGGAAGTACTAGAAAGGGACCAAAGTAAAGGGACGATCGAGGACTTGAAGGTACTGGCACAAAGAAAAGATGCAGTAGGCTACCGGGCTAATCTTCTGCTGGCAGAGAGGGCAATGGCCTTAAAAGAGGATTCTATCATCTATTACCGTCAGGCTTTGGATTTATATGAAACGAAGGAAGTACGTTACAAGTTAGCAAGGGAACTGTTGATTCAGGGAAAAAGAGAAGAAGCTGCGGAACAATATAAGCTGCTGCTTCCTGACGAAGAGGCTTATTTAGCCTTGCTTCAGATGGAAATAGAACCGGCTGCAATAGGAGAAATGTTGTTGGAACGTAAACAGTGGAAAAGCGCTGCTGATTTTTTAAAGCCTTATTTAGAGAAGGCAGGGGATCATCCGGGAAAATTAATGCTACAAAAGCAGTATGCAAGGGCATTGGGGGAACTGGGACTCTATAAGGAGACATTGCAGGCTTTAGAGCCTTTAATGGCTTCAAATCTATGGGATCAAGAGCTGCAGTGGTGGTATGGCCGGGGGCTGGAGGGGACAAATCAAGGGAAGGAAGCAAAAAAGATCTATCAGTCCCTGGGAGCCCGAGGCGCATATCGGTTGGGCTTGCTGCTGGAAAAGGAAGGGGCATTGGAAACAGCAGCAGCAGTTTTCAGCAGCAGCAATGAAAACCTGTCCCGGTGGAGAGGTGCCCGTCTTTGGGAAGAACTGGGAATGCGGGAAAAAGCGCTGGAGATATATCTGAAACTCTCGAAGGAACAGGATATCCATCAGGATGATGCAGCCTATCGGGCCTATATATTGATGGAACGAATGGGGAAAAAAGATAGGGATACTCTGCTTTCTTTCTTGAAAAAGCATCCTGCTTGGGCTGCCCGTTTGAATAAAAAAGCAGAATGGGAGACGATTCCCGTAGTATCCTATGAAAGACCTGAGTTTATTGACCGGGTAGAAGTCTACCGGGAGAGCGGCAGAGGGAAACTGGCAGATATTGAGTTGTCAATCGGAGAAAGACTGGCAGACAATTCAGCAAAGCTGGCCCTGGGTGATTGGTATCTGGAACAGGAAAGATATTATCAGGCAGTGCTTTGGGGAATCAGAGCCTTAAGAGAGCAGCCCAGCAAGAGGGCCTATGAGCTGGCCTATCAGCGCCCCTATGAGGAAGCCGTAAGAGCTGCTGCAAAGGAATTTAATTTGGATCCTAATATCATCTGGGCAGTGATGCGGGAAGAAAGTCATTATAGAGCCGAAGTATACTCTCCTGTAGGTGCAGTGGGATTGATGCAGGTTATGCCTGCTACTGGAAAGGATATTGCGGGACGGCTTAAGGTACCCTTTGAAGATGGGGATTTGTTAAAGCCGGAAGTGAATATCCGTTTTGGCGCATACTATCTGCGCTCGATGCTAAAAATGTTTGGAGACGATGAAGATAAAGCATTGGCGGCCTACAATGGAGGCCCGGGGAACGTACGGCGTTGGAGTGAAAGCAAGCTTGGAAAAACAAAAACTGACTTTCCTACCGCCATTACTTTCCAAGAAACCAGGGAATACATTACGAAGGTAAAGAATACCCATCATATCTACCGATGGCTTTATGAAAAATAGCATATGGAATAAAATAGGAAACAGCCAAAAATTGGCTGTTTTTCATATAATAGGAAAGTTCTGCTTTCCTATTATATGAAAAAAGGGGTTGTAGGGGATGAAATCCCCTGCCCGCATTTAGGAAGGTGCTCAGGCTGCCGCGCAGCCGTCGAAGGAAACCTAGGGTTTCCTAGCGAAAGCATCGAAGATGCTTTTTTACATATTCATAAACTTTTGCTATTAAATTCATGAGAAATGAAAGTAGGCCTAGATTGTAAAAGATTAGGGAATGTATTATGATAAATAATATACAAATTGTCGAAATTGTAAATATTGTAAAAAAAGTACAACAGAATAGACTTATCAGCAATAAAATGAGCAATACCCACCAAGGGGGAGAGGACTCTGTGAGAAAATATATTTTAATAACTCTGTGTACATTTATGTGTATATTTTTAATAGTAGGAGATGCCCTGGAAGGGGATCTTAAACACTCAGTAAAGTTAACAGATCAGGAGAAGCAATGGCTGCTGGAGAATAAGGGTCGTGTACTGATCATGGGGTTAGTGCCCTATTCAGGGACAGATTATTATCAGTATAACGGAGAAAATAGAGGATATCTGTTGGGACTGCAGAAATCCCTCCAAGAGGAATTGGGTTTAGTGATAAAAATAGAAGCTTCCAAAAACTGGGCCCAAATTTATCAGGGCTTGCAGGATGGGGATATCGATATCCTATGTGGGGCTAACGAAACCCCCGAGCGGAAAAGGTTTATGTCCTTTACCCGTCCGGTCCATAAGTATCCCTATGGGATTATTGGAAAGGCAAACAGCAATATCCATACCATTGGCGACATCGACGGTAAACGGGTGGGATTTATCGATGGCGATGTGGTAGCAGACTTATTGCCTCAAAAATATAAAAACATCAAATATGGGCAAAGAGACTTTGCCACTCAGGAGGAAGGCATCCAAGCTTTACTGGAGGATCGGATTGATGCTTTCATTATAACCGGCGGAGCGGTGATCAATGAATTTATATATCGTTATCCTGATCTAAAGCAGGTTGCATCTATTCGTACCATAACCTCGGATATGACCTTATCCACAAGAAAAGAAGATGAGATCCTGGCACGAATTCTGGATAAGAAAATTGCCCAGATGAATAACACTATACTGCCAAAACTTATCCATGAGGCAGAGGTAGGCTACTACAAAAAAATTATGAACCTCACACCGGAAGAGGTAGAGTGGCTAAAAAAAGATGGGGTAGCAGTTTACGGCATTACCAAGGATTATTTGCCCTTCGATTATTATAAAGACGGTCATTACATGGGCATTAGCGGACAAATCATTCGTGAAATTTCAAGGATTACAGGGATTCAATTTATCGGTAAATATGAAGATTTTGATGTGCTTTATGATCTGCTGGAAAAAGGGGAAATAGACCTCCTAAATATCGCTAAAACAGAAGAAAGAATAAAGCGATTTCATTTTCCGAGACCCTACAGCACAGAACGGGATGTGATCATCGGAAGAAAGGAAAGCGAAGACGTATTGGATGTATATGGTTTGGAAGGCAAAACCGTTGCCGTCATCAAAGGTTTTTGGCATGGAGAGCACCTGATCAAAAACCTTACAGATGTGAAGATTGTTGAAACCAATAATATTCAAGAATCCTTAAGGCTTGTACATAATAAAAAAGTAGACTATCTTATTGAGAACCCTACGGTTGCCCGATACTATATTGAGGACCTGAGACTCTATGATCTGACCGAGAAAGGAGTTACCAGTACAGACTCATACCTATATTATGGGGTTGCCCAAGGCCAGCCGGAATTGGCGGGTATTATCGACAAGGCAATTCCTCTGCTGGACATTGATGCACTTTTCAAAGAAGGATATAGAGAAGTACCTCACCGATACGACCCAGAATCCTATAGACGGCTCATTACACTCATCATAGGCCTAGGTGTGCTGTTGATTGCGGTCATACTCTTTGTCATCAAGCTGATCAATGACCTCATTAAAGAAAAGACAGAAACAGAGCTGCTGCGGCAGCGGGAGCAGTTCTTGTATACCGACGCATTGACAGGACTCTATAACCGAAACTATTTCAACCGGAAGGTTAAGGAGCAAATGGATCAGGAAAAGTATCCTCAGACCGTTATTATCTGTGATATTAATAACCTAAAGATCGTAAACGATCAGCACGGACATCATGTGGGGGACGAACTGCTAAAGACCTTCGCTGATTCTGTCAAGTCTGCCTGTCCTGAGGACAGCGTGATTATCCGGCTGGGTGGCGACGAGTTCCTTATCCTTTTAACCGCTGTAGAAGAAAAGGATATAGAGCAGATAATTGAGGAAATTAAGCAGCTTAATAACAATAAACCTATAACCACCGAAAAGAACAATCAGATTGTAGTGGAATCAGCCTTTGGATTTGCTGCCAGGTATTCTTCTCAGGTACACATAGAGGAACTCATTCAGTTAGCGGATAAAAACATGTACAGCGATAAGAGAAAAGAAAAGAAAAATTATATATAAATATTGACGATTTTGAATATTGTTCGTATAATAAAATTGAAAACAGAATAAGTAAAGCTTTAGGTGCCCCAAAATGTGGGAGAATAGGGAATCGGGTGAAAATCCCGGACGGGCCCGCCACTGTAAAGAGGGAGTAAATGCCAGGAAGCCACCTCACAAAGAGGGAAGGCGGCATAAGACGATGATCTTGAGTCAGGAGACCTGCCTAAAATGAACCAGTCGATTCGTGTGTAAAGTCGGCTCTGGTGAGGATGATGGAAAATCCACGCCTTTTATTGGTGTGGATTTTTTTATTTTTTATTGTATAAAAAAGGAGGCTGTATAATGGAAAGACTAAAACAAACCCTAGAAAAGATTCAACCATTAGACCAACAGGCAATGGAAGAAGCCAGAAATCGGATTGACCACCTGATCAAACCTCAAAGAAGCCTTGGAAAGCTGGAGGATATTGCTGTACAATTATCAGGGATTACGGGAAAGCTGCATCCAAAGCTGGACAGCAAGGCCATTATTGTCATGGCTGCAGACAATGGTGTATGTGAGGAAGGCATATCTGCAGCACCCCAGGTAGTGACACAGATGATGACAGGCTACATCGCCAATGGGGTGAGCGGTGTTTGTGCCTTGGCGGCTCAGGCAAGAGCACAAGTGGTTACTGTCGATATAGGTGTGGCAGGGGAATTATCAGATCCTAAAATTCTACATAAAAAAGTTAAGTTCGGTACGAATAACATTGCAAAGGGCCCTGCGATGACGAGGGAAGAAGCTATAAAGGCCATTGAAGTAGGTATTGAGATTGCAGAGCAGGAAATCCAAAAGGGTAGAAATCTGTTAGGCACAGGAGAAATGGGTATTGGTAATACTACCCCAAGTACGGCTATCCTGTCGGTGATGAGCGGTACAGACCCTGGAGAAATCACAGGTGTTGGCGCCAATCTGCCAAAGGAACAGCTGGATAATAAAATTGCAGTAATACGAAAGGCCATAGAGATCAACAAGCCGGACAAGAGAGATGGTATTGACGTGCTGGCTAAGGTGGGCGGACTGGATATCGCTGGAATGGTAGGCGTGATGCTGGCAGGAGCGGCCAATCGTGTACCTGTAGTGGTAGACGGATATATTTCTACAGCGGCGGCAATCATTGCAGTAACCATTGAACCTAAGGTTCGGGATTATTTGATCTGTTCCCATGCTTCTGAAGAAAAAGGTGCAGCAAAAGCTTCTGCTTTCCTGGGCTTTGAGCCAATGTTAAACCTTGATATGCGGTTGGGGGAAGGTACGGGTGCCGCCTTAGCCTTTAATATCATAGAAGCAGCAGCCTTTATGAGTGAAAAGATGATTACCTTCCAAGAAGCAGGGATTGGTGTAGTTTAAAATTGAAGTGAAATCACATGGTTAGGGGTGCACGTCACAAGCTTACCCATTACACCTGAGAAGGTATTGATGGAAATCATAAAGAAAAAATAGATGATTTGAAACAATAGAACGGGAAAACCGTCCTATTTTGCAATTTTGTAGATTTTTATCTATAGAGGTATAGAATATGCCATAGAATAGAAAAATAGTCACAGGAGGTGTTTTCTGTGACCATAAAAATAACATAGGATGAGGCAGACTGAGGCAAAAACCGTAGCAGTCTGTCTTTTACTATATAGATTAAGAAGGAATATCACAGGGGACTTGCGCATCATGTATACATTGTGTATTATTATAATAAGTTTATGCGAAATTCAAATATTTGATAGATAGATCATAGGAAATTCTACCTGGGGAGGAGTAAAGACATGAGTATGTCAAAGGAAGAACTGAACAGGAATAAAGGAGAGCAAGCAGAGGAAAACGGAAAATCCGGTTTTGTGCCCTCAACCAACTTTATTCAAAGCATTATCAACGAAGATTTAAAAGAGCATGTGTATGATCGTGTACATACCCGTTTTCCACCGGAGCCTAACGGATATCTGCACATCGGACATGCGAAATCCATCGCTCTAAATTTCGGTATTGCTGCTGATAACAAGGGGTTATGCAACCTGCGTTTTGACGATACCAACCCAAGCAAAGAGGAAGTGGAGTTTGTAGAATCCATCCAGGAAGATGTGCGGTGGCTCGGCTTTGATTGGGAAGAGAGACTTTACTACGCTTCCGATTACTTTGAGCAGCTATATGATTATGCGGTACAGCTGATTCAATCAGGCAATGCCTATGTCTGTGACTTGAGTGCACAGGAAATAAGGGAGTATAGAGGTACTTTGACAGAGCCGGGAAAAGAAAGCCCTTACAGAAATCGTTCCGTTGAGGAAAACCTTGACCTATTCCGGAGAATGCGTGCCGGGGAATTTCCTGATGGCTCAAGAGTACTTCGGGCGAAAATAGATATGGCATCACCCAATATGAATATGAGGGATCCTGTATTATACCGAATTATGCGTTCCCATCATCACCGTACGGGAGATGCATGGTGCATCTATCCAATGTATGACTATGCCCATCCGCTGTCCGATGCCATCGAAAATATTACTCATTCCATCTGTACCCTGGAATTTGAAGACCATAGACCTCTTTATGACTGGACGCTGGATACGCTGGGAATCAAACCAAGACCAAAACAAATCGAATTTGCCCGGTTAAACCTAACCAATACCATTATGAGCAAACGTTATCTTAGGGAATTGGTAGAGCAGAACTATGTAGATGGTTGGGATGATCCAAGGATGCCTACCATTTCCGGTCTGAGGAGAAGAGGCTTTACACCCGCATCTATTCGCGACTTCTGCGACCGGATTGGTGTAGCTAAGAGCAACAGCATTGTAGATGTGGCCTTATTGGAGCACTGTATCCGAGAGGATTTGAACAGCAAAGCCCCAAGGGTTATGGCAGTACTGCGGCCATTAAAACTCGTATTGACCAATTATCCAGCGGGTCAGGAAGAGCTGCTGGATGCGGAAAATAATCCTGAAAATCCGCAGATGGGCTCAAGAAAGCTGCCTTTCTCCCGGGAGATTTACATTGAGCAAGATGATTTCATGGAGGATCCCCCTAAAAAATTCTTCCGCTTGGCCCCAGGTCAAGAGGTGCGCTTAAAGCATGCCTATATTATTAAATGTGAAGAAGTCATTAAGGATGAAAGCACAGGAGAGATCCTGGAACTTCGCTGCACCTATGATCCTGAAACAAAGAGCGGTGGAGCCAACAGCGGCAGGAAAGTAAAGGGGACCTTACATTGGGTATCTGCTCTTCACGGTCTGCAGGCTGAAGTCCGCTTATATGACTATCTGATTTTAGATGAAGAACAAAAGAAAGACGAGGAAGTGGCTGATTGGAAGGAGCGATTAAATAAAAACTCCTTAGAAAAGCTGACAAACTGCTATGTAGAATCCAATCTTGCCGGTGCAGAACCAGGCAGCCGTTATCAGTTTCTGCGTCAAGGCTACTTCTGTGTAGATACCAAAGAATCCTCCAGGGATAAGCTGATATTCAACCGAATTGTTGGATTGAAGGATTCCTGGTCAAAAATTACAAAAGCATAATGCAAGATGCCCTTGGAAAATATTTTTCTAAGGGCTTTTTATATAAGAGGACTCAATTGTGGGCAGGCACAGAGACCTGCCCCTACAGTAAAGGCATGATAGGAAGACAATTATTTCACAGGCAGAGTGATTCGTACAGTGGTACCTGCCTGCAGAGTGCTGTCAATCTCAATTTTTCCCTCATGCTTGTCGACGATGAGCTTGGCAATGGACAATCCCAATCCATGTCCGCCGCTTTCCTTGGTCCTGGATTTGTCTGCGCGATAGAATCTGTCAAAGACATGAGTCAAATCCTCCTTAGGGATGCCCTGACCTGTATCGGTGACCTCAAGGATGAGCTGCTTTTTTCGCAGATAAGAAGAGATTTTGATGCTTCCATTTTCCGGTGTATATTTTACACTATTGTCTACCAGTATGCGAAGAGCCTGCTTTAACAGCTTTCGATCTGCATTAAGCCGCATATCATCAGCCACTGTGGTGTAAATCTGATGCTTGCTGTCAATCAATCGGGTTTCCTTGGCGATTTCCTCAATGAGTTCGCTCAGGAGAAAATCTTCTTTTTCCAGCTTCAACAAATTTTTATCATTTCTCGCCAGAAAAAGCAGCTTTTCTGTTAAATCCTTCATATTTTCTGACTCGCCCTTTATAGCACTGATAGATTCCTCTAAAACCTCCCGATCGTTTTTGCCCCAGCGGTCCATGAGACTGGCATATCCCTGTATGACTGATATGGGGGTGCGCAATTCATGGGAAGCATCTGAAACAAAACGGTTTTGCTGCTCATAGGAGGCTTGAATACGGTCAATCATGGCATTAAAGGTTTCTGCCAGGTCTTTTAATTCATCCTGTGAACCCCCTACATCCAAACGCATGTCTAAATCCTGAATGGTGATGGCCTTAACGGTTTCTGTCATCCTGGCGATGGGGCTGAGCATTCGTCTGCTGACCTTGGACCCTATCAGGGTGGTAATGAGGATTCCAATACCGTTGGTAAAGAGCAGTATTACAAAGAGAATGGCAATATAGCCATTTTCCCGGTCTAAATCCTTATAAACCTGTAGATAGACATTTTCTCCTTTCCATAGGATCTGCCGATTGGACAATATGATTTGTCCGGCTTCCAGCTTCAACAAAGAAGGCGAAACCGGGCCTTCTAAAAATCCCTTAGTATTCGCTTTTGATGTACTATTGTAGAGGGATTTTCTTTGAGGATCAAAGATGGAGATGGATGTATTATTGCGCCGGGCCAATTCCTCCAAGGGTGCCTGGGGGATCTCCTGATTTTGGTGAAGATAATCTTCCACAATCCTGCTGGTGGTATCTACCGATTGCCGTACCTGTTCAAATAGGAAAAAACGAAAGCCCAGCAATATCATAGTGGTGGATAAAAACAGCAGCAGTGCGATGATAAAGCTGTACACCACCGTGATCTTGAAGGTAATAGAGAAGCGAAACAGCTTTTTAAATTTTCCCAGGGCAGGACTTAATACCTTTCCCAACAGAGTGAAGATGCCCTTTAATAGGAAAGGAATAATTTTCAGAATGAATTTTAGCAGCAGCCAGAGCCAGATCAATAGTTGCTTAAGGAATCCTGATTTATTTTTGCGGTTCATCTTTTAAAAGATATCCCACCCCTCGTATGGTATGGATTAGTTTTTTATTATACTTTTCATCGATTTTGCTGCGCAGATAGCGAATATAGACATCTACCACATTGGTATCTCCTAAATAATCATATCCCCATACGGTTTCTAATATTTTTTCCCTGGTTAATACAATATTTTGATTTTCTATAAGGTACTGAAGCAGGTCAAATTCCCGTTTGGTTAGCTCAATAGGCTCCTGATTGAAGGTAACAAGGTGTTTATCCAAATCCAGCAGCAGACGGTTGCAGTGCAGTGCTTTTGTTGAAGCGGGGACTGCACGCTTTCTTTTTAAGGCTACACGGATACGGGCCAGCAGCTCTTCAATGGCAAAGGGTTTTGTAATATAATCATCGGCGCCAAGATCCAAGCCCATAACCTTATCGGTGATTTCATCTTTTGCGGTCAGCATAATGATCGGTACCTCAGAAGATTGGCGAATACGACGGCATACCTCCATGCCGTTTAAGCCTGGAAGCATTACATCTAAGAGCACTAGGTCGATATCCGGCTGCAGGGCTTTTTCTAAACCGCTTCTGCCATCATGGGCCTGTTCCACCTGATAGCCCTCATATTTCAACTCCAGCTCTATAAATCTGGCAATTTTCAATTCATCTTCTATCAGCAGTATTTTATAGGATTCCATTTAAATGCCCCCTCAGGTCGAAGGTTTTCTTTTTCTCAATTATAACGTATTTTTTCACAGAAAACATAGATAAAACCTTTAACTTAAAGAAAAAACCTACACGTTTATGTAGGTTAATGCTTCTCTTCTGCCGGTTGATCCTCAGAAGTAAATTTTTCTGCTGCGCTGCTGACTGCAGAGGACATTTTATTCAAAATTTGATTGACCTCTATATCTTTACCGTCTTTTTTTTCGATTCGTATTTTGTGATTGGTCAGAAGTGCTACAGGAATACCTACGATGACAACGGGAGTCGCTACGATGGTGATCAATACTGCAGCAGTCATAGGAATGTTGATCAGATTATCCTCTTTTCCTGCGATAACCAGCTTTGTTTCATTTCCTTTTTTGATCACGGTTTTAACCTTGCTGCAGAATTTACTTTCACAGGAAGCCTTTTTCTCCGGTTTTACCTTATGACCCTGCTCTAAGTATACAAGTGCATCTACGATATCATTGTTGCAGCGTTCTAGTGCTTCCTTGGCATCCTGGTAGCTTACGTTTGCCCTTTCCCTCAATAAATCAATTTTTTCCAATGTAATACTCATAATAGATCCCTCCGTTTATTTTTTTTAGGAAACCCTCTCTGAGTTGCCAAAGCAATGCTTTAGAAGGATTTTCCCTTTCCATGCTTTTATTATAAGCGGCACCGATTAGAGGATTCTTAAAGAAAGATTAGAATTAGATTAGAAAAAACAGGTTTAGACCCATAGAATATTAAAAAATATGCTATCCTAATGGTAGGAGGCTATCGCTATAGTTTCTAAAATGGCTTTAATATAAATACATGACTGAGAATTCTAATGAATATTCGGAACGACGAGGGCGTCGATCCCTACATTTCTATTGAGATTTGTGTAGGGAACGGTCTCTGTGCCGTTCCATTGAATGTTAAATTTCTTAATCACACATCTATATAGAAAAGAGGATGAAGAAAATGCGCGTATTTATTGCCATAGAGCTGGAGGATGAAATAAAACAATATCTAAGCCAGCAACAGAGTATCCTCCAGAAGTACAGCAAGAAGGGAAACTTTACAAGAACAGAGAACTTACATTTAACTTTGCGGTTTATTGGCGAAGCTGATCTCCAAGGGCTTGAAAAGATAAGTGCAGCTATGGAGAGGGCTGTGAAGGGTAAAACAGCCTTTACAATGAAACTGGGACCATTAGGAGAGTTTCCCAGAGGAAATAAGCGAATTGTATGGATGGGAATCTCAGATGGACTCCGCCCCCTAAAGGATTTGTTTGAGGATCTGGAGTCTGCTTTAGAGGAGCAGGGATTCTCCAGAGAGAGTAAAGAATTAACCCCTCATATTACTTTGGGAAGGGAAGTAGTACTGGATAAAAAAATCTGTGATCTAGAAAAGGAAATAGATCCCCAGCCAATGGAACTCAGGGTAACCAGGATTTCACTCATGGAAAGCACACGGGTGAATGGCCTGTTGCGGTATTTACCAATCTTTATCAGTACATTTAAGTGACGGCGATAGTTGAAATGCTAAAAGATAAATGTAGGGAACACCCCCTGTGGAGGCCACTGAAAAAGTTCAGGTTCTGTCATTCTGAGTGAAACGAAGTGGAATGAAGAATCTTTAAAAGCGCTTAATTACTCAGATCCTTCGCTGGGCTCAGGATGACAAACTCGAATTTTTGCCGTATTTTTGACTTTTTCAGTGGCCTTCCCCTGTGGTGTTCCGTAAAAGGATAGACCCGGCCACTTGTTCCTAAAAAATAAAAAGTCTTAGAGAAGGATTTATAATCTCTCAGAAAAACAGACAGGTGCAGGGTTTGCATATACTAGTAAAATATATTCAAAAAACAATCAGGGAGTGGTTAGGATTGAACCTGAAAGAAAAGGCAAAACTGCTGCCGGAGAAGGCGGGAGTTTACCTTATGAAGGATGCAATGGATCATATTGTCTATGTGGGGAAATCTAAAAACCTAAGACAGCGGGTGAAGCAATATTTTCAAAACAACAAGGCCCATTCTCCAAAGGTTGTACGTATGATGGGCGTGGTGAAGGATTTTCAGTATATCGTTACAGATACAGAATTGGAGGCTTTGGTGCTGGAATGCAGGCTGATTAAGGAAATAAAGCCCTTTTACAATCGTTTAATGAAGAATGACCAGGGCTATGTGTATATTTGTCTCTCTATGGAGAAACATACAAAGCTTTCCGTTGTTTACGATCCGGAGGGTTATGACCGCTGCTTCGGCCCCTTTACCAAAAGAAGCATGGCAGAGCAAATCCTGGAACTAATTCACAAGTATTATTCAGTCAGAAGATGCAGCAGTCACTCTGAAAGGAAAAGAGAGGGATGTTTAAACTATCAGTTAAACAACTGTCTGGGACCCTGTAGAGAGGACACTGACCCGGAGGCTTACAGCCAAGAAATTGAAAGGGCAGTCTCATTTCTGGAGGGGAGGGACTCTAGTCTGCTGACATTATTGCAGGAAAAAATGATGGAGGCTGCAGCCAGACAGGAATACCATAAAGCAGCAATCTATCGCGATGAATTAGCTGTTGCAAATATGCTGAAAAAACGGCAAAAGGCCTTAGGCGCTGTGGAAGATATAAAAGATATACTGGCAATGGAACGGATTGATGAGAAACAGGTGAAGGCTTTTTTTATCCGCGATTACAGGCTGTGGCAAAAAAGGAGAATATCATTGGATGGAAAAAGCATAGAAGCTGTCATAGAAGAGCTGCGGGAATTTATTTACCCTCAACTAAAGAAAAGGCATAAAAGGGAAAGAAAACCACTAGAGCATGAGGCCATCGATGAGGCACAGATTTTATATCATTATCTGCAAGGAAAGAGAAAGAATTTATTTTCTTTACACTTACCTATAAAGCTGCCCAAAGAGGGAAACAACAGTAAACTGGAGCGGGACTTGAGAAAACTTGTGGACAAGCTGCACCTCCAGTCAGATCACTCATAACAAAAAAAGAAAAAAAAAACTTAGCAGCACGCTAAGATTTTGATGAAGGCATTGCATCAATACTATAAATATGCAATTAAGCAAATAGAAGGATTAGTCCCAGCACAGATCCCAACAAAGCTCGTCGGCTTTAGAACCGGCGCCCCAATAATTCACTGAGTAGCTGTTTGTTTGCTCATAGGCTTTTGTATGCAATTCTTTTACAGCAGCACAGTTTTTGTCCTGCTGTTTTTGTTCTTTTAAAACTACCTCATTGTTTTCATTTTTCATTTGAGCCATTGCCATAGAAATTCCTCCATTCTTGTGATTGTTTGTTGTTGCTGAAAAGCCTATATAAAACTCCTTAAGTCCTATTTAAATTCCCCCTTTCCATGTCCTACCCATATAAAAAGCCCATCCTTACAATAAATCTATATTGCAAGGACGAGCTGTTCACCCGCGGTACCACCTGCTTTGCATTTCTGTCTGATCAAAGAGAAATGCCCCTTTCTTCGGTTCATAAAAACCTAAGCCGATATCGAGGCTAGCCGGTATCCACTACTGGGTTGGCTTTCGCAGATACTGCTCAGGAGTGATTCGTATCAAGAACCAGTATCGGTTTACAGCAGCCACCGACTCTCTGGGACTGGTATTCAAAATACTTTTCTCCTTCATCACGTGAAAATATTTCGATTAAATGTATTGTATCAGGGATTATAAGCAGTGTCAATAGCAAATTTTACAATATTTAAAATTTTCAGAAAAAACGTTTTCCTCGGGACAAGCATGATATGAAAAATATACCAATTTTATATTTTTAAAGGTTTAAGCTGCATATATTTGTTATAATAAATTGACTGAGTTATAAAGACAACATTTCCCGATGGATATAATAACGGTGTTATCGGGAATACGGAAAGGGTGTTGAAGATGGAGAAAATCATTACGGCTGTCATATTGGGGATTATTGAGGGGTTTACAGAGTTTCTGCCCATATCCTCTACCGGCCATCTTATCATTGCAAATCAATGGTTTAATTTAGAGGGTAGTTTTGGAAATATGTTTAACGTAGTCATCCAGCTGGGAGCCATCCTGTCGGTTGTAATATATTTTCATGATAAATTGATTCCTTTTTCAAGAAATAAGACTCTGCGGCAGCGTAGAGATATCTGGAACTTATGGAAGAAAACCGTCGTAGGGGTGATCCCCGCATTGGTATTAGGCGCACTTTTTGCAGACCTGATAGAAGAATATCTTTTCAATCCCTATACTGTTGCCATTGCCCTGGTGGTTGGGGGCGTGATTCTAATAGGGATGGAACGCCGCAGAAAGAGCTATCGTATCAATTACTTAGAAGAATTAGGATATGGAACAGTTTTTCTCATTGGGATCTTCCAATGTCTGGCCATGATTCCCGGAACCTCCAGATCTGCAGCGACGATTATCGGGGCTATGGCCCTGGGAACGTCACGAAATGTGGCAGCAGAATTTTCCTTCTTTTTAGCTATTCCGACCATGGCCGCCGCCTCCGGTTACTCCTTGCTCAAGTCTGCAACGATGATGACCGGCGAACAATGGGTGCTTTTAGGCATCGGTTTTGTGGTATCCTTCTTGGTAGCTCTGGTGGTGATATCTCTGTTTATGGGATACATTCGGAGAAAGGATTTTAAGCCCTTTGGCTATTACCGGATTGTTTTAGGGGTATTGATCCTGGCACTGCTTCGGTAGAACAGTTTTCATAGGCATAGTAGTTGGCAACCCCCTCCTAAGATCCTCTCGACTCCGTGACAAGGCCACTTTCTCTGAAATAATATGTTGAAAAAAGTGACCTCGTCAAAGTCGCTGTGCGGAAGCTTATGAGGAGTTTGCTTGTAAATATTACTTTATTATCAGTCTGAAGCAGCTTCATTAGGGAGGCTGCTTTTGCTGTTTGTAGACGTCAGATGAAAGTTTTATGGGATTGCTGCATAACCTAGAAAGTAGAGGATTCCGGCATAAAAGGAATGTTTAAAATACCTGCCTGGGGATATGAATGTATTAAGTATGTAAAGCCAGGAATTAATACATAAAAGGGAGTGGGAAGATTGAAAATAGGATTGATTGGTTTGGGGAAGATGGGTTATAACTTGGCATTGAATCTAAGGGACCGGGGCCATGAGGTAATTGCTTACAACCGAAGTACTGATAAAATCAAGAAGATTGAAGAGGAAGAGGGAATAAAGGGGGCTTTTTCATTAGAAACGCTGACTGGAAGTTTGGAGGGAAGAAAAATCCTGTGGATGATGATTCCTGCCGGGCCGATGATAGATATTCTGATAGAATCCCTTATACCCCTTTTAAAACAGGGAGATATCCTGATCGATGGGGGAAACTCCAACTATTTGGATACGCTCCGCAGGGCTGAACGGCTGAAGATGGAAGGGATTGACTACGTAGATGTAGGCACCAGCGGAGGCGTCGAGGGGGCACGAAATGGAGCCTGCATGATGATTGGCGCGACAGAGGAAGTATTTGATTATCTGAAACCGATTTTTCAAGATGTCTGCTTAGAGAAGGGCTATGCCCATGTAGGAAAGCCTGGTACAGGACACTATGTCAAGATGATCCACAATGGGATCGAATACGGTATGATGCAGGCCATTGGTGAAGGCTTTGAAATTTTAGAAAAAAGCGGTTTTGATTTTGATTATAAACAGATTGCCCAGGTTTGGAACCATGGCTCTGTCATCCGGGGATGGCTTATGGAATTAACCCAAAAGGTATTTGAAGAAGATCCTTCCTTAAAAAGCATTAAAGGCGTGATTCATTCTTCCGGAGAGGGGCTTTGGACTGTTGAAGAGGCCTTGCGGCTAAAAGTGCCTGCTCCTGTAATAACAGACTCTTTGTTTGTTAGGTATCGCTCAGAGCAACAGGATACTTTCTCAGGAAAATTGATTGCCGGATTAAGATATCAATTTGGCGGGCATAGTGTTGAGAAGGCATAAGGGGGACGATGATTTTGATCATAAATCAATCCTGCAGCATGATTATATTTGGAGGGACTGGGGATCTAACCCACCGAAAGCTGATTCCTGCTTTATACCACCTGATGTACCAAGAAATGCTTCCAGAGGGCTTTGCAGTGATATCTGTGGGGAGACAGAAAAAAAATAACGAAGAATATCGGGAAGAACTGTATCAGTCGGTGCTAAAGTATTCAAGGTTTCCCATGGACAAAACAATATGGGATCAATTGTGCGAGAAAATATATTATCGGGCTTTCTCCTTTGATGAGGGAGACGGCTATGAAAGCCTGAAGGCAGATTTGCAGCAGATGGATCAAGTTCATCATACAAGAGGAAACCGCCTATACTATTTGGCAGTTTCTCCGGAGAATTTTGCACCCATTGTAGAAAAGCTGAAGGAACATGGAGTAACAGCTAAAAGGGGATGCTGGCAGCGGGTGGTCATAGAAAAACCCTTTGGACAGGATTTAGCTTCTGCCCAGCAGCTGAATAACAGAATCGGAAAGGTTTTTTCAGAACAGGATACTTACCGGATTGATCATTATTTGGGTAAAGAAATGATTCAGAATATCATGGTGATCCGATTTGCCAACACCATTTTTGAGCCCTTGTGGAATCATCAATATATCGATCATATACAGATTACGGCGGCAGAAACAGAAGGTGTAGGCAGCAGGGGTGGTTATTATGAGAAAGCAGGGGCTCTGAGGGATATGGTACAGAACCACTTGCTTCAGCTGCTGGCCATAACGGCCATGGAGCCTCCGGGAAAAAATGAGGCAGAAGCCATACGGGACGAAAAAGTGAAAATATTAAAGGCTATTCACTTTCCAAAGGACTCTATAGTTCATCAGCATGTAGCGCTAGGGCAATACCGGGGTTACCATATGGAGGAAAAAGTATCACCCCAATCTACTACGGAAACCTACGTAGCCCTAAAGCTGTTTTTAGACTGTGATCGTTGGAAGGGGGTGCCCTTTTATATTCGCACGGGCAAGAAGCTGCAGCAGAAGACCTCACAAGTAGTGATACAATTTAAGCAGCCCGATAAAACTTTCTATAAGGAATGTGAAAGCGGCTGCAATCCTAATTTGCTAGTCATTAAAATCCAGCCGGAGGAGGGGACGCTGTTGCAGTTTAATGCGAAAAAACCAGGAAATCTCCAGCAAATCCTTCCTGTGGGCATGAATTTCTGTCAAAACTGCAACCTGGAAAACAACTCACCGGAAGCCTATGAAAAATTGCTGCTGGATGTTATGGATGGGGATGCATCACGCTTTACCCGTTGGGATGAGGTGGAGAATGCATGGCGGCTTATCGATGAAATTTCTAGCAGCTGCGAAGCTGCCTTAGTAGAGGAATATTTGCCGGGAGGATGGGGCCCGGAAGGGGCTCAGCAGTTGATTGAGAGAAGCGGGCACCGATGGTGGAACCTATAGAGGAGGGTGCATTGTTATGAAAATTTATGATATCTCTATGCCGATTCATCAGGATATGCCGGTTTATAAAAATAAGGAAGAAAAAAGGCCAAAGCTGGAAATAATAAGAGATTATAAGAATTCTTCTGCCTATGAGTCTAGGCTTTCACTGGAGATGCATACCGGAACCCATCTGGATATGCCGCTGCATATGCTTGAGGGGGGGGAAAGGATCCAGTCCCTGGACTTAAGCAAAGTCATCAGACCCTGCAAGGTATTGGATTTTACAGCGGTTTCTGAGAAGATATCAAAGACTGATTTAGAGAAAAAGCAGATTCAGGCAGGAGATTTTTTGCTCTTTAAGACGCAAAACTCCTATAAAGAAGCTTTTGATTTTGAATTCATTTATCTAGATGACTTCGGTGCCGCTTACTTACTTGAAAAGGGAGTTGTTGGGGTAGGGATTGATGCCCTTGGTATTGAGAGGGCGCAGCCTAACCATGCCACCCATAAAATCCTGTTGGGGGCAGAGATCGTTATACTGGAGGGTTTGAGACTGTCGGAAGTCCATGAGGGTGAGTATTTTCTCATTGCTCCTCCCTTATTGGTTCCGGAAGCTGAAGCAGCACCGGTTCGAGCCCTTTTATTGGAGAATTTTTTACCTTTAGGAGAAGGAAATGAAATCCATTAAACAATATGACAAAACGGGATGGCTGCTTCTGTTTATAATGGCAGCCTCCCTCATACTCAGTCAAACCCGGCTGGCCCACTGGATTACCCTGGAAAATCTACAGCAAAATAAAGAAATGTTAAAGAATTATGTAGAACAGCATTATGTCATTTCCGTGATAGGATATATTTTGCTCTATATTCTTGTGGCTGCTACTGCGATTCCCGGTGCCATTCTGTTAAATCTTGCAGGGGGATTTTTATTTGGCATTCTGCCTGCTATCCTCTATGTAAATATCGGCGCCACAGGAGGAGCTGTTTTTTGTTTTTTAGTGGCTAGGTATCTGGGGAAAGATTGGGTCTACAGGAAGTACGGAAAAAAGATTTCAAAGCTCAATCGAGAGCTGGACAATTACGGGAAAAACTATTTGCTGACTGTGAGGTTTATTCCTATTCTCCCTTTTTTCTTGATTAACATTGTGGCGGGGGTTACCAATGTATCGGCTAAGACCTTTTTATGGGCAACCGCTTTAGGAAGTCTTCCCGGATCAGTGGTTTATGCGGTTGTGGGAAAAAACCTGGGCAATATTCAATCCAGCAGGGAATTGTTTTCTCCTAAAATCATAGGAATATTTGTTATACTGGCAGCTTTTTCACTGTTCCCAATTTTTATGAAAAAGAAGAAAATGAAAAAATGATTAATCAGAGGAATAATGGGGAAAAAAGAGAAATAAATATAGTAGACAAGACTGCCGAGTAGAAGGAGATGAGGAGAGGAAGTTTAATAAAGGAGGAACAATAATGAAAAACTTAATGGAACATAGCAGCAGGATCGTTGAACTGCCTATGAAAGAAAGGATTCACCGGACAAAGCCTATCATGGAGCAAGGAATTTTAAATAAGCATGAGGGAGAAAGACAAGTCAGAGTACCCTATGAAATGATGCTAATCGATGAAACCTACCTAGAAGAGGTATTGGCCCTACAGGCCTATGTAAGCAGTACCTTAGAAAATGTACAAACCTTTGTGGCAGATTCAGAAGCTTTTATGCGTGAGGAGATTCTGGCGCCGGAAAGAGGGAAGATGATTGGTGTTTTTGTGGAAGGAAAGCTGATTGCCTATCGGAATATTTCTTTTCCTAAGCCGGATAGTGAGTACAATCTGGGCAGAGAGACAGATCTTCCTGAAGATGAACTCAATAAGGTTTCAATTTTAGAAGCTACTGTTGTACATCCCCAATATCGAGGAAATAGGCTGCAGGCCAGACTGTTAAATCATACGATTCCACTGATAGATGAATTAGGATATTTTCATGTTTTTTCTACCATTTCTCCCTACAATTATCCCAGCTTAAAAAATGTAATGGATGCAGATTTGGTTATAAGAGATTTAAAGAATCGCGGCGGCGTATATGAAGGTAAATTAAGGTTTTTATTGGCTAGAGATATTCGAAAACCTTATAGTATAGATTTTACCGAAAAGATAGTCCTCTCAAACAGTGATATTGAAAAACAGCAGGTGCTGCTGAAAAAGGGCTTTATTGGATATAAACTGGAGAAAAAAGCAGAAGGCTTTAATATATTCTATGGAAAACTGATCAAATAAAGCATAGAAATACCTCCTATAGCGATAGGAGGTATTTCTATGCCTCAAATAAATAGCTGCATATCTGCTTCTAAAGCATCTTTCAAATATTCCTTTGCATCTACGATTTCCAGCTCTGGGATCATTTCTTCTTGCTTAAAGCCCATGATTTCCATGGACAGCTTGCAACCATAGAATTTAACCCCTTTTTTCAATGCACCCTTTAGAAAATCAGAGAGATGGGGCGCTTCATTGTCATCCATCATTTCTAAAAGCATCTGCTTGCCGATGCCGCTCATATTCATTTTGGAAAGGGGAAGATCTTCAGGGCCCTTTGGAGTCATCATACTAAACATTTTTTCGTAGACACTTTTTTCCTCTAAGGTAAAGGTTTCCGGATTGCGCAGCAGGAAAAGACCCCAAAAAGAGAAGAACATGGTTACTTCAACATCCATTTCCCGTGCACTGTTTGCTAAAATCAATGCTGCCAAAGCTTTGTCATAGTCTCCGCTAAACATCAGCAGATTCATCTTTTTATTCAAAATGATGCCACTCCCTTTTCTTTTATCTAATAAGATTATTGTGTCCCAAAAGCTGAATTATATCAGAAAATGAACAGAAAATAACCCTTCGAAGGAAGGGCAGTGAAGAAAACAAACAACTAATGAATAGGAGGGGAGATGGTTTGGTATTTATTCAAATAAGCTTTTTTATGAAGTACTATGTGCTGCAATAAAGCAGCCAGGACATCTATTTCCTCACGGGTATTATATAATCCAAAGCTAATCCGTACTACGCCGGGGTGAGGTGCCTGGGGATCATCAATTCTCCCCTTGATTTCCTCAGGAGGAATCTTTAGCAGGCGCTGTACATAGGGCTGAGCACAAAAGCAGCCGCTTCTGACCGCTATGCCTCCTTCATAGGAGAGTATGGCTGCGGTTGTGCCGTGAGGAATGCCGGAAATATTAAAAGGAATAATGGCCACACGATTTTGATGTTCATGGCTTCCTAACAGTTCGATACCGCGAATTCTGCGGAGCTTCTCAAGTCCATAGTATAAAAGGGAGGTTTCATGCCGATCTATTTGATGCATCCCGAGCCTGGAGAGGGTACGCATCGATTCCATCAAAGCCACAACACCCATTACATTGGGTGTACCAGCTTCCTCTTTCTGTGGAGGCGGTGCCCAACGTATATAGTCATGGGTGACCAGGTCAACAGTACCCCCTCCCTGATAATCGGGGCAGCTTTCTTCAAAAACGGATTTTGGGCCTATGAGCACACCAATACCAAAGGGTGCATACATTTTATGGGCGGAGAATACTAAGAAATCAATATGCTCCGGAGAATCTGCAGGCTTCATGTCAAAAGGAGCATGGGGGATCAGCTGGGCACCGTCCACAAGGATTCTGGCCCCATGTCGGTGAACCATCTCAGCTATTTGGTGGATAGGATTGCGGTAGCCTGTCACATTGGAGGCACCTGTTACTGCAACCAGCTTAACACGACCCTTATAGCAGGTTAGCTTTGCTTCTAAATCCAGAAGGGACAATCTGCCCTGTTGATCGATATCGATATAATCCACCTTATATTTATCCCGCCAAGGCAGGTCATTGGAGTGGTGCTCCATGCAAGAGGATAAAACAACATTATCTTCTGCTTTGCTGCATAGACGGTAGGAGAGCTTGTTGATGGCTTCTGTAGTATTTTTTACGAAAATAACAATTTGAGAACCTTGATCGGCTCTAACAAAATTGCAAACCATCTTCCTTGCTTCTTCATAGAGCATCGAGGAAAACTGAGATTTGTATCCTGTACCCCGGTGGATAGAGGAGTACCAGGGAGAAAAATCTACGATAGCTTTTATAACAGAGACAAAGGGCGGGGTTGTAGCTGCATTGTCAAAATTTATGGCTTTTGTCATTTGCCCATTCACCAAAGGAATCTGTGTATCGGCACCAACAACATAGTCCCGGTAGCTATGAACAGCCTTCATGTCTTTTCACCTACTCATTTTGTAGCGTTAATAATTATTTTATGCAGCAGAAAAAGAAGTGTGATAGGATCAAAAAAAGATATGTTATAATATTTGAGGGGTATTTAGAAAAACGAAATAACTACAGGGGAAGGAGTATAATATATGATTCGCAGATTTTCCAAATATTATCGTGCCCATTTACCATTGTTTTTTCTAGACTTTGGATGTGCTTTTATGATGGCGGGCTTGGATTTGGTATTTCCTATTGTTGTAGGAAAGTTAATTGATGATGTTTTGCCCGGCAAAAATCTTACTTTAATGCTGAGCATAGGTGTGGGACTGTTGATACTGTATATATTAAGATATTTTTTAAACTATGTGGTAGATTATTACGGACATGTACTGGGAGTCCGCATGGAATATGACATGCGGAAGGATTTGTTTAACCACATCCATAAGCTTTCCTTTACCTACTTTGATAATACGAAGACCGGTCACATCATGTCCAGGCTGGTCAATGATTTAAACGAGATCTCAGAGCTGGCCCATCATGGTCCCGAGGATTTATTTATTGCTACGGTGACCTTAGTCGGTGCTTTTATTATCCTGCTAACAGTTCACTGGCCTTTAGCCTTGATAACCTTTACCATAGTACCCATCATGCTCTGGTTTGCTATCTCAAAGAATAAGCATATGCAAAAGGCCTTTAAAGAAATGCGCCTAAAAGTGGCAGATATTAATGCTCAGGTAGAAGACAGCATTTCCGGAGTCAGAGTGGTTAAGTCCTTTACCAATGAATGGTATGAGGAAGAGAAGTTTGAAGTGGGCAATGCCAACTTCCGGATATCCAGGGAAATCGCATTTAGGGTAATGGCCCAGTTTTTTTCGGGGATTAACTTCTTTTCTAACCTGATCAGTTTGGTGGTAGTAATTTTTGGCGGAATATTCATTTACTATGATCAATTAACGGTTGGGGAGTTGATAGGCTTTATATTGTATGTCAATATGTTTCTGCAGCCTATCCGCAGAATCACTACTCTGGTGGAGAATTTCCAAAAAGGAATGGCTGGCTTTAACCGTTTTACAGAGACCTTGGATATTCAGCCGGACATCCGGGATGACAAAGATGCTGTGACCGTAGGGAGAATTCAGGGGGATATCCGATTTGAAAATGTAACCTTTAGCTATAATGAGAAAAAAGATGTTCTCCGTGATATCACCCTTCAAATAAAGGCTGGAGAAACCGTAGCTTTAGTGGGACCTTCCGGCGGCGGAAAGACGACTCTTTGCAGCCTCATCCCCCGATTCTACGAGATTGACCACGGGAGTATTCGGATAGACGGGATGGATATAAGAAAAATCACACAAAAGTCTCTGCGGGATAATATCGGTATTGTACAACAGGATGTATTCCTGTTTTCAGGCACTATCAGAGAAAACATTGCCTATGGGAAAATAGGCGCCAGCGATGAAGAAATCATAGCGGCTGCAAAGCTGGCTAACGCCCATGAATTTATTATGAGCCTTGAAAAGGGCTATGAAACCTATATCGGTGAGCGTGGCGTAAAGCTATCGGGGGGACAAAAACAGCGGTTGTCCATTGCCAGGATTTTTCTAAAGAATCCTCCTATCCTGATTTTGGATGAGGCTACCTCTGCTTTAGACAATGAAACAGAGCAGGTAATCCAGGAGTCCCTGTACCAGCTATCAGAAAACCGTACTACCCTGATCATCGCCCACCGCCTGGCTACCATCCGGAAGGCCGACCGTATTATGGTGCTGACCGACGAAGGTATTGTTGAAGAGGGCAGTCATGAAACCTTGCTAAATAACAATGGCATTTATGCCAGATTATACAGAGCACAATTTGACGGGTTTATCCCTGATGTAGCATGAGAAACTTCATGAGTATAATATAATGCAAGAATCTTAAGTTTATTAAAAGCATTTGGATTATGGATTATGCGGCAGCTGATGTACCCATTTCTGTATGACTATGAGATTTTCTAAAGAAAGGGTCTCTATGCTGTAAAGCTGAAGGGTAGATTTCTTAATCACACATCTATATCATAGGCGTCAACGTAATCCAATTATTTCCAAATAAACCTTAGAAGCATGTCATTCTGAGCGTTAGCGAAGAATCTTATAGAACATAAGCAAGATTACTTTTGATTATCAGAATATATCATCTAGCTTAAAGATCCTTCGACTCCGTTTTACTCCGCTCAGGATGACAAATTATGGGTTAAGTTGACGCCTATGACATCTATATAGATTTATACCATTAAAATGAAAAATACATGCAGGAGCAGACCTAGGTGGGATCCCAAAAAAGCAGGCAGACACCTAGCGCTGCTCCTCAAAATAACATCTTGTTATAGATGCGTAAACCTATAGCAAAAATGTATTCTTTTTATAAAATATTGACAGTTAAGAAAAAATCATGATACAATTACAGCAAAGTTGCGTTCCATACCGGTTATATATACATATAATGGAAGCTGTAGACATTATCCTAAGCCGAGCCTTCATTAAAATGAAATGCCCAATGGAATGGGGTGTTAAGGATTAATCATTACTGTTCAGAATCATTCAGAATAGTATTTTTTTAAAGCATGTTATGATAATGATTATCGTTATTAAAATATTAATAAGGAGGGAAGTCTATGCCTCTAACCATGTTGCCTATAGGGAAGGAAGCGGTTGTCAATAAATGTGTAGCCAAGGAGGCTACGAAAAAGTTTCTTGAAGGGTTAGGAATTTTACCAGGTACAGCCATATCCGTATTGGCTGAAGTAAATGGTGATTTAATTGTATGCATTAAAGGATCGAGGGTGGCCCTAAACAAAGGTGTTGCCCAACAACTTTTCGTGCGGGTATAGGACAAAAAAATTTTACACTTCAAATGATAATGAATTTTGATATCAAATCATTATGAATATCACTTAAGGGGGATTATTATGGTAGTTTCTTTAAAAGACTTAAAACCTAATGAAAGCGGCATCATCAAAAGTATTGGCGGCAGTGGACCGATTCGGAGAAGGCTCATGGATATGGGTATAACACCCGGTGCCAAGATTATTATGAAAAAGGTGGCACCCCTAGGAGATCCCATTGAAGTAAACGTAAGGGGCTATGAGTTGAGTATTAGAAAAGCTGAGGCCGATCAGGTTACGGTAGAAAAGATATAATGAATAAGGGGGAGAAAAGATGGCTTACCGTTTTGCATTAGCGGGAAACCCAAATAGCGGGAAAACAACGCTTTTTAATAATTTAACCGGAAGTAACGCACATGTAGGGAACTGGCCTGGTGTTACAGTAGAGCGAAAAGAAGGAAAGTGTAAAAAAACAAAAGAAGATATTCATATTATTGACTTACCCGGCATTTATTCACTTTCACCCTATACACCGGAGGAAGTAATTGCACGGGATTATCTTTCACAAGAGGCACCGGACCTTATTATTAATATCGTAGATGCCACAAATATTGAACGAAATCTTTACCTGACAACACAACTGATTGAACTTGGAATACCCATGGTAATTGCGTTGAATATGATGGATGAGGTTAATAAGCATGGTGATGTAATCAACACTGAAGGATTGGAGAAAGAACTGGGTGTGCCGGTAATTCCAATCACTGCTGTAAAGGGACAAGGGATTAAGGAACTCCTTGAGAGAGCAGTAGCATTTGCAAAAAATCCTAAGCCTCATGGTAAAACGGCATTAGAGAAGACCCAGCTGGGAGATGCCATTGAAGGTATTAGAGAAATTCTAAAAAAATCCGGATACGGCAATACCCTCTATTATGCAATAAAATTACTGGAGAAAGACAGCATTATAAAGGACAAATTAAAATTAGACCAGGGGTTTTCAAAGGCGATTGATGAAATAGCAGCAGCAGAGGAAGGAAAAGCTGAAGAAGAAACAGAAACCATAATCGCTGATTTAAGGTATCGCTACATCAGTGAAATTGTTTCAAAGCATATTAAAAAAGGCAGAAAACAAGAAGAGCTTTCTTTCTCCGATAAAATTGACAATATCGTTACAAGCCGCATATTAGGCCTGCCTATATTTTTTCTAGTGATGTATGCAATTTTTCAAATTGCTTTAGGACCTATCGGTACAGCCATTGCAGACCCTTTTGCGGAGTTTACCGGCGAAGTGGTACCAGAAGCAGTAGCAGGTTTTCTGGAAAGAATCGGAGTTTCAGATATTCTGATGAGTCTTGTGGTCGATGGTATATTTGCAGGTTTAGGAGCACTACTAGGCTTTTTGCCTTTAATTCTGTTATTGTTTTTATGTCTTTCTCTATTGGAAGACAGCGGATATATGGCAAGGGTTGCTTTTGTAATGGATAGAGTATTCAGACCCTTTGGGCTGTCAGGAAAAGCATTTGTTCCGCTGCTGATGGGTTATGGTTGCGCAATACCTGCTATCATGGGTACAAGAACCCTAGAGGATGAAAAAAGCAGACGGCTGACAATCACACTCATGCCCTTTATGTCTTGCGGGGCCAGAATACCGGTATATGCCGTATTTGCAGGAGCTTTTTTTGCATCAAATCAAGGAACCATCGTGTTTAGCATCTATGCTTTAGGTGTGGTGGTGGCCATGCTGTCCTGCGTTTTATTAAACCGTACCGTATTTAAAGGGGAGGCGCCTCCCTTCGTGATGGAGCTTCCTCCCTATCGGATTCCTAGTATCAAATCTGTTCTTATTCATACCTGGGATAAGGCAAAAGGATATGTTATAAAAGTTGGTACAGTTTTACTCTCAATGATGGTGATCATTTGGTTCTGCCAAACCTTCGATTTCTCCCTGCAGATGGTTGAAGACTCTGCCGATAGTATTTTCGGTATCATTGGCGGGTGGCTGGCTCCTCTGTTTACCTTAAATGGCTTTGGCGTGATTAAAGGAACCACAGAGATTCATTGGCAAATTGGAGCCGCATTACTTGCTGGCTTAGTGGCAAAAGAAGCAGTTGTAGGTACATTAGGCATTCTTTATATTGGTCAGGAGCTGGAGGAATTGACCGGGGCCTTGGGAGCAGCACTCGAAGCTCATTTTACTCCATTGGCAGCCTATTCATTAATGGTATTCGTTCTGCTTTATGCCCCTTGCTTCGCAGCAATTGCTACAGCAAAAAAAGAGTTGGATTCATGGAAATGGACTTTGTTTACTGTGGCTTATCAATGCGGTGTAGCTTGGATTGTATCTATGCTTGTATATCAGATAGGAAGTTTATTGGGCATTGGTTTAGCATAGGTTCGTGATTAAAGAATAATAGATTCTTATCTATAAAGATTTGAAACTATAGCACCTTCTAAATCTATAAAAGGGAGAGGAAGAAATGGCTGATTTTGTTGTTGGCGGATTGATTGCTGCCATTGTGGCTTATAGCATATATCGTTATATCAAAAGGCAGAAGTCCGGCGGAGGCTGTGACAGTTGTGGCGATTCTTGCAGCATATCGAATGAATGTGAAAGCCATCAATCCCATAAATAAAACTTCAGGGGACAAAGAATGCTGCTAAGATATAGAATGTGGAGGCGGCCTTTTACCTGTAATTTCCGGATAAACACTAAAAAGGACCTGCATAGGTCCTTTTAATATAGGAAGGGTTTTTAGAGCATATTTCTAGAAACTCAGGCAGACAGGATCTGGTTTTTACCCAGGGATTTTGCTTCGTAGAGCAGTTGATCTACAGAATCTAAAAACCCATGCTGCTGACAGGAGGGACTAAAGCAGGAGCTGTTTCGAACCCCGCCGCTGATGGTTACCCTAAGGATTTTATCATTGACATAAAAAGAGTGTTTTTCAATAGAGCTTCTGATTCTTTCACAAATGAATTTAGCCTCATCTAAAGAGGTATTAGGAAAAATGATGGCAAATTCTTCCCCTCCATATCTGGCAGCGATATCCGTTTGCCGGATATTATTTAAGATCAATAGAGAGATTTCCTTTAGAATCATGTCACCGGCGAGATGACCGTAAGTATCATTGATTTTTTTAAAATTGTCTATATCCAGCAGTGCCAGACTAAAGGGAGAATTGCTTATCTCTGTTTTTTTAATGAATTCACAAAAATGAAAATAGAAGCATTTATGATTATACATATTGGTTAAAAAGTCCTTATTGGCCATCTCACTTAATTGCTGATTTTTTTGGGTTAACTCATTGTTCATAAAAGAGATGTTATACTCCAATCGGTTGATTTCATTGATTACAGTGGATAATATGTAACCTAAAAGATAGAAGAGGACTATATGAATGACGGATTCATAAGTAAATAGATGGCTACGATTATTTAAAAGCGTTAAAAGTGAATAACCAATGGCCGCCAAAGTACTAAAGATTGAATAGCTTTTGTGATGAAACAAAATGCTCTGAAATGTAATATAGAAGTAAAATAAATGGGAGAGAATATGAAAATAGCTGTTTGTAAAATGCAAAAAGAAAGTTAAGAAGAGCATATCCAAAAGAGCAATCAGCAGGCTTGTGAACTCATCGCCCGGCTCATCCTTCTGACTTTGAAAATAAGCTTTACGAATATAATAAAGCAATTTAAACAGAATGTAAATACCGTATAAATAAACGAAAACCCTGATCTGAAAGTTAGAAGCCTCATCAAATAGTTTAAATATATTTAAAATTACAAGAATCATGACAATACTCATGATTTGAACACCTAAGTAGAATTCGTAAATCTTTCGCGTTCGAAGATTGTGGATTTGCGTCATACAATACTCCTTTCTTAAATGAAAATGATAATTAATATCATTATAACTTTGTGCTTTGAAACTGTCAATAAATAATGGGCTGAGTAAACAGATGATCAACACCCAGTAAAGAACCAAAACTTGCTGGACAAAGGAGAATATTATATGAAGTTGAAGAATAGTACTTCCAGAGTATCTAGGAAAGAAGAGCTCATATATCAAATATTTAGGCAAAAAGAGGGTACAGCACTTAGTGTGTATGATATTGAAGCTGCCGTAAACATTGATAAACAAACCATGACAATAAGAACGATCTACAGAGTAATGGATCAACTGCTGTCGAAACGAATCATTTATTGCAGCACATTGAAAGATGGAACTAGGTATTTCATGTTATCCAACTATTATGATATTGAGCTGACCTGCCATATGTGCGGATGGAAAAGTAAAACAGCTGCCAGCGTTAAGCTCCAATATCCAGATAATCCTTTATCAAGTATCTGTGTCATGGGAGGAAAGATTGATCTTCTAGGAGTATGCCAAGAATGCAGTAAGTTGGTTGGATAGCACTTACAATGAGACAATTTTTTTGTAAAAGGGGACAGAATAAATGAAATGTATTGCAAAAGAAATCTATCATGATGTGATAGAATGCCTTGTTGGGGCACTAGAAGCAAAAGATATATATGTCAGCGGGCATTCTAGCAGAGTGGCAGATATGGCCTATGACTTAGCAAACAAGATAGGAATAAAGGGCAGAGCACTAGAAGATATCCATATAGCAGCCCATCTACACGATATAGGCAAGATTGGAATTCCAGATCATATCTTAAATAAAACAGAGAAATTGACGGTTGAAGAATGGTTATCTATTAAAAAACATCCGGAAATAGGATATAACATTTTAAACCGTTCAGACAGTCTAAAGGACATTGCCAATATTGTTCTATATCATCATGAGCGGTGGGATGGCAAAGGATATTGCAAAGGGCTTATTGGAGAGCATATACCCCTGGGATCGAGAATTATTGCAATCTGCGATGCTATAGATGCAATGGCTTCCAATAGATCCTACAGAAGTGCACTTTCGTGGGAAAAATGCAAAAAGGAGGTCGAAATAAATAAAGGATTGCAATTTGATCCATTTTTAGTGAGAGAAATAGGAGATCTATGGTATACATGGGAGCAGTTATCTAAATCTGCTTTTAAAAATATTACAGCCATTTAAACATGGATACATGCTCTCAAAGTTTGACAAATGTAGAGAGTGATTTCAATTGCTACGGAGAATAGATTCTCTACTACAGAGATAAAAAAATCATTTATATAAGCAAGTAATCTATATATGAATAAGAAATAGAACATTCAGCGGAATGGCACAAGGGCCAATGTCGTCAACTTAATTTGTATAAATATGGTAATGTTTAACGTCATACTGTCCCTATATCGTTCCTAAAATAGTTTTTTGTTGGTGCGCCCATATTTAGGGTTATGCCTTGTTGGGCGCTCAAACTTCCTATCCCTTCGGATGGCTACTACATGTTTAGATAGTTTTTTTACGAATTTTTCATACAACTTCATGGCCTTTTGAAGATCATCCTGTAATAGAACATGTAGCAAGTCCTCTTTTAAATAGGCGATAGCCATTCGTTGGTTTATTTTATACTCATGTTTCTTTTGGCTGTTTTGATGCAACTTATCATACTCTTCTTGTGCGTCAGCAATCATTATACTCGCCAAGTTACTGATATATATGCTGGCATAGAAATCCTGCTGTACTGCTCTATCGGTATCGCCTGTAAATTTTTCTAACTTTATTCCATTTTTGAGTAGATTGTATTTTGTTTCGATTCCCCAGTGCATGTTATAGATCTCTTTTAGTTCTTTTAGATCTGCCTCTGCAGGATCTAAATTGGTTATAAGGATTTCTTCATCTTCTGTTTCTAGCTTTATTCGTGCACATCTTAGGTTGAAATTTACAGGTCCCTCCACATCTTTTATTTTATTTTGATTAATTCTATGTTTTACCATATTAACACGAATGATTTTATCGTCATTACAATTGCTCATACAGAATTTGATTTTGCGAGATTGATTTGAAAATATTGTAAATATAAATCACAGAAAAAGGCAGAGACGTACTTTTTTCTGTGATTTTTTAAGATACTGGAAAAATTTGATTCAAATCACAGCATGTTTTTTTTCGCAGGTGCTATACTAAAGAAAAAACAAGGAGGATTATTATGGAAATACAAAGCTTAATTAAAAATATGCCCTTTTCACAAGCGGTGGATATGGCATCCTTGATTGATTATCAGGAGGGAAGAGTCGTAAGCAGAACCTTAGCACAAAGATTGGATTTGAGCATGACTTTATTTGCGTTTGACAAAGGAGAGGGAATCAGTTCTCACTCGGCAGCAGGCGATGCATTGGTATATATTATAGACGGAACAGCAGAAATCACTATCGGAGAGGAGAAAATCAAAGCTTCTGCAGGAGAAGTTGTGGTTATGCCTGCCAATATCCCCCATGCCTTAGATGCCATAGAACGGTTCAAAATGTTTTTAGTAGTAGTAAAACCGCAAATAAGGTAATGAAAAAACCCATAGAAATATGGGTTTTTTCAATGTTATAATTATAGATATGTGACTAATAAATCTAATGTTTATTTGGAACGACGAGGGCGTCGATCCCTACTGTTTTTTCTTTGGTAGGGGCAGGTCTCTGTGCCTGCCCGTTAAACTTCCTGGTCGCTACCTGAGCTAAGATATACTATCTCCTGGGTTCAGCAGGCTTATCCTATGAATAGGCCTTTTATCCAACAGCGGCATGAGTAAGAATACTCCTACACAAACTAACCACTCCATATAAATAACGTGCGGCAAAATTCTTACAGCAGGTACAAACTGCCACAGAATCAGTACCGACATTCCTGTCAGTGTTGTATAAAAAGTAGAGTTTTTCTCCAAAGGCCAGGTGCGAAAATAGTAAAGAGGAAAACCACTGTAAATGCTGTTGTTAGGCTGAGGCCTTTTAAAATGCCTACAACGGTAAAAGCCATGAAAAGGGTTAGAATTCCGAGTACGCAAAACAGGAATGTATTTCACTATAATCATCAACCGATTTTCATCACCCATCGGCTCTCTGTATGAATCCTATAACTACTTTTTTCCATCACTATTTTTCCGATTATTATATTGAAAACTAGTATATATAAAAGACGAGCATACTAACAATATGTAAAATATGAAATATTTTAGAAATAGCTCTGTTTTCTTCCATAGATTTCATTCCTTAAATTCGCCCTATAACTCAAAGTTAACATTTTAAAACTATACACTGATAAAGCAATAAAACAAATAGGTTCGTTCCGTGACAAGATTTATCATGCATGATAAACTAAAAATAGAAGATGAGTAAAGGAGAGGTGGGTGTTATCGCAGGTTTCATGCATTTCTTGAGTACGATTATTACTTTGCTTGCAGTTTCATATTTTGGTATTCTGTCAATGAAAAAAGTACAGACATCACAGGATTTTTCGGTAGGGAGCAGAAAACTCAATCGATATCAAATTTCAGGCAGTATTTTAGGAACGGTGGTAGGCGGCGCTTCTACAATTGGCACTGCCCAACTGGCTTTTCAACGTGGCTTTAATGCCATGTGGTTTACATTGGGTTCAGCGGCAGCCTGTTTGCTGCTGGGATTTCTGATAGCAGGGCCTTTACAACGGGCACAGGTAGATACAATTCCTGAGTTTTTGTCCCAGAGCTATGGTGAAAAAGCAGGTTTTGCTGCCAGCATCATTACTTCCTTTGCCATATTCATTCATGTAATTGGACAAATACTTTCTTCTACTGCTATTTTCACTTCAATGTTTCATGTTTCTACGGCAATCGCTCTATTGGTTACGATTGGATTTATATTATCCTATATATTTTATGGAGGATTCCTGGGAACCAGTAGAATTGGGATCATAAAGACTTTTTTATTGTACTTTGCTCTAATTATGAGTGGAATGGCAGTGTATTTGCATTTCAATGGGGTAGAAGGAATGCTGCATGCTTTTCCAGACAGACAATGGTTTAACCTTTTCAGTGGGGGTATTTTTGCAGGGGCTGCACAAGGGTTTTCCATGGTAATTGGTATTGTATCCACACAGACTTACCTACAGGCTATGTTTGCCGGAAAAGATGAGAAAGAATCACAAAAGGGTGCTTTTATTGCGGCTTTATTGATTCCTCCTGTTGGATTGTTATCTACAGTGATTGGAATGTACATGCGGGTTGCCCATCCTGAGACAATACCGAAGCAGGCTTTGATCGTATTTATTTTAAAATATCTGCATCCTGTGGTGGGAGGGGTTGCTATTGCAGCGCTGATCATATCCGTGCTAGGTACGGCATCCGGTTTGATTCTGGGGATCGCTACCATGATAACGAGGGATATTTATTCAAAAAAAATAAATTCTTGCGCCGATGACCGACAGCAGTTGGCATTTTTTAGATACTGTATTTTAGGAATATCTGTGATCTCAGGATGTTTTGTCTGGGGAAATGCAGACTCCCTCATTTTAGAATGGGGTTTTTTATCAATGGCTTTGCGTGGTACGACAGTCTTTATTCCATTATTGGGTGTCATATTTTATAAAAAACGCATATCTGCAGAAGGCGGATTGAAGGCGATCTTGGTTGCGCCTATTCTCGCGTTGATGTGGGGAATCTACGGTATAAAGACCGTAGATCCCTTGTATGTGGGAGTACTGGCCAGTATCGGCATCATGATGGGATATTCGGTAAAAGAGAAAAAGAAGAGCTTTCCTGCCTCTTAAGGGAAATGCTCTTCTTTTTATATCAACCTGTTTTATAGTCCGAGCAGTTTGACGGAAGCATCAGCTTCCTTGGACAGTACCATCCGCAAGTGCTTTTTTTCCTCAGCCAGAACAATATTGATTTCTTCCGGTGCCAGATCCGGGAAAAGAAGCTTCAATTCATTGATATATAGGATGGCATCTCGTTCAATTTTTTCCGCAACATGCAGGGCATCTTCTTTAGCATATTTTCCCTGCATCTTCGCTAATACATCTTCGCTTTGTGAAAACATATCGGTTTCGATCAATAATTCTATGTAAGCTGCATCGTCCTCAGTCAACTCTAACCTGCCTTCGTTAGGCAGACGGTTGAGAAGGCCTGTATAAATCCTCTCGTGCTTCAACTCGTCTTGGGCGAGGGACTCAAATAATTTTTTGCCTTTTCCCTCTTCCATCTGTGCCGCCAGATTGGAATAGAATTCCGCAACCTTTGCTTCGTTACGAATGATAATTTGCAGTAATTTACTGCCGTCAAATTGAATCGCCATATGTTCACACTCCTTAATTCATTTTGTATAATTATACCCCCGCCCCTTTAGACAAAACAAAATTATGATATAATAGTTGGAAAGAAAAAGAAAATATAACAAATTAAAGGACAATAAACTAAGATTGGATTTGCATCGCTTTTTATTTATCGAGGAAATCATAGCAGAAGGGATGCAGGTTCTATAACGCAGAAGGAGGAATGAACATGAAACACTATAAAATGTATATTAACGGTGAATGGATAGAAGCTCACAGCCAAAAACGGCTGGAAGTGCTTAACCCGGCCACCGGTGAGATTTTAGGAACAGTACCTAAGGGAGGCGCTGAGGAAGCAAAGGCTGCTATCCATGCAGCCCATGAAGCCTTTCCCGTCTGGTCGGCTATGACTGCCGGCAGCCGCTCTGCTTATTTGAGAAAAGCCTATGATCTTATGATGGAACATCAGGATGAGATTGCAAAAATTATGACCTTAGAGCAGGGTAAGCCCTTTGCAGAGGCAAAGGGGGAGGTAGCCTATGCTGCCAGCTTTATGGAATGGTATGCTGAGGAAGCCAAGCGGATCTATGGAGAAATGATCCCTGCATCAAAGGAAAATAAAAGAATTATGGTATTGAGACAGCCTGTGGGGGTAACGGCTGCTATAACCCCCTGGAATTTTCCGGCTGCTATGGTGACCCGCAAACTGGCGCCTGCTTTGGCAGCAGGCTGCACAGTTATCTTAAAACCTGCATCACAAACTCCTCTGACAGCGGTGAAGATCTTTGAATTGCTTGAAAGAGCAGGACTGCCAAAGGGAGTAGTCAATTTGGTTACCGGATCTGCGGGAGAGGTAGGCAATACACTGATGGAAGATTCGAGGGTGAGAAAAATTACCTTTACCGGTTCTACAGAAGTAGGAAAAGTATTGATCAAACAATCTGCGGATACGGTAAAAAGAGTATCTATGGAGTTGGGAGGACACGCGCCTTTCATCGTATTTGATGATGCTGATATAGACCAGGCGGTAGAGGGCGCATTAGGATCTAAGCTGCGCAACTGCGGTCAGGTATGCATTGCTTCCAACCGATTCTATGTGCAGGAGGGTATCCAGGAAATCTTTGTGGAGAAGCTGAAGCGCCGTCTGCAGCATTATAAGATTGGCAATGGGATGGAGGAAGGCGTATTGATCGGCCCGATGATTGATCGCAAGGGCTTTGAAAAAGTAGAGAGCCATATCCGGGATGCGGTAGAAAAGGGAGCAAAGATTGCAGTTGGGGGTCAAGGCTGCCATCGTGCAGATCACGAGGATGCAGGCTACTTCTTTGAACCTACCATATTGACAGATGTGAAGGAAAATATGGCAGTGATGTCGGAAGAAACCTTTGGACCGCTGATTCCTATTGTGACCTTCAAGACAGAGGAAGAAGTACTCCGAGCGGCTAATGACACGCCCTACGGCCTTGCCGCCTATTTGTTCACTCAATCCCTGTCCCGTGCCTTTAGAGTATCAGAAAGATTGGAGTATGGGATTATTGGCGTAAATGACGGCGTGCCATCTACTGCCCAAGCACCCTTTGGAGGCTTTAAAGAAAGCGGCATAGGCAGAGAGGGAGGGCATTACGGCATCGATGCCTTCCTGGAAACCAAGTTTATATCTATAGGGTTATAAGATGATATCTTAAGCAATAATTAAGGATACTATTGCGTAAAATAACCTTGACAAAAACAATCAAAAAGGTTAGAATTCTAATAATTAGAATTCTAACCTTTTTGTTTTCGAAAGATCACAGAAGGAAGGAAAGAAAGGAGTGCATTGATCATGCGTGAAAAGAATCTAAAAGAGATTTATCAGGGCCTGATGGAATTCACAGCCCTATTCCATCAAAAATTTGGTCATGTTTTCCGCAACAGCTGTCATAAGGAATATCCCTGTACCAAGAGTCAGAACAAAACCATTATGATATTGGGCGATAAGGGATCAATGACCTCAACCATGTTGGGACATTGTCTGGATATGAAAAAAGGCAGTCTAACCACAATGATTGACAGCCTGGAAGAAATGGGACTAATCTTTCGGCAAGCCGATGAAATTGACCGAAGAAAAACATGGATTGGTCTGACTGCCCAAGGGAGGGAATATAGGGATTCTAAGATGAAAGAGTTTGAAAAAAGCATTACAGCCATGTTCAATATTCTGGAAGCTGATGAAATAGAGGAATTCGCAGCCAATATCAAAGCAGTTGTAGAAACAATGAAGAAGGTTAAGGAGTGATAGAATGGAAGATCGAGCGAATCAACTGGGAGAGGAACGGATTTGGAAGCTGCTGTTGAAGTTTTCAATTCCAGCTATTGTAGGGATGCTGGTGAATGCATTGTATAATATCGTAGACCGGATATTTATTGGCAGAGGTGTAGGAACCCTGGCCATTGCCGGGATTACCATAGGATTCCCGGTGATGACGATTCTTATGGCTTTGGGAATGCTCATAGGATTAGGAGCTACTTCTCTTGTTTCTATTCGACTGGGGGAGAATAAGCGGGATGAGGCGGAGCTGATCATGACCAATGCCCTTGTTTTATTGGTGTCAGTCTTGCTGGGAGCATCGGTGTTGGGACTGATATTTCTCAATCCAATGCTGAGACTTTTTGGTGCAAGTGCAGAGGTGCTGCCCTATGCGAAAGCATATTTGAGAATCATTTTGATCGGTGCAGTATTCCAAGGGGTAGGCTTTGGCATGAACAATATGATACGGGCCCAAGGAAATCCCCATGTGGCTATGATGACCATGCTGATAGGAGCCATACTAAACACCCTGCTGGATCCACTTTTCATTTTTGTATTTGGATGGGGCATTGAAGGGGCTGCTCTGGCTACCATTCTCTCACAGGCAGTTTCCGCTGCATGGGTGCTGCGCTATCTTTTTAGTGATCAGAGCTCCTTGAAAATGCACATGAAAAATGCAAAATTGCAGAGGGAAATCGTAATAAAAATCATAGCCATCGGTTCAGCTCCTTTTATGATGCAGGTTGCTGCCAGCGCAGTTATGACGCTGCTCAATCACCAGCTGAGAATTTTCGGAGGAGATGTTTCTATTTCAGCCATGGGAGTTATTTATAGTATTGCTATGATGATTATGATGCCCATCTTTGGTATCAATCAAGGATCACAGCCGATCATTGGATTTAATTACGGAGCGAAGAAGTTTGACCGGGTGAAAAAGGCACTTACCTTAGCCATTGGTGCGGCGACAGCCATTGTATTATTAGGCTTTATCATTGTTCAGCTATTCCCTGAAAATTTATTTCGTTTGTTTAATAACAAGGATATAGAACTCATTGCTTTTGGTACACAAGGCATTAGGATCTACTTGATGATGCTTCCCATCATTGGGTTTCAGATTGTAAGCGCCAATTATTTTCAGGCGGTGGGAAAGCCAAAGCAGGCCATGATTTTAAGCTTATCCAGACAGGTGCTGGTGTTTATTCCTGCATTGCTGATCCTGCCCAGATTTTATGCACTGAAGGGTGTTTGGGCTGCTGCTCCTACGGCTGATCTGGTGTCTTCTATTATTACAGGGATCTGGCTGGCCTTTGAAATGAAACATTTGAATGACAGTCATGCAGACATTCAAATTAAGCGTGGAACAATACAGCCTGAGCAATAAGCAAACAGGTTTGTCGGCCATAATCTATAGTATTTAAGAAATAGACTAGACTTTGTGGTGGTTGAATTGAAATAAATCAAAAAAAGGAGCAGGCAGAGTAGTAACATACTGGTGCAAGCTCCTTTTGTTTAGGGGACAAGATTTATACTTCTTAAAAAACACTTCTCAACCTGATCTGCAGGTAAAGGCCGGCTAAGGAAATATCCTTGCGCCTTGTCGCAAAACCGGTTTCGCAGAAATAACAGCTGCTCTTGGGTTTCCACTCCCTCTGCTGTTACTGAGAGATTAAGATTGTGAGCTAGGTTGATGATCGCACGTGCAATAGCTTCTTCCCTAGGATCTTCCATTATACCGCTGATAAAGGATTTGTCGATTTTAATGGTATCTATGGGAAGCTGCTTTAGATAGTTTAGTGAGGAGTAACCGGTGCCAAAATCATCTAGTGCAATGCGAATCCCCATGCATTTGAATCGGTGCAGCACATCGGTGACAAGCTCAAGATTATGTAAGACGATTCCTTCGGTGATTTCTATTTCCAAACAAGAGGGTTCCACTTGACATTCATTTAGTACAGCAGTTACCATTTCTACCAGATTGCTTTGTTGAAATTGGCGGGCCGATAGATTAACTGATACAATCATTGACGGGAAGCCCTGATCCCGCCACTCTTTTAACTGCCTGCAGGCTGTCCTCAATACCCATTCGCCAATGGGAAGAATCAGATTGGAGGCCTCCGCCAGCGGTATAAACCGCATGGGTGCAATGAGACCCATATCGGGATGCTGCCAGCGGAGGAGTGCTTCTACACCAATAATATTCCCAGTGGTCAAATCTGCAAGGGGCTGGTAATGAAGGACAAATTCATCCTTTCGGAGGGCAGATCGTAAGTGGTTTTCCAATTGAAATTTCTCCATGATAGGAATATTTAATTTATCAGAATAAAATTGAAAGCAGTTTCTGCCTTGACCCTTGGCATAACACATGGCCGTCTCAGATTTTTGAAGTAAGTCATAGCCTTCAAGGCTGTCCTCAGGGTAAATGGCGATACCGATACTGGCAGTGATATATAGCTCCTTTTGATTGAGCAGCCAAGGGTTTTCAAAAAGCTTTAGAATTTTGCTCCCCACTTCCGCCGCACTTTCAGGGTCATGGATAACCGGCAGGAATATAGCAAATTCGTCTTTACTGTAGCGGGTGAGGATATCTATTTCATGGAGACATGTTTTTAGGGCAGTGCCTACCTGTATCAGCAAATCACTGCCTGTATTATGGCCCATTGTCTCATTGATGACCTTGAAATAATCGAGGTCCAAGTATAAAAGTGCAGCCTTATGTTTTTTTGATTCAGCCTGGAAAAGGGCTTGAGTGACTCTATCATGAAAAAGTGTTGGATTGGGAAGTCCGGTCAGGGGATCATAGTAAGACAAATCAAAAACCCGGGCTTCACTGAGCCGTAATGCCTCTTCGCTTTCCTTCAACTTTTCCAACTGCAGTTTTTGTTCTTCTTCTGCCGCCAGCAGTTCTTCTGTCGCTGCTTCCAGTTCCTCATAACTGCTCATAAGCTCCCTGGACCAATAAAGGGTATTGTCTATATGACGATAAATCAATGCATATAGCATTGAGGCCGTAGCCAGCACGTAAAACCACCCCTTAAAGGTTTGCAGGGTGGACAGCAGATCAACATCTTGTACAACCCGATTCAAGGCTGTGTCAGAGAATAGGATCCATAAGGCGCCAACGATGGCATAAATCATGGTTATTTTGAACGCTGAATGGCCCGGATTGGGAACATGATTCCCCCTCAAGCTGCGATCCTGCCCATAGAATAAGGCGCTCATATATTTGGTTTTCATAATGATACTATTAAAATATTCTTGTATTCTCCATGGCATGAGCGGATCACCCCAGAAACATAAATTAAACATTATGCAGATATATACCCAAATAAAGGAGCAGAAAAAATAATAATGAGAAATCATGACAAAATAATTACTGATTCTCTATAATTCTACAAAAATGTAATTTTACCCTCTGATTTCACAAAAAATAGGGAAAAAGTAGGATGGAAATACAAGGAAAATTATTATTGTATCTGAAGGATAAATGAAATATAGTTTATATACAGGGTATATTATTATGAGCAGGAGGAGATAAAAATGGATTTTAAGACATTGATAACGGAAAGCGTGAATCCAAACACCCTTACCATTGACCGAGTTTCTACGGAAGAGATGATCCGCATGATTAATGAGGAGGACAAAAAGGTAGCTTTTGCCGTTGAAAAAGAAATTCCTATGATTGCAAAGGCTGTGGAACTGATCGTAAAACAAATCCGGCAGGGAGGCAGGCTGATATACATAGGAGCAGGAACCAGCGGACGTATTGGAGTGCTGGATGCCTCCGAATGTCCTTCAACCTACGGGGTAGACCCTTCGCTGGTACAGGCCCTCATAGCAGGCGGCGTGGAGGCTATTTATCTGCCAAGGGATGGTGCAGAGGATTTGGAAGAAGAAGGAATTGCAGATTTAAAGCGCATTAACTTTGATAAAAAGGACGTACTGGTGGGGATTGCAGCCAGCGGAAGAACACCCTATGTAATAAGGGGTATGGCCTATGCCAGAGAACTGGGTGCACCTATTATCACAGTAACCTGTAATCCCCAGTCAGAAATGGCTCAGCTTGCAGACATTTCTATTGCACCGGTGGTAGGCCCGGAGGTGATTATGGGGTCTACACGGATGAAAGCAGGAACTGCACAGAAAATGGTGGTGAATATGCTTTCTACCGGAACGATGGTCAAGCTGGGGAAAGTATATAAAAATCTAATGATAGATGTGGAAGCCAGCAATGAAAAACTAAAGGATCGGTGCAGAAGAATGGTTGCATTGGCCGCCAACGTAACGGAGGAAAGAGCGGAGGAACTGCTAAAAGAAACGAATTATGCGGGCAAATTGGCAGTTTATATGGGTTTGTCAGGTCTACCTCTGGAACAGGCAGAAGAAGCTTTAAGAAAACACAGAGGGAAAATTCAGGATGCCCTCGGAGAATAGTAAAAAAGTTATTGCATTTCCGGAAAAAGGTGGTAGAATATAAATAAAGTGGTATATACAACATGTCAACATAGCAGGAGGAAATAATGAAAAGAGTAAATAAACATTCTTTTGTTCCACTGTATTATCAGTTAAAGGATATTATTACAGAAATGATCGAAAATGAAGAATTAAAACCTCAGGACCCTATACCATCAGAGCGTGAGCTGTGTGAATACCACGGCGTTAGCCGCATGACTGTAAATAAGGCTATCACCAGCTTGGTTTCAGAAGGATTGTTGTATAGGGAGCAAGGCAAAGGAACCTTTGTTGCCCGTCCGAAGGAGAGACACTCCCTATCGGAACTGCGAAGCTTTACGGAGGATATGCGGCGTCAGGGTATGACGGTGGAAACAAGGATGATCTCTTTTCAAAAAAGGCCTGTAACTAAAAAGTTGGAAAAAGCTTTACAACTAAGAGAAGGCCAGCAGGTATTTGAAATTCGGCGGCTGCGAATTGTATCAGGAGAACCTTATGCCCTGGAAACAGCCTATATTCCGACACATCTGTGCGAGGATTTAACTGCTGAAAAACTGGAGAACAACTCACTCTATGCCATTCTATCTGAAGTGTATCAGCTGGAAATGGCCTATGCCTACCAAACCATAGAGCCAGTGATCATTGATGATTATGAAAGTATGCTGCTGCAGGTAGAAAAGAACAGCCTGGGACTGCTCTTCTCCAGAAAGACATATCTCCAAGATCATACCCCAATGGAGTTGACAAAAGCCATCTATAGAAGTGACAAATATAAATATGAAGTGATGTTAAAACGTTAGATTTGTGCTATAAGCGCATAAAATAAATAAAAAGGGGGATACATCATGAGTAAAAATGCATTTGCACAACTGTCAAGGCTAGGCAAAGCAATGATGCTGCCGATTGCAGTACTGCCGGCTGCTGCACTGTTGTTGCGGCTAGGGGCGCCGGACGTTCTAAACATTCCTTTTGTCATGCAGGCAGGAGGCGCTGTATTTGATAACTTGGCCTTATTATTTGCTATTGGTATTGCTGTAGGTATTGCTCACGACAACCATGGTGCGGCAGGAATTGCAGGTATGATTGGTTATTTCGTATTGGTCAATGGATTAAAAACCATTAATCCGGATTTAAACATGAGTGTATTGGCAGGTATCTTAGTAGGGGTATTAGCAGGGGGACTTTATAATAAGTTTTATAATATTCAGCTTCCCGAATTCCTAGGATTCTTTGGAGGTAAAAGATTTGTACCCATTGTTACTGCTGCAGCCTGTATTGTAATGGCGGGCGTGTTTGGCATCATTTGGGCACCTATCCAGAGCGGTATCCATGCAATGGGAGAATGGATCATTGGCGTAGGAGCAGTAGGTGTATTTGTATTTGGATTTCTTAACCGTCTATTAATTCCTGTAGGATTGCATCACGTACTTAACAGTTTTATCTGGTTTGTATTTGGAGAATATACAGATGCGGCTGGAAAGGTAGCTACAGGAGACTTGCATCGATTTTTTGCAGGAGACCCAACTGCAGGAAATTTCATGGCTGGATTTTTCGTCATCTTTATGTTTGCTTTGCCAGGGGCAGCATTAGCCATGTATAAGTGTGCAAAACCTGAAAATCGCAAAGCAGTAGGAGGCGCTCTCCTATCCGTTGCATTTACAGCATTTTTAACAGGGATTACAGAGCCTATCGAGTTTATGTTCCTTTTCCTAGCACCAGTGTTGTATTTCTTCCATGCACTGTTTACAGGCTTAGCACTAGTGGTATGTTATACCTTTGGAATTCTTCACGGGTTTGGCTTCTCGGCAGGATTGATTGACTATGCACTCAACTTCGGTTTAGCTACAAACGCCGTCATGATTATCCCAGTAGGGCTTGCCTTTGGCGCATTGTACTATTTTGTATTCCTATGGGCCATCAATAAATTTGATATTCCTACACCGGGACGGATGGATGAAGACACAGGAGAGGCTTTTGACAATGTCAGTGAGGCTGCAGTACAACTATTAGAGCGATTAGGCGGAGCTGGAAATATTGTAAGTCTGGACGCTTGCATTACACGTCTTAGACTAACCGTGAAAGATGCTGCAGTAATAGATGAGAGCAGCTTAAAAGCAATAGGTGCTAAAGGGATGATTCAGAAAGGCAATAATCTGCAGATCATTGTAGGCACGAAAGCGGAGATTATTGCTGATGAAATGAAAAAGGCTATGCAAAAAGTAAAAGCATAATGGAGAATGGTGACCTTTTGTCACCATTCTTTTTGAAAAAAGTCTGGAGGAATCTAAAAGAAGGGTGAAAACAATGAAAGCCATCGGAAATATAAGAATAATCAATGATAGGAAATCAGTATCCGGAAGAGCACTAATTTTTGATGAAAAAATACAGGACGTTATTCCGGAGGAGAGACTACCCTTCTATCAAATAGAAGATTGGATAGATGGCGGGGGAGCTTATTTATCAGCGGGATTTATGGAGCTTCATATCCATGGCTGTGCCGGCCGTGATGTGATGGACGAGGAGGAATCCTCCCTGTCAGAGATCAGAAAAGCCATTCTTTCTACAGGGGTTACCTCTTTTCTTCCCACAACCATGACCATGGAATTTGAAAAAATTGAAAGGGCTTTAGTACGAATCCGAAGGGCTATGGGAATACAAGAGGGCGCTGAAATATTGGGCTGTCACCTGGAGGGTCCTTTTATCAATCCAAGGTATAAGGGGGCTCAGGATGAAAGCTTTATCCTCCCTCCTAACTTCAAACAAATCGAAGCTTATAAGGATGTAATAAAGATGATAACCTTTGCACCTGAGCTGGATGCGAAGGGGACCTTCATCCAATGCTGTAAGGATCACAATATCGTTGCATCCATCGGACACAGTGATGCCACCTATGAGGAAGCCATGGAGGCGATCAGAGCCGGAGTACATCATGTGACCCATATATTCAACGGCATGGCTCCCTTTCACCATAGAAGTCCCGGTGTCGTCGGTGCAGCCATGGATTCAGAGGTAACCTGTGAACTGATTGCAGACAATATTCATTCCCATGAAGCTGCGCAGCGGATATTGTTCAAGGTAAAGGGTTTGGAGAAGATCGTGCTGGTTACCGATGCCATGCGGGCTTGTTTATTGAAAAACGGCATCTTCGACTTGGGAGGACAGCAGGTTGTGGTGGATGAGAAGTCTGCCCGTCTGATGAATGGAACCTTAGCTGGCAGCATACTAACCATAAACAAGGCTGTAAAGAATTTCGTTGAAACGTCGAGAATCTCTTTAGAAGAGGCCGTCGAAATGGTTACCATGAACCCTGCCAGAATTTTGGGGTTAGAAAAGCAAAAGGGCAGTATAGAAGCGGGCAAGGATGCAGACATCATTCTGTTCGATGATGACCTAAATATTCAGCGAAGCTTTGTAAGGGGAAGAGAGGTCTACAGGCGGGAAATATAGAGGAATACGGGGGGATTATATGGATCGGATTTTAGACATGAGACCAAAGGATTTGGTGAAGCTGGATGGAAAGCAGCTGTTAGACAGCATACGGGCGGCAGAGGGGAGAACGATTATTTGTGAAATCCTCTGCCCTGTGATGCCCTTATTGTTTGATGTGACCAATGCTGAGCTGGTAGCAGCCTTTGGGGCAGATATTATTCTGCTGAATTTTTACGATACACAGAAGCCTGCAATATTTGGCATAACGCCTCAAGAAGGGGAAAGCCCTATAGAAGCGGTTAAAAGGCTTTCAGGCAGGGCTGTCGGAGTCAATCTTGAGCCGGTGGATCCCAATAAAGAAGTATTGGGACAAAGGAGTATTCTAGAGCCGGGTAGGATTGCTACCCGGGAAACCATGCGAAGGGCCTATGAACAGGGTGCACAGATCATTACCTTAACGGGCAATCCTAAGACAGGGGTTTCCAATGATCAGATTGAAAGGGCTATCCGAGAGGCTAGGGAGGAATTGGGAGACCGGATAATCATTATTGCAGGAAAAATGCACAGTGCAGGTACCGGGGGAGAAATGAGCGAAGGCATTGTCAATAAATCAGTGATAGGGAGCTTCCTCAATGCCGGTGCCGATATCATACTGCTGCCTGCCCCGGGAACAGTTCCCGGAATTACATTAGAATTCGTAAAAGAAATGGGCGATTTTATCCATCAAAGAGGGGGAATGCTCCTGACGACTATTGGGACTTCCCAAGAGGGATCTGATGGGGATACGGTCAAGAGCATTGCCCTTTATGCAAAAATGGCAGGGGCAGATTGCCATCATATTGGAGATGCAGGCTATACAGGCATTGCAGTACCTGAAAATATTATGACCTACTCTGTGGCAATCCGGGGCAGAAGACACACCTATAGACGGATGGCCATGCGAGGATAGTTTGCAAAATTTATACAATTAGGGAGACGAGAATATGTTAAATTTGTTTAAGAAGAAAGAAAAGAAAGTAGTTCTCTACAAGCCGATTCCCGGTAAGGTAATGGACATAGACGAGGTACCTGATGAAGTATTTTCTCAAAAATATCTGGGAGACGGCTTGGCGGTGATGCCCGATGAGGACATCATCCTAGCGCCCTGTGATGGTACTGTACTGCATCTGGCCAATAGTTTCCATGCAGTAGCTGTAGGAACAGCAGAAGGGTTGGAAGTACTCATTCATATCGGTCTGGATACGGTGCTCTTAAAAGGGAAAGGATTCACGGCTTTTGTAAAAAACGGAGATCCAGTGAAAAAAGGCGATAAGCTGGTTACTTTTGATAGAGATTATATCGAAGCTCAGGGCAAGTCTTTGATTACACCGGTGGTAATCACCAATATGGCGGAGAAAGTAAAAAGCATTACAAAGCGTAAGGAATCTTCAGATATATTGATGGAAGTGTATCTTAAGTAAGGAGATATGCTGTGAAAAAGCACTGGAGGAGAGCGTAGAGGCTCAGGAAATGTTATTCTGAATGCGACGATGTGAAATGAAGAATCTGTAGAAGTGTTAGCATATCTAGATCCTTCGTAAGCTCCTTCGCTACCGCTTAAGACTAAAGATTCAGGATGACAATCTTTTATGCCGATAATAATGTATAGTTTTAATAGGGACTTTTCTTTTGCCGTTCTGCGCAGATAGTGTGTATAAGGTTTGCAGTCTTATAACAAGAAGTACAGGATGAAGCCGAGGTGAAGCGTTGTGAAGATTTATGTGGAAGAGAATTATCAAAAGCTAAGTAAAAAGGCGGCATATATCCTGGCCAGCCAAGTCAGACTCAAGCCTGATAGCGTACTGGGATTGGCCACTGGAGATACTCCCCTGGGCATGTACCGGGAGCTGGCTGCCATGCACCAAGAGGAGGATCTGGATTTTAAAGAGGTAAAAACCTTTAATCTGGATGAATATTATGGTTTGGAGAAGGAAAATCCTCAAAGCTATCATTATTATATGATGGAAAATTTCTTCAAATATGTGAACATCCAGGAGAAGAATATTCATATTCCAGATGGTCAGGCACCGGACATAGAAGAAGCCTGCCGCCGTTATGAGCAGCTCATCAGGTTGATGGGCGGCATCGATCTTCAGGTATTGGGAATCGGCAGAAACGGACATATCGGGTTTAATGAACCGGACGTAAAGTTTGAGGCTACCACCCATCTTGTACAGCTGGATGAGGATACCATACAGGCTAATGCCAGGTTTTTTGATTCTATCCACAAGGTACCCACCCAAGCCATTAGTATGGGAATCAAAACCATTATGCAGGCGAAAAAAATTGTGCTTCTTGCAAGCGGACGGGAAAAACGGGAAGTGATTCAGAGGGCGCTGGAGGGAAAGATTTCGCCGGAGCTGCCGGCCTCTGTGCTGCAGCTGCATAACGATGTAGTGGTCATATTGGATCGGGAGGCCGCTGGCGGGTTAAAAGAAATATAGATTCATAGAATGTGACAGATTAACAAAAACTAGTGCTGCATCTAAAAAGAGAACAGCACTTTTTTACGTAGAGAAACTATAAATTTTTGATATAATAAAGGTATGCAAAAGCGAAAGGAAGAAGCCATATATGGATGATATAAGGGAACTTATAGACGGGATCTTCGGTCAGGAGACTCTGATCTCTGGGATATTCAGCAATCTGCGGAAAAAAGAGGGGGCCGAATATCAAAAAGTAGATGTGAGACCGGTTGTCATAAAGGGTCAGAAGGTATACCAATTTAGCTATCACTACCCGAAGAAGGTGACCCATGAAAATCTTGAGGCCAAAGCATCCGCCGATAAAATTAAAGCGCTTATGTCGGGATACTTTAGACAGGGACAGATCTATACAGCGGAAGGGGATTATCAAATCCTGATTAGCAAGAAGGGCAGCGGTAGGATACTAAAAAAGCCCCCTTCAAAAAAAGCCCAAGACCTCAGTCACAATCGTAAAAAAAGCTATATTATCCCTGAGAATGAGCCCTGTCCATTCATGAAGCGGTTAGGTGTCATGAATGATAAAGGAAAGGTTCTTGCCAATAAATATGATAAGTTTCGGCAGATAAACCGCTTTCTGGAGATGGTATCGGATGTTGTGCCCTATCTGAAGAATAAAGGTGAGCCCCTTCAAATCGTAGATTTTGGCTGTGGGAAATCTTATCTTACCTTCGCCCTTTATCACTATCTTACAGTGATCCTGGGGATGAAGGCAAATATACTGGGATTAGACCTAAAGGAAGATGTGGTGAACCACTGTAACACCATCGCCTCTGATTTAGCCTATGAGCAGCTCTGGTTCATCACCGGTGATATCCGGCAGTATACCGGAAAAGACAAAATCCATATGGTGGTCAGTCTTCACGCCTGTGATACAGCCACAGACGCAGCACTGGTTAAGGCTATAGAGTGGGATGCAGAGGTGATTCTATCCGTACCCTGCTGCCAGCATGAGCTTTTAGGGCAAATACATCATCAGGTTATGAAGCCTATGGAAAAGCATGGAATTATAAAGGAACGGCTATCCTCTCTGGTTACCGACAGCATACGGGCCAACATTTTGGAGATCATGGGATATACTACCCAAATCCTCGAGTTTATCAGCATGGAGCATACGGCTAAAAATTTATTGATTCGTGCTGTAAAGGGCAGCAGGAATGCAAGAGAGGCTGTGGAAGAATATATAAGCTTCAAAAGCTTTTGGAAGGTGGAGCCCTATCTTGAAAAAGCACTGGGGGCAAGACTCCAGGAGCGGTTAATGAGGAAAAGGGAGGAATAAGATGGATCGAAAAAATATGTTTCAGTGGATTATCAGGGAAAGGTGTGACACCTATGAACGAAATTAAAAAGATCGATAGCAAAGATAAAGAGAAATTTTATAATTATTTAAACCTGAAGCTGACAGGCTTAATCTGTGAGGAGCCCGATTGGCTGGCCAATTTGTCCAATGCAGCTGCTTTACTCTATCTGCTGCTGGATGACATCAACTGGGCCGGATTTTACCTTTATAAAAACGGGGAGCTGGTATTAGGTCCTTTTCAAGGAAAGCCGGCCTGTACGCATATCGCACTTGGAAAAGGGGTTTGCGGGACAGCTGCCCAGGAAAGAAAAACCCAGCTGGTTCCTGATGTACACCTGTTCCCTGGCCACATCGCCTGTGATGCGGCTTCTCAGTCAGAGATCGTTGTACCGATCCTTCATGAGGAACAGCTCATCGGTGTGCTGGACATAGATGCACCCATTAAAGAACGGTTTGATGAAAAGGATGCCCTTGGGCTGCAGAAGTTCGTAGATATCCTCAACAGGTATGTGAATTGGTCGCAAATCTGTTGATAATTATATAAAAAAGAGAAAGCTATCCACAGAAAATGGATAGCTTTCGTTTTTAGCTTAGTCTGATCTGATGATATACTTTCTTGCCTTTTTTAATCATCAATGCGCCATCGGAAAAGTCAGAAAGCTGGATGATGTGGTTGGCGTCCTCGATTTTCTGATCATTGACCGCAATACCGCCCTGCTGAACAAGCCGTCTGCCCTCGCTTCGGGATGGAATGAGACCTGCTTTAGCCAACAATGTCAGCAACTCCATACCTTCAGAAAACTCGCCCTGGGAAATCTCTGTGAAAGGAACTGCTTCAGACATAGCCCCTTTTCCAAAAAGTGCTTTCGCAGCTTCTTCTGCCTTCTTCGCTTCTTCTGTACCATGAACCAGTTGGGTCACCTCAAAGGCCAGGATTTCTTTAGCCCTATTGATCTCAGATCCTTCCAGGGCTCCTAGGCGTCTAACTTCATCCATCGGCAGGAAGGTCAGCAGCGCAAGACATTTTTCCACATCACGGTCATCTACATTTCTCCAGTATTGGTAGAACTCATAAGGTGAAGTCTTCTTAGGATCAAGCCAAAGGGCACCGGATTGGGTTTTGCCCATCTTATTGCCGTCGCTGGTAGTCAGCAGGGTAAAAGTCATGCCGTAGGCCGAAGCCCCTTCCACTCTGCGGATTAAATCAGCGCCATGAATAATGTTGGACCATTGATCATCGCCCCCTAGCTGAAGCTTACAGCCATACCTTCTGTAAAGCTCCAGGAAGTCATAGGACTGCATGATCATATAGTTAAACTCTAAAAAGGACAAGCCTTTTTCCATACGACTCTTAAAGCACTCTGCCGCCAGCATACGGTTTACAGAAAAATGTCTTCCGATTTCTCTTAAGAAAGGAACATAGGTAAGATTCATCAGCCAATCAGCGTTATTGGCCAAGATGCCTTTTCCCTCGGAAAAATCCAGGAAATTGCTGCACTGCTGCTTAAAACATTCTCCGTTATGCTGGATATCCTCAGGTGTCAGCATTTTTCGCATGTCAGTTCGTCCTGAAGGATCTCCTACCATCGCAGTACCGCCGCCGATCAAGAGGATAGGACGGTGGCCTGCCCGCTGAAGATGGGCCATGGCAATCAGCTGCAGAAAATGACCTACATGGAGGCTGTCTGCGGTAGGATCATAGCCGGTATAAAAGGTCACGGATTCCTTTCCAAGCAATTCGCGTATTTCGTCTTCATGGGTGGTTTGCTGTATAAAACCACGTTCCTTCAGTACATCATATACATTTGTCATCGTAAGCCCTCCTTACTTTCCATAATAAAAAAGAGCCTGTTCATCCATATATAAGGACGAGCAGACCCGTGGTACCACCTTAATTCGCATATAAATGCCTCAGGCCATGATAACGGATGGGAACCCGTCGAAGTTTTGCTTCGAAACTCCGGAGGTGTATTTCGTCTGTTCATGTACTGCAGATCTCTCACCGACCGATCTGCTCTCTGGGTTGTAACCATGAGGACTACTGGACTCCTTCACTGTTTTTCCACTGTCACTATTTTATCCTATATTATCATAAGTATGAGCATTATGACAAGATTTAATTACAGAAGTTTATAAAGTCAACTGCTTTTCTCCAATAATTTGAAAGAAATAATGCCATAATTTGGTTTTCAAACACTGGCAATTGGTATATAATAGAATGTGCTTAGGGGAAATTGAGAAAAAAATTGGAGGAGAGATTATGAAAAACAAAAAAATTGTTTTGCTGTTGGTGATGACGCTGATCCTATCAGCAACAACAGCAGCCATGGCCCAGACAGAAGTGGGTTACATGAACCGATTGGACTTTACGAAAGAAGTACTTAAAACTTTCAATATTCAGCTGTTAGAGACCACTCAAACTGCATTCAAAGATGTAGCTATTGCAGATATACCTTATGTAGAAACTGCATACCAGAGCCGAATCATTTCAGGCTATGGGGATTCCTTCAAGCCAACCAGTCCGGTAACGAGAGAACAAGCTTTAATTATCCTGATAAAAGCAATGGGTGAGCAGGGTACCGTAAGCAAAATCACTGCAGAGGAAATGGGCAAGGTTCTGACTTTCCAGGATCAGCAGTTAGTATCTGCGTGGGCAAAGCCTTATGTTGCTTATGCGGTTGCAAGAGGTATTACAACACCTAAAGATGGTAAGTTAAATCCCCAAGCGCAGCTGACTCATGAGGATGCCAAGAGCTACCTTGAAAAAGCAAAGCAGTATTATGATGCAAATCTTACCAGAGAAGGCCTGAGTGCGGCAGCTATGCTGCAGAAGGTAAATGAGAAATTTACTGAATTTAACACCTATAAGTATCGTGGGGTCTTCGATATGGAGACCAAAGCGGAAGTGCCCGGACAGGGTCAGCAAGCCATGAAAATGGAAATGATTCAAGAGGGAATGTTCCAAAAACCAATGCAGGTCTATGTAAAAACTATTGCGAAGGTTGCAGGGATGGAAATGCCTGGAGGAGATCAGGCAGCTGAGGTGTACATGACAGACAATGCAATGTACATTCGTGTACCGCAAGAAGAGAAATGGGCGAAGATGGATATCAATCCAATTATGCAGGAGATTCAAAAGCTGACAGGAAATCAGGATATAGGTAATGCTGTAATGTCAAAGGATCAGATGGCTGCCCTAGGCATGTATGCAACCTATAGCCCAGATGTAGTAAAAGATGGAAAAACCTATTATGTGATTAGTGCCAGCATCGATAAAGAATCCTTTAAAAAGATGTTCAACGAAATCATGGAAAAAGTCTTTTCTTACGTAGCCGATGCGGCAGCAAAGGAAGCCGGAGCTCAGCCCCAGGTTGACCAGGAAATGATCAAAAAGCAAATGATGGAAATGGTAAACATGATGGAAATCGAAATGGATTATCAGATGTTTATTGACAAAGAAACCAAGTTGTTTGAGGATATGAAAATCTTCCAAACTATTCATATGAATATGGGAGAAATGAAAAGTCATGTGACCAGTATAGGAAACTTCAAGTACTATGACTTTAATGGCCCGGTAACTTTCCCGGAGATCAAGGGGGAAGATATCCAGCAACTGAATACCATGCAATAAAATTAGGACAGGAAAATTTTCCTGTCCTAATCTTTTGGAAAAAGATTTATGATCGTGATGTAGATCTATGCCTATAATACTCCTGCTCCAGCATAGACATGATTATCATTGAACGATAACCTGTGTTGGATTTTTTACATTCTCGTAGAGTCCCTTCCTGTATAAATCCCATTTTCTGATATAAACGAAGAGCTCGGTGATTGTCTTCAAACACATCCAGCCATAGCCGATGGCAGCCGTAGTTTTCAAAGCATAGCTTTAAAATAAGTGCTAAGGCCATTTTCCCATATCCCTGACCTGTGATACTCAGGGCAATCCTGCGAAACTCTATAGATCGATCTTCATTGGTAAGGCCTGACAAAAGGACGTAACCAATGATTTTTTCAGAACCACACTCTTTTAAAAGCAGATGGGCTTCATCGGGGTTTGTTATAGCCTCTTGATGTCTTGCCCTAGGCCATGAGTAGACAAATTTTTCAGCATCTTGGCTATTTTCTATGGATAGAACAGTATCCAGGTCTTCAAAAGCCGTTTCAGTAAGAAAGATTTTATTAGATTGAGCAATGGACGGGCGCATAATTACCTCCTATATCTAACTTGAGTATTTATCATAGTATTCTATAGGGAAGGGATGAAACCCTTTCTAAAGGTAACCAGGGATAAATATCGTAAAGATTATTAATAAAAAAACAGTCAAATACAATCGTCTATTGCCAAAAGACATGAAAAATATGGTAAAATGAAAAACAGTAATAGGTTTTGGGGGTATTGGCAATGTGGGAAACAGAAAGAACCATGGCATCGCTTATGGCAGAAAATGAAGCTTTAAGACAGCATGTTTTAAAACTGGAAGAAAGTCTTATAATGCAACAGCAAAAAGAGGATTATTTGAAACAGGAACTTGCTTTTTTACAACAGATAATGGATCAAGTACCTTTACTTTTATGGCAATCAGATTTCCATGGGAAAGTGGTATTTTGCAACAAAAACTGGCTGGACCTTGTAGGATTAGAGAAAGACAATGTTTTAAGTGGTAAATGGAAAGAAGTCATACATCCTGAGGATTGGACAAACTTTAAACGTATCTACCAGGATGCGGCCCGGTTCCAGATTCCATTTACCAGAGAGTACAGATTAAGAGATCCCCAGGGACAATACCGTTGGATGCTTGATAGGGCACAACCTGTACTAAATAGTGAAGGAAAGTTTCAAGGCTATATAGGAGCTAGCTGCGACATTACTGAGCATAAAGATAAAGATCAGAAATTGCAAGTAAATGAGAAAAAATATAGAGAACTTTTCCAACAGTCAAGCAGCGGGATTATTTTGCATCAGACTACAAATAACAGCAGTTTTGAGTTTATTGAAATGAACGATCAGGTATATAAGATGTTGGGGTATACGAGAGAAGAACTGATGAAAACTGATTTCTCCAATATTTGCTGCGACAGTAGCAAAGTAAAAGAAATTGTGTGTGAGTTGATGTCAGATGGCTACAGTTCAGAGGAAATACTGCTGGAAACCTATCTTAGTGCAAAGTCAGGACGGCATATACCTGTAGAAATAAGATTTAAAAATTTTGCGGTTTATGATCAGCAATATATACTATGGATTATACGGGATATTTCCCAGCGAAAAAAGATAGAAGAGTGGTTCAGGCAAAGTGAGTTGAGATATCGAAAGCTGTTTAAATTTTGTCCGGAAGCTCTCTTTGTTGTAGATGAGGAAAAAATATTGTTGGTCAATAAGGCTGCCGCAGAGTTGCTAGGTGCTAAAAAAACAGATGAACTAATAGGAAAGGCCAGTTGGGAATTTGTTCATCCTGATTATTATGCCTTCTGTATGAACAGTATCAATCTGATGAAGAAGGAACGACGGAATGTGCCGCCCATGGAAGAAAAATTCATACGACTGGATGGTTCCCTTGTTGATGTTGAGGTGACAGGCACCTATATCTATTATGAAGAAAAAATGAGTTATTTATTTATTGCTAGAGATATTACTGATAGAAAAAAGCTGGACAAGCTGAAATATGAAGTAGACGAAAGCAATCGCAGACTGATCGAAGCGGTAGAGTATGACAAGCTTAAGAGTGAATTCTTTGCAAATATATCTCATGAGCTTAAAACACCCTTAAATGTAATATTGGGTGCGGTTCAGCTCCAAGAGTTTTATCTTGATAAAGACAAAGAACTTCTACTGGAAAACACTCCGAGAAATATAAAAATGATTAAACAAAACAGTTATCGGTTAATTCGCTTAGTCAATAATTTGATCGACATAACAAAGATTGACTGCGGCTATATGCAAATGAAGCTGAAAAAAGAGGATATGGTGACAATAGTACGGAATATCACAAATTCTGTACAGGATTATGCAGGGCTTAAAGGCATAGACATTGAATGTCATATAAGCATCCCGGAAAAAAGAATGTCCTGTGATGCAGACCATATTGAACGCATACTGCTGAATCTCATATCCAACGCCATTAAATTTACAGACAAGGGCGGTAAAATTGATGTATCTCTCAGCGAAGACCAAGTGGAAGGATGCATTGTCCTTGCCGTCAGAGATACCGGTATTGGCATTTCTCAGGACAAGCAGGAAATCATATTTGAAAGATTTAGACAGGTAGATAAATCCTTATCCAGAAATCAAGAAGGAAGCGGTATTGGCCTCTCTATTGTGAAAGCGCTGGTAGAAATGCACGGGGGAAGTGTCGGTGTAAAGAGCGAATATGGAAAAGGCAGTATATTTACTGTAAAACTACCTATAAGGCATGAGGAAGAAAGCCAGGATGAATCCCTGGAGGAAAGTGGCTGGAGCAATCAGATCGAGCGGATTAACATAGAGTTTTCCGATATTTATTTTTAGTACAGCTGTATACCTCACCTTATATCTTCAAAGACTATGTATGAGGTGATGGATTCGTGAAGAAAGCAAAAAAAGAAACAGACATATTCTTAGAAAACCGATTTGCTGAACCTGGGGCGGTGGAAGATATTTGGGAGCTGAAGCTTCCCGGAGCACCCCTAAAATCAGGGGCTATCGCAGGAACAGAAAGCCAAATCAATACAGCCGGCGCTACCAGCAGCACACCGGAAGAAAGAAAATAAATCATATAACGATAACAGCCCTCTAGGATAGATAGGAAAGAGGGTTTTTTTGTGACCATTGATCAGAAGATAGGACGATCTAAATCAATAATGCGATAGACCACCTTATTTATCGGAGTATATATGACCTGATAACTTCTATTTTGATAAAACTCACGATTCTTCACCAGTCTATAATCAAACTCGTAGATTTTATTGTAATTTATCACAAGACTGCTGGATTTTCCAGGGACTTTATTGTAATAAATATGGGTGATCTGGCCAATTTCAGAAGGAAGCTCATAAACGCCGATCCAATGACCTATGACAGATAGGGCGTCCAAGGTAGCAGTGAAAAAAATCAAAGCAGTCATCAGCAGAAGAATAAATATAAGCTTCTGGGTTTTGTGAAAGCCTTTTTTAAACAGATATACAAGGTTGAAGATAAAGAAGCTATTGATAATCGCCGGCATAAAGATTAATTCCATATTCATCCCTGCTTCCCGGAGCATTTTATGGATATAGTATAACATATGGAAGGATCATTATTTTCTATATCCTGTAAACCATTGAAAAAAACTTTTCATTGTGACAGAATTGTGCTATATTTATAGTCTAGTCAGTTCGAGACCATCCTGACTTAAAACAAAACTATGGAGGTTGAAAAAATGAAAAAAACAGTATTTTTGGTGCAGGCTGCACTAATCGGGGCGATATACGCCGTGATCACTATTGCCTTTGCGCCCATCAGCTATGGGGAGATTCAGGTTCGGGTATCAGAAGCCTTGACCATCTTGCCGTACTTTACACCGGCAGCTATACCTGGATTATTTGTAGGCTGTATCGTAGCCAATATCTATGGGGGTGGAGGACCGATAGACATCGTATTTGGCAGTCTGGCAACCCTATTGGCCGCATTTTTGTCCTATAAGATGCCGGAGAAGTGGATGGTGCCCATCCCGCCGATTGTTGTAAACGGTATTGTAGTAGGGTTTATCCTAAATTATTTGTATCAGGTACCATTGCTGGCAGCCATGGGCTGGGTGACGCTGGGACAGTTGATTGCATGCTACGGATTGGGATATCCTCTGATTGGGATGTTAGAGAAATATAAAGATAAGATATTTAGATAAAAACAGAGGTTGGACTTAGGTCTGGCCTCTGTTTTTATGTGGAATACTTCAGCGAAGAAATCAATAAATATTCTAAACAAAATATGGTTTTCGCTAGAAGGAAATTCCTTGCAGATATCGAATTGATATTTAATTATCGTAAAAAAACTTTGATAGTTTTCCAGTAATGAACCATGGAAATTAATCAAATCAAGGGATGGAGGCTGCTGTGATGAAAGCTTTATTTGTATTTGCAAAGTACTCGATTTACTGGATTCCTTTTGTTATCCTGTTATTTGTCAAGAACCTTGATACAAATCGAATGCCTGTCTTTTTTCTCCTGTATATCTTTTTCTTATTTCTATTTGACCTATATACAAAAACAAAGAATCTCAAAACTACTGAGACTTTAGTAAATGCCATTGAGGAAATGGCAAAGGGAAACCTGCGTTTAGATATTTCCATTGGAGCCAGTACCAAGAGGAATTTAACAAAAATTGAAAATCATATGATACAACTAGTCAATACATATTATCAAAGCGGTTACAACATGCAAGTGATTGATGAAAAGCAGCGGAGCATGCTCTCAAGATATAAGGAGATCGCTGTATTTTTTATCACCGACAAATCAGGACAACAGATCTATAATTCCTTAGGGAAAAACCTAATGAATAATGGAGATCGAGAATATTTTGCAAATGCAAAAAAGACGGGTAAGCCGCAAATCTCGGATATGGTCATTTCCAAAACAACTGACAAACTGGCAATCATCATTGCGATACCCTATTACCGTCAAGAAGAGTTTATGGGTGTTTTCGGTGCAGCTATTGATATGCAGGCTGTTAGTACACCAGAAGAAAAGCTGGGAAATGCCTTGTTAGGTACCATCGGCAACTTAAAAGAATTAATCCGTTCTTCACAACACATGGCAGGACAAGTGGCAAATTCTGCAGCAGTGCTGTCTACTATTGCGCAACAGTCAGCCGAGGGATCGGAAAGTGTTGCGGCATCTTCGTTAGAAGTGGCGAAAAGTGCGGAAGAACAATTAGCGGAAGTATTAGGTGCCGCATCGGCGATCCGGCAGATGGCAGCCAATATACAAGAGATTTCGGAGAATGCTGAGGGAATTAACCGCTTAAGCCAACGAACAAATGAAAGTGCTTTATTAGGCGAAAAAGAAGTGAAAAGTGCCATATTAAGCATGGAAGATCTTCAAAAAAGCAGTGAGAGGACAAATCAGTCTTTGGAAGAGATCAATAAGAGCTCAGCTAAAATGGATGAAATACTCAAAACAATCCAATCCATTGCAGAACAGACAAATCTGCTGGCCCTCAATGCATCCATTGAGGCAGCCCGGGCGGGAGAAGCCGGAAAAGGGTTTGCTGTTGTAGCCGATGAAATCAGAAAGCTTGCCGAAAGTTCCAAAGAATCCACGATGCAGATTAATGATTTGATTCAAGAAATTCAGCAGAAAATTGATGAAACAAACCGTTTAGTAAGTGAAGACAGCAGGATTGTAAAAACCGGTACAGAGACGGTAAATCAGGCAGGTCAAGCCTTCAATGAGATTATTGGTTTTATCAATACCATGAATGCCCAGATCACCAAGATCACAGAATTTATTCATGAAGTTGCTCAAGGAAGTCAGCGTATTGCTTCATCCACCGGTGTGGTTCAGTTGAAAAGCAAAGCGGTATCGGAAGAAATCCAAAATGTATCGGCCGCAGCAGAAGAACAAACTGCGGCAATGCAGGAAATAGCAGCAGCCAGTCAGGATTTAACAAGATTATCCCAAGATCTGCAAAAGTCATCGGGTCGATTTAAAGTATAATAAAGAGTAAAACCCTCTGGATTGAGCGAGAATTCAGAGGGTTTTTGTTGTTTTAAAAATATTTTTAAAAATCTAAAATCAAACAGGAAATATAGGAAATGATGACGAATAAGGTAAAATATTACATAATTGGAATTGAGGAGAGGAATTTCTATGTACATAGCACATACACGAGAGATTGATTCAGAGGTTCAAAGTCTAAAAGAGCATCTAGAGAAAACTGCTGCTAAAGCAAGACAATATGGGGATAGCTTTAATAATGGAGATTATGCCCATATATGTGGACTACTTCATGATCTCGGGAAGTATTCTAGGGAATTCCAAAACAAAATTAAAAACAATTTAGATGATAGAGTGGATCACTCCACAGCTGGCGCAATCGAAATTGATAGAAAGGTTGAGTTATTCGGTAAATTGCTGGCGTACTGCATAGCAGGGCATCATGGAGGATTACCAGATGGTGGACATAGGAGTGATACGGCTGTAGAAGTAACCTTAAATGGTCGGTTAAAAAGAACAAAACAGCTTCCGGTCTATTCTGATTTTGAAAAAGAGATAAACTTAGATGATATTTTGCCTGTGAACATGCCAAATATTAAGCCCTTGAACAAAGGCGGATTTTCCATTGCTTTTTTTATAAGAATGATATACTCCTGCCTAGTAGACGCTGATTTTTTAGATACGGAAGAATTTATAAATGGTGGACAAGTGGACAGAAGTATTAAATATGATTTTAGGCTATTTAACAATAAATTAAATACACATATTGGGAAATTTCATAATAAGGAGCGAGAAATCAATAAAAAAAGAGCTGAGATTTTAGAAAACTGTATCGAAAAATCAAAGCAAAAAAAGGGTTTATATACGCTTACAGTACCCACTGGTGGGGGAAAGACGCTTTCATCACTTGCATTTGCGATGGGTCATGTGCTTGAGCATGGTATGGATAGGATTATTTATGTAATCCCATATACCAGCATAATAGAACAAACAGGAAAGACTTTCAAAGATATATTGGGATTTGAAAATGTGTTAGAGCATCACTCAAACTTTGATTTTAAGGATGATGAATACTCAACAGACTATAAACTTAAATTGGCTTCAGAAAATTGGGATATCCCTATTGTTGTGACTACAAATGTTCAATTTTTTGAATCCTTATTTGGAAATAGATCTTCAAAATGCAGGAAGCTCCATAACCTGGCAAATAGTGTGATTATTTTTGATGAAGCACAAATGATTCCTACACAGTATTTAACCCCTTGTATTGCTTCAATTTCAGAACTGGTAAAGAACTACGAAGCCACTTGTATATTATGCAGTGCTACTCAGCCATCCCTAAAGGATAGATTTCCAAAGGAAATATCAATAAGTGAAATATGTGACAATACAGAAGAATTATATCATTTCTTTAAACGAATTAAAGTGGTTAATAGGGGAAAAATGGAAGTGGATCAAGTATCGGAAGAACTAAACAACTGTAACCAGGTGCTTTGTATTGTAAATAACAAAAAACATGCAAAAGAGATATTCGCAAAGATAAAGGGTGAGGGAATATTTCATCTATCAACAAGGATGTGTCCTAAACATAGAAAGGACGTACTAGCAGAAATAAAACAAAGACTCGAGGATAAATTGCCCTGCAAGGTTGTGTCTACCCAACTAATTGAGGCAGGGGTGGATGTTGATTTTCCTATTGTATATAGGGCTATGGCTGGAATTGATTCCATCGTTCAAGCTGGCGGTAGATGTAATCGAGAGAGAAATTTAGAAACAGGTATAGTATACCTATTTGAACCTGAAAGCACTTATACAAAAAATATGCCAAGTACGATTAAACGGCCTATTGCTGTGGCTAAGACTATTATGGAAAGGTTTGAAGATATACTTAGTCCAGAAGCAATAAAGACATATTTTGATGAATTATATGTGTTTGAAGGTGAGCAAGGATTAGACATAAAGAATATATTTGAGAAAATGGAGAAAGGTGCAGAGGGTTGCAATTTTAATTTCAACTTCAAGCAGGTAGCAGAACAATTCAAATTAATTGAGGAAAATACGGTACCTGTGATCATTGAACTTGATAAAAACTCAATGGAATTAGTAAATAAGCTTCGCTTTATTGGTGAGTATAAGAGTATATTAAGAGCCATACAACCCTATACAGTGAATGTTTACGAAAATGAATTTGAAAAAATGTCAGGAGCAAATATGATTGATGTTATAAAAGAAGGGATTTATGTATTAAAGGACATAAATATGTATAGCGAGAAAACCGGTCTTGAATTTACTGTGGAAACAGGCATAGGAATTTTTGTATAAAAAACGAGAAGAGGAGTGATAAAAATGGGATATGGTATAGCACTTGAGGTTTGGGGGGCCTATGGTCTTTTTACCCGACCAGAAATGAAAGTCGAACGGGTGAGCTATGACGTACTAACACCATCTGCAGCACGAGGAATTATCGAAGCAATCTATTGGAAGCCTGCCATTTCTTGGCATATAGATAGGATTCATGTTTACAATCCAATTGAATTTACAAATATCCGAAGAAACGAAGTAAGTTCAAAAATATCTGCTAGTATAGTGGATTCTGTTATGAAGGGTAGTGCAAAACCCTTATACATAAATACAAATGCTGATAGGCAGCAAAGAGCATCTATGGTGCTTAAAAATGTTCGATACATCATACAAGCACATTTCGAGCTGACAGATAAGGCAGGAGAAACAGATACGGTTGAAAAACATTATAACATCGCTCTTAGAAAGATGAGAAATGGCCAGTGTTATCATAATCCTTACTTCGGATGTAGAGAGTTTCCGGCTAACTTTAGGCTGGTAGAGGGGGATTTTCCAAAATCCGGTCTGACAGGAGAAAGAGATTTAGGATATATGCTCTATGATATAGATTTTACGAATCTAGAGGATATCAAACCAACGTTTTTCAGGGCTATTATGCGCGATGGTGTTATTGATTTATCTGATTGTGAGGTGTTTAGATGATTTTACAGTCTTTGGTCAATTATTATGAGATTTTAGCAAGTGATGCAGATAGTGATATACCCAGATTAGGTTATGGTAAGGCCAATGTCTCCTATGCAGTCAATTTATCTGCAGATGGGGAATTGCTAAATATTATTCCATTGAAAATCAATGTTCAGAAGGGTAAAAAGTTGGTAGAAGTCCCGCAAAGTATGGAAGTTCCAGAACAAGAAAAAAAATCGGTCGGGATAAAATCTAATTTTCTATGTGAAAATTCAAGCTATATGTTTGGCATAGACAATAAAGGAAAGCCTGAAAGATCAAAGGAGTGCTTTAAAGCATTTAAGGAGCTGCATATCAATATTTTGCAAAATATAAACAATGCTGCGGCAAAAGCTGTCATTAGCTTTGTGAACAATTGGGATATCGATCAAGGGTTGGAGCATCCTGCTTTACAAGAGTATCTAGATGAAATATTGTCTGGTGCAAATTTGGTTTTTAAAATGGACGGAGGAGAATTTGTTCATCAAAACAAAGAAATTAGACAAATTTGGGAGAAGCACAAGAGTAGCTCAGAAAATACAAATGTTATGCAGTGCCTAGTAACCGGTAAAGAGGAAACCATAGCAAGATTACATCCAAGTATTAAGGGTGTCAAAGGAGCACAATCTGTGGGAGGTTCAATTGTATCATTTAATGACAGAGCATATGAGTCCTATGGTCGATATAAAGAACAGGGTTTGAATTCTCCTGTTAGCGAGTATGCTACCTTCGCTTATACTACAGTTTTAAATTATCTGTTAGCTGATGGTTCTCACAAAATGTATCTAGGGGATGCAACCATCGTATTTTGGGCAGAGAGCCCCAAGAAAATTTATCAGGATTTTATGTCTCTATATATGAATGGAGGAATGGTAAACAATGATGAAAGGATGGTGAAAGATGAAGTTGCTGCGAGAGAAGTAAGATCTGTTTTTGAAAAAATAGCCCAGGGTAAACCTATTGATGATTTATCTGATGTTTTCGATGAAAAAACTAATTTTCATATATTAGCCCTATCGCCAAATTCGGCAAGATTAGCAGTAAGGTTTTTTACTTCAAATTCCTTTGGCAGTCTCATAAGGAAAATCGCAATGCACTATCAGGATCTTAGAATGGAAAAGCAGTATGCTACGGACGCCGATGCTATTTCAATATGGAGATTGTTAAATGAAACGGTATCTCCAAAGTCCAATGATAAAGCAGCTTCACCATTGATGGCAGGTGCTACATTAAAGGCAATTATTACAGGCTCTCCTTATCCTGCTAGCTTGTATAATGCCATTTTAATCAGAATAAAGGCGGAAAAGGAAATTAATTACTATAAGGCAGCTATTATAAAAGCCTATTTATTAAGAAATACCAATAAATTTAAGGAGGTATTAACAATGTCACTCAATGAGCAAAGCCCAAATAGGGCCTACATCTTAGGGCGATTATTTGCAGTTTTAGAAAAAGCACAGCATGATGCAAATCCAGGAATAAACGCAACGATTAAAGACAGGTATTTTACATCAGCCTGTGCAACGCCAGCTTCAGTTTTTCCAGTTTTGCTAAGACTATCCCAACATTATATTTCAAAAGCAGAATATGGTTATGTCAGTGATAGAAAAATAGCAGATATACTGGAAAAGTTGGATATTAATAATCATCCTTTCCCGTCAAATTTATCGCTTGAAGAACAAGGTGTGTTTATTCTGGGCTATTATCATCAAAGAAATGCATTTTATCAAAAAAATAATAAAAAAAGTGAGGAGAACTAATTATGAGTGAAATTATCAAAAATAGGTACGAATTTGTTATTTTGTTTGATGTAGAGAATGGTAACCCCAATGGGGATCCCGATGCAGGAAATATGCCTCGAATAGATGCTGAAACAGGCTATGGCATTGTAACAGATGTATGTTTGAAAAGAAAAATAAGAAATTATGTTGAAACAGTGAAAGCGGACAGTGAAGGCTATAAGATATATATAAAGGATGGAGTACCTTTAAACACCAGTGATAAGTTGGCTTATAAAGAATTAGGAATCACAGAAGAAGAAGCACAAAAGAGCAAAGGCGAGAAAGATAGTAAAATTAGGGATTTTATGTGCGAGAATTTCTTTGATATTAGAACCTTTGGGGCTGTGATGACAACCTTTGTAAAGGCAAAATTAAATTGTGGACAAGTTCGAGGTCCTGTTCAAATTGGGTTTGCAAGAAGTGTAGATCCTATAGTCCAACAAGAAATAACGATTACAAGAGTCGCAGTAACGACGGAAAAAGACTTTGAAAAGAAGGACAATGAAATGGGTAGAAAACATATCATCCCCTATGCTTTATACAGAGCAGAAGGATATATCTCCGCTAACCTAGCAAAAACGGTTACCAAGTTTTCAGAGAAGGATTTAGAGCTTCTATGGGAAGCTATTATAAATATGTTTGAACATGATCATTCTGCTGCAAGAGGAAAAATGAGTGTCAGAGAATTAATTGTATTTAAACATATAAGCGAATTTGGCAATACCCAAGCCTATAAGCTGTTTGATACCGTAACCATAAAACGTAATGATGAAACAAAGCCAGCTAGAAAGTATGCAGACTATACAGTAAGTGTGGATATTGAAAAAATTCCAAAAGAAGTACAATGCATTAGGATGATATGATGGAATATAAAGAAGAAGATTTTTTACTATTGTCAGGGATACAGCATTTTTCCTTTTGCAAACGTCAATGGGCATTAATCCATATTGAACAGCAGTGGCAAGAAAACCTTCGCACCGTTGAAGGCCACATCTTTCATGAGAAAACACATGATAATAGCATAAAAGAAAAGCGAGGAGATTTGATCATATCACGTGGTATGGGGATTTTTTCCCGTTCATTAGGTTTAACAGGAGCTTGTGATGTTGTTGAGTTTCATAGGGCACCAGATGGGATAAGCATATTCGGGAGAGAAGGAACCTATAAGCCTGTACCAATAGAGTATAAAAAGGGTAAGCCAAAGGAGGACGAGTCCGACGTACTGCAGCTATGTGCGCAGGCGATGTGTCTTGAGGAAATGCTATTATGCAAGATCCCGGAAGCATTTTTATTCTATGGAGAGACGAAACGCAGGCTAAAAATTATACTTGATGATGAACTGCGTGAGAGAGTAAGAGCAATAGTTAGAGAAATGCATGAACTATATGACAAGAAACATACACCTAAAGTTAAAATATCTAAAGCCTGTAAAGCATGTTCACTGGCTGAGATTTGTATGCCAAAGTTATGCAAAAATCCCTCCGCTACTTATTATATTAGGAAGAATCTTATGGAGGTAGATGGATGAGAAAGTTACTAAATACACTCTATGTTACTTCGCCGAATACATATTTGTCTTTGGATGGAGAAAATATTGTAATTTTGAAAGAAGACATAGAAGTTTCAAGAATTCCACTGCATAATCTCGAGGGTATTGTTGCATTTGGGTATACAGGTGCAAGTCCGGCATTGATGGGGGCATGTGCAAAAAGGAATATTGCATTAACTTTTATGAAGCAAAGCGGTAAGTTTTTGGCAAGGGTAGTCGGTGAAGTTAGGGGGAATGTTGTTCTTAGAAAGACTCAATATAAGTTATCAGACAGCACAAAGGAGAGTAATAAGATTGCTAAGAATTTTATCTTGGGGAAAATTTATAATACCCGTTGGGTAATTGAGCGTGCAACCCGTGATTATGCAATGAGACTAGATGTTGATAAGCTAAAAGAAGTTTCTCAAGCCCTTTTTAGAACATTGAAATTAGTTGACGAAAGTGAGAATTTAGAACAACTCAGGGGGTACGAAGGAGAGGCCGCATCACAGTATTTTAGTGTATTTGATGACTTGATTTTACAGCAAAAAGACTCCTTTTTCTTTCACTATCGCAATAAACGACCTCCGCTGGATAATGTGAATGCAATGTTATCCTTTGTATATACGCTCTTAGCCCATGATTTTACGGCGGCATTGGAAACTGTTGGACTGGATCCTTATGTAGGTTTTTTGCATCGGGATAGACCAGGGAGAGCTTCTCTTGCCCTAGATATGATGGAGGAGCTGCGCTCTGTCTATGCAGATCGGTTTGTAATATCATTAATCAATAAAAAAGAGGTAAACTCAAGCGGATTTATGCAGAAGGAAAATGGTACGGTTGTTATGAATGACGATACAAGAAAAGTTATATTAAAGGCTTGGCAAAGTAGAAAACAAGAGATAATCACACACCCATTTTTGCAGGACAAACTACAATGGGGCCTTGTTCCCCATGCTCAAGCATTGCTGTTAGCTAGATATATTCGAGGTGATTTGGATGCATATCCGCCGTTTATGTGGAAGTAGGTGAAAAAAATGTTGGTACTAATAACCTACGATGTAAATACCGAGACAGCACTTGGGAAAAAACGTTTGCGTAAAGTAGCAAAACTATGCGTCAATTATGGTCAGCGGGTACAAAATTCAGTATTTGAGTGTGTATTAGATGCAGCAAAGTGCCGTGAGGTAAAGCATAAGCTTGAACAAATTATCGATAAAGACAAAGATAGCTTAAGATTTTATTATTTAGGGAACAACTATAAAAACAAGGTTGACCATATAGGCGCAAAGCAGTCATTTGACGTTGAGGGTACACTTATTGTTTAGTGCGAATGGTTAGCAAACATAAAAACATAAAATCATTCGCACCGTGAATATTGTCTAAATTCTGTTCCCTAGTTACATAATACGTTCAAAAAAGACGAATGTGAAACAAAAAAGTGCAAGAAAGTGCAAAGAATGTCCAAAAAATGATGGA
>NZ_FQZV01000048.1 GCF_900142145.1 Geosporobacter subterraneus DSM 17957 | reverse complement strand
CCTTGAGCGGGCTTTGATCTGAAAAAAGTTGATAATACAAGCAAATAAAGCTTTTTTTGAATCTCAGATTATGATATAATAACACTATGGCAAATACAGTTCAAATCAAGGAATTACAACTAAATCGTGAGTCAAAAAACTTAAAAAATGAGATTGAAAAGCTTCAACATGAGCTGGAAATAGCAAATGCCAAAATTAAATGGTATGAGGAGCAGCTTAAGCTAAATGCAGTGAAGAAATATGGCAAATCCAGTGACCGTGTAGATGAAGGGAGATCTCATTTTTTAATGAAGCGGAAATTACTGCAAGGTCAGAAATAGAAGAACCTACAATTGAGAAGATCACATACGAAAGAAAGGTAAGCACTTCAAAAGATGACGTAGTGCAAATCGGATGCCAATAAGGTAAAATTTCCTAAAACATAGTTTAGAAGGTACTTTATGAATCCGACATCACTCGAACTTTGGAGAAAGAGATTCGATGACCAAAAAGCCAGTGGTTTGAATGTCAGCGAATGGTGTGAAAAAAATAATTTTACCAAATATGCTTATTATTATTGGAAAAAACGTGTTGAGATTGCAAATCAAGATGAAACGGAAACAAATAAAACCGTGGTATTTGCAGAAATTAATCCTTCTCCTGAACCGGTGAACAATACTTCAGCACAGTTACAGATAATCTGGCACGACTTGAAAATCTCCATTACAAGTGCAGATAGGGCAAAACTTGCAGCGGAATTTATCAGCCATCTGCAGAAACTATGTTAGATCTATTTGCAGAAGATGCTGCACATATTTACATTGCGTGTGGAACGACAGATTTCCGCAAACAGATTGATGGATTGGCAGCGATTGTAAACCTGCAATTTAACCTTGATCCATTCTCGGATAGATGTGCTTTCATCTTTTGCAACAAAAGAAAAACAGTCATTAAAGTTTTGAGATATGACAAGAATGGTTTTGTTCTGGACAGCAAGAAGCTGCTCGAAGGAATGAAATTTCAGTGGCCAAAGTCTCCGTCTGAAGAAAAAGAGATTACCTTCCAACAACTTGAGTGGCTTCTTCAGGGACTTTCAATGGAACAGAAAAAGGCACATCATCCTGTTGAAATGCATGCTAAAAAAAACTGTTTTTAGCTTTGTGAATATGACGAAAAAAAGCCGGTAAATACGCATAAAATCAACATTTTTCAGCCTCTAAATGTCGTTTGAAAGGTAGAAAAAAAACAGCAAAAAATGGTATACTTGATACATAAAAGCTACTGCAAGAAGAGCTTGGCTTTTTGCTGATACTCCCAAGGGAGCAACTGCTAATGCGGTTCTCTATACATTAGTAGAATCTGCCAAAGCAAATGATCTGCATATATATGAGTATCTAAAATACATCCTTAGAGCAATGCCTGATACAGATTTTAATAATCATCCGGAACTTCTGGACAAGTACCTGCCCTGGTCAAAGGAACTGCCAGAAGAATGTAGGATGAATCATAAACATAAAAAGTGCTTCAGAAAATGATATCATTAGCTTACTACAATAGTTGTAAAATAGCTAGACGTCATCTTTTGAAGCACTTACATGTATTCATAAGAAAACTTAAGCTTGTGTCCAATAATAGGGGGGCAGCCCGCAACTGTCAAAGACTCGGGCTTTTTCATTGCTTAGGAACAGGTAAAAGTGATATACTGTAAGTAGTAAAGATCGTATAATTAGGTTTGCTATTTGCGATAGAGCAAGGTTAATATGTAAGAAAACAGCAAGGAAAGAAGGGAGATATATGCAAACAGATATTAGATGGAAACAGCGATTTGCTAACTTTAAAAAGGCAGTCACACAGCTAACAGAATTTATCGAAAAAGGAGAACTAAATAAATTTGAAGTCCAAGGATTAATACAATGCTTTGAATATACCTTTGAATTAGCGTGGAAAACAATGAAGGATTATTTAGAACAGGAAGGATTTGAGGTAAAGAGCCCTAGGGCGACAATACAAATAGCTTTTCAAATCCAGTTGGTTACTGATGGTCACGGTTGGATTGACGCATTAGAAAAAAGGAATCTCATGGCACATACATATGATGAAGAAAAAGCCCATGAAGCAGAAACCCTTATAAGAAAAAAATATTATAGACTTATTCATGAACTATGTTTTGAGTTGGAGAAGATACTATGAATTTCGGATTAAGTGAATCAGATATAGCCTATATAATAGGTGTTATAAGAAGTGTGGAGGAGATAGATAAGGCTGTAATATTTGGATCGAGGGCTAAGGGAAACTATAAGCCAGGGTCGGATATTGATATAGCTATTTATGGAGAAAAGATAACCTTCGATACCTTAGCGACGCTACATTCAATGCTAGAGGAACGGGGACCCTTACCATACTTCTTTGATGTTGTAAATTATTCACAGCTAAAGCATAGGGAGTTAAAGGAGCATATCGACAGAGTTGGGAAAATCATTTTTCAGAGAGAAAGTAGTAAAGGAGATCATTGAAGAAGCATCATAAATCTTGGGACGGATCTTGGATTAAATTTTCATATGAATAAAGTATAAAGCTGCTTCTGTAAATTTAGATATGGTTTATGAATTAAGAAAATATACCATTTTTCTTTGAATAAAGGGGTGGAGAGGTATGTTCAGCTGCACAAGGGTTTCACAAAATAGAGGAATATATGAAGAAACAGGTCCCCACGGGTAAACAATTAAATCTCGGGGCGGTTCTTGAAATGTATCTATCAAAGGAGTACAAAAATAGAGTAATCAGCTTTTTATTGAAAGCATTTGACCCAATGTTTATCTATCTTTTTGGTTCCTTTGCCAAGGGGGAAGGACGAGAGGATAGTGATATAGATATAGCTATTTATACAGACCAACTGCTCCCTCTATATATCCTTTTTACAGCTGCCAATAAGCTCTCCTTTGAAGTGAATACTATTTAGCGGAACAGTACAGGGGCCGCTCCCTAGGTTGCAGAATGAATAAACTTTCTCAATAACATACATAAGGAGCTTAAGGACAAGCCTTAACTCCTTATTCTTTTGTTCAGTATAGTTAATAACATCAGTGGAATTAGGCAGGTGAAAGAGATTGAAGAAGAGATGGATCATAATATGTACGGCCATATCTGTAATAGGATTGGCAGTTTATTTTCTGGCAAGTAAGGCAGCCATGATATCAGCTAACAGATTACTACAGGTATCGATGGGGGAGAAAGAAAATATGAGCCTTACGATATCGGTGATGAAAAAAGGTTATAAAATAGAAAAATTAAGTAATCAAGCGAGTGGGGGAGAATATCAATATGAAGTCTACAAGGGGAGAAATCAAGTTGGAAGATTGACTATTAAACACTTTCCAGTGACTTCTACTCTGGATTACTATTATTTTATAAGATATAATCCTATCATTGATGAGGATACACCTTTACAAATTAAAGTCAGTCTTAAATCAAAATCAACAGAAGTCACAGAGCGACACATCCTATATGCTTTCGATCAGTCCAAACAGCAGCCCATTTTGACTATACCGAATAGCACGTGGAGTGAACCAGCAAAGATTGTGTCTGGTTATGGACTACCGAAGCAAGCTATCTTCATAGACGGACAAGATTTTAGTATGCACTTAAACATGGTCAACGTCTATGAACATCTAGGTAACGGTGTTCGAAAGGAACGCTTTGACTTAACTACTCCCATCCAGTATCTTGCAGACAAAGGTAAACAGGAATTTTTGATCTCCTTTCCTCAAGTAGAAGGTGCAGAAATCGAGCAGTGGGGGATTATTGGTAAAGAAGGTATGGTTAATTGGGGAGATGAAGAGCAGGAGAAAATCCTTTTGGTGGCAAATCTAGATCGGGTACGGAAATGGACTCAAGGTGGCGTACAGTATGTGACTCCTGAAACATACCATCCCTATGATCCGAGAGCTTTCTGGGTAGTGCCAGCGCAGCATGTGGGCAATAAGTTGTTGCTGGAAGGAAACAATCGTTTTAGTACAAATTTTGCTTTGTTGTCCCTGCAAGCGGCCCTAGATACCCAGACCGAAGGAGGGTACTGGATATCCAGTCCTAGATCTGCCTGGCTCTATGGAGATTATGGGATTGATGCAGGTTTTTATGATACCCGATTTAACACCGATGCAGGCCTGTTTCTACTCTATGGATATAGAGAATTTGAAAATGAAGACTATCTGCAAGGGGCTATTAAGTATGGAGATTTCTTGATTGACTATGCCAAAACACATCACCATGAGACAAAAAATGGTGGTTATCTGGTATATGACTATACCCATGGAGACGATATGAATCGGGGGACGGAAACCTTAACTTCCTTAAATCACTTGATTACGGAAATGAACTTTCTATATGAATTGTATAAAGAGACAAATGACAATAGATATCTTGATACTGCTGCGAAAATGAGACAGGCTGTTAAGGACACTGCTCCTCACTGGAAAAAACCAGATGGTGATCTGTGGTATGCTTATTTGCCCGATGGGTCCTATGGTTTGCAGGATTATCCTTTGCTCACACTGAAGGATTTGAGATACAGCCAGCGTCTAATAAAAGAAGTTTCAGGGGAAGTGGATGAAGATTTTCAATATTTAATTGAGGTAAAGGAGAACTATTTGAGGGTAAAGGGGTTACCTTTATATGATTAATAAATAATACACGGAGATGGCATTTTGATAGTGGTCATCTCCGTGTATTATTTTTGTTTGTTATTTATACATAATCGGGAGCTAGATAAGGTTTTTCTAGCGTTATCTTTAGGTTTTTATGTTGCACTTTCATAGCATCCAGTGCATATTGCAACTGGGCTATAGATAGTTCAACCTGGTCTAATTCCATTCGAGTAATCAATCCTAAATCATATTGCTTTCGGAGAATTTCAAGATTCTGCTGAATCTGCTCCACTTGTGATTGAGTAACTGCATATTGTTTTTCCAACTGTTGAAGTTGGGTATACCTTAGAAGCAAACTTTTTCTAAGTTTTTCTTTCATATTTGCCAAGTCACTTTTTGATTTTGAAAGGTCTAATTCCTTTGCCTTATATGGCTCTTGTCCAGCATTATAGGTATATAAATTAAGTGCATTTTCATAGTTTTTTATAGTTTGTTCTTGAATCCATAGATAGGGATCGCTGCTTAGCGTTCTAGTAATATGAGTATCTATATCAAAATCTAATACAGAGATCATGGATGCATCTTTTTTCTCGACCGTATATCTCTCTGTTTCTTTAAGTCCAAGTAGATTATTTAGTTTGATATAGGAGCTATCAAGCTTTTTGCTTAAAACCTCTTTCTCTTTTAACATTTGTTCATAGGATTTCTGATCATTAGAGTATTTATGTTTGCTCTCCATGCCTGTTTCCACTTTTAGTTTAGTGATATCAAGCTTATTTTTTAGATCTTTTAAATTTAGGTCTTTTAGTTTTATTTGTTTTTCTAAATCTATGATCTCATCAAACATACTTTCAAGCTCAAATTCTATTGTCTCTTTAGCTAAATCAATTCGCTTGTTAGAAACCCTCAAATTTGCATCCTGAGCCAGCAAGGCTTGTAAGCCCTGTAGCCGCTGCAGGTCTTCATAACCATTACCAGGTCCAGATGGGATAGAATACATATATGAATCAGCTATATTATCTCTTACAATTTCAGCTCGTTCCATAGTGAGTTTGGCACTTTTCAATCGATAATCCTGCTTTAGAACCATAGCCAAAGCCTCATCGAAGGTTAGGGTCTTTTCTGTTGCATTATTTTGTTTACTATCCGCAACAGCTATAGAAGTTGATACTGTGACAGCTTTTGTTTGGGGATTCCAGTCTACCTGAGCCCCTAGGGATTCGCTGACAAAACGCAGGGGTACCAGTGTACGGCCATTCACAAGTCTAGGCTTTACATCCATAAGTATCGTGTCATTGTTCTTCTTAGCAAAGAAGGATCCAATTTTTACTTGGATTTTTTTGCTTTCTTTTTTTGCAGAGACAGTTTGCATTTCCTGATCCCACTGCATATCCGCGCCTAGAGCCTCGAATACATAGCGCATTGGAACCATAACTCTCCCATTTTCAATGATTGGATTTACGTCAAAATCTTGTTTTACGTCATTGATAGTGACGGTTATTCCTTGTCCTACTGCTGTTCCAGTGGCTGCATTTACTGGTAAAGCTGGGACTGTAAGCAGCAGTGCTGTTACAAGAGCACAAGCAGTTCTTTTCATAGATTTTCAACTCCCTGTTGTTGTTTTTTAATATAGCTTTCAAAAGGCAAATAGATGCCAGTTGTACAGCTTGGATAGGCTGTATTTACATATTTTCATTATACTACAAAAAGATACTTAATAAAATCAATTCGCTGAAGTATTGGTGGGGCTATGAATGTCACAGATTTACCTTAAAGAATTCATTTAGCTAGATATCTTTCTTAGACAATTTAGTATATACCTTGAATTGAACATAAGATATTTCGGACCGACGAGGGCGCCGGTCCCTACAGATAAAAACATTTTTGATATGGGACTGACCATATATTCATCAGCAAAAGGAACTGCTACAAATAGTAGTACGATATTTATCATGCTATTGTCTGCAAAAATTATGTATTTATTTTCAGATACATCAAAAATCCTCAGTATAGAAGAACTCTGCCATAATAAGACTGACTGGTCAGTCACTTTTATTGTATTTCTTCACCAAGAAAATGTCAACCAATCCAGAGAAATATTTTTATCCAGAAATTTCATATAGTGAAATCAGTAACACACAATTGCAGGAATGCAAAATATTTATGCAAGAAGAAGGAATTTTCAAAACAATGTATAATACTTATCTATTCATTCAAAAAGAAAGAAGGCGTCCCGATGGACAATATCATCAACAAAATCATCAGCCTTGATCAGCGGGCATGGGAGATTAAAAACAGTACGGATCAAAAGCTAAAGGAAAATGAGCAGGCCATCAAGGAAGTGCTGTCCAAAATGGAAAAAGAAGCTCTCCATCAGGCAAAAGAAACAGGCAGGGAGAGGTACGAGCAGCTCATTAAGATCGGACAGGAGCAGGAAAAGCAAATCTCTGAAGACACTACTGAAATATGCAGGAAGCTGGATGAACGATTTGCACGGATTCATGCAGCGCTGGTGGAAGATATATTCTCTCAGATCATGGATTTGGAGTAGGTGAAGACCATGGGAAACGTACGTCAGTTTGCAGCCGTCAATACCAAGATCAAAGGAATGGAAAGCCGGTTTCTCCATAAAGAAGACTATCTAAACCTACTGAGAAAAAGATCGGTTCGGGAGATCGGGGCCTATCTTAGGGAAAAGACCGATTATGCCATTGTACTGGAAAATGTTCAAATGGAACATATTCACCGGGATGAACTGGAACAGCTGCTGAAGAAATATATCCATCGTCAAGTGGAAAAGCTGATACACTTTTTCATCGATGACTATCGCAAATTCTTCAAGCTCATGCTGATGCGCTATGAAATAGAAGACCTAAAGCTCTATCTTCGAGCCATCACCAGAGGGGGTACGCTCCACAGCCTGCAGTATCTGATTCATTATGCAGGCAAATACAGCAGCCTTCCCCACAACAAGCTAAGTCAAGCCAAATCCATGGAAGAATTGGTGAGTCACCTCAAAGACACACCCTACTATCTTTCCCTGCTGCCCGTACTGCAGGAGGATGAGGATAAACGTCTTTTTCATATGGAAATGAACTTGGATATCTTGTATTTCCGGCTGCTGCAGGAGCAGAATAAAAAGCTGAGCAAAGAAGATAAAAAACTACAGGAGGAAATATTGGGGATCAATGTGGATTTGCTCAATCTCCAGTGGATTTATCGGGGGATTAAGTTTTATCAGCTGGTGCCGGAAGAGTTGATCAACTATATGCTGCCAAATGGTCACGCCATTGGGTTTCAAAAGATTAAACAGCTCTGTTACGCAAAAGACGAGAGGGAATTTCTTCAACGATTGGGTCCTACCAAATACGGCTTTCTGTTTGATAATCAGCAGACTCAGGATATCTATATGGAGAGGCGAATTGCCCGGTTTTTTTACTTTTTGTTCCAAAGCTATCGAAAGAAAGAAAAGATGAATATCGGTACAGCCATGATCTATATTCATCTTTTAGAATATCAGACAAGAGACATCATTTCTATTATCGAAGCGATACGATACGGTCTGGATGAGGAGAAGGCCAGGCAGTATCTCATCCGCAAGCTATAGGAGGTGAAGCGATGGCAGTAGAAAAAATGGAAATGCTCAATGTGGTGGCGCCGATTACAGCGATGGATGAGATTGCAAAGGAGATTGTATTGTCAAACAATGTCCATATGGTCAATGCCCTCCATGAGATCAATGAGAGCAACTTTACCATCCGGGTTCAGGAAGAAAATCTTGAGGAGCTGGTGGATATTTGCCTGATCCGCCCCTATGGCGGTGAACCAGAGGATACAGATACTACAAAAGATATCAAAAAGCTCTTAGACTTTTTCAAGATGGAACCCCATATAAAAGAGAAATATCTTTCGGGGGATTATAAGGATCAGTTGATTGCAGAAAAGATACATGCTGTCTATGCTGCGGTGACACCGGTGCAGGAAAAGATTAAAGAGCTGGAAGCGCAGCTGCAGTCCTTAGAGGATTTTAAAGAGCATATTAAGTTTATGAAGGATCTGGATGTAAATTTGGATGAGTTAAATGATCTGAAATTCTTCGCTTACAAAATCGGCATATTGTCCAAGGAGAACCGGCTAAAGCTCAAGCGGAATTATGAAAATGTGTCTGCAGTGGTACTGCATATCGGGTCCAACAATGTCGGCGAGGTGTACTTAGTCATTTCTCCTACAGAGCTGGAGCGGGAGACCAATCGTATCCTTAGATCTCTGAACTTCCAGGAGATCGATATGCCTAAGGCTTTTGCAGGCAAGCCTATAGACGTGATGCTGAGCATTGATCGGCAAATGGATATGATTGATTTAGAATTAAAAGCCTTGTACAGGAAAGCAGAGATTCTAAAAAAAGAGTATGAAGAAGATATCCTTCTGGCCTATAGCCGCCTGCGCCTCAAAGAGGAGATGATGAAAGTAAAAAAGGAGACCGCCTGCACCAATGAGTTCTTCTATCTGGCAGGCTGGGTGCCTCAGCGTGAGAAGGAGAGTATTCGTGCCCGGCTGGAGCAGTTTGGTGAAAGGGTTATCCTGCTGTTTAAGGATACCACAGAAGTACAAAAGTATATGATTCCGCCTACGAAGCTTAAGAATAACCCATTGATGAAGCCTTTTGAGGCACTGGTGAACATGTATGGCATACCTTCCTATCATGAATTAGATCCTACAGCCTTTCTTGGGATTACCTATATGCTCATGTTTGGGATCATGTTTGGGGATGTAGGGCAAGGGGCGGTACTATGGATCATGGGCTGCCTGCTCAAACGATGGAAGGGACAGGATGTGTACGGAGGAATTCTAAACCGCTTGGGCCTTAGCTCTATGGTCTTTGGATTTTTATATGGCAGCATCTTTGGAGACGAACATCTACTGCCTGCTTTACTGATAAGGCCTATTGAGCATATTGACCTGATTTTGGAAGGCTCTGTGGCTATAGGGATTTTACTGATCTTGATCAGCTTTGGCTATAACATCATCAATGGTATACGCCAAAGAAATGTACAAGATGGATTGTTGGGACGCAATGGGGCAGCAGGACTTCTGTTCTTTATCGTACTGCTGCTGATGATTGGGAATAAGCTTGTAGATGGAATGCTGATCAGCAACGGTTTTGCCATAGGGCTTTTGGTTTTGTTTGGCGGGCTGATCATTGCCCAGGAGCCGCTGGCCAATCTGATGTTAAACAGGCGTCCTCTGATCCACGAATCTCCATCCAGCTATATGATTGAGAGCGGCTTTGATATATTTGAAACCTTGCTAAGTATGTTGAGCAATACAGTTTCTTTTATCCGGATCGGAGCCTTTGCCCTAAACCATGTAGGCCTGTTTATCGCCTTCCAGACCATGGCTAGGATGATGGAGCATGCAGCAGGAAAGTTTTTGATATTGTTGCTAGGAAATGTGATCATCATCTGCCTGGAAGGTTTGATCGTGTTTATTCAGGGATTGCGGTTAGAGTATTATGAATTGTTTAGCAAGTATTATCAAGGAGAAGGAGTAGCATTCCAGCCGGTGCGGTTGGATTATGATTGATATTGGCCTTTAGTGGGTGGGCGCAGAGACCCACCCCTACGACGGGATGCAGGGGCGGAACTCCGTGTCCCCCCCGGTGTGGAAGTTGTAGGGGCGGAACCCATGTGTCCGCCCGAGGGTTTTATATAAAAGAATATTTTAATAATCACATATGTTGTGATAAGGGGGCATAGTTATGTATATTATTTTAGGCATTGCAGTGGCATTGGTCATCGGCACCGTGGGTGTCGGCGTACTGTTGACCTTTCAGGATTATTTAGCGACACGGACAAAATTAAAAAAGGCTTTGAGATATAATCTTTTTGTATTTATCCCATTGTTTTTGATGGCTATGTTGGTATTGGTACCGGATATCAGCTTGGCAGCAGCGGAGAATCCCGTCAGCGCATCGGGATTGGGCTTTATTGCAGCAGCACTATGTACAGGGTTAGCCACCATCGGAGCGGGCTATGCGGTGGGTGCTGTAGGCTCTTCTGCTTTAGGGGCAGTATCAGAAGATCCGAAGATTTTGGGTAAGACTTTAATATTTGTAGGTTTGGCTGAGGGGATAGCTATTTATGGATTGATTATTTCCATTTTGATATTGGGTAGATTGTAAAGCTTTCGGAACGACGAGGGCGTCGTTTCCTACAAGAGATAATAAGCGTGTAATGGAGTCATTTACGGGCCGGCAGGGTCGAAGGCCATTGAAAAAGTCCAGGTTTTGTCATTCTGAATGAAACGAAGTGGAATGAAGAATCTTTAAAAGCGCTTAAATACTCAGCTCCTTCGCAAGCTCCTTCGCTATCGCTCAGGACTAAAGGCTCAGGATGACAAACCTGACTATTTGTCGTATTTTTGACTTTTTCAGTGACCTCAAGGGTCGTCGGCCCCTACGAAAAACCGTAAGTATAAAGCAAGATGCAGGGGTGGAACCCCGTGTCCGCCTGAGGGTTGGGAGGACGAGAAACATGGATTATTATAGCACGGTGGTTGCGATAGATGTTATGAGCAGATACAAGGCCTGCCTTTACTAAGAATAAGCAGGATTAGGAATCCTGTATATGACCACTTAGGTTTTTCGGTAATAGACGTATATGATCAGGTAATTAGATACTAATAGTATTTTCGTGTAACGTGCAACGCGTAACGATTGAGAAAAGCAATGCTCAAATTGAGAATTTGAGTATATTCGAAACTTTGATGCAATAGCACAAAATAGAGGTGAGCATATGCGGGTCCATCTAATCAGTGACAATGTAGATACTTTAGTGGGTATGCGCCTGGCAGGGATTGCAGGTGTTGTAATCCACCAGCGGGACGCAGTACTTCGGGAGCTAAAGCAGGTAATGGAGGACGAAACCATCGGCATCCTCATCGTTACGGAAAAGATCATGGCCTTAGCCCGGGAAGAGATTATGGACATAAAGCTCAAGGAAAATCGTCCCCTGGTGGTGGAAATACCCGATCGCCACGGACCCACAAGAGGGAGCGATTATATTACACGGTACATCAAGGAATCCATTGGGATCAAGATATGAGGTGTAAACCATGATAACCATAGAGGAAAAACTCAATGTATTTACCAAACTGGTATTTGAACGCATCCAAGAAGAATCTAAAGTCCTGTTAAAGGAAATGGAAGAAAAAAATCAGCAGATCATAGAGGAACAAAGAGAAAAGCTAAAGCTCCAGAGTGAAAAGCTGATCAATGATATGGCACAAAAAGGGGAAACGAAGAAAAACCAAATGATCGCTAAGGCCAACATGGACCGTAAAATTAAAATTCTGGAGAAAAAGAAACAGCTGCTGGGGAAACTGCTTCAGGAGCTGCAGGAAAAAGCCTTAGCCTTTACGGCCACCAGTGCTTACGATGATTTTTTTCGAAAAACCCTGGAGGAAGTACTGGATCAGCTAAGGGGAGAAGAAGAAATCCTGCTGTATATCAAGGAAGGGGATATCCTGCGGTATCAGACAGTAATCGGTGAAATCGCAAATACCTTTGGATTTCAGCCCGGCAAATATAGTCTGCTGCCAGCTGAAGAAAATATCCTCGGAGGCGTAGTTGCACTCAGCGGAAATCATCGCCTGCGGATCGACGCATCCTTATCGGCACTGCTGCAGGAGCATGAAAAAATGGTAGGACAAATGCTGTACAATGGGCTGGAAAAAGAAGGTGAAGTCAATGAATAATCAACAGGGGATCATTACCTATATCAATGGTCCCGTAATCCGGGCAAACAACATGGAAAACTTTCGCATTCGTGAAATGGTCATGGTAGGGGAGAATAAGCTGATCGGAGAAGTGATTTCTCTTGAGGGCAACATTGGCACCATTCAGGTTTATGAGGAAACCAGCGGACTAAAATCCGGTGAGAAAATCCTTTCTACAGGAAAGCCTCTGTCCCTAAAACTAGGGCCTGGTATGCTGGGGAACATCTTTGACGGAATTCAGCGTCCCTTAGACAAGATCAATAGCCTATCCGAGGGCTTCATACCGGAGGGCATCGGATTGATTTCTATAGATACTGCAAAAGCCTGGCCCGTAAAGCTGCTGGTTCAGGTGGGCGACGAAATCAGATCAGGCCAAATTTTTGGAGAAGTACAGGAGACCTCCTTGGTCCTCCATCGGCTGCTGGTGCCTATAGGGGTATCCGGCAGGGTAACAGCAGTCAAAGAAGATGGTATTTATAGTATGGAAGAAATCTTGGTGACGGTGGAAAATGGAAAAGAACAGCATTCTCTAAAGATGTACCAGGAGTGGTCTGTTCGGGAGCCTCGGCCCAGCAAAGAGCGAAAGCCTATTGAAAGGCCCCTGGTTACCGGACAGCGGATTTTAGATATATTCTTTCCCATTGCAAAAGGAGGTACAGCGGCCATCCCTGGAGGCTTTGGTACGGGAAAAACCATGACTCAGCATCAGCTGGCCAAATGGTCTGACGCGGATATCATCGTATACATCGGCTGCGGAGAACGGGGCAATGAGATGACAGAGGTACTGGAGGACTTTCCAAAGCTGATCGACCCTAAATCCAACAAGCCTATCATGGAAAGAACCATTTTGATTGCCAATACCTCCAATATGCCCGTAGCCGCCCGGGAGGCCAGTATTTATACGGGGATCACCATGGCGGAGTACTTTAGAGATATGGGTTATCATGTGGCCATTATGGCAGATTCCACCTCCCGTTGGGCTGAGGCTCTTCGGGAAATCTCGGGACGATTGGAGGAAATGCCTGCAGAAGAAGGTTATCCTGCTTACTTGCCCTCCCGTCTTGCAGAGTTTTATGAGCGGGCCGGTTATGTGACTACCTTCAATGACCAGGAGGCTTCGGTCACGGTTATTGGTGCGGTTTCTCCTGCGGGAGGGGATTTTTCTGAACCGGTGACGGAAAACACCAAGCGATTTGTCAATGCCTTCTTAGGGCTGGATCGAAAGCTGGCCTATGCCCGGCATTATCCTGCTATCAACTGGCTGACCAGCTACAGCGGCTATCTAAAGGCACTGGATCGCTGGTACCGTGAAAATGTAGGGGAAGATATACTGGAGCTAAGGGCCAAGATGATGAAAATTCTCCATGAGGAAAACAAGCTCTTAGAGATCGTACAGCTGGTAGGGGAAGATGTACTGCCTGACGACCAGCGGTTGGTACTGGAGATCTCTAAAGTACTCAAGATCGGATTTTTACAGCAGAATGCCTTTCATAAGGAAGACACTTTTGTACCTTTAGAAAAGCAATATAAGATGCTGAAGCTGATTGATCTATTGTATGACCGGTGCTTCCGAGGAATCCGTCTGGGGATTCCCATCTCCCAGCTGAGACAGGAGCAGCTGTTCCAGGATATCATCAAAATGAAATATACGATTCCCAATGATAACCTGGAGGCCTTTGAGGTACTGGAAGAGCGTATTGTCAGTTGTTATAATGAGCTTGAGGCGAAATATACGATGCGCTAACGAAAACTGATTGACCTGTCAGGTGGACGTAAGCACGACTAATGGGCTAAGGTAATGGGGTACTAACAGTAAGAGAGTTATAGATCTGTGATTAAGAAATTTAACATTCACGGAACTGTGAGGGCACAGTTCTCTACGTAGACATAGGACAGGAAGGTAGGGAGCGACGCCCTTGGAAGGAATTGAAAATATCCAGGACCTGTCATTCTGAATGAAACGTAGTGAAATGAAGAATCTTTAAAAGTGCTTAAATGCTCAGATCCTTCGCAAGCTCCTTCGCTATCGCTCAGGACTAAAGGCTCAGGATGACAATCTTGACGAGTTGCCGTATTTTGGTTTTTTCAGTGATCTCCGACCGTAAATGACTCCATTACACGTTTATTATCTCTTGTAGGGAACGACGCCCTCGTCGTTCCGAGTATAAACTAGGATTTTCAGTTACATATCTATAAATAAAGTAATTAACCTGAAAATATATCTATAATGGTCAGGAAGAAGTGATGGCATGAAAAAAGAATATCTGTTATTAGATAAAATAGAAGGACCCCTGGTGGTATTATCCAAGGTAGAAAATGCGGTTTATGACGAAATCATTGATATCGTAGTAGATGGCAAAAGAACAAAGAAGGGGAAGATTGTCAAGATAGACGGTGATAAAGTGATTGCCCAGGTATTCGAAAGTACGGGAGGTTTGTCCCTGCACAATACCTCTGTGCGCTTTACAGGCAAACCCTTGGAAATCCCTTTGTCAAAGGAGATACTGGGGAGAACCTTCAATGGGATCGGCGAGCCCATCGATCAAGCCGGGGAGATCTACAGCACACGAACCTTTCCGGTCAATGGGCGGCCCATCAACCCTGTGGCCCGTATGTACCCTAGGGACTACATTCAAACGGGGATTTCCTCCATTGATGCACTGACGACGCTCATCAGAGGTCAAAAGCTGCCGATTTTCTCCGGAAATGGGATGCCCCATAATGAACTGGCAGTGCAGATTGTCCGCCAGGCGAAGATACAGGGAGCAGGAAGTGATAACTTTGCCATTGTGTTTGCTGCCCTAGGGGTAAAGCATGACGATGCGGACTATTTCCGCAGAAGCTTTGAAGAAGCAGGGGTGTTGGAAAAGGTTGTAATGTATATCAATCTGGCCGATGATCCGATTGTAGAACGGATCATTACACCCCGAAGCGCTTTGACTGCAGCAGAGTATCTTGCCTTTGAAGAGGGGATGCATATTCTGGTGATTATGACCGATATGACCAGCTACTGTGAGGCCTTACGGGAGGTTTCTTCTGCCAGGGAAGAGGTGCCCAGCCGCAAGGGATATCCCGGTTATATGTATTCGGATTTGGCCAGCCTATATGAAAGGGCAGGCATGATGAGAGGGCGAGAGGGGTCCATTACCCAGCTGCCTATATTGAGCATGCCCAATGATGATATCACCCATCCGGTGCCGGATTTGACCGGATATATTACAGAAGGGCAGATCGTTATCGGGCGAGATTTGTATCAAAGAAATATCTATCCGCCGATTAATATATTGCCCTCCCTGTCGAGATTGATGAAGGACGGCATTGGGGAGGGCTATACCCGGGAGGACCATGGGGATTTGGCCAATCAGTTATTTGCCTCCTATTCCCATGTGCAGGATGTAAGGGCCCTGGTTCAGGTGATCGGGGAGGATGATTTGTCAGAGGTGGATAAGCGGTACATGGAGTTTGGAAAGCTGTTTGAAGCCAGGTATATTACCCAGGGTTTTGATGAGAACCGCAGCATGGAGGAGACCTTGGATTTAGCCTGGGAGATATTGGCCGTATTGCCGAAGGAAGAGCTGGACCGGTTGAATCCGAAGTATATTGAGAAGTATGGTAAGTGGTAGATGATAGAGGGTTAACTTCTAAATATGTGAGACATGGGGACGCGTCTCTCCTGCGTCGAGAAACTTCCCCAAGTCTCATGGCAAGTGGTAAGTTAAGGCGAGTACAGAAAGTAGGGAACGACGCCCTATGATTCTACGTATAAAAGTGTAGGGAATGATTTCACGTGGCATATAAAAATTAGGTATGCTTTTATAATAATGGAACGGTGATAGTATGGAGAATAAATTACCAAGGAGAAAAAATCTAAGATTAAAGAATTATGATTATTCACAGCCAGGTTATTACTTCGTAACTATTTGTACTGAAAATCGAAGAAATCTTTTATGCAATATTGTAGGGAACGACGCCCCCGTCGTTCCGTCTGAAATAGGGAATGAGATTATTCAGTGCTGGGAGAATATCTCTTTATTATATGAAAACGTAAAGACAGACGGGTTTTGTATTATGCCAAACCATATCCATGGAATTATAGTAATAGAAGATACAAAACCACAACCATTATCAGAAAAAACTTATGGATTCCAGTCAGCGGAACGACGAGGGCGTCGTTCCCTACCAGATATAATCAAAGACTTTAAATCAGTGACGGCAAGACAATACAATAAGCTGGTAGAAATAGAATTTAGAAATACTCTATGGCAAAAGTCATATTATGAACACATTATCCGTAACGAACTGGAGTTACAGGAGATTAGAGAGTACATAGTAAACAATCCTGTAAAATGGGTCGAGGATGAGTACTATATTTAACAATCAGATGGGGGGACACAAGTCCAACGATTATAAGACCACAAGGGTAAGGGACGACGCCCCCGTCGTTCCGAATAGGAAGAGATAAAATGATTTGAGAAGAAGGGAACATAGATGTCGGTAAATATTGCGCCAACCAAATCGAATTTAATGAAGGCTGAAAATGCCCTTGCATTCTCCAAAAAGGGCTTTGAGCTTCTGGATAAAAAGAGAAATGTACTCATACGGGAAATGATGGGGATGATGGATCGTGCCAAGGACCTCCAGGAGCGGGTAACGGTGACCTTCCGGGAGGCCTATGAAGCTTTACAGGTGGTAAACGTCACCATGGGGATCAACAGCGTGGAAGAGATCGCCCTGTCCATCCCGAGGGCTTCAGAGTATGAGGTGTTATTAAAAAGTGTCATGGGGGTAGAGATCCCTACAGTTCACTATCGTCAAACAGATCTGCAGACCCAGTATGGCTTTTTTAGAACCAATCCTGCCTTAGACATCGCCTACGCTAAGTTTAAAGAAGTAAAATACCTGATCTATGAGCTGGCAGAGGTAGAAAACTCCGTCTGCAAGCTGGCCATGGAAATCAAGAAGACCCAGAAACGGGCCAATGGGCTCGAAAACATACAGATACCCAAATATAAAGAGCAGGTAAAGTATATCCAAGAGGTGCTGGAGGAAAAAGAGCGGGAAGATTTCTTCCGGTTGAAGCGGGTAAAGAAAAAAGGTCAGAAACAAGAATAATTGAAAAGGAATCTGCAGAATGATATAATGGGGTACGGAAGGTTTGAAAGGATGGTGTTCTCTGTGGAACAGCAAAAATTTCAGGAAGTGGTGCTTGAAGTGCTAAAGGACCTGAAAGAGGGACAAGTCCGACTGGAAATGAAAATAGACAAGCTGGAAGTGGGAATGGATAAGCTAGAAGCTAGGATGGATAAGTTAGAAGAAAAGGTAGAAAAGTTAGAGGCAAAGGTGGATAAGCTGGAAGAAAAGGTAGATAGGTTAGACCTGAGATTAGGCAGTCTGGAACAACAGGCAGAAGGTATGGATAAACGACTATCGGAGGTAGAGGAAAGAGTAGGCAGTTTGCAGCAGGATATGGTGACAGTAAAGGAAAAACTGCGAGCCATCGAAGTACAAGTGATCGAGAATACGGAAACATTAACAGAAGTGAAAGACTCTATTGAATATATGTTAGACAAGGAAAAACAAAATGAAAGAGAAATATTTTTATTAAAGAAAAAACTAAAAAAAGAAGCATAAACCAAGGAGGAAACAAACAATGGAAAAAGCAATGATTCGTATGAGAATGAGCATGCATGATGCCCATTACGGCGGCAACCTGGTAGATGGAGCAAAAATGCTGCAGTTATTTGGAGATGTAGCTACAGAGCTATTGATCCGGCAGGATGGCGACGAAGGACTATTCGCAGGCTATGACAAAGTAGAGTTCAAGGCCCCTGTATTTGCCGGAGATTACATAGAGGCTGTTGGGGAGATCGTTCATGTGGGCAACTCTTCCAGAAAAATGGTTTTCGAAGCCAGAAAAGTAATCATTCCAAGACCAGACATCAATGAGTCAGCTTGTGATGTATTAGAAGAGCCTATTGTAGTATGCCGTGCAGAAGGTACCTGTGTTGTACCCAAGAATAAGCAGCGGAAATAGTTGATATGCAGATAGGAGTCTTTGAAATAAATTATTACTGAAATAGGCACTAAGAAAACGTTATCTTATATGGCATTTGATGCAGAAAGCTAACATTCACGGAACTGTGAGGGCACAGTTCCCTACGCAGATATAGGACAGGAAGGTAGGGAGGACGCCCTCGTCGATCCGAATACAAGTCGGGATTCTCAGTTATACATGCCTATCATAGGCGTCAACTTAACCCATAATTTGTCATCCTGAGCGGAGTAAAACGGAGTCGAAGGATCTTTAAGCTAGATGATATATTCTGATAATCAAAAGTAATCTTGCTTATGTTTTATAAGATTCTTCGCTAACGCTCAGAATGACATGCTTCTAAGGTTTATTTGGAAATAATTGGATTACGTTGACACCTATGACATGCCTATAGAGTTAAGATAGGGTGTATCCATAAGTGTGTAACGGATTTTTGAGGAGGTAAAATCAATGGAAAAATTAATTATCACAGCAGCGCTGACGGGCGCAGAGGTAACAAAGGCACAGCAGCCCAATCTACCCGTAAGCCCTGACGAAATTGCTGAAGCTGCCTATGAATGCTATAAAGCCGGGGCATCCATCGTTCATGTTCATGGGAGAGATGCAGAGGGCAACCCAACCCAATCCTACGAAGTATACAAGGAAATTAAGGAAAAGATTGAGGCCAAATGCAACATTATCGTGCAGCCTTCTACCGGCGGTGCTACCTGGCATACACCGGAAGAGCGTCTTCAACCGGTGGAGTTAAAGCCGGAGATGGCAACCCTAAGCTGCGGAACCTGCAACTTTGGACCTGATGTCTTTATGAATTCAGAAGAGTACATCGAAAAGTTTGCAGCCCGCATGAAGGAGTTAGGGGTAAAACCGGAGATAGAGGTTTTTGAACGAGGGATGATTGACAATGCCCTTCGTTTGGTAAAAAAAGGTTTATTAGATGCCCCAGTTCATTTTGATTTTGTGCTGGGGGTGCCGGGAGCTTGCCCGGGAACCCCTGAAGACCTCATGCATATGGTGCGTTCCATTCCCGCAGGATCTACCTGGACGGTGGCAGGAATCGGAAGAGCAGAGACGCCCTTGGCAGTAATGGCTATTGTTTTAGGCGGAAACGTACGGGTTGGCTTTGAAGACAATGTATATTATGAAAAGGGTGTACTGGCTGAATCCAATGCCCAATTGGTAGCCCGTATCGCTCGAATCGCAAAGGAAATCGGCAGAGAAGTAGCCACGCCGGATGAAGCAAGAAAGATATTAGGTATAAAATAAGGCAGGTCCCAAAAAAGAAGGGATCGCAAAAAATATGTCGAATACTTACTACAGAAGGAGGTGCCCCTTATGATCATTGACAGCAGCATCTTCATAGCAGTCCGATGCGGGGCCTGTAGTAAGTTAGAGACCCATGAAATCTCCATTTTTCAGTTGCAAAAAGGACAGTATTATAAAGTAGATTGTCTATGCGGATCCTATGAATTTTATATAAAAACCCATGACTTTAAAAATATATTTTTTAAAATCCCTTGTTCCTGCTGTGATGGCGAACATGTCTTCAGCTATCGTTTAAGGGAAATCATGGGATCGTCAGTGTATTTCGGCGCTTGTGATGCAACCTGTGAGGTGGTTTTGTGTGTGGGCAATAAGACACATATTGAAGACAAGGTTGAAAAAATGAATCAAGAGATAGATAATATCATGGCAGAATTAGGCTATGAGAGTTATTTTCACAATGTTGATATCATGATAGAGGGTTTAAACCGTGTGCATAAGATTGCAGAACAGGACAATCTCTACTGTGATTGCGGCAGTTCTGATATAGATATGAACCTTTTTCCTGATCGCATTGAACTGCACTGTCTGCAATGCAGCAGTCTGAGTGTAATCTATACGGAGACAAAGGAAGACTTGCTCAATATTCGAAATACCCATGCCATCATCATGCATGAGAAAGCCTTTTCGTGCATTGATGCCATCAATTTTCAAGGGGAAATCAATAACCAGTAGACCGGGCCTTAGGGGTCCGGTTTTTTGCGGGTATCATACCAATAATGTTATAGTCTATAACGGACCTGCATACTATGCAGTCCCTACAATAATTAGATTGTGCAGGGCTTGCATAGCATGCAAACCAATAGGTTATTTCTATATAAACCAAGATCCTTCGCTTGGCTCAGGATGACAGACGCAAGCACTAGATTTCCTGTCATGCTGAAGGCAGTGAAGAATCCAGGGATTAGGCAAAAAAGATTTTTCATAAATATCTTTATGCTAGACTAAAATAATAAATCTGGCTGCTAAATTTCGTCAATAATAATCCTTTTGTCAAAATATGCAAAATATGTTTTTCGCTTGATAGAAACGCCCCTATATTTCTGCATATATGAATAATTTGTCAAAACAGCTGACTAGAGAGCATAATATTTTCACATTTAAAGAGAATACTTTAAATGAAAACCTATTGAAAAGGAAACACTTTAAAAGAGGTGTTTTCAACCTTAACCTATCACGTAAATGCAGATAGCCCCATCTAAGTTAAAAGATAATCGCAGGGGATGACCTATAGGCGTCAATGTAATCTAAATATTTCCAAATAAACCTTAGAAGCATGTCATTCTGAGCGTTAGCGAAGAATCTTATAGAACATAAGCAAGATTACTTTTGACTATCAGAATATATCATCTAGCTTAAAGATCCTTCGACTCCGTTTTACTCCGCTCAGGATGACAAACTATGGGTTAAGTTGACGCCTATGGGGGATGACCGATGTGTCGTTCCGAAAAAGCGGCAGACACGCAGGTCTGCCCCTGCAATAATATATTTTCCAAATAAGACGTGATCAATATTTTATAAAAGGAAACTTTTTGTATAACACATTTAGTGATATAATGTAGTATATTTGATAGTAATGGCAGATTTGGGAGGAAAAATATGGATAGAAACTTGGCACTGGAATTAGTAAGGGTTACAGAGACTGCAGCATTAGCTTCTGCGGGATACATGGGCAGAGGAAATAAGGATGCGGCAGATCAGGCGGCGGTAGATGGGATGCGAAAGGCCTTTTCTCACGTATCCGTTAAAGGTAAGGTCGTGATTGGAGAAGGGGAGCTAGACGAGGCACCCATGTTATATATCGGAGAAGAGGTAGGGAGATGGGGCGATGAAGACCGGGCTGTGGACATTGCCGTAGACCCGCTGGAGGGAACTGTATTGATCGCCAAGGGGCTGCCCAATGCCATCGCGGTTATCGCTATGGCACCGGAGGGCACTCTGCTCCATGCACCGGATACATATATGAAAAAGATTGCGGTTGGACCGAAGGCAAAAGGCCTTGTGCAGCTGGATGCACCGGTGGAGCAAAACCTGAAGGCTGTAGCAAAGGCGTTGAATAAAAACCTGCAGGATTTGACGGTGATTATACAGGATCGTCCCCGTCATGATGCTTTAATTCAGGAAGTACGGGCAGCAGGCTGCCGGATTAAGCTCTTTGGAGACGGGGATGTAGCTGCAGCTTTGGCTACCTGCTTTGAGGATACGGGGATTGACGTATTTATGGGAATCGGCGGTGCTCCCGAGGGTGTGATTGCAGCAGTAGCCCTCAAATGTTTAGGGGGAGAGATGCAGGGAAAACTAAATCCTCTTTCTGACGAAGAGTTTCAGCGGTGTGAGGCCTTGGGGTGGCATCAGGAGAGAATCAACAAGGTGCTGACACTAGACGATCTGGTAGCATCGGAAGATGTGTTCTTTGCAGCCACCGGGGTTTCTGATGGAGATCTGCTAAAAGGCGTAACCTATCTGGAGAATAATCAGGCTAAAACCCATTCTGTAGTGATGCGGTCTAAAACGGGTACCATCCGTTTCGTAGATGCGGTTCATCGATTGGATAAAAATGAGATATTGGTTGAAATGATGGAAAAGCATAGATAGGGGGAATGAAAATGGATAGAAACCTGGCGCTTAATCTTGCGAGAGTAACAGAGGCCGCTGCTTTAGGTGCTGCAAAATACATGGGTCGGGGAGATAAGGTTATTGCTGACCAAGCAGCAGTAGATGGTATGCGGAAAATGTTTGACACCATCAATATTGACGGGGTTGTAGTAATCGGTGAAGGAGAAATGGATGAAGCGCCCATGCTCTATATTGGAGAAAAGATCGGCAGGGGCGGAGAGACAGATTTGGCGGTAGATATCGCTGTAGATCCTTTGGATGGGACCACACTGATTGCCAAAGGGCTTCCCAATGCCATCGCAGTAGTAGCCATTGCCCCCAGAGGAAATTTGCTGAATGCTCCAGATATGTATATGGATAAGATTGCCGTTGGTCCAAAGGCAAAGGGTGTAGTAGATTTAAATGCACCGATTCAAGAGAATCTGAAGAATGTGGCAAAGGCTTTGAACAAGAATATTACAGACCTTACAGTGACCATGCTGGATCGTGAACGCCATGAGGGAATGATTGCTGCCTGTAGAGAAGTAGGCGTACGTATCAAGCTCTTCCAGGATGGAGATGTGGCTGCGGCGATTGCTACTTGCTTTGACCACACAGGAGTTGATATAATGATAGGGATTGGAGGGGCACCGGAAGGCGTGATAGCTGCTGCAGCCTTGAAGTGCCTTGGCGGAGAATTCCAAGGAAGGCTGGTGGCCTATAGGTCGGAAGAAAAGGCCCGATGCATTCAAATGGGTGTAGATATCAACAAGGTATATGGATTGGATGACTTGGTAAAAGGAAATGAGGCCTTCTTTGCTGCTACTGGAATTTCCGACGGAGATTTGCTCAAGGGAGTTACCTACTATGGAAATAACATGGCCAGAACCCACTCTGTAGTTATGCGGGCTGAGACCGGAACGATTCGTTTCATTGAAGCCATCCATAAATTAGACTTAAAGCCGGAGTATGCAAAGTAACGATATGGATAATGGGGCGGAACGACGAGGGCGTCCTTCCCTACTATGTATTAGTGAGGGCAACAGTAGGGGACGACCCATGTGTCGTCCCGAAAAATCTACGGATGGACACACAGGTCCACCCCTACGATGTGTATAAGAGGGCAACTGTAGGGGACGACCCCTAGGCGTCAACTTAACCCATAATTTGTCATCCTGAGGGGAGTAAAAGGGAGTCGAAAGATCTTTAAGCTAGATGACATATTCTGATAATCAAAAATAATCTTGCTTATGTTCCATAAGATTCTTCGCTAACCCTCAGAATGACATGCTTCTAAGGTTTATTTGGAAATATTTGGATTAATTTGGTGCCTATGGGTTCACCCCTAGGAAGTTGTAGAATCATATAATATTTATGTATAAAAAGCATAGATTATGGAAAAAAAATAAAGACGATATTATACATAAAGATTCTACAACTTACGTGCAAGGTGCAACGTAAAACCGTGAAGCTAGATAGTTTATTTTCCCTAGAATATTGTAAATGAATATATTTGTTTGCAAGCAAGTATATACTTGTGGAGGTGTGATTTTGCTTTTAGTAGAATTAGAAAATAAGAAGCTAGAAGAGCTCAGGGATTTGGCCAAAGAATTGGGCATCAAAAGTGCTACGAAGTACAAGAAGCAGGAATTGATAGATCTAATCCAAGCCCAGGCCAATCCGGTGCCAGCTGAGGCCATGGAAGAACCGGTGCCAGAGCCCCCGAAGGAAGTAGGTCTGGACCGACAGCGGCTGCCTGATAAAATCAATAATGAAATCGACAATAGTGAAGAAGTCAATACAGTAGAAGGTGTTTTGGAAATCACGGAGGGCGGCTTCGGATTCCTTCGATTTTACAACTTTCTTACCAGTGAAGAAGATGTATATGTTTCTCCTTCCCAGATTCGCAGGTTTAACCTAAAGACCGGCGACAAACTCCTCGGTATCACAAGACCCCCAAAAAGCGGTGAAAAGTTTCGTGCACTTCTATATGTTCAGAAAGTCAATGGTGACAGACCGGAAGTGGCTGCCCGACGGCCAAACTTCGAAGATCTTACCCCGATTTATCCCGACCAACGGATTACACTTGAATACAATAGCACAGATCTTTCAACCAGGATCATTGATTTGATTGCACCTATTGGAAAAGGACAAAGAGGCTTAATTGTGGCTCCCCCGAAGGCAGGAAAAACCATTTTGCTTAAAAAAATTGCCAATAGCATTGCAGAAAACCATGAAAACATAGAGATCATCGTACTGTTGATTGATGAGCGGCCGGAGGAAGTTACGGATATGCAGCGCTCTATCAAGGGAGAAGTGATTTATTCCACCTTTGATGAACTGCCAAATCATCATATCAAAGTAGCGGAGATGGTATTAAATCGTGCCCAGAGATTGGTTGAACAGGGAAGAGATGTGGTGATTTTGCTTGACAGCATTACCCGGTTGGCCAGAGCCTATAACCTGACGATCCCGCCTACGGGAAGAACCCTGTCGGGAGGTTTAGATCCCGGTGCCCTCCATAAGCCTAAAAGATTCTTTGGGGCCGCCCGGAATTTAGAAAACGGAGGAAGTCTGACCATACTGGCAACGGCATTAGTGGATACCGGGAGTCGAATGGATGATGTAATATTTGAGGAATTTAAAGGCACGGGAAATATGGAGCTTCACCTAGACCGTAGGCTGTCAGAGAAACGTATTTTCCCTGCCATTGATTTGAATAAATCCGGCACTAGAAGAGAAGAATTATTATTGAATCAAAAAGAGCTGGAAACTATCTGGAATATACGTCGTGCCATGGCCAACAACCCTACCCAGGAAGTGACCGAATCCATCATCAGCAAGCTGGTGACAACAAAAACCAATGCAGAGTTCGTAGAAAATCTGCGCAGCAAGATCTTAGGGTAGGGGTTGAATGAAAAACTAAAATATAACGGAACGGTGAGGGCACCGTTCCCTACGGATAGCTAAATGGAGATGTAAGTCGTTCCGAATATATATCCTAAACAACAATGGAAGGGCACAGAGGCCACTTCTTACACAAATTCAAAATGGAGATGTAGGGAACGACGTCCCCGTCGTTCCGAAATAAAACGGGCAGAGGCGAGGCTTGACCCTACAGCTTGAATCGAATAGTTTTGTACTTGACATAAGATATTTATAATAGGATACTTGCAACGGCTAACGTGTAACGTTTTTTAAAATATCTCCTTGAATTTGAAAAAGGCCTATGCTATAATATAGAAGTTGACAACTGGGATAAATGATGTTTTCAATATACAGAGTTAGAAGAGAAAGAGGTGAACAGCATGAAAACAGGAATCCATCCAAATTACAAGAAATCTGTTGTAAGATGTGCCTGTGGCAATACATTTGAAACCGGTTCTGTAAAGGAAGAAATCAGAGTAGAGATCTGTTCTGAGTGTCATCCATTCTTTACCGGAAAACAAAAATTTGTAGACCAAGGTGGCCGTGTAGAAAAGTTCAAGCAAAAATACGGCATGAAATAATACATCAACATAGAACATACGATGGGTTAGAGAGAAAATCTCTAACCTTTGTTGTATCCTGAAAAGGGGGAAAACCAATGTATAGGCCAAGCCATCACGGCTGTATCGAGGTAATCGTGGGACCGATGTACAGCGGAAAAAGCGAGGAGTTAATTCGACGGCTAAAGCGGGCGGAGATTGCCAGGCAAAACGTATTGGTGTTTAAACCGGCTATAGATAATCGGTATTGTGTAGAAAATGTGGTTTCTCACAGCGGTGTTCGGTTCAAAGCCCATCGAATCAATAAGGCATCGGATATCCTTACATATATAGAAGAAGACACCCAAGTGGTCGGCATTGATGAAGTGCAGTTTTTTGAAGAGGAAGTTGTAGAGATCGCAAGAACGCTGGCGGATCGGGGTCTTCGTGTGATTGCTGCAGGACTGGACATGGATTTTAGAGGAGAACCCTTTGGACCTACGCCAAAGCTGATGGCCATTGCAGAATTCGTGGACAAATTGACTGCCATCTGCATGATCTGTGGGGATCCCGCCCATCGGACCCAGCGTCTGATTAATGGAAGCCCTGCCAGCTATGATGACCCTACCATTCTGGTAGGAGCTACAGAGAGTTATGAAGCAAGGTGCAGACTTCACCACCAGGTGCCTAAGCACCTGTAGAAAAAATACTGGGCAGCATAATAGTTAGACAAAGGCTACTACAATGTAAAAATGCAGGGGATGACCCATAGGCGTCAACTTAACCCATAGTTTGTCATCCTGAGCGGAGTAAAAGGGAGTCGAAGGATCTTTAAGCTAGATGATATATTCTGATAGTCAAAAGTAATCTTGCTTATGTTCTATAAGATTCTTCGCTAACGCTCAGAATGACATGCTTCTAAGGTTTATTTGGAAATAATTGGATTACGTTGACGCCTATGGGGGCAGACCTATGTGTCGTCCCGAAAAAGCGGGCAGACACGCAGGTCTGCCCCTACAAAATAATATTTTGTTTTAGACGCGTAAATCTATAGAAACGGAGTGTGGAAAGGTAGGAGAAATCCTACTTTTTGCAATTTGCAAAAGCATTTTGGGTATGCTACAATCAAAGGAAGAATTGATTGCAGCTATATGAAAGGAAGATCATATTGGATCAAGATAAAATCTTTATAAAGAGTGCAACACCAAGAAACGTAGGCGGGCAGGCAGTGATCGAGGGGGTTATGATGAAGGGCCCTAAGGATATTGCCATTGCAGTACGTAAACCGGATAAAGAAATTGTCATTAAAAAAGAAGCCATTCAGGGAATGTCCAAAAGTGCCATCAGCAAGCTTCCCGTTTTTCGGGGTGTTGTTGCCCTGGTAGACTCTATGGTCTTAGGGGTTAAATCCCTTACTTATTCTGCGGAGTTTTTCGAGGAGTACGAAGATACAGAAGAGAAAGGAAAAATTGAACAGTGGATTGAGAACCGGTTTGGGGATAAGGCCAATGACATCATGCTCTATTTTTCTGTATTTATTGCCATGGCCTTGGCTATTCTAATTTTTATCATTTCTCCCACTTTGGTGACAACCTTTTTGAAACGATATATTAACAATTCTTTGGGATTAAATATTGTGGAAGGGGTATTGCGTATCACCTTGTTTATCAGCTATGTCCTTCTAATTTCTCAGATGAAGGATATTCAGCGGGTGTTCCAATACCATGGAGCTGAGCATAAAACCATCCACTGCTATGAAAGCGGGCAGGAGCTGACAGTGGATAATGTGAGAAGCTTTACAACTCTCCATCCCCGCTGCGGTACAAGCTTTATGCTGATTGTCATGGTCATCAGCATGATTTTATTTACCATGATCGGCTGGCCCAATCCTTGGATTAGAATATTGTCCCGATTTATACTGCTGCCGGTGGTGGCAGGGATCTCCTATGAGATCATTCGATGGGCCGGCAGAAGTCAATCGAAGCTGGTATGCATGATCAGCTATCCCGGACTGATGCTTCAAAAGCTCACTACCCGTGAACCCGATGACAGTCAGCTGGAGGTAGCCATCGCCGCATTGAAAAATGTATTGGTGGAAGACAAGGAGGCAGATCTGTGGTAAGGACAGTTCAGGACGCTTTAAAGGATGCCGCTGACAGACTGGAAAACAGTGGAGCTTCGACGCCTCTGCTGGATGCAGAGGTTCTTTTATGTGAAGTACTTCAGATAGATAGACTCTATTTATATATCCAAAGAGGTAGAAGCTTGACCCAGGAAGAGAATGATGCCTTTGAGGCATTTCTGGAAAAACGGATTCAAGGAGTGCCCCTACAATATATCATACATCGGCAGGAGTTTATGGGTCTGGATTTTTATGTGGAAGAGGGCGTATTGATTCCAAGACCCGACACAGAGATTTTAGTAGAAACTGTGCTGCAGTGGGTGAATGCAGAACAGGCTTTTAAGGGACATCAAGATATCTTGAAAATCGTAGATCTGGGTACGGGCAGCGGAGCCATCACTGTGAGTCTGGCCAAATATATAGAAAAAGTTCAAGTATACTCTGTAGACCTATCAGAAAAAGCTCTGGCCATTGGACAAAAGAATGCACAAAAGCATGGTGTTCTGGAAAAAATTAACTTTTTGAAGGGAGATCTGCTTCACCCTCTGGATGAAGAGGATTTATTCGGAAAGATAGACATTTTGGTGTCCAATCCCCCCTATATCCCTGCAAAGGATATCGAAGGGCTTCAGATAGAGGTAGCTAAGTATGAGCCTCGGATGGCCTTGGACGGGGGACCTGACGGCTTGGATTTTTACCGGAGAATTGTAGCACAAGGGGATCAGCTCTTACGCCCCGGGGGACGAATCGCCTTGGAAGTGGGGCATGACCAGGCAGAAGCAGTAAAAAATATGATGGTTGCAAAAAATAAGTATGCAAATATCAATAAACATAAAGATTTAGCAGGGATTGAAAGAGTTGTCACAGCCACCGTAATTTAGATTTTTTCTATATATTAAGTAATGAATATTTGTAGAAAAATGCGACATAGAATTACTATCTGTGGCTGTCATCCTGAGTAAAACGAAGGATCTTTAAAACAGAAACCAAAGATCCTTCACTGCGTTCAGGATGACATCTCTATGATAGTGAGGGATGTAGGGGCGAACATTGTTCGCCCGTCCAAATATGTATTGGAATTAGGTTGTAGGGGTGGAGGACCCTGTCCACCCGGGCAGCAAGATTCCTGCAACCCGCTTTATGATTTGTCATCCTGAACGGAGTGAAGGATCTGACCTTTAAAATTCTAGACCCGTTCGCTCCGCTCAGGGTGACAGCTTTATGAGGATGATAAAGTAGGGTTGGGTCTCAGCCCCAATC
>NZ_FQZV01000057.1 GCF_900142145.1 Geosporobacter subterraneus DSM 17957 | reverse complement strand
TTATTATCATAAAAAATGTGAAACCAAGAAAAAGAAAGTAGCTTTAGTAGCTGTAATGCATAAACTTCTCCATTACATATTTGCGGTTCTCCGTGACGAAAAGCCATTTGAAATTAGGAGCCCTCAAGATCATCAATCTTGGAGAAAAACTAAGAATTCAAACAAAATCAAAGCTGCTTAAATCGCAGTAGAGATGTAGCTCATCATTTTGTCATTGTTCGTGTTTTACATATGGCTAGCTTTGCTATACTCTTTTTTCTAAAACCAATTTTTTTAAAAAAATCAAACTTAACTATTGACTTTTATTAGCTGGTCTCTATATAAATTTTTATCTGCCATTTTTATCATATCCTCCAAATCTACTAAACAATCAGTACAGGCTATTCCCGCACTGATTTGAATATTCATCCCTTGTTCTACTGCTAGTTTACGAATCTCTCTCCTAACTCTCTCTGTTACTCTTTTCGCTGCCTTTTTATGCTGATTAAAAAGCAAAATAATAAATTCGTCGCCCCCATACCTTATACCTAAATCCTCTTTTCTTATACTGTTTTTAATCGCCTGTCCTACTATTTCAATTGCCTTATCACCTACTAAATGACCAAAAGTGTCATTAATTTCTTTTAAATTATCTATATCTATGAATATTAGGGAGAAATCTTTTTTGCTATAAAGATGATGATATATTGAACCATCGTTAATCTGTTGCCAATAGTTTCTATTGTATAATCCTGTAACTGAATCTATTAATAACTTACTGCATTTATAGTTATTTGAATCAATGGTAATTACATAATACTTTTGGTTGGCAATAATAATTTTATTAATGGTCACCCAACGCTTGCCATAACTAAATTGAACATATGAACTTTCAGATAACCTATCAAAAATATGCAATTTTTTAAGGTGATTATAGGCTTCTCCATTATTAATGCTGCTGTACTGAATCTTATTTTCATGATTCAAAACAATTTGAATTATCTCCTCAGTTCCATATCTTTCCTTATGCATTACAATTAGCCCCCAAATTTATAAGTTTGTTCTTTATTAGAACATATTATTGCACAACTTCGGATAAAATACAAGTGTTCCAATAAAGAACAAAAGGTGGTATGTTTGATGAAATTAATATTAGATTCCGAAGAACGCAATATTGCAGGCTCTAGAGTTAAAATTGCAAGGTTAAAAAATAATATGACGCAGCAGGAACTATCAGTAAAACTTGAGACATTAGCAGTTTATGTGGATAGAGCAAGTATTTCAAAACTCGAACAGAAGAAAAGAATTATAACCGATATTGAACTGGTAGCCTTATCTCAAGTATTAAATGTAAGCGTCAGTTGGCTCTTAGGTCAAGATAAATAAGTTTTGTTTCAATATACACCTATTCTTATGAATCTAACACTGATTCTTTCATCCACCTACCCCTATGTCATTAGTAGATATTTGTTTGTGCCTTTATTTTTACCTTCTATCCCTCATTTATAACAAAAAAGCACACTCCCTTATACCTCTAGATGCAGTATAAGAAAGGTGTGCCCCTTTCGGCAATATGCCTTTACGTTACCATATTTTCATTGGCTGTACAAGAACTAATATTATTTCTTTTTTGCAATTAAAGTCCAGCGTATGGCTGTCTTAGCGAAAGCATCATTTTCATGGGTTACTGTGTCCACCTTTACATAAAAAGGTCTTATATAAAATTTGTAGCCCATCTTAACTAACCTTTCCGTAAATGAAATTAGAACTTTTACCGTCTGATAGCCGGCCTTCATGCCGATACAATCGATATTTACAGCCATGTTTTGCTTTATCTCTTCTAATGCTGCATCTACAACAGCATTGATATTGCTGTCTCCCGCAACCTTAAGAACCTTTATATCCATGCCTTATATGCCTCCTTAATCTGTTTTGTATTGCATATTAAGGATTGAATATAAGGCATTTCAAGTATTAATTTTCATTCTTCATTACTTCAGTTCAAAACAAGAATTGAGCCAAAACTAAAATTGATTAGAATATTTCATTAATACTTCATACTTCATTAACTTCAAGGCGTCTCTCAATGTTTCGCAAAGTTTTCTTGAACTGAAGTACCTTGAAGTATTAATAACATATTAACCATATTTTTAAGTTTGTCAAATTTTTAGGCTTTATTTTTTTGTTACATTTTTGTTACAAAATAAAGTTCCTCTTGAAATACACTGATTTATGGCTATAATACGTTCATTAAAAATTACGGAACGGAGGAATAGCCTATGAACAGCAGTTTAGATAACATCATTGCCAAAAAGACATCTCACGATGTTGGTGTATTAATATTTCAATACCTTAATGATATTGAACCTCTAATCCAGCAGTCTCTCACTGCTGCAAAGTTAAAGGATTTTTACAGGCTTAAAGGGAAATATAACAAAGGGCGTTTTGTCTGCCCATTCCATTCTGGAGCAGATAACCCTACCTCTCTTTCCCTGAATGACGACAAACGGAACTTTCACTGCAACGCCTGCGGTAAAAGCGGCACATATCTTGAATTTATTATGTTTATGCAAAATATTTCAGGAAAGAATAATTATAACGATGCTAAAATTTTTGCTGCAAACAACTTTGCTGGGCTGAATCTAGGATTCAACTCAATCGCTGATTTTGAGCAGAAGTTAAAAGATAAAATACTGGAACGCTATCATAAAACAAATAGCCTTAGATATACAGATTACTATAATATCTGGCTGCTTCCTGAAAGATATTTTTCTTATACAGCAGAATCGCAAGGTCGCCAATGCCAAGGAGAAGAACAACAAATAAAGCCTTCTTTAGAAGTTTCTCCTTCCAACTCTACAAACAAGCCCGGTTTTATACTGGAAGCACTGGACCTTGAAATGACCATCAGGCATCATAAAGCCCAGAATATAATTGACAATGGGATTACTGATTATGATAAAGCAATTCAGGATGCTAAAAACAGTAAACTGATTAATGACTTTACTCAAAATGCAGATAAATTAAATTCTGTCGATAAACTCTCTGATTTCATGAGTAAGAAATATAATATAGACATAGATACTGCTTTGAGATATGGACTTATCTATTTTGATAAGGCTAGCCAGAAGCAACTCTACTACAGTGATTTCTTTATGCTGAATGACAGAGTCCTGTTTCCCGTTCAAGACCATGAAACTGGCATAGTTGTCGGGTACCAGTGCCGACAAACAGATTTAAATGCTCCAAAACAGTACAAATACCTTAACGTGACCGATTATCAGGATAACTTGACAGCAAATAAAAACGGAACGGCTTTTAGAAATTTTGTTCCGTTTAAGCCTGGAAACTTCCTTTTTAACCTTTACGAACTGAAGAATAAATGCATTAATGCATTATGGATTACAGAAGGCATTGCAGATGCAATAAAACTTTCCTGCATGGGATATGACGCCGTTTCTCCAGGGCAGGCAAATTTAACCGACTTCCATATATACTTAATTGATAAATATTTCGGCAAAGATGTAGTTATTAACTTATTCTTTGATAATGATGACCATAAGGTTGGACAAAGCAAAAGCATTGCAGCCGCCTACCGCCTTTGGCAGTTTGGTTTCAGGAATATTAGAATTATTAGCACCTTTAAAGAATTAGGAAAAGATATTACCGATTGTTCCGTTAAACTGCATGATGATAACATGCTAAGGCTTTTAATTAGCCTATGGGAAAAACAAGCCTATTCTTTTACCCCTGCAAGTAATGAAGATTTAAACACTCTATTAAAAACAGGCCTGTACACTGAAAATGAAATTATGTGTATTGACCCAAGAGATATAAACCAGATGACTAATTTTGCTGAAGCAATTGTTAAGCATATAGATTTAAAGGATATGACATATCAGCAACTTGCAGTATTAAAAAAATTATGTTGCTTTAGAGAAGAAGAAATAAAAATTCTCTTTAACCTTTCTACAAAGGATTATCATGACATGCAGGATACTGATGAAACAGAAACTGCCATAAAAGAAAATAGCAATATTAACGCAGGCAATGCTCAAGAAGAAAGAAATGTAGAAGAAAACCTAATCAACATTTCTAAAGCACAACTATTTCATCTGAAAAAGAGATTTGATTTAGATTTAATTAAGAAAATAGACAATGAATGTTCCAGAAAACAGATTGCTGCTATTGTAGGAAATATAATAAAAAATAAAGATTTTGATGTATGGGATTATATCCCTAAAAATGAAAGTTACCATTCTTCAACTGGTATAGCCCCTATCACCGCTGTACTGGATGATGGCAACTTCACCCCTGTATATGACGATGTCAGTATTCCTTTTTAATGAGCCGTAATCTTAAAAATTTTTTAATCAAAAAAAACTTGACTTTCAAAACCATAATTCTGTATCCTGTTTAAAATCAAATGAAAGGACGTGGTTGTATGAAAGCCAAGAATTTAAAACAAGAAATTAAGAATATACTTTCTGCAATAGACAAGAACTTTGGTAAAGACTCAAGGGAATATCAGGATGCCGAATATTACCTTGACATCCTTGAAACTGTTTACCATTATAACTACAACGACGGGATAGATTTACTGAATGAATTAAAGGAATTGCTGAATAAATTGTCAGATAGAGTGCCCGAATTGGCACCTGAAAGGTTCTCACAGCATTATCCAGATGTAAGTGAGATGATAAAATATCTGGATAAATGGTTATCTGATTAATAATCTTATGGCTTTTCAGTTTTGACTGGAAAGCCTTTTTATATAATATGTTATATTATCTTTTCTGTACAAACAAACCTGTTGTTACATCTTTGCTCCTGATAAATAACTGATTCTGGATTAATTATGATTTTTCTTATATTTGATAACAACTAGATATATGAATCCCAATATTGTTAGCAATGCAAAGATGGCAGTAAACAAGTGCGAAGAAGACTGACCTGATACATAAATTGTCGTTGGTCCGTCTGCACCGCCTATGATTCCTATTGAGCCTGCATTTCTTATATCTATTTTGAATTTATAAGATAAGTATAATGGCAATAAGGAACTAAAAAATAAACTGATAAATGCCACTAAAGCACATATAACAGTAAATATAGTAATCATCTTTGTTGATTTTTCTTTTTTCATACCTTATTCACTCCAAACATACTCTTTTTTACGAAAGCATTGTATTCTCTATTGCTTACTTTTTTTAATAACATTTCCTCCGCTTGTTTTGTCAATGATAAATAAAGCGCTATCATTTATAACAGGACTACTAATTTGTGTAAAATCAGCATCACCCCTATTGAGAGTAACATCCGAAACTACTTTATTATCTTTTACAAAAACTAATTTATGAAATATATCATCATCCAGTGGATGCTCTCCGAGCCAGGTTTTATCAAATATCAGATAGCCAATATATGTATCAGCAGTGGTCCATTTTGTTCCTACTATTTTTTGCATTTCTGTTCTGCTGGTATAAGGCAGTATAACATACATTCTGTCCCATTCAAAAGGAGTTATATTTTTAATATCAAAATATGATTTTTGCTGGATAGTTGTCATAAGGTTATTTTTGAAACTTTCTAAGTGCTCATTGTTTATTTTTTGACTACGAAAACTTATATAACTTGATGAAAACAGTATTAAAGGTATTATTAAAAATACTGATATAATAATTGTTTTGCTTTTGATTTTCATATATCTCCACCTCAAAAAGGATACATGCAATATTGTGCTACATTTTCCCAAGAATGTCTATTTACTATTATATAGTACAACCTAAGTTATTAATAGAGTCTTTTATATAGATTTTGATAAGATTTATGGGTAAGAAAAAACAATACCTTTAATAGTTACTATTATATTATGTAATTTCTTATTCTAAGCCCCCTATTCCCTTTAACCTATAATCCACATACTCCTGCTCTGTTTCAATTTTAGAATCACTTTTTTTACCCCTTAACCCTTAAAACCGTTTCTAACTCCTTTTCCCTATTAAAACCCATCCATTTGCTCCGTTTCTCATGCAAAAAGAATGAATTCTAAATAATTATCTTATCAGTTTTCTATTTAAGGAAACCGTTTCTAAAATCGGATTTTATGAAATTAATAATCAAACCTTAGTTCTTTTTAGTTCCATACTTTTTATTCCAGTTCTTTTTGGGACTGTGTATTATAGAATAAGGAATTAGGAGAAAGGGGCAAGGAGGAATAAGGCTTAACCTAAGGTAATTTATGCTTATTCAATGTCTCTCCACCTATACTTTTATACAAGAAAAAAGCAGGAAGTCTTAAACTTCACTGCTTGTAAAGGTTAAAGTCTATAGATTGTCAAACATATCAAATATATCGTCAGGCAATTCATGTTGTATGCAACTATCATTCTCTTTTCCCTTGTTTTCTGTGGTAATTCCTCCACATTCCGCTATCACTTCTTTCACAGCCTGTTTGACTATTTCCTTATCAAAACCCTTATCCCTTTCCCCTATATGACTTAACACTGCCTTAATTACATAATCTGTTTTATATTTTTGTGCAGAAAGTATGTTATATACCTTAGCATCATCCTCCCTATCCATAGAAAATGAGAGGTTTATCCGTTTTGTTGCCATAAAATCACCTTCTTAGTTCTTGCTCTAATAGGATTTTAAAACCTTTGGCATTTGCAAACTGGTCAAGGTTTTCAATATACCTTATCTTGTCCGATGATTCTATATATTTTCTTAACATCATACCCCCGCCACCAACAACTATTGTCGGATTCCTGAATTCAAAACCGTATTCTAAAATCTTTGTCAGCAAATTTTCTACATATTCCTTTGCTTTTATTTCTATCATTTTATTTATATCTGCATCAAATAAAACTGGCTGCTTACCTAAGATAATATCCTGTATCTGCTTTTCTGTCAGATTGATATTTAATTTTAATAATTCCTGCTGTATGGATGCAAACAATGTGATTGTACCGTTCGGTAGTGAATAGCAGGTTGCAGTGTTAATTATCCCGTTTTCTACTATGAAAAAATCTGTAGTATAGCCACCAATGTCAATCACATTTGCCAAAGCAATATCTTTATAATCTTTAAAAATATTAATAAATGCAGCATAACCCTGGGGATAGACTCTGCAATCTTTAATGCTAATTGTATAGTCTATTCCTAAATAGTTGAAATTAATATTATTACACAAAAAATACTCTCTGAATTTTGTTTTCATTTTACCGTAGTGAATGATAGGAAGCCCCACACCTAAAAATACATCTGCTTTCTGTTCCATTCCTGCCTTGTTAATTGCATCTGCTATTGCAGCCAAAGATAATATAAAAGCATCTTGATTTTGAGTCTTATCCAATTGAACGCTCGACCTGTTGTTTCCTATGCTGTAATAAATACCTTGATAAATAAGCAGATTTTGTTTTGTAATAGGCTCTACATCAGACTTTGTAAAGCCCGACTGACAACTAAAACCCTCACTGCTTTTGGTATAAGCATTTCCATTGTCTACTCCTAAGATAATCTTATTCTCCATAAAAAATTCCTCCATTTCTTTAATAAATTTAAGTTCGTTATAGTTCTTTTAATAAAGGATTCTTTAAAAATTCAAGTCTGTTTTGCAAAAAAATTGCTTACCTGAATTGGTAAGCATACTAAAATATAACAATACGGAGGTTTTTAATGATGCTATTGTAAAATGCCTTATTATTCGTGAACAGTTACTTTATATTAAATCATCAAATTCATTTTCAAGTGTTTTTATCATCTTTTCCCTAAATCCTTTTCCCTCTCCTCTTTACCCTCCCATATATAATTATGTATTTAGTAAATCTGCCCAAATCCTTGATATTACTGTACCTATATTAGGTAAAAGGTTCATTGGATTAAGGAACAAGTATGTGTATATAGCCCTTTAACACAGCCCCTTAACCCTTTCTCCTTTCAAGGATTTCTTTACAAAAATTCATCTATCAAAATTTGACTTCTTCCTATCCTTCTGTATAATGTGAAAAAATCATGAAAGGAAGAATCTACATGAGCAATAGTCTAGTCATAAAGGATTTTAAGACGCTTAAGGTTTGGCAGAAGGCAAATGCTCTTGAACAAGAAATAGAAGCGTTGGTTAAAGGGTTTCCAAGCCATGAGCAGTATCGGCTTGTCGACCAAATCATTAGAAGCAGTCGCAGCATCTCTGCAAACATCGCAGAGGGAAATACACAACTGTTTGTCAAACGGGAATTATTTCATGCCAACGCTGCCCTTGGCAGTTGTGGGGAAACGAGAAACCACTTGCTAACTGCATATCAGAACAACCATATAAGTAAAGAACAATACAAGATTTTAGATGAGAAATTCCTCGAAATAATAAAAATGCTGTATGGATACATAAAAAGGCTAAAATCTAACTCAGATAATGAATCTGATGCTGCTATTAATTGGTAGAATTAAAATGTCTTTACTTATTCCTAATCCCTTTAACCTTTAATCCTTTAACCCCTTGTATCATCTCTATAGAATATCGTAAAATATCCTTGGAAAGGAAGTGAAAATATGACTCCTGAAAAGAAAATTGTACGCCTTGAAGAGTTTTTGCAGATGGATAAAGAAAACGAACATAGATTTGAATATTTTGATGGTGAAGTAGTTTGCCTTGAGTCTCCATCAGTAGAACACCAGCGGGTTTTATTAAACATCGCAGCAGAATTCCGAAACTATTTCAGAGGAAAATCTTGTGAGGTATTTATCTCCCCACTGGATGTCTGGTTAACAAATGAAGAAAAAACTGCCAAAGTAAAAGTTCAGCCTGATTTAATAGTAATTACTGATAAATCGGGATTAAAAGAAAACGAATATACTGGATTATCTACATTAATTGTTGAAGTTATTTCCATTTCCAATCAAAGTCATGATAGAATAAGAAAATATAACACTTATATGGAATTTGGCATAAAAGAATATTGGATTATAAATCCAAAACTTAAAACTATTGAAGTATATATATTAGAAGAAGATGAATACAAACAAGCGGCTATTTACAAAGGCGACGATTGCGCAGTATCTCAAACTTTTAAGGAACTTAAAATTCACTTAAATGAAATTTTTTAGAAGGATGAGGCTAAATTTATATAATCCCTCTCATGGCTAATACAAATATGCTTAATTCCCTCCTCCGTATTTTTTATTAATACGAAAAATAAGAAAAAATGCCTTGGAAAGACCGCTAAATCTCCAAAGCACTAAAAAAAATGCTAATAGCCCTGTTTTTAAAAAAGGTTTTAGGGGCAAGGTGTTAAAGCACCTCATTTTTCACATTCCTTTACGGATTATACCACATTTTTCTTTTAACTTTCATATCCGCTTAAGTTCCCGTAACGTACTTTAAGTTCCCGTAATATACCTTAAATGCCTATAACGTACCTAAAATTCCCTTAAATCTAACTTCACTTTAACTATTTGATAATCCTAATATTTGTTTCTGTAACTATTATGTCTTCAGGATTAAACCCCTTATCCCATATGCTGTTGGCTTCTATAAGAATAGATTTTTCCTTTTTTGTTACAAAGCCAGCCAACATATATTTTTTGCCGTCCTCTATATATGGAGTATAAAATACCATCCTTTTATCCAGACTTAGGTCGTTTTCCTTTTCCTCAATGTGGGAAAGGATATTTTGTTTTGCCTTATTAATATCCAAGCCAAACTCTTCTAAATTATTTGAAAATCTGTTTGATAAATTTATTACTTTTTTTCTTTCCATAATCTTCAACCTTTCAGACAAAGTCTATTTATCTCATGAAAATCCCCACTTATTTACAATACAACACAATTCTTATTATTTCAATTCTGTCAAATGCTTTTGCAGTATTTTTTATTAACAATTTATATTAAAGAAGGGATTTATCATACATTTATATAAGTACCTCCCCCCCCCTTTATCCCCATTCCCTTTGTATTTTTATACTTTATCCCAATTCTCGTACCGAGAAATACGGGTAAAATCTTTAATACACTCTAAATGTCCTCAGTTTAATTAGTTACACAATTATAATTCCAGTTCTCTTAACGTACCTGTATACACATAAAAAACTCATGTCAAACCCCCACCCCCCTCAACCCCTTGCACCATCTATCCTTAACCCTATTTCGCTATTTTCTTCCAGATAAAAAAGTCCGCTCTAAAATTCCATATTTTCATTCCATTTATTAACACTTTTTCCTTAATCCTTGTAATAATTTTTAAAATAAAGTTGGTCCTTTTTAGGGATAAGTTGAAAGGAAAAATGTTAAAATAAAAAAAAGTCTGCTCACCATCACAGGGCATCCAATCCCTTGGTGTAAGCCGACTCGAAGTAATTTTCCCATTTTCTTGAAGTAAATAAAGTTTGCTCAAGAATTCGTCAGTTATGTCAACTAAATATCCATATAATTACAAAAATAGGTATAAAAAAAGAAAATAAAGTCTGCTCAAACTCACCCTCTTTTGCAGCCTACACATCCGATTCTTGCGTAATGTTACCTCCTCAGGTGTAATCACACCCAGCATATAACACCCGACGCACTATCGCTCCGTTCCTTACACCCCTTGTCTGTTTCCCCCTCCGGGGCTATTACACCCACTACCTCTTTTTTATTTATTTAAATATTTTTTTGTGTGAGGGTTAGCCACATCATAGGTGGAATAAGGCATTGGAGGAGTTATATGGGGGTATGTCTACAGTGGAAATGAGACTGAAGGTCGATTGTTCCTTCGTGTTGGTTACAACCATTGGATACCTATACGGTTTGGTTACACCAGGGTAGTTGATTCGAGGGCATAAAAAAACCGTGAATGTTAGCAAGACTTCTCCTGCAAACACCTCACGGGGTTTCACAAAACTTTATTATTTTTCACCAATCTTTATTTTGTTTCACCAGTGTTTTTTATTAGTATACAACGGGACCGTTGGATTGGGTGTGGCTGCACATTCAGTTCGTTCCAAGACATAAAAACCCTGTGAAGGATTACAAAATTTCTCCTGTAAGCACCTCACGTGTTTTTACTAAACTTTATTCTCTTTCACCAACCATTTTTTATTAATCAAACTTTGTTTTGATTGGAGCATAGTAAGATTGTTATAAATATTACATAAAAATTATCGATATTTTAATTTATAATGATAATATGGATTGTTAACTTTAAAATTAAAAATAACCAAAGGAAACAATCCATAAAATTCGTTCACTTTATATTAAAGAAATTTTTATTTTTAAGTGAACGAATTATAAACTTTATAGAATAATTATATTCGATGTTTAATGTTTGCTATCATGCCCTGTCCAAATTCTACAGACGCACAATATTTATCTACAAAACAAACTATAAATGATTCATTATATTTTGGAGGCTTTATTGTAAGAGGCCACATATGCTTACTTATGATGTCCTTCTCTATTTCATTTAAATCAAATACTTTAACAGCATTTTCAAGTGCTATATCTGGATGCCTGAATGCATGCTTCCCTCCACTTAGTTTTGTAGTTCTCCAATCATATAAGAATAAATCGTGCAGTAACCCACCCCTTGCAGCGGAAACATAATCTAAGCCTACATATCTACAAATCATATAACTGTAAAATGATACATTTAAACAATGGTCAAGACATGTCGTAAAGTAATGATGCCTATACCGATTCATCATTTTTACATTTTCATTTCTCAGCAAATCTTCAATGTAACTCTTATATTCCCTATAAATCTCGTTGTCTGCCTTTAACTTTAACCTTAATTCTTTTAAACTCATTTTGTACATATCCTCTAATCTCCTGATTAAGTTTGCCAACATTTAAAAAGCACAATTTAGGAAATGCCTGAAAAATCCTTTTGTATTTTATAACTTGTTCATGAAAATTTCCTGAAGGATATTGATAATACATCAAGACAACCTGCTTTAGGTCTATTATTTCTGTAACTGATTTTATTGTATCGAAAATAAAATAAATAATTATAATAGCCGTCATAATAAATTTCGTTGATATGTTCAAAAAAGCAACATACTTGACAGTTATCGGATGAATAAAAGTGATTAGAATATAAGAAAGTATTCCCCAGAATATGGAATACTTTATACATACTCTCCCATGCAAATTTAAAAAGTTATTACTGTAATCCCACCATTTGCAGTTAAATATTTTCTCTAAAATATATCCAGTGATATATTCAAGTATCGTTGTTAATAACATAGCCAACAATATTTTAACCGTTGTTGACTCTGATACAATGCTAAGGCTATTATTCAAAAAAATTAGTAACTGAATAATCAATATTGCCCCAAATCCATATATGGGACAGAAAGGACCATGCAAAAATCCTCTATTAATAAATTTCTTTTTAGAAATACTAGCATAAATTGTTTCCAGCATCCATCCTATAAAAGAGTATAGGGCAAAATATATTACAATATCAAAAAAGTATTCTCCCACCGTTTCTTCCTCCTTACAATACTACACTCAGCATTACTCATAAATGACCTGACCGTAATGCTGAAATAATAAGAAACAATACTATTGCACCTGCAATAACCAGTCCAATTTTTAAAATTGTTATATTTAGAAAATATACCTCTACCCCTGTATGGGCACTCATTCCAGAACCTATAATAATGCCTGCAATGACGATACTGACTGCCAGTAACACCATACTAAATGAAAGACGGTTAAAAATTTTTTCTATTCGTTTCACAATTTTCTCAATATCCTTCATCTTAAACTGCATTGTAAAATCTTCATCTTCAATTTTTTCTAAAAAGTTCAGCATCGACGATGGGAATTTCCTTGCTAAATTACCATAATCCATAATTCCGCCAATAAATTCTTTTCCTATTTTTTCGGGCGAGAATATTCTAAACATTAACTTTCCTGCAATTGGCTCTGCAACTTCTAAAATATTAAGTTGTGGGTCTAATTTTTCTACTAAACCTTCTAAAGTAACAAGTGATTTTGCAAGCATTGTAAACTCGCTTGGAATCACAATATTATAGGAAAAAGCAAGATGAAAAATCTCATTGAATACCTCCCCAATTTTTATCTCACTTAGAGGAACTGACAAATATTTATCCCTTAATGTATCAATATCCTTCTCAAGTTTTTTGATATTTACCCTTCTTGACATTGCATCTAATCCTAATATTCCTCGAATAATCAATTTGCTGTTTTTAAATGTAATCCCCATTAACATTTTAAGAAATTGGTTTTTCCGTTCCTCACTTAACTTCCCCACCATACCCAAATCCAAAAACGCAATTACATTCCCTTCTAAAACCATAATATTACCAGGATGAGGGTCTCCATGAAAAAAACCATCTCTTAATATCTGATTAAATATAGAAGTAGCAAGGTTATGAGCAATTACTTTACGGTTAAGCCCTGCTTTCTCCAGTGCTTCAAAATCATTTAACCGTATACCATCAATATATTCCATTGTTAATACACGACGTGTTGTATGAATCCAACTGATGTTAGGAACAATCACATCTTTATCTTTCATAAAATTTTTCTTAAATGTTTCTGTATTTTCTCCTTCAATTCTAAAATCCAGTTCATTTTTAATAGTAATTTCAAATTCCTGCACCATCTTACTAAAATCATATAGTTTCCCATACTTCGTATGATTGTCAATAAAATATGCGAGGTCCTTCAATATTTTTAAATCGAGGTCAATGTTCCTCTCTATTTTAGGTCTTTGAACTTTGACAACTACTCGTTTCCCTGATAGTAATTCTGCAAGATGAACTTGTGCAATGGATGCTGCCGCTAAAGGCTTTTCATCAAATTTCGCATAGATATTTTCTAGTGAGTCACCCAATTCGCTTTCTATCACATTTCTAACTTCTTCAAATGGAAAAGGCGGTACTGTATCCTGCAATTTTTCCAGTTCTTCAATTATATCCTGTGGCAGAAGGTCAGGTCTTGTACTAATGATTTGCCCCAACTTTATAAAGGTAGGTCCTAATTCTTCTAATGATAGCCTTAACCGCTGACCTACAGTAAGTTTCGTAAATTTATTTTCAGCCGTGTGTTTTACTATTCTCTTTCTTATATTTAAATAAGACAGGATGCCCATCTGGTCTATGAAAGTACCAAAACCATGTTTTACAAACACTAGAATAATTTCTCGATATCTTTTAATATGCTTATATCGATTAATAGCAATCAATTTATATCACAACCTATTTACAGTTTTTTTGCATATACCACTTAATTTTTTATATGTTATTTTTTAGTCTTGACTATAAGTTAAGTTTTAAACCAAAGAAGGTCGGATGACCGAATTAATTGTCTCAGGTAAAAACATTGTTCACTTTATGATTGTTTTTTTACTTTTTTAATTCTTTCTTGAGATTACTAATATCATCTTTTGTTGCAATCTCTTGTTCATTTAGTATCTCTATGAGTTCTTGCCTAATAATCTTCTTTATATCTTTTTCTGAAAGTAAATCTTCTTTTCTAGCAATATTCATGTAATCCAATGATTCAATAATTACATCCTTTATCATTTTCTTAAAGTCTTCTCTCTGCTCTTCTCCCTTTTTTACTAAGTCATTAACTAAATCTTTTGCATCTTTTCTCGCTACTTCACCCTTGTTCACTAATTCATTTACTACTGCTTCAATTTTTTCTCTTGAGTATAAAAATAAACCAAGTCCAATATTAATAGATTTTTCAAGTATACCTGGCATACCCATCTCCCTTTCTTTTTACAAATTTATTCAAATAATATCTGCACGGCGTTTAATGCTTCCGGCAAATCTTCTTCTTCGTCATCAAGTAAAACCTGTATAGCCGTCCCAAACATTGCACCTAAAATAAGTCTTGATAAAGATTTTGGTGAATATCCTTTTAGATGCTTTATTTGAAGATTATTCAAAATGTACTTTTCTATCATATTCGATAGTTCCTTGAATAAATTGCTTAATAAACCACTAAAAGTAGGTGTCCAAAGTGCTAATCCTGTAAAATCATATAGTAATTTAAAAAGTTCTGGATTGTACTTTAGTAAATCTCGAAAATATTTTATCAAAGATAATGCTCTTTCCCTAGGGGATGCCTCTACCGTTAAGCACTCCTCAATCTCTAATAAATATTTTCCAATCATCATTTTTACTACTTCTGTAAATAACCCTTCCTTATTCTTATAGTAATAGTTTAACTGGCTAAGGACAACACCTGCTTCATTAGCAATGTCTCTCAATGAAACATTGGCGTAGCCTCTAGAAGATATACATTTAGAAGCAGCCAATAATATTTTTTCTGATTGGTTTAGTTTATCAGTTTCATCAGCCACGCTCTTTCTCTCCTCCTTTAATTCGGACATCCGACCTACAACAAAATATTATCATACTTATAAGATTTAATCAAGATACTAATAAAAATATCCTACTTAAAATCAATTTATACTATATCTTTGTGACTCTTATTGCTGTTAAATAATAATATGCATTGGTAAAAACCACCATATACAGCCCACGCCTCCAATTCCCAAGTGATGATACCCCGTAGGGGTAATCAACTCACATTATATTATCGCCACTGTACATATCGCTCCGTTCCTTACAGCCCTGTCTGTTTCCTCCTTTGTGTCTATTACACCCACTGCGAGCCTCTTTTTTATTTCTTTAAATATTTTGGGATAAGGCTTGGAGGTTAGCCGTACCGCAGGTGAAATTCCCTCAATAAACCTAAACTGATATACATTTTAACCATAACTTTATATTTCATAGAAAAACTCTTTTTTTATTGCTCATTCAAAAGTTCCTTCAATATTGTTTTAGACTCCTGCGGAAGTATTTTAATAAAATGTTCCAGTCCAATGTTGTACAAAAGGGCAATTATCATATTTTCCTGTTCTCTTAAGTCTGCCAATGCCTGCCCATCAAAAAGTTCCAATTTGTTTTCGTATGGAGTATACTGAGCCCACTGCTCACAAGTGAGCCTCTGTGGTTCTTTAAGAGGTATTAGTTCTTCCTTATCTTGTGGTGGCATAAAATATTCAAGCGCATTCTCTACCCATTTTATAAAGTCCCGCTCTTCTGGAATTTTATCGCCATTTTCTGCTATTTGCTGATTTACAGTGTCTTGTGCTATTTTTCTAATATCTTCTTTACCGTCAAAAACCCTCAAAACACTACTCTCGGGCAACTCAATAGTCTGTAATACTTGTTTTATACTAAAACCCATTTCTTTTAATTTCTTTACAATTTTCAGGGTACAAGACATTTCTCCTGTTAACTGACCTATTTTTCTTCCTTCTTCATACATACCAATTTCCATAAGCCTTTTTCCTCCCTAAATTTGCAAGCCACAATCTAAAAAATGCAGTATTAAATATAACTGCACTTATTTCATGGATAACCCCTTGTCTATTGCCTTCTGAATTATTTCATGACAGCATTTCCCTAATGGATTATTCTTTATACACTGGCTGTTTTTCATCGCCCCTGTGATTTCTATAATATCTTTAACTGTTTTTGCCCCATCTTTTATAACGGCATTTATAACCTGCTCCTCTGTAACCTTGCTGCAGTAGCAGGCATATTTAGGATTGGCATCTTTTTTAAACCATATTGGCACTTTTACTTGCTGCTTATCAAACTTAACACCTGATTCTGGATTATAATATACAACATCACATCCTTCGTTCATGCATATATAATAATCAATATCTCCTACCGATTTTGTAAGGGCATCAACTACCAAATGCTTTACTGTAATATTTTTTACTTTGACTCCTGATGTTTTACACACAGGACATGTATTGTCATTTTCTATTTTATGAAACTTCTCTTTTCCACCACAGCAGCAATTATTTATTTTTTCATTTGTCATTTTTACTTTCCTCCTATATAAATTATAAAATACATCTTTTTCATTAAATCTACCCAAAAATTATATCATTACATCTGCAGCATCTTCCATCCACTGCCTATGAAATAGATTGAAAATGCTATAATAAATATACCTAACAACAAAATAATCCAGCGATACACAGTATCACTTATCAGTTTCTTGCCTCTGGAAAATGCCGTGGAAATTGCTGTATACCATACAAAGTCCGAAAAAATGTGCCCCATGAAAAAGAACAAAACACCATTTAAACCTAAAGCATACGACTGGCGTATTGATTCCATACCTGTTGACGCCCACCAGAGAATAAAATACGGATTGGTAGCACTTACAAGCGCTCCCGCTAATGCAAGATTCCTCACTCCGGCACTATTCCCTGCTCTTTGGCTCTCCAAAGAAACTGATTTATTAATGCCGGATTTTATCATTCTATACCCCATCCATGCAAGAAAAGCACCGCCAAATAATCCGATAAATCCTGCAACTGTCGGCTTAGAAAAGAAATCTTTAAGTCCGAATGTCATAATGATAATTAATATAAGTTCCAGGATTCCATGTCCTAATACTGTCAAAGGGCCTGCTGTCCACCCTTTTTAAGACTGCCGTCAATCGTAACCCCCAACATAGGTCCAGGCATCATTGCTCCTGAAAAGCCTATTAAAAAAGCGCTGATAAAGATTCCCCACAAAACCACATAATTAACCTCTCTTTTAGCCAAAATACCTTACTATCAACATCGGCTTCTCTTTAATATCCATGCACATAAATATAGTAACAATAAATTCCAATTTAATTAAATTTTATTTTAATAAAGTTTTTTTATGGTATACAGAAAAACCATACTAAAATAAAATATTGTTGTTGCGAAAAGCCTTCTTTTTATGTGCGCACAGGTTCGTTTACATTCCTAAATATCAAAAATAAAGACACAATTGCTATCAAGCCAAATAAAGAGGTCATAATAATCATTGGAAGAGTTCCTTCTATGCCGGCCAGGTTCATTGAAATTCCCTTTGATAAAAGCGCAGCCATTATTAAAGCATTAGTGACTGTCGCAATTGGTGCTAACATGTAACCAAACGGTTTTTTCTTTATCAAAAGCAACCCTGATAAAAAAATCCCAGGCAGAAAGAATGCCAGGTCAAATGCTTGAACTGTGAGTGTAGTGCCATGCTCCACTTCCAAAGGTATAGAACTGCCAATGAGTGTTGGTATGACTCTTGCAAGCCACAAAAATCCTATCATTAACGTAGAGAACATTAGGTAGCCTCCTGCATACCTGACCGGCAACTTATTAGTGAAATAAGAACTCATTTTTTCAACATCAAATGCCAGCAAAGTCAATATAAATGCAAAAAAACTTGCTGACATAAGCGCTACATATACCAAAAACAGCCTGTTATACATTGCAATAAATGTATACATCATATATGTGATTAAAAAATATCCCAATGCTCCCCCCAGGAGCAGCCTCCCTTTTATTGAACCCTTTCTTGCCAGAAAGAGTGAGATTAAAAGAATCGGGATGCCTATGCACAATGTCACAATATCCTGCGGTATGGCCTGCAGGACTGCTGATACAGAATTATTGCCATATATTCCTTTTCCGTAAATAGTTATTGTCTGACCGTATATTTATGTAAATTTAAATTCTCCAGGACCTTGTTTTGAAAAAATTCCAAATGTTGTTGCAATCAATGACAGAGCAGCAATACATAATACCAGTAAACTTATAGACTTTCTAAATTTCATATTCCAAATACCCCCTATAAATTTGCTTAGTAAATATTGTATCACACCTTAATAATATATAGTGTATTATTTTACAAAAAAACGAACTTGTTATTGTCACCCATATCTCTCCCTAATAAAAAAGCAAACCCCGCAGCAAACAGGGAATTACCTGCATATGCTGCGAGGCTTTGGGACGAACTTTTTTATAGAACAAAGTTTATTATTACGGAGTGGAGTTTATAGTGTATATACAAGAGGAGATATACCATTGTACACTAAATTATAGTATATGGGTTTCCATGACCTGGAAATATTTTTGTTATTTTATAATCCTTTATTAATTCCCAACTGTTTTTGATTGTTTGGTCGTTATAGGCTTCTATATGACTGAATTCTGGAAGGTCGCCTGTGAATGCACAACATCCATCAATAATGAGGCTTATGCTATCATCTGTATGACCAGGCGTCTGGATTATTTCCCCTTCTATTCCCATACTTTTGAGGAAGTCTCTACTTTCTTTGCTAGAAATTACGATATTACCCTCAGATAGAATATCTGTAAAATTAAATTGAGGATTCTTTTTGTAAAAGTTATTTAGATTGTCTACAAAAGTAACCTGACATTCATGTATAATTAATCTTATTCCTAAATTCTTTAAGTCTTGTGCAATACCAGCATGGTCTGGATGGAAATGTGTTACAATTAAATATTTGATATCACTTATTTTGATATTATGCTGATTCAATAAGTTCATAAGCCGATAAAGAGTACCAGGAAAATCAGTATCTATCATTATCCAACCGCAACTGGATTCAAGGAGATAACAATTTGTCCTTTTACAAATTAAGTTCAGTATTTTCATCTATACTCACCTCGAAGGTTTAATCATCGTACTCATATATATGTATATCATTATTAGCAGTATTTTTTATGAAGATTTTATTTCGTATAATAATACAGTTTAGACACAAAAATTAAATAATGCGATTCAATCTTAAATGAATGTTATGCTCCTAACTTTTATATCATTTATTTATGGTAATAATAAAAAAAATATTATGCCACCAACTCCAATCATTGAAAAAAAACCGCCTACAACACGAGTTATTTTTATATAAAAATCTGAAGGCTCTACGGCAGCATAAGATTTCCATGATTCTGTAATTTGCCACCATGTATCTGGACTAATCAACATGATAATCCCTATAATTAAAATAAAAATGCTCAACAATATCATCATATAATGTTCTCCTTCATTATTTCGCACTATAAGAATATTGTGAATTAACTTGCCTTCTCCTAACTTCTCATTATGCTCATTTTGCATACTTACTATTTAATCCATTATGTAATAAATCGATAACAGCCTCTTCATTTCCTAAATTATCATAATCCTTGTTCCAGCCATATATAATGCCATTCTCTTGATTTTTCAGGACATATTCTGCAAGTTTTTCTATACCCTCATTTTTCGCTACTTTTACAAAAGTTCGGTTTCTAACATCGTGATATTCACTAAACATATCCTTATCACATGGACTTTCTTCACATTCCCAACAACCGTTTATCCCCTTTCTGACACAACAGTCAAATTGAAAACAACCCTTTTCACTTAAATGTCTTCCACAACAATTATTTTCAGATTTACACCCAGCACATGTGTCTGCCTCATGGCATAATGTACAAACCAAACCGCAGTATCCCATATTTCGAACAATATCTTTTACATCCATTTTTATCCCCCCTCACATAATATAAAAAATGTTAGTTCACATTTTTCTGCTAATGTACATTATTAATGATATGTACTAGCAAGTACATTTTCATGTGGTGGTACCATAAACCTTTATTCTTTCTTACTTCTAAAATCCAAAAATAGTTTTAACAACAATAGTGCATTAGTTGAAATCAGAATAAACCAGTTATTTTCCCAAACTGTAAAATAAGTAAGCACCAAAATGCACCATATGACAAGAAAAACAAAAGTCATATTTTTACCCTTCAAAACAACCCCCCCTTATTTTAGTGCATAATATTCTCTACAAATGTGTACCACATACCTTTATTTTACATCATAACCTATAAGAACATCTACTCTTCTATCTCCTCATTTCACTTGTATTTAAATACACTATTCTCATTCTTGTATCAAGAAATTATGCCCTTATTACATAACACAACTTTTTTTATCTATTTAACACAACTTTATTATTTTTAACACAAGTTTTTTATCTCTGACATAACTTTTTTATTTTACCCCTTATCCCTTAACCCTTTTTAGAATAAAACTTAATCCTAACTATGTATACACATAAAAAACTCATGTCAAACCCCCACCCCCCTCAACCCCTTGCACCATCTATCCTTAACCCTATTTCGCTATTTTCTTCCAGATAAAAAAGTCCGCTCTAAAATTCCATATTTTCATTCCATTTATTAACACTTTTTCCTTAATTCTTGTAGTAATTTTTAAAATAAAGTCGGTTCCGAATAGGGATAAGGTGAAAGGAAAAAGGCATAAGGTTGCATTTTCTCATGTGCTTTTTCTAATGCTTTTTATCAATCCTGGTATCAATATTTAAATCAATATAGTACTCTCAATCCCTTTAAAATCAATACCTTTAGCCTTATTCCTTACTCCTTAACCCTAACAACCTTAACCCTTACACCTTACCCCTTTCCCCTGTAAAAAAAGCAAACCCCGCAGCAAATGAAGATTTCTCCTGCATCTGCTACGGGATTTTGGAACGAACTTTATTTTTATAGAGCGAACTTTATTATCATGGAGTGGAGTTTATTTGAATTATACACCTAACTCTATTAACTGCCCAGACATTTCCACTCCTGCTTGTTTTACCTGTTTAAAAGTAAACAGCGCCTTTAGGACAACTTTTCACACATTCCATGCATAAAATGCACTCTGTTCCATTTTCCCTGCTTCTTTTGCTATCTAAAATATCTACATTCATGGGACATACTTTTTTGCATTTCCCGCAAGAAATACACTTTTTGCTGTCTGCTTTTACCCTGAGCAGTGAAAAATAACTTGCTGGTTTTAAAAATACAGTTATTGGACATATGTATTTACAAAAAGCCCTGTTGTCTTTCAGTATGAAAGCCATTATTATTCCAACTGCATAGTATATGATATTCCCCGCAATAAAACTCCAAAACATCACAACTTCAATGTCAGGATTATTTAATAGAAACAAAACGCCTACAAATAGTATAGAACCTGAAAACATGATATACCGTATAAAGGAAAGTTTTTTTATGCGTGGTTTTTCAGGCATCCTATAAGGCAACAAATCTAAAACCGCAGCCGTCCAGCAGGCATATCCGCACCATCCTCTTCCAAATAACAGCGGGCCAATAATTTTGGCTACTGCATAATGTATTACTGCTGCTTGAAATACCCCCATAAACAAGTAGTACCAAAAACCTTCAATCTGCATATTCTCACGGCATATAAGCCCAAGATATATAAACATATATAATCCCACGCCAAACTGCACAACCTGTCTTGAATATTTGTATTTTTTTATCAGTAAGAAGATACCTAAAGACACAAGAAAGCCTATATACATGAAATTAAAGAGATAGAACAAATTATCAAACCAAATCCACAAGCCAATTGATATGCAAATAAATATCATAAGTATGTATATAGGTATTTTAAATTTTCTCAACCTGTCCACCCCCACGATACATCTTTTCATTTCCCCTGTTAACTTGTTTATTTCTAAATAGCAAAATTATCTACCCAGTTTAATAAATTGAATTAGAGAATTACTTAATCTAATATTCATTTTTTCTTTCCGTATAACTGCTAATATCATATACCCGATAAATCCTAAAATCAGTATCCACAGCATTACAATAATCACACCTGCTGCCTTGGCTTCTGGAATATCACTTTGCAATTTTGCCTCGGCTTCTTTCCTGCATTCTTCCATAATTTCCGCTGGAATCAACTTTAATGCAATCGCAACCCCCATAGGTATCAGTATGAAGTCATCTAAATATCCTAATACAGGGATAAAGTCAGGTATCAGGTCTATAGGACTTAGTGCATATGCAACAACAACAGCAGTAAATACCTTTGCAATTAAAGGTGTTTCTTTCTTTTTATATGCCAGATATAAAGCAAAAACCTGTTTCTTTAACTCACTTGTTTTTTCTTTCATTTTTTCTATCATACTCAAGTCTCTCATGCATTCCATTTTTTATATCTTATATAATATATAAAAATACAATCACATTTATTTTATTTCATTGATAGTCCTTTATCTATAGCCTCCTGAATTATTTTGTGGCAGCACTTACCTAACGGGTTATTCTTTTCACACTGGCTGTTTTTCATCGCCCCTGTGATTTCTATAATATCCTTAACTGTTTTTGCCCCATCTTTTATAACGGCATTTATAACCTGCTCCTCTGTAACCTTGCTGCAGTAGCAGGCATATTTAGGGTTAGCGTCTTTTTTAAACCATACAGGCATTTTCACCTGCTTTTTATTAAACTTAACATTTGATTCTGGATTATAATAAACAATATCACATTCTTCATTCATGCATATATAATAATCTGTATCTCCGACCAATTCTGTTAATGTATTAACTACCAAATGTCTGACTGTAATATTTTTTACTTTGACTCCTGATGTTTTACACACAGGGCATGTATTGTTATTTTCTATTTTATGAAACTTCTCTTTTCCACCACAGCAGCAATTATTTATTTTTTCATTTATCATTTTAGCCTTACCTTCCTTTATTTTTATTTTAATAGGACTTATCTTATAATGAAAGTACTTTTCTGTTTTAAGATTTTTGTTCATATCATTTTAATTATATATCCTCATTCTTGTATCAAGAAATATAAAATCTCAGAACTTTATTTTCTTTTCTTCTTTACCCTTTAAAAAAGGACTTTTCTATTTTTTGATTTTTTCACTATTATGTATTGAACTGTTCGACACAACTTTATTATCTATTTGACATGACTTTATTATTTCTAACACAAGTTTTTTATCTCTGACACAACTTTATTATTTTTCACCTTATCCCTTAACCCTTTTTAGAATAAAACTTATTCCTAACTATGTATACACATAAAAAACTCATGTCAAACCCCCACCACCCTCAAACCCTTATCCCTTCACTCCTTGACCCTATTTTCCTAATATCTTCCATATAAAAAAGTCATGTCAAAAATCACCCATTTCCCTTGTTACTTTCTCCTAATATTTTCCTATTTTCCCTCTCATTTTAGATAAAAAAGTCGTGTCATAAATAGGGATAAGTATCAAGAGAAAAGGGAAAAGTTTTAATCAATATCTTTCATCAATACTCTATTCAAATCCAATAAAATCAATACTTTTAACCTTATACCTTACCCCTTAACCCTACTCATCCTAAAACAAAAATCATGGCTCCAATAAGGTTTTCTACCCTATTTTCACCATGACTTTTAACACAACTTTTTTATTTTTAACACGACTTTTTTATTCGTGACACGAGTTTTTTTGGGTTATACATAGTAGGGATATAGTAATAAGGAATAAGGAGCAAGGATTT
>NZ_FQZV01000092.1 GCF_900142145.1 Geosporobacter subterraneus DSM 17957 | reverse complement strand
CCTGTCCACCCGGGCAGCAAGATTCCTGCAACCCGCTTTATGATTTGTCATCCTGAACGGAGTGAAGGATCTGACCTTTAAAATTCTAGACCCGTTCGCTCCGCTCAGGGTGACAGCTTTATGAGGATGATAAAGTAGGGTTGGGTCTCAGCCCCAATCAGGTTCAAAACCCAATGGCGGGCATGGAAACCCGCCGCTACGCATGAATGACATATTTCAATGGTAGGGAACCACGCCCCCGTGGTTCCGCCTTACGTCGTATTCTTCCTAGAATATGCACCCATCATGTCTATTGGGCCAGTGATCATTGGATATAGCTTTGCAGAGAGCCTGGGGTTGTTGGAAGAACCCTAGCTTGCAAAGCTTGAGAAATAGTGGTATAATTATCTGTTAGAATATATTTTTATGAGGTGAGAAGGTAATGTTCGATAAATTGGAATTTATTCAGGATAAATATGAAGATCTCAGCAGGAAAGCGTCAGATCCTGAAGTCATCAGCAACCAGTCTGAATGGCAGAAGTATGTAAAAGAACTGTCTGACCTAGAGCCTATCGTCAATAAATATAAAGAATATAAATCGGTAAAAAGAGGGATTCAGGAAGCAAAGGGCATCCTGTCGGAGAGCAACGATGAAGAATTAAGAGAAATGGCGAAGATGGAGCTGGGAGATCTTGAGGATCAGATCAAGAATATTGAAAATGAACTGAAGATTTTGATGCTGCCTAAGGACCCCAATGATGATAAAAACGTAATTGTAGAAATCCGTGCCGGTGCCGGCGGGGACGAAGCAGGATTATTTGCAGGGGATTTGCTGCGGATGTATACCCGATATGCAGAGCGTAACCGATGGAAGGTTGAAATGATGAGTTTAAATGAAACCGGTGTAGGCGGGATCAAAGAGGTGATTTTCCTATTGAAGGGAAAAGGAGCCTATTCTCGACTGAAGTATGAAAGTGGTGTACACCGGGTACAGCGTATCCCAACTACTGAGTCGGGGGGAAGAATCCATACCTCTACCGCTACTGTAGCAGTACTGCCAGAGGCCGATGATGTGGAGATCGAAATCAATCCAAATGATGTAAGAGTGGATGTATTCCGTTCTTCTGGCAATGGCGGGCAGAGTGTTAATACAACCGACTCTGCAGTACGACTAACCCACGTACCAACGGGATTGGTGGTGTCCTGTCAGGATGAAAAGTCTCAGTTAAAGAATAAGGAGAAGGCCTTTAAGATATTGAAAGCCAGACTCTATGATAAAATGCTTGAGGAGCAAAACGCGGAAATTGCAGAGGCCAGAAAAAGCCAGGTAGGTACAGGGGATCGCAGTGAGCGGATCAGAACCTACAACTTCCCTCAGGGAAGGGTATCGGATCACCGCATCAATCTGACACTGTACAAGTTGGACTATTTCTTAGACGGAGATATCGATGAAATTTTAGATGCGCTAATTACAACAGATCAAGCAGAAAAGATGAAGAGTGTAGTGTAGTCGCTGGAGAGGTAAAAGGATATATTGTGCAATTAGCGAGATAGAAGGTTTACAGATATCGCCATTTTGTTCGTTGCACGTTGTACGATGCAGGTTGTACGAGACAAAGTCCTTAAAACTCTTCTTTGAGCAGAATACTATATAGGATTTGTGACGAAAGCAATTATGGAAATGTAGAATAGTATGTTTTATAAATTGAGAACCTGTGGATAATACTCCACAGGTTTTTTGTATTATAGACAAGATATAGGAATATATATAGGATGAAGATTGTTTCAAAAAGTACCTGCGTTCAATAGGTATAGGCGCTATGCATGGGGATGGCTGTTGTAATGACGTTTGTTTATTTAGGTTGCCGGTAAACACGAGCAACGTGCAACGTGTATCGTGTAACGGTCTTTCAAGGGGGAATACATATGAGCAATATTCTTACTACCACATTGATCGGCTTATTTGTGGGGATGATCGGCACAGGTGCAGGGGGATTGATTACATTTTTTATCAGAGATCCCGGAAAGCGGTTTTTAAGCTTTATCCTAGGACTGTCCAGCGGGCTGATGCTGTCCATCATATGCTTTAACCTGCTGCCGGAAGCCTTTGAGATAGGGTATCTTAGTACAGGGATTCTGGGGATTGTATTAGGCGTATTTATCATCATTTACTTGGATGAAAAATTATCATCCAGAATGAAAAACTATCGGAATTTTGCTGATCGAAGCTTTATTAAGACAGGGATACTGCTGGGGCTGGGTGTGGCACTGCATAATTTTCCGGAAGGCTTAGCCATTGGTTCCGGGTTTATTGCCAAAAAAGAACTGGGTATCGGCATCGCCGTCGTAATTGGCTTGCACAACATGCCGGAGGGGATATCCATGGCAGCCCCCATGAGCATCGGGGGCATGAAGCGATGGAAAGCGTTTTTATATACTGTATTGGCGGGAATGCCCATGGGATTGGGAGCATTTCTGGGGGCCCTGCTGGGAGAAATATCACCACAGTTTATTGCCTTTTGTCTTGCCTTTGCAGGGGGGACCATGCTGTACATTACCTGCGGAGAATTGATTCCTAAATCCAATAATCTCAGCTTTGGAAGGATTTCCAGTTATGGATTGGTTCTGGGGTTTGTGATTGGTATCATCGTATCGGCAAGATTTTAATAGAAAAAGGAAATGAGATAAAGTATAGGGGAGAGCCTTGTGTCCTCCCGCAATTGTAAATGTATCGAACAATAAACTAACCGGACGGACATGGAAACACGTCCCCATAGGCGTCAACTTAACCCATAATTTATCATCCTGAGCGGAGTAAAACGGAGTCGAAGGATCTTTAAGCTAGATGATATATTCTGATAATCAAAAGTAATTTTGCGTATGTTCCATAAGATTCTTCGCTAACGCTCAGAATGACATGCTTCTAAGGTTTATTTGGAAATATTTAGATTAAGTTGACGCCTATGAACCCGTCCCTACGAAAATAAAATGCTATTGCAGATGTAGTGGCAGATCTCTGTGCCTGCCAAAAAGATTTGAAAAAAACAGGCTTTTTAAAAAAGTGCAGTGTTAGTGGTGGAAATTTGGTGTATAATAATTAAAGAATTCTTAAGGAAAGTATTTGGTTTTGACGTGTAAGGTGTATCGTGTAACGTTGAACGGATTTTTGAGGTGAACATAAGCATGGAAACAAAGATTATATCTATAGATCCATCCTGCATAGATCAGGAAAAGCTTCAAGAGGCGGCAAATATTCTAAAAAGAGGCGGGACCGTTGCCTTTCCTACCGAAACCGTATACGGGTTAGGAGCCAATGCCTTGGATCAAGAGGCTGTAGTGAAGATATTCCGGGCAAAGGGCCGACCTTCAGACAATCCGCTGATCGTACATATAGCAGATTTTGATGATATAAATCCTCTGGTAAGGGAAATACCGGCTGTAGCAAAAAAACTGGCAGATCGATTTTGGCCCGGACCCCTTACGATGATTTTTCCTAAGTCAGAGCATGTGCCGGAGGGGATCACTGCCGGACTGGATACAGTGGCGATTCGTATGCCTTCCCATGGTATTGCCCGAGCCCTGATTAAGCTGTCTGGGGTACCGGTTGCGGCACCCAGTGCGAACCTATCAGGAAAGCCCAGTCCCACAAAGGCAGCCCATGTAATTGAAGATTTAATGGGCAAAGTAGAAATGATTATTAGCGGTGGAGAATGTGTGGTAGGCTTAGAATCTACCGTACTGGATATCTCAGGAGAGGTGCCTGCCATATTAAGGCCAGGTGGGATTACCTTAGAGGATTTGAAGCAGGTGCTGGAAGCGGTGATCGTTGATCCTGCATTGGAAGAAAAAATGGGCACGGGGATTGTACCTAAGTCTCCTGGTATGAAGTACACCCATTATGCCCCTAAGGCGGAGATGATGATTATTGATGGTGCGGCAGAGATTGTTGTGACAAAAATAGAAAATTTGGCAAAAGAAAAAGAGAAAGATGGGCTGAAGGTGGGAATCATGGCTACAGAGGAGACGAAGGACAGCTATGGTGCTGCCTGTGTTTTATCCATGGGAAGTCGAAAAGCTCCCGAGACCATAGGGGCTAAGCTTTTTGACACCCTGAGGCATTTTGATGCCCTAGGGGTAGACCTTATATTAGCAGAGGGGATTAGCCGTCAAGGCGTGGGACATGCAGTAATGAATCGCATGCTAAAGGCTGCAGGATACCGTATTTTATCTTTGTAAATAATACTGGAGGTGAGAAAATGAAAACCATTTTGTTTGTTTGTACTGGGAATACCTGTCGCAGCAGTATGGCAGAAGCATTATTTCGTCGCATGCTCGAAAATGCAGGAGAGTCCTTGCAGGGCATTCGTGTGATATCTGCGGGTACCGCTGCGCTAAAAGGTCAAAGAGCTTCCAATAATGCTACCCAGGTAATGAGAGAATGGTGCATCGACCTACGACACCACCAGGCACGGCCTCTGACAAAGGAATTGATACAAGAGGCGGATCTGATACTTACGATGACACGGAATCATAAACAGCAGGTTTTGAATCTGGATCCAACTGCAGAGCAAAAAACCTATACTTTAAAGGAATACACCAGCTTTTTAGGAGATGATAAAGAAATCATTTTGGAGATTGAAAAGCTGCGGCGAACCATTCAGCATAAAAAAGCAGAATTTTTCCGAGAATATGAGGAAGAAATCACCACACTCAGAAATCGCAGGATAGAACTGCAAAACCAGCTGCAGGCAGTAGATGATCGGATACGGGAACTGGAAATAGAAATGGCAAAAACCATAGCGAATGAACAAAGAGAGCTGGTGTATCTTGAGGATAAGCTTCCTTCTGTGGATATCATGGACCCCTTTGGACAGCCAGCCTGGGTCTATCGTGAATGTGCCAAGGAGATAGAAGAGGCCTTAAAGGTAGTACTGCAGAAATTGCTGGAGGAAAATAACTAGGATATTAAGATTGAATAGTTGAGACCGCTGTGTTAAAATGTTTTAGGCAATTGTTAAGAGGAGGTGTATTTCAAGCATATGAAAATAGCATTAGGAAGCGATCATGGAGGCTATCACTTAAAGGAAGCCATTAAAAAGTACTTATCAGATCAAAATATTGCTTATGAGGATTTTGGGACAAACAGTACAGAATCCGTAGATTATCCAGAGTTCGGGAGGAAGGTTGCAGAAGCAGTTGTTTCTGGTGCATGTGATAGAGGAATACTATGCTGTGGGACCGGGATCGGCATCTCCATTTCTGCCAATAAGGTGCCTGGGGTTCGATGTGCTGTGGTAACAGAAACTTATTCTGCCAAGATGTCAAGAGAACACAATAACGCCAATGTGCTGGCATTAGGTGAAAGAGTTGTCGGGGTAGGATTGGCGCTGGAAATCGTTGAAGTGTGGCTGAATACAGAGTTTGCCGGAGATCGACATGCCCGAAGAGTCAACATGCTCAGTGATATAGAGAGAAAGTACAGCAAATAATGTAGGGAACGACGCCCTCGTCGTTCCGAATAACGGGCAGATGCGCAAGTCTGCCACTGAAAAAGTCAAAAATACGGCAAAGAGTCGAGTTTGTCATCCTGAGCCTTTAGTCCTGAGCGATAGCGAAGGAGCTTG
>NZ_FQZV01000104.1 GCF_900142145.1 Geosporobacter subterraneus DSM 17957 | reverse complement strand
CAATATTTAAACCTAAAAAATAGTAACAGTCCTATTTATGATAATTATCTCATAGATAGGACTATTTTCATACGTGGGCTGTATTTGACGGATACGGAAAAAGTTTGTAAATTTAGCAGTTTTTAAAGGATTTTATGCCACCTATATAGAATATATTTAGAACAAATAAGAGATTTAGGGAGGGAGTAGAACAAATGAAACACAAAAGGGTACTAGCCCTAATGATTGTAAGTATACTGCTTATGAGCACTGCTGTAAGTTTTGGAGCCACAGTTTTTTCTGATGTAGCATCAAACCATTGGGCGAAAGATCACATTGCAAAGATGTCAGAAAAAGGGATTATCAGGGGTTTTGAAGATAGCATTACGCTTCGCTTTAATTTTAAACCGGATAATCCAGTTACATATGTAGAATCAATTCAAATGATCTATCAAACACTTAAAGCAGCTAATCGATTAAAAAGTACAATAGGAATAGCTACTAAACATACTGCTGTCCTAAATAGTGCTAAGATACCTACCTGGGCACATGAAGCCATGTCTTATGCCTTAGAGTATAATATCATTCATCAAGATGAATTAAAAAACTTTGTTAAGAATAATATCCAAGCAAATGCAAAAAGAGTAGATGTAGCTGTTTTTTTAGGAAAAGCTATAGATATGGACGATGCTATCGATCCACTTCCAATTTTGGGATTTGTAGATTCAGAAATGATTATAAGAGCGGCTGTCCCTTATGTAGATCTATTGGTTAAAAAAGGGATTATTAGTGGAGATACCAATAATAAGTTTAATCCTGGAAATCCCATTAGGAGAGCTGAAATGGCAACAATTTGCTCAAAGGCTTTCGACTTATTGGATAGTGGAGAGAAAACCGTTGTAGAACCTCAAACTCCAGTAAAAAATGATAAAGAAAATGTGAGATTTATTGAGCATATATTGGCAAGTGACAACATGCTGGTAGTAAAGGATGAGCTTGGAAATCAAGAAGTACTGAGGCTAAATGGAGTAATAATTAAGGTCAACGGAGTAACAAGTCGGATTGGGAGCTTGTATGTTAATCAAAAAATTAAGCTCATATATGATAAGGATAATAAGTTAGATACTGTCGAAGCAGATAATTCGGTAAAAGAATTTATTGGGATAGTAGATAAGATTACTACATATACAGATTATGTAGCACTTACAGTTGTAGATGAAAATAATAGTAATAATACCCGAGTTTTTAAAGCATATAATACTTTAGGTATACAGATTAACGGAGTTAATTCATCAGCAAAAAATTTAAAAATTGGCGATATGATCAGTATTAATGCTGATGGAGATAAGGCTACTAATATCGTATTAATGCCTAATAATAGAGAATTCGACGGAATTTTAGAATCAGAAGTATATTTTAAGGATACACCAATGATTAAAGTCAGAGTACGTGGAGAAGTTCTCGAGTTAGCAGTTAATGACAACGTTTATGTAACAAGAAATGGAAGAACTAGAGGAACGGACGGGAAAATTTTAGATGTGGATTCATTGGTAAAAGGAGACATCGTTACAATAACTTTAAAAAACAATAAAGTGATAGAGATAATAGCAACTAGCTTGACCACAAAAAAAGACGATTCAGGAACCATTAAGTCCTATACAATTGGTAACCCATCTCAGATTACTATTGTAGGGAGCGGAAACCTGGAAACTTCATATAATGTTTCTAGTACAGCGACGATTACTGTAGATGGAAAGAGTGCTACATTATACGATTTAAGACCTAATTATGCAGTTGAATTAAAGATAGAGAGCAATTCAGTGGTATCAATTAAAGCAGAGTCAATACAAGCAAAGGATCGATTTACAGGTGAAATTGTAAAAGTTTACACAAATCACAGTATCGTAACGGTTAAATATTTGGATCGTTCAAATAACCAATATACAACGAGACCTGTTTCAGTAAATGCAGATACAGTGATACTTGATACAGACGGAAAGTCCATAGCGATGAGCAGGCTAGCAGAAAAGTCAGAGATTTTTGTAGATGGCTTTTTAGAAGATGAGTTCTTCATTGCAGAAAAAATTATAGTTTTAAAAAAATAGTTTTTTAAAAGTAAGGGTAAATCCCAGTACACATAGCCATGGATTGAAAGGCAGAATAGTAAGGGTCAAATACAGCCCACATAGATTTCATCTTGATTGCATGAGATAATACACCAAAGATA
>NZ_FQZV01000077.1 GCF_900142145.1 Geosporobacter subterraneus DSM 17957 | reverse complement strand
TAAATTTGGGTCAACAGAATTGCGCAGTGTCATTTTTACTTTGCCAACTTGGATATCGATTTCGCCAGTTCCAGACATGGATGGTTTTACTGTTGATGTAGGGGAGCTTGCTGTTACAAGAGTCCATGTTGTTGCTGAAGATATGATATTAGAATTTTCATCACGTTTAAGCCTATTTTTCCAGTAGCGGAAGTTGTGGATGTTTACATCTTTTTGCTCACACCATTTAACTTGTGTTAGTCCACTATCCCTTTGATCTGCTATTACCTGCTCCCAATAATCTTGATTTGGAGTTCTTGCCATAAAAAATCACCTCATATATTAGTTTGAGATGATTTTATCATAGGTTTTTTAGCAGTACTATGTGCATCAGAGTTTACGCTTACGAATAATTCAGGTGTATTATTATAAACCCTCTATAAATAAAGTTTATTTTAATTTTTCATAAAAAACTCTATAATCTAAATAAATTAACATTTTCTTGCTATGTTGACATAAAACAAATTACTCTGTATACTAAAGAAGTACTATACATCGATGTATTTAAATATGTTTATATGTATATGCATATAATCAGCCTGTAGTCCAAAAAATAAACCATTGAGGAGGCACTATTATGTCTACTAACTACTACAATCCTTATGGAATTGATAGAAATGCAATGTTAAAAAAAGAAAAACTAGAAACGGAAGTGCAGGAAAAGTTCATGACAGAACTTATCCAAGAACTAAAACGAATTGGAAATTTATTAGAAAGTATTGATAAAAAGATTAAGTAATTATCCTAATGATCCAATAAACTACACTTTGAGGTGGCAATATGAGCAATCAAATGGAACAAAATAAAGATGATTTAAATATGTTTAGTCGCTACTTGACCTTATGGGTTATAATCTGTATTATTGCTGGAGTTGGCATCGGAGAGTATCTTCCATGGATTCCGCAAGCTTTAAATAAAATACAATATGCTCAAGTTTCCATACCTGTTGCCATTCTAATTTGGCTTATGATTTACCCGATGATGCTAAAAATCGACTTTACCAGTATTGTAGAAGCTACAAAAAAACCTAAAGGACTTACAGTTACTTGTGTAACGAATTGGCTTATAAAGCCTTTTACCATGTATTTCTTTGCTAGGTTGTTTTTAAAGGTAATATTTAAAGATATGATCGCAGAAGAAACCGCCAATCAGTATCTAGCTGGAGCTGTTTTACTGGGTGCTGCTCCTTGTACTGCCATGGTGTTTGTATGGAGTCATTTAACAAAAGGTGATCCAGCATATACGTTAGTGCAGGTAGCCGTTAACGACCTAATTCTCTTGCTTGCTTTTACTCCAATTGTAGCGTTTTTGCTAGGTGTAAGTGATGTTATTGTACCCTATGATACACTTATTTTATCAGTAATTCTATTTATCATTGTTCCACTCCTGGGAGGATATTTATCCCGAAAGTATCTAGTAAAGACAAAAGGATTGGATTATTTTGAGAAGGATTTTCTTCCTAGATTTGATAATATAACAATTGTTGGATTACTGTTGACCCTAATTATTATCTTTTCCTTCCAGGGGGAGGTAATCATCAATAACCCTGTGCATATCGGCTTAATTGCAGTACCGCTTATTGTACAAACCTTCTTTACTTTCATATTTGCATACGGATGGGCGAGGATATGGAAACTTCCTCACAACATTGCATCCCCAGCTGCGATGATTGGTGCTAGCAACTTTTTTGAATTAGCTGTCGCCGTAGCAATATCTCTTTTCGGACTAAACTCAGGTGCAACCCTTGCAACAGTTGTAGGTGTACTGGTGGAAGTACCTCTAATGCTAATACTTGTGCATATCTCAAATAAAACAAGGCATTTATTTCTAAACTAAATAAAAGGCCGATTGGGCCTTTTATTTTATGCTTTCCAAACAAGGTACATTCCCAGCAAAATAAGAATTATACCTCCAATGACTTTGATTGGCTTCTGAAATCTATCAAGCACACTTAGATTCTTTATTAGTCCCGTAAATGTACCTACAATCAAAATGGGTATACTCCGTCCAATGGCATAAATAAATAATAGGATAAATCCGTACAGTGAGCTGCCTTTTGAGGCAGCATAAGCTAAAACGCCTCCTAATATAGGTGTCGTACAAGGGGATGCCAGTATTCCAAAGGGTAAGCCCAGCAAGAAAGCACCTAGGTTACCTGATCCCTTCTTTGGCGTAAAGAAAGAAAACTGCTTCATCCCTAAATCTATTACGTCTAACATCCATAACCCCATGATTATGACAATGGCTGCCAAAATATAATTTAGCAGCCCAATATTTAGAAACACACCGCCTACAGTTCCTGCAATTCCACCTAATAAGGAGAGTGTAACAGCTATCCCCAATACAAAAGAAAGAGAAATTTGAAAGGATCTCCATTTCGTATTTTGTTCTGTGCCTCCAACATATCCCATGACTAACATAATCGTAGGAAGTGTACAGGGACTTAAGCCACTCAATGTGCCCGTTCCAAATACTGCAGCAAGGGTCAACCACATATTTGCATTTACGTCCATATTCATATCTCACTCAGCATCCTTTCAAGGGTATTCTTAACCTCGCTAGCTTGATAATCGCCTACAATCCGTACCCTTTCAATATTTTTATAATCAAAAATAATCAGGGTTGGTAATACTTTAATATTATATTTCTTCTCATATGTAGCTGCGGTTTTTAAATCAGATTCATTCAATGATTTTTTATTAATCAGCAATCCTTCTATTTTCCCATTGTATTCTTTTAGTAGATTCGTGCTTTTATAGTTATAGTTATTATAGAACTTTTCCAAATCCGGGCAACAATCGGTTTCTGTTGAATACATGACTATTTTAATTTTTGATGATTTTTCAAAATGATTGACCTTTGCTTCTAGTGTTTCATATTTTTCCGTACTGCTACCAGTATTTGTTTTTGTAATATTCTTCATCAGTATAATACCTGATATGGCTACGATAACTGTGAATAGAATCATCCACTTATATTTCTTCATTGTCCACTCTCCAATTCATCATTAAATATTCATTATATAATTATATTAGCATTAGTTTCTTAATATTTCAATTTTTACTCACAAGTCTTTACAAATCTCTATTTATGCTAGGCTTTGACAAGCATTCAGTGATAGGTTATAATTATAATAATATAATTATTTTATTATGGAGGTGTATCATGGACTTTAGTTTGTTATTTAAAGCCCTTGGAGAGAACACCAGAATTCGGATTATTAAGCTACTTTCCTATAAACCTATGTATGTATGCGAACTGGAAGCAATCTTACTCATGAGTCAACCGAGAATATCCCAGCACCTAAAAATATTAAAACAAACCGGCTTGGTAAACGATGAAAAAGATGGCCAACGAACGATTTATACGCTTAATCAATACCTCCTGTTATCTTCATTAGCTGAATTTAATAGTTTTCTTGATATACCCCTTCATGGGTTACCCGAATACAAGAAAGAAGTAGCCCGGATTGAATTCTTAAGGGAGAATCCCTCGATCACCATTTGTCCGGATATAAAAAAAACTTAGGCTAGAAATCGGCCTAAGTTTTTTTATATTATAGAGCTAAAACAAGGTTCCGTATACTATCCCTGCAATGGTTGCCATCACAACTACCAATGAAACAAATACAACAGTTTTCTTAGTTCCCATCACTTGACGAATTACAAGCATATTTGGCAAGGACAACGCTGGTCCTGCCAGCAGCAGTGCTAGTGCTGGACCTTTTCCCATTCCTGAACCAATGAGTCCTTGTAGGATCGGCACTTCTGTCAGTGTAGCAAAGTACATGAATGCTCCTGCAACCGATGCAAATAGGTTAGCTTGAATAGAATTTCCTCCTACCAATCTTTCCACCCATACTGATGGAATGAGTCCTTCATGTCCAGGTCTTCCAAGTAAAACACCAGCAATCAACACTCCGAAAAACAAAAGTGGCAGTATTTGCTTTGCAAATCCCCAGGTAGAGCTAAACCATTCATCCCTCTCCTCTTTGTTGAACCACTGCATCGATGCATATAATACTACGGTCATAAATCCAGCTGCTAAAATCCACTTCATGCTAAAGATATTTGCCCACAATCCTGTTGCCTCCATGGGTCTTCCCCAGTTCGCAAATACCAAAACCCCTACCATTGAGAAGAAATATACTGCAGTTTTCCAAAGGGGCTTATCGTCTTGACCTTCATGGGTAAACATGCTGGCATCTTTATTCATATTTTCTCTTTCTTCTTTTAGGAATATCAGGTGCATCAGATATCCAATCACAACGCTAAACACTACGGCACCCAATGCTCTTGCAATTCCTAGCTCAGGTCCCAGCACCCTAGCAGTGATGACAATTGCCAGTACATTGATTGCTGGACCAGAGTAAAGAAACGCAGTCGCAGGCCCTAATCCAGCACCCTTTTTATAAATTCCTGCAAATAATGGCAATATGGTACAAGAGCACACTGCTAAAATAGTTCCGGATACAGCAGCTACAGAGTAGGCTACCCATTTTTTTGCTGTTGGCCCAAAATATTTAATCACGGCATCCTGTGATACAAAAACTGCTACTGCTCCTGCAATAAAGAATGCGGGTATCAAGCAAAGCAGCACGTGCTCTCTTGCATAATCATTTAACATCGCAAAGGACTCAATAACAGCACCCTGAAATCGCAGGCTGGTTACTGGCATATAGTATGCTGCTAAAAATACCCCAACAATGATCCAAAACTTCTTCCATTCACTCATGATAATGCCTCCTAAATTATATGATAAATATATAATGATATTCTTATATAATTATCATATAACTTTTTGTAAATCCTGTCAATGCCGATTTCATAGACATTTAAACAAAATCGAGTAGGAGGTAGATAATCAATTTATCTACCTCCTACACCACCGTACGTACCGTTCGGTATGCGGCGGTTCAACAGGAATTAATGTACTTGCTATACCTTTTATGAATACTTGTGTATCCTATAGATTCAAGATAGGTATTTGTAAGGGTTGTACTTAGTACAGGGCTACCTGCGATTCTCCTGTAGCCTTTTCTTGTATTGGCTTGTTGCTATGCCTTCTGGTTGCTCTTACATAATTTTATCAGGTTCTCATACTTCGTTTTAATCCTTTTCCATTGCTTCCAAAAGCACATTCTTATCCTGCGTCTTGTCTATTCATCAAGTTCTCTTGTCAGCTTACTCATATCCGCAATTCCAAAATAATTGACCTACCCATTTATGCTCTGCTTTAGCTTTTGCATTCTATGCTCCATGCTTTTGCCACTACTTCTTGTTTTCTGCAATCTTCGTGTTTCTCTCGAATTCTTCAAGCTTCTAAGACCTCCTATTGTTCAGTCCTTCCTAGAGCATTCATGACTGCCCTAGTACTATGACCTCTGCTGACTTCTCATGATAAATCTTGTTTCAACCATGGTTTGAAATTCATCTTCCCATGTCCATGAGACCTCCCCAGTAAGAAGGATAACCTTCATCTCATCTATCTGCCTCATTTACTCCTTGGAATTCGGGTAGTGTTGGACTTTGTTTTGTTATGCAAACTCGTCCGTTTCAAGAAACCTTCTATGAGGTTCGTGTTCCTCAGACCGAGATTTTGCCTAGGGTTTCTTTCAGATTCCACCTCCCGGTGGACACCCTTGCCTTCGGCTAGTGGTTCCCACTACCAAGCCCACAGCGGACTTTCACCGCCAAGTTATCGCCCATGCTGGGCACACATAAAAAAAGCCCAGCAATCTAGCTGGACTTTTCATAATCTATTCTATACCGTTTTTAATTTTTCAATAATTTTTGTGATATCTACAGTACCTTCTGATACGACTTCTTCTCCAAAGGCAACGATTGGAACCTGTACATCCCCTCCGCTAACTTGTTTAAATACTTCCGGGTACTTGCTTAGCGCCGGGGAAAATACATCAATAAATTTCATCGTAGCGACTTTCCCCATTAAGTCCTCACTCTTGATTGCATTTTTTAGATCCTGGATATCATCCATAATTGTTCTAGTTGGTCCACAACTATCTGCTGGGCCTCAACCACAGCCTACTGGTTTTACAGCAAAAATATTTAACTCTACTCTGTTCATTTTATTTCCCTCCACTCAGTATTATTTACTTAAACTTCGCACTTTAATTTGATCCTATGATCCTTAAAAATTCAATAGTTATTGACTAAAACTTCGCATATAGATATGGCTCTATGAACCTAGAAAATTCAATAGTTTTTGACAATAAAAAAGCATGAGACCCTTCGTTTTTGTTATAATTGAATCACCACAACACAATTATCACAAACGGAGGTTCATGCTATGGAAAGTATAACACAAAACTACGTCAATGATAAGAATGTAAATTCATCCATCATAAATTTCTTAAGAACTACAAGGTAGCATCTGTTCTGAAAAGCTCAAATGTATACAAACAAAAAGGTGTGCTTACTACAGCCCTCTTCCAGTATATTTTCAAGCTGATTTTCCTCAATCGCAGCATGTATATGACCATGCTTACAGAAAAACATACCGAAGGCTTTGGGAAGGACACTATTTACAGATTTCTAAACTTTATCTCTGTCAATTGGATACGGTTCACTTCCTTGCTTTCTGCCAGGATCGTCGCAACAACAATAGAAAAACTCACAAACGAAGATAGAGTGAATGTACTGATTCTTGATGATATGATGTTTGAACGCAACAGCTCCAAGAAGGTGGAACTGCTGTCCAAAATGTATGACCATGCCAAGAAATCATATAAATTGGGTTTCCGTCTTTTAACTCTCGGTTGGTCTGATGGAAATACATTCCTTCCTGTTAACCGTTGTCTCTTGTCCTCAGAGAATAGGAAAAATAGAATCGTCGATGCTAAATCTCTTAATAAAAGAACTGCTGGTTACTGCAGAAGGCGTCTAGCCCAGACAAAAGCAACTTCTGACCTGCTTGAGTTAATAGATCAGGCAAAGAAGGCAGGTCTTTCAGCGTCATATGTGTTGTTTGACAGCTGGTTTTGCTTTCCGGCATCCATTATTCAAATCAAGAAAAGAGCACTTGATGTTATTGCTATGGTTAAGAAAACTCCTAAGATGCACTTTCTCTATAATGGAAAAATGCAGCCAATCACAGAAATCTATAAACAGAATAGAAAACGCAGAGGATGTTCCAAGTATCTTCTATCCGTTGAAGTTACTGTTGTTAAAAATGATGAAACCGTACCAGCAAAAATAATCTATGTCCGAAACAAGAATAAGAAGAAAGACTATCTGGCACTTATTACGACGGATATGTCAATCAGCGAAGAAGAAACCCTCAGAATTTATGGAAAGCGCTGGAACATTGAAGTTTTTTTCAAGGTTTGCAAGTCATATCTCAAGCTTGGTAAAGAGTGTAACTCCCTATCCTATGATGCAATGACTGCTCATGCAGCAGTTGTTTTTACCAGATACATGATGCTAGCTGTTGAAAACAGACAGGCTTTGGACAATCGTACCTTGGGTGAAATCTTTTACCTTCTCACAGATGAACTTGCTGATATCACATGGACTCAAGCATTGCAGATGCTTATGCAGACATTTATTAACGCAATTTCAGATAAGTTGTCATTATCGGCAGACCAAATAGAGGAATTAATGGATGCATTTTTAACAACTTTGCCAAACCGGTTAAAAGAAAGGTTTGCTTTGTGTGCATAGAGCCAATTATATTATTGTCATATATTGAATTTTCAAGGATCATAGAGCTATTTTTATATGCAAAGTTTCAGTTATTTATTCATACAATGCATTTGCTGCTTCTCGAATAACATCAATCCCTTTAATCTCTTCTGCAAACAAAGGCATTTGTAATATTTCACAATCAAACTTCTCATGGATTACTTTCAAATGTCTATCCTGCATTTCTTTTCTTTTTTTAAAGTACTCTGTTGTACAAAACTCTTTGGGTAATACTTGGTTTGCTATGACCAGCTGTGTATAGATTTCTGCTCCTTTTAGTTCTTCCACAGCTCTATAGGCTTCTTGAATCGGTGTATTCTCCGGATATACTACAAAAGCAAAGGTCGTTTGTTCTTTATCTCTCATCTTACTAATGACTCGTTTAAATCGTTCTTGAGCTTTTAGATCCCCTTCATTTACTGTATTCATAGCTGTCTTTAGCTCTATCTGCTTATCCCAGCTTAAGGGCAGCTCTAATAATCTTAGGGTGTGGCCCGTAGGAGCTGTATCGAAGATAATGGCATCAAACTCTTCATTGTCTGCATAATCTGTGAATCGATCAAAGGCAGCCATTTCTTCTGTGCAGGGTGAATCCAGTTCTTCTTTTAAGCCGATCATCATTTCTTCTGAATAGTTATTCTTCTCAGCTTCTGTAAAGATCTTCTGCTTATACTCCTCTGCCGCCTGCTTCGGATCGATTTTCAATCCATATAGATTCTCTACACCAGCAATAGGCTGTATTTTATCCCCAATCGGCTGTTCAAACACTTCACCGATATGGGAGGCAGGATCTGTAGTCAAGAGCAGGGTTTTAAATCCTTTTTCAGCTAGGTATAATGAGGTCACACAGGACATAGAGGTTTTTCCTACCCCACCTTTACCGGCAAAAAAGATTAACTTAGGTTTCTTATTTCTAGGTAATATCACTTTAGTTTGAGATTTCAATTTGATTCACCGCCTCTTGTTGATTATATAACTTATCAGCAACTTTTTCCAGTATTTCTACGCCTCTAATTTCTTCAGCTAGTAAATGCATTTTTCTCTTTGGTAAAGGGATTTCTTCATTGATCTGCTGAATATATTTTTTTTGCATTTCTCCACGTTTCTTAAAGAATGGATTTAACAGCTCCTCTTCCGGTAAAACCCCATTGACAATGACTTCTGTGGTATTAATACCTATCTCACCTAACTCTTTGGCAGAACGGATCGTTTCTTTAATGGGAGTAGCCTCTGGCTGCAACACGAAGATAAAATGAGTTTCTTTCTTATCCTGAAGAAGCTTTACAGCTCTATCATATTTCTCTTTAGAATCTTGAATATTTTGTACAGGACCCATGCAGGTTTGACCTGAACCCTTAGAACTTTCCTCAATATGCTTAGACCAATCCACAGGAAGCTCTAATAGTCTGATGGTGTGTCCCGTAGGAGCTGTATCAAAAATGACAATGTCATATTCATCAGTATCCATAAAGTCTGTAAACTTATCGAAGGAAGCCATTTCTTCTGTACAAGGAGAATTCAGCTGTTCCTCCATAATGGCTACCATTTCATCCCCAAAAGCTTCTCGGATGGGCGCCAGAGCTCTTTCTCTATACTCAGCAGTTGCCTCATCACTGTCTATCTCCATGGCAAACAGCTTTGGTACACCTTTAATTTGCGTTACCTTATGGCCGATTTCCTGTTCAAATACATCGGATAAATTCGCTGCTGGATCCGTTGTTACGATTAGGGTATTTAATCCTTTCTCAGCGTAATAGACTGCGGTAGAAGAGGCCATAGAAGTCTTCCCTACGCCGCCTTTTCCTGAAAAGAAAACAAATCTGGGTGTCTTATTCATGATTAACCTCCTGAAATTTTTATTTACTTTCTCAGCATAAGCTCTTTGATAAATTCATCATAGGACATATAGTCCTTTTCTTTGATAATATCTCCATTAATTGTAATAATAGGCAGTGCTTCTGTCTTTTCAGCTTTAACTTTTGCAAAAACTGCTGGATTTTGCATAAAATCCTTTGGATTAAAATTCATAGAATATCTGTTAATTTGTACTTCCGGAAATTCTTTTTGTATTCGTTTAATGGTATTCTGTAGGTCCATTAGCTTTGTATCCGGAGATGGACCACATACTCCACTAGAACAACACATAGGTGGTTCATAAATATTGATGATTGTTTTGTTTTCCATTATAGTTCCTCCTTAGAAACATATTATTAATTGATTTTTTTACTACTAATCGCAGATACATCGACTTCTGCTGCAGGAGCATCTATTCCTAAACTCCTCTTTCCCAGGTGCTTCGGAAGTAACACTTTTTATGAAGTCACATAGTTGATCCACCTGATCCTGTCTTATAGAATAAAAAGCCCATTTACCTCTTTTCTCAACCTCAATCAGACCTACCTGCTGTAGTATTTTCATGTGATGGGAGATCGTGGGCTGCGTTAATTCCAGGCTGTCTTGTATATCACAAGCACATAGTTCACCGCAAGCCAACATACAAAGAATCTTTAATCTGTTCTCATCAGACAGGGCTTTAAACAACTCAACATAATCTTTCACTACATTCACCCCTTAAACCTCACATAGACATTTGTCTATATATATTATGATCTACATATAGATATGTGTCAATGTATTTTTTAAAAATTTAGACTGATTTTTCATTCAGCCTATTATAATATTTCGCATTTTTCATTACTCTATACTTTTTTCAAAGAGACCAATCATAGATGTAGCCCCTAGATAATTTATAAGCTCAAAACCAGATTTCTCCCATATTTTCAAAAAACTGAATTTGTCCCTATCAAAATTTCCATGCAATTTAATAAAATTTCTTGAAATTTGTTTTTGTTAATTATATAATTAAATAATTATATCTTAATATTTTATTTTTCCATTTGAGGTGGTCCTTTTATGTCAGATGAATTTAATTATTCCGGTATTAACAGAGAAAATATTCCTTGGTATCCTACAGTGGACGAAAGTTTGTGTAGTGGTTGTGGAGAATGCTTTGCATTTTGTACTCACAATGTCTATCAAATGGACGCGAATCAATCTATTGTCCAAGAACCCTATAACTGTGTTGTTGGCTGCAGTAACTGCCTTAAACTTTGCCCAACAGATGCTATTTCCTTCCCTACAAAAGAACTGTTACTTACAGTTTTGGATGAATTAAAAAATAAATAGTTTTTCTCATTAAAATAGTACCGTTCTAATATTATCTTTTAATAACACTCGTTGAAAAAAATGCAAATTTGCGTGGGTCTATATATTATGTATGATTCATAGATCCACGCAAATGTTTTTATTTAGAATAATAGACTGTTCTCAATGACCAGTCTATAAGGTATGCAATTTCATTCAACTTTGCTATTATTCTTTCTATCATCATCAATATATAGTTGATATCTACCATATCCTTCTATGTTAATCAGCAGGACATTTTTTTGAACATAGTCCTTTAATATTCCTTTTTCCACATATAGTTTTGCTGTAGAGTTTTCATTTTTTGAATATTTCTTCATTGATTAAGCAACTCCACTTATGTTATGTGATATAATTTTAAATATATCGGTATATTGTTTCTTGAAACATGTTCGATAAGCATAATACCCTCGATAAGCAAAAACAAGAATTGAATGGGAGGTAAAACATGAATTCTGTTATCCATCAGCAAGGTCAATCTAGTGGTTCCCCTGCTCCGCTTTCACCCCGAGACGCATTTATACATCTTCAAAATGACGCTGCCATTCTGGACATCAGACCAGAATATGAAACGGACTTCCGAGTCTTTGATGTTCCTAATATTTTCTATCTGCCCTATCGTTCCTATCGTGATCAATTCCATTTGATACCCAAGGATATTCCCTTAATCGTAGCAGACAGTGTAGGCAATAAGAGCATGGAAGTGGCACGTTATCTAGTAGAACAAAATTATCCCCAGGTTTTCTTTCTAGCAGGGGGTATGGTAGCATGGGATCGTGATGGCTTACCACTTTCCAAGGACAAAAATTATGCAATGGTAGGGGGCTGCGCCTGCAGGCTTAAGCCTAAGAGTACACAGACAGAAGGCTCATCGGTGGCACCAAAAGTATAGTGAAACAAACTACTTATAGCAGGGATTGTATTATGATCATTCAAGCTTTCGAGCCCTGCTTTGAAATATTAATAAAATCTAGTATACATATCTGACTTAACTATCTATAATTGTGATATAATCATGTTTCTGATTATATAAAAAATCTATTTATCCTACCCATGAAAAACTTAGGATTATATATGAACATTGGAGGTACGACGTATGGATTATGAAGCTTTTTTCAAAGCCTTAACAGAATCTATACGGATAAAAATCATTCGACTTTTAGCCCATAAGCCTATGTGCGTCTGTGAGCTCGAGACAATCTTGGGAATGAGTCAACCACGAATATCACAGCATGTTAAGATATTAAAATATGCTGAAATTGTTAATGATGAAAAAAAAGGACAGAGGAGTATCTATAGCTTAAACCAAGAGTTTCTACATAGCACACTTTCAGACTTTAGAGCATTCTTAGAGATGCCTTTACAAGACATCTCTGAATTTCAGGCAGAATATTCCCGTATTTGTGATCTTTCAAGAAACCGTGATATAAAAACTTGTAAAATGATCTAGTGTATTAACAGGATTAGACTTCATCTTAATCCTGTTAATTTTTTGTGTATAATCTAAATGAGTGGTCTAATCAGATCATGTAGTTCTTCTTCTTCAAAATCATTCACGATGACTTTAAGTGATTCACCATTATTGTTAAGTAAGACAATGGATGGCAGATACTCAACATCATACCGTTCAGCAATCTTAATGATTTGTTTCTTGTCCTCTACATTCACGGTTCCTGTATTGATGAAGATAAAATTTAAATCTTCCTTATATCCTTTAGCTACTTTATTTATTTTTTCGTTATAATCGTCAAAAAATTTTTTGGTAGAAGGACAGCAGTCTGCATCATAAGAGAAAACAATTATCGTCGGCTTTTTATTGTTTTTTATAATATTCTCATAACTGCCTATTACAATCCCATTCTCTGATATACTCGATTCTTTTTCCCAGATCTTTGAAAACCCTCCCTTAATACCAATAATCCCTATTAAACATACTATTACTATCAGAATGATGAATATCTTATTAAACTTATTCATTCCTACACCTCACTGTACTTATAAAAAGACCCTTATTTTAGAAATCTAGATAGTGAAAAACCTATCCAAAGCCAAAAGGATAGGTTTTTCGGGGATAGAACACATCACTAGATTATTTGGTTAAAAATCCTTTAATTTCTTCTGAAGATGGGATTCTACCTGACGCTTTTATTTCACCATCGATAATCAATCCTGGTGTCTTCATCACGCCTAGGTTTATAATATCTGAAAAGTCTGTTACTTTTTCTACATTTGCTTCCATATTTAATGCTTGTAGTGCTTCTCTTACATTAGCTTCCACAGTTTTACAGTTTTTACATCCCGGTCCTAATACTTGGATCAACATGTACGCATCCTCCTTCATAATTATATACTTATATTTTTATATTATATTACCCTAATGTTTCTGTCAATATTAAAACTTATTCGTATCCTAAAATTTGTAATATACCTTCTACCTTTTCTAGGTTATCTAAATAAGCTTTTTCGTACAGCGGCAAGCATTTTTTAATATTTTGTTCACCACTGATTAGTTTTGAAGCAAAAGCCATACAGGCAGTTTCCCCACATCTTTTACAGTTTAGCTTAGGAAGCTGTTTATAGATTTCAATCGGACTAATATTTGCTCTCATTTCAAATAAGGGCTCTATATGATCTCTATTCTCATAGGTATTATTGATCAGATCTTTCACTAGATTGATGATTTCAAAGGCATCTGTTTCATTAATAACCTTTGCTACAGCTAATTTTTCTGGATAAATCGTTATCATACGAAACTCCTTTTTAAATGTCAACGTGCCAGCAGCTTTGTTATATATAGCGGTTTTCATACTGCCATTAATATAGGGTAATACCTCGGAAACATTACTTGAAAACTTTGCCTTAAATTTCATTCTTTCAGCGTCTGCAGTACAGGGCTGTATACGGGTCATCTTTATCTCTTCTAAAAACATTTATCCATCGTCCCCCTTTTTATATATTAGTAGCTCGTTGCAGAACTCTACAACTCGCACAAATACTGCATTTTAATCTATTGAAATGGCTAAGTTTCCCCCGTTTTGGGTATATATACATTGTGAAATTGTACATAACTCAAAACTTACAAGAAAGGAGAAACTTATGCCAATTTCAGCGAAACAATTAAATCTTTGTGATATCTCATCTGACTTTGATAAGTTCTTTCATCAGGATCAAAATAATCTACTTTCTCTATTAAACCAACATATTGATATTACTCCGTTTATCCCTTTTTCTTTTTATCAAAAGTATTATTCTTCACTAGGTACCAATCGAGACTATTCTCTTGAGGCTATGCTTTA
>NZ_FQZV01000083.1 GCF_900142145.1 Geosporobacter subterraneus DSM 17957 | reverse complement strand
TATTGGCTATTTGATGATCCTGTTGATGCTCCTGCTCAGTATTGCTGAGTACGTTGTTCGTCGTGAGCTAGCCCAGGAGAAGGCCTTTATCATCGGACCTGGAAAGGTAAAAATGACCAAACCCTCATTGTTGGCGATTTATAGAATCTTCTACTCAGTAGCAACCGTCTCAATAACTATCGACGGTCAGATCCATCGGGGTTTTAGCAAGGAGCTGGCTCCTAACGTCAAAACAATTTTGCGCTATTTAGGGATTCCTGAGAACATCTACATCAGAGGTGCATCATAATTTAAAAGTTCTGAATTAAATTATGAAAAAGTTATGATGTATTCAGCGGAATATGAGATAGAATGTCAGGTATGCTGTAGATATGACAGTCTAAAATAGAGTGTGGACAGTGTAAAATAGACAGTCTTGTCTTCACAGAATAAAACAGCTAGGCCGTCCCCACTTTCCCTACGGGAAAGAAAAAGGGCTATTGGGGAGATCCTTTTTCGTCAAACTTTTATTCTGAATTTTTTCTTCACATCAATTAACTAATTCACTCTCAATTATTTAAGATATCATAATTATCCTCTGTATGTACTTATAGGGGCTGTGGATAGAAATCCATCGGCCCCTTCAAAAGACTTGCCACAATTGATTCAAAATTTGATTTCTTTTCTGCCATTGTTGATTTGATCGGTGATGCCTTAAGTTCTACTTAATTTCTCGTTGCAGAAATGTCCTTTAATGCAAACTCAAAAATCTGATTCAGTTTGCTGATAAGCTCATCCTTCATATAAGCCTGGTGGTTAACCAAAACATGCCCCTTTTCAGTCATTTCAAGTCTGACAAGATGGTTGGCAAGTGCTGTAGGTGCTGCAAAAATCCGCTCAACCGTTTTAAAACTGTTGTTCTTTCCACCTAAACGCACTTTTAGATCAAAGCCAAAGCACTGCAGCCATGTTCTGTAAAACTCAACACCCATCACTTTTCCTGCCTCGCCAAATACAAGTACATCGTTTTCCGGTTTGTCAGTCTGAGCATGAAAAAGGAAGCTTTTGTCTGTGAGTACTGAGGCATAGGTTGGCTTTAGGTCAATATTGACTTCATGCATTCCTGGTGTAACCACCATAAAGGCTGGCAGAAGCCAGCGTATGTCACCACTTTTAATAGAATCGCCCATGGTTGAGGCAAATTCAGAAAAAGTTATGGAGGGTACTTCTGTCATGGCATAATCAAGCATATTTTTAAAAGTAGCACGCCTGAAAGCGTCAATACTGTGCAGAATAAAGAGAAAGGCTTCTAGCTCTACCTTTGGTGGAATATAATTTGGTGCAGTTTCTTCAGGGGCTGTGGCGAAGGCTTCACACCAGGACAAAATGAAATCCTGATAACGCTCATAATATTGTATAATAAAGTTCTCCTGGCTCTCAGTCACTACTGCAGCCGCTGTAGCAAACCTGTTCTCTGTACTGCCGAGATGAACCCACAACTCTTCAAGGGGCATGCTGCCGCCACCACTTCTTAAAACAGCATAGGCTTCTGGCGCAGCAATCAAAGCTGCAGCCCTTTTAAATTTAGGACTCTCTATCATTCCTTCATATTGACTTAAAGTCCCTGCTTCTATAGGAGTATTTAAACCCTTGAAGAATGAGCCCTCTTGGATTGTATGCTTCAGCTCTCCAATCAGCAGGCGGAGAATATCCGTCTTTTTAATTTCAAAGGTTATTGGTAACTTAAAGCTATCCATTTTAATCTTCTCCCCTTTCTGAATTTTCTGTTGCCTGGAGAGGGTCTTGAAAAATCCCCTCTCCATTTTCCCACATTTTTCCATTTTGAAGATATTTTGGCTTTCGACTTCCTGGAAGGTTGAGATACGGGCAATCATATATGGTACTCCGCAGTACCAATGCCTCATCCTCCGGAGCAATCCACAGCACTTTACCTGCCTTGATCCAAGGTGCAAGGTCAAAATCCCACTCCTGGGGATCTGGCGTCAACTGTATGCGTTGGCCTGGCGAAAGCATTTCAGGAAAAGGCGTGCCCGATTCCCAATAAAAATTTGCACCCCATTCGTTGACACGCATTACACTGTCAAGGGGAGGATCAGAAAAATACGTAACAGCATAGGCAGTATGGTTTCCTACCTTGAAACTGGATATCACTGCCTTTACTTGGACATATTCAAGTATACGGGGTATTACATAGGGTACATCAGGCCCAGGTGCACAGATAAAGGGAAAGACCTCCACTGGGCCCTGGGGTTTTAAAGCACCATCCAGTGCAAAAAAAGTACTTAATAGGTCTGACCATGGTCTTATGGGGTGTTCATTGTTCCACCACAGACCATCCAATCCTTGATCGTCAATTGGTATGTTAAAGACCTCACCCGTAAAAGGACAGCGCGAAAGCTTACGAGTAGGAACGAGGGCCAAATAATCCTGTGCCAGGACAGCCATTTCAGCAGATAATTGCTCAAGCATTTCTTGACTGTCAGGCTCCTCCATGATGAACTGGTCATATTGTGCCGAAAGTTTAAAAATCCTCTCCATGAGTTTTTTTCGTTCTGCTTGTTTCATTAGGTTCATCTCCTCCTACACCGGTTTGCTCGAACGGACCACAAGGCTGATGAGCAGCTTTTGCTGATCAGCCGTCAGTTTAGAGCTTCTGTCACTCAAATGGTTAAGCACTGCATCGATATCTTTTGTATCAATAGAACTATAGCTCTTGGTTGGATTGTTTAAGGGATTAAAGGTTACAATTCCTTTTTCCCCTTGAGCTGCCTCTTTGATCATTTTAATTTTAGCCTCAAGATTAAATGCCTTATCATCACTGGCCCAGGAAATCAGGTCCTCATGAAGTACATTTGAACCCTTTTCCTTCATTACAGATTCTAGGAACATCTTTTTAACCTTTTCATTGACAGGAGTTCCATCAAAGTTGGTGATATCATAAATATCCACGTCACCAGTAATATATTTGCCTGTTTTAACATCCACCACAAGACCATTCTTAACAACATACTTGCCCTGCATTTCATAATCAATCATTTGATTGGAAAGCTTCGTATACTCTTGGGTTCGTTTTGCAAATTGCTTTTTAAGTTCACTAATTTCATTGGCAGACATACCCTTAAGCTGACTTTCAGACGGCCATTTAGGTCTATAATATCCCACCAAGCCTTCGCTGTTTTTGGGACCCCCTAGTAACTCATCAAATTTGTTTAGTGTTTTGGCCTTCATATCAACAGCCTTGGGTATCGCCGTGCCCTCGTCAATATATTTTGCAGCATTTTCTGTAACAGGTCTTGTGTGAACCTGAAGGCCAAAATCATCCGCCTTATTTTGAATAATTTTTTTTGAAGTATTAGTTATGCCTTTCATATTGGGAGGATCAGCACTTGCAACAAAATTATTGCCCGTTGAAATAGGAAGCTTTGGCGCAATGCCCTTAGGATTGGGAACAAGGCTTTTACCCGTCGTCAATGTGGATTTTGCAGCAGTACCAGATGCTGCCCCCGTCCCTGCAACGCCAAGCTTGCTTCCAATGGCAGTTGCTGCTTTGCCCGCAGATGCTAAAGACGTTCCCAGTTTAAAGGTGCCTATGCCTACCTGAGTTATTCTATCAATCAGCTTCCTGTTGGGATCCATGGAGTTTTCAAAATTCTGGATGCCCACATTATCCTTAACCCATTGCCAGGCTTTTTGGGGGTCAGTGACAGTGGTTTTGACGTTACTGACAATCCCTGCAGCAATCTGAGCACTTGTCAGAAGTGACCCTTTCAAGGTGTTGCTTATAATCTCTGGACTGTTGTAGATGTCCTTGCCAAGCTGGGTAAGCTCATTGATCGCCTGATTTATCATTTTATCCTTTATTTTCTGAAGCTCGCCAAGCTCATTGACCAGTCGCTTCGGATCTGCTATCAGCTTCACGACGTTTGTGCCGCCTTCTGCAATCTTGCCACCCACATATACCCCAGCAGTATAGATGTCTTTTCCAGTCTCAACAAACTCGTCTCCAATGTTTCTCACAGTATCCCCAATAATTCTGCCGTATCCGGAAAGTTTGTGAGCCATTTCCATATCGGCTTCCTTCCAGCGCTGCTCCCGTTCCAGTTGTTCTCTGCGCCGTGCATCAATCTCCTTTTGGATGGCAGCAATGTCCGCTTCAGCCGCTTTGGCAATCCGGTCCAGTTCCTGCTGCATAGCAGTTTTGCCTGTTGCCTCCAGTTGAAGATTCCTGGCTTTATAGGCTTCATAATCCTTGACTTGCTGTGGGAAGTCCCTGGCATGCTTTTCCAGGTCAAAGGGATTTCCCGTTTCTGCATTAACCCAGCCGCCTGTGGCAGGATCCTTGACAATCAATGTCTGGGCACCACCTGTTGAAGTCGTAACCACCATACTCTCAGGTTCCTCAGGCACACAGGCCGCTGGTGTTTCTGTTCTTTGACCTGTGGAAGACTGGGTTGCTGATTCATCAGGTGCTTTGGGCTTATCATAAGGTAGATCTTGCTCATAGGAATCTGATAGCTTATCAGCATCATATCCTGAGTCACCATCGGTCGTAATGTAGTCTGTTTCACTACTGCTATAGCCCGATGATGCTTCATTATCCCCTATAGAATATGGGTCATCATCAGGCTCATCAGAATTGGCCAATGCCTCGGCCAGAATTGCCCAGGGAGAGCGTTCTTTTTGCTTTCCTTTTGACTTTATAGGCAGTTCCTTTGGTCTTAACATATTGGTTAAAACACTAACCACCACACCCACAAGGGGTGGAAATAAGATTCCGGCAGCCGCTTCATAAGGACTGTCTGGTCCAGGAATATTTCCAACGCCCCCTGCTTTCCCTATTGCTGCCATAACAAATGGCGGCAGATCTGTCTTAACACGGTTGCCGTGCAGTGACAAATCGTAGGTATTTTCATCAGCACCCTTATCTTTTGTGGCCGCTCTTGAATAATAGCCTGTGCCTGTCATATTAATGTCAATACGACCTGCAGGCTGTTTTGTGAGAGTCACAAGAGCTTCAGCTGCAATTTTTGCTTTGTATGGCAGTCCAGTCAGATCAGCCCGAAAGTCAAATCCTGCTGTCACCTGCTGCTCGCTCCGCTCTATCACTTGGCAATTTTGTGAAAAGGTCATCCCTTCATAAATACCTATCAGTTCAATGAAAGCACCCTTATCCAAAACTGTCAGCTCATAGTCTTCCAGAAAAAAGCTGCGTTCTTTGCCTTCTACTGGACCCATGAGGGTACTGGTTTTGTACATATCCAGCCAAACTTTATATGTGCCAGTAAAATTGGTCACAGGATCAACAGGCGCTGAGAGACCAACGTAAAATACTGGTTCACCAGTTTCATCATAAGCAAGGGCTTCCGGTGACGACATATGAATATAATAGACCCCTGCCGGCAGCATCATCTTAGGCTCCGCTGTCCAAATTCCGTTAGCTACGGTTCCAATGCTGGCCCCTTGCGCTTTAAATTCGGCAATGGCAGTTCCGCTCACATCTAGCACCGTGATGGTGCCTGGCTGAGCACCCTTTCCATCATTCCACATACTTAAAAGAATAGTGTCCAACGACATTTCATACTCAAGTTCAAACATGGGTGCATAACGCTGAGGTGGTTTTAAGGCCCATCCCCCATCAAAGGGATTTTCACCTTCCTCAGACACAAACTGTTGCCAGAGCTCCCAAAGAGACTCATCCCCTTCTGAAATATGAACTGCTTTCTCTGTCTGTGGACTTAGAGACTCCTCTAATGCAATAAGTTGGTTTAGCCCATCCAAATACTTTTCATAAGCATTTGCATTATACCCCTTGACCAAATATGCATCTACAGGGGGCAAGAGTCCCTCAAGATAGAGGGTGTAGTCCCCCTTTGGCAGGGTAATGTCTATTTCAGGCAGAAAAGCATACAGCAGGTTTCTCTCAAATCTAAGCAAGACTTCAGAAGACGTTTCCTCTTTTAATCCCCCCATATAAGAAGGCACCGCATTGAAGCCCTGAAAAACATTGCCTTTGCTGTCAACAATGATTAACTCCACTACGCCTGGATCCTGCCCTCCATAAGGGATATAAATGCCTGTAAGAACAGTCTTTTCTGAAAGGTTCATTTGCATTTCACTTGCAGGCACTGTCTTTTCATAAGTTCCAGTATAACCGATCACCAGGTTTGACTTTCCATCATAGTACAACCTGTCAGTATACCAACTTCCCTTCTTTGCCACAACCTTCTCATAGGGTTTTTCAGGTTGTGCCATAGGGCTGCTATTAGCAGCAACTCCGAATGCAAAGCTGAATATATGCATAAATAGCATTGAAAGAAGTATTGCACGGGCCAGAGTTTTTTTCATAGCGGAAGCCCTCCCCCCGACATTAAAGATCCAATAAAAATCACAGCTCCCTCAACCCATGCAGGTACCCTTGAAACATACTGAAAGCCAACAATCCAGATCATAGAGAACAAAAATGCAACCATAGAAGTGGTCAATGTGTTGCGTATTTCCTGCTTGCCCTTTAATTTTCCCAGTTCAATGGAGGCTGCAGTGCCAACAGCCATCAGACCCGCCGAGATAAGTCCTGATATACCAGTCCAGTTCATATAAAACACAGCAGTTGTCAGCATCAATGCAAAGGGTACAAGAAACAGCATCGCCACATCCGTTGCATACCGAACCAAGCGCTTGGCTTGATATTTATCTTTTGCTCTGTTGACCATACCAAGAAAGCCATACATAAATCTCTTAAACAGCCAACCAAAAAAAAGACCTATTATCATACCTATTACAAGGTTGTATGGATTATGCTTATCAACTGGATTGGCAAATGCACTTGCACCCAGCAGCATGAATGAAAACCTCCTTATCCAGTTTCTCATGCCTTTCTTCTCGTCATAGATATCACCCACAGACCACACCTCCTACAAATTTCCTAAATAACCCCAAGAAATCATGACTGCAAGGCCCACCACTGCAGAAATAAAGATGCTTAAGTATGTCTTGCCGTTGGTCAGCTCTCTGATGGTATACATCATTGGACCAACTGCCCAAACAACCCCTGTAACGCCAAAAGCAACTGCAGTCTTCCAACCCAAAGTCAATGAAACCACGGTGCCTATAATCCCGTAAATGAGTGTACCACTGTAGCTTAAACAAAAAGCTGAAACCACCTGAAACATGCTTTCCTCAATGCGTGCAGCTTTTAGTAGTATCCAGACAAACACCGCCACCAGTGGAATTACAAAAAGACCATAGGCTGCCCCTACACCTAATGCAGCAAAAACATAGGGGAATTCTTTTTGTCCAGTTTTATACAGATCCAAACCTGTTTGCAGAAAAAATAACCCGAATGCAAACAATGAAATAACAACTGACAAATACCATCTATTGCTAGACAGTGCTGACTTTAGCACCCCTGCCGGGCTAATCATCATTCCTATGACGGTTCTGAAAAATGAAACCCTTTCCTGCTCCAAAGTTCCTTCCTCCTTTTTTATGTTATTTGGCCAGCCTAAACTGAGAACCAGTCCATTCCACTACAACCGACGTGTTGTATTTTCCTGAAATCACCAGATCCTGTATATAAAAAGGGGGCGGAATCATATTATCTGAAATCATCTTTGGATCTGTTGGATATTCTCCAGCAACAAAACGGACTGTAATTTCAAAGGTATCACCAGAAAGCTCCTTGAGCTGGCCTATCTCCATATATTTTGCAACCTTGTCTGCAGGTATCCTGGACCGATTGCTTTTGCCTGGCTCAATGGTAAAATCAGAAACGCCAAGATATGTTCCATCATCATTCATATTTTCCTTTAGATTTGCAGAGGACGTCAGAACCCATTTGACTCCACTTACATTCTTGATTTCATAGAAAACTTCTTTGACTGCTGTTTCTGCTAAACCGCCTCCTGAACTTTTGCTGCAGCCCATTAGCATACCTACTCCAAATAACATCATTAACGCCATCAATAAAGTCATCGCTTTTCTGTTGCTAATACTCTGTTTACTGCCTATCATTTCATAACCTCCTTATAATCAATCAATTATCACAGGAACTACCCCGGTTTCATTGCGGAACTTTTCTGCTGCATCTGCTATCTCCTGATCATCCCTATACATACGGAGCAAACATGTTTTCTTCATTCGTATCTCTTTTCCATGGGAAAGAGAGATAAAATCTCGCCCAATCTTCACAGCTTCCAGCTGACTGCCTCCCTGATTGAACTGAATGATTTTTGAGTCCAGAAGAATACCGATATGGAGATAAAAATATCTATTTTCTCCGGAAATGACGAGGTTGTTTACCCATTGTCCCCAATTAAAGAATGTGCAGACCGAATATGGAGAATTTGGTTTTCCATGATAACCTCGGCTATTTTTAGCTTTTTATATTCTCTGATTAAAACAATGGTTGAGAATAATGTTATGGGTATGGGAAAATATAAAAGAAAAAGAAGTCATGTATTCGCCTTGAAGTAAAGTTCACTTACACTAATAATGAATAAGCAACGGGACACGGTCGTACCAAGCCCCGCAACAAGTGCAAGCAAGCGAACTTTTTTCTGAATGGCATTCAACTTTCATCCCCTCTTCATAAAAGAACACTTAGTATAATCATAAATAATTTCCCGGTAATGTCACCACCCGAAATGGGCAGTTTGCATATAAATACCCCCTACCTTTTTCGGGTAGGGGGCTTATAGCGCTCTATTTTCTCTATTTATGGCAACCTTTGCCGGATATCCCTGCCTATCAATCATCAAATCAATGAGTTCTGTCCGGCTTTGAATGTTGAGTTTAGAATAAATATTTCTAACGTGAAACTTCACTGTATTATCGCTGATATACAGCTCATCGGCAAATGTTCTGTAGATCTTTCCTTGGATAAGCAGATTTGCCACCTGATACATCAGCCCCGAATTAATCGTAATCACCAGGATGAACAGGCACAAAAAAGCAAGGGGTTTGACAATATACTGATCCCTTCTATCTTTTATTTCTCAGCGATTATCAAAAGAATAAATCCTTGGATCTATTCTTTTAAATCGATATTTCCATGTGTACAGTTTCTTCTTCTCCACTATTTTCTTCCGCGATAATTAAAAAACCTTTCTTTTGCCAAAAATCAAATCCTCCGGGGAGATGTCGATGGGTATGTAGGTATATCTTGTCATAGCCACCCTCTTTGCAAAATTGGATGATATTATCAAATAGCTGAGATCCTATGCCTTGCCTTCTTAAATCTTCATTGATATAGCATCTCCCTAGCTCTGCCGTTGTGCTTTCCTTATATCGTCCTTTTATGGCATCAAATCGATCAATAAATTGTTTTACCGCAATGGTTCCAATTAAGTTGTTATTTTTATCAAAAGCTCCTATAATGGTATTTCTCTTTTCATCTATATAAACTTCCTTCATATTTATAATATCATGATGGTATCGTGGATTTTTACCATGGTTAAATAATTTTTTTACCATGGTAAATAAACCTGAATTATTCATGAAGATCTAAAAAATGAATTTAGACCCTCAAAATTGAGTTTTATCAGTTTTAAAAATCTATATAAAGGAAAAAGTTCCTAAAAAAGGGTAGACTTATCCCGTAATAGTTGTTTTTGGGTTGTTTTTGCCGTTTTGAAATTGCCAAGGTTCACTGTTTTTGCTATTCAAACTTTGGGAGTCGCCTTATGTTTTCAAAGGTTTCGTAGAATTCCTCTTTATATGGGCAGCTGCTACAAAGTTTGAATGTAATATATCTTGCTGATCGGATTATCTTTGATGCAATCTTGATCAACTTTAAGCGGATGG
>NZ_FQZV01000075.1 GCF_900142145.1 Geosporobacter subterraneus DSM 17957 | reverse complement strand
GATCTCTAATTTCTTTTTCTAGTCTTTTTTGCTCTGCATCCAATGGTCGAAGATTTCCCTTCCCTGGGAAAGCATCTTCTCCATGTAAGCTATATTCCGTTACCCACCTTCTAATTGTAGTAGGAATAACACCGATATCTCTGGCTACATCAGTTGGTTTTTTGCCTAATTCAGTAATAAGCTTCACCATTTCTTTTTTATAGTCATCAGTAAATTTTTTTTTATTACTCATAGCTGAAACACGTCCTTTCTATGTTTATTATAGCAACCTTTCTACGTGTCCAGCAAATCTAATACACTCTAAATATGTGTCGGGCATCAATGTAGAATAATAGTACTTTCGAAACATTTGCTGGATACATTCACTAAGAACCTCCTGCTCTCTTTTCTTTGATTTTTCATAGATCTCAATAAAATCATCTAAAAAATTCTCAACTGAAGTGACTACACTTTTCTGCTTCATAAAAAATTTCCATACTATCTCTTGGCTTTCCATGTAGAACCTCCTAATCTTTGTTCATAGTTAAAACATGATTCTTTTTAGCTCATTATTAGCCTTTGCTTATCGTTTATACAACATTCCTATTCATGAGCCATGGAAACAGGTTCCTTATCCCACTTTTACTCACTTGATCGGGTTATTGCGTGTATAAATATATCCTAACCTATAATTTTCCTTTTATCATTACAAACTCCTTTTATTTCCCATCGATTTTTTACATTAAAAAATTATCATAAAGTTGTCTGTGCAAGCAATTGGGATATCATTTCATATTCACCACTTGCTTGAATTGGTACAGCCATCCACACTCACAAAAACCATACACGCAAAAAATCCGCATAGAATGCGGATTTTAAACTATCATAGATTTATTTGGTGGAGGCGAGGGGAGTCGAACCCCTGTCCGAAAGCACTTTACCAGCAGCTTCTCCGAGTGCAGTCATTGTTTTAGTTTCTCATCTCCGGCAGCGCCCAATGACAGGCTATGCTTTTGACCAGTCCCAATTTATCCGCGGTTGAGTCGAGACACCCTCAGCGCAGTTCCCTACTATGTTGACGCCCTGGTTCCAAGCCGTAGGCAGCCTGGGCAGGACGAGCAGCTATATTAAGCTGCTAAAGCGTAATTTTCGTTTGCGTTTATCTTTAATTCCCCAGTTTTTTAAGGCGGACCCCAAGGAAAAACCTCCACTCGCTACTCCTGACTCCATACCCCCGTCGAAACCAGTACGCCCCCATGATCTATAGCAAAAGTCTAATAAGACCTTTGTCTTTCTCTGAGCTCTTTCTGAATACGTCTCTGGGCATCTTTCTGGGCGATGTCATCCCGTTTATCATATAGCTTTTTACCCTTTGCTACAGCCAATTCTATCTTGACTAACCCCTTTTCATTGATATATACCTTTAGGGGTACCAGGGTAAGACCCTTCTGTGTAGTATAGCCCAGCAGTTTGCTGATCTCCCTTCTGTGCAGCAAAAGCTTCCTTTTTCGCACAGGGTCTACATTGAATATATTTCCCTTCTCGTAGGGACTGATATGCATGTTGTGAATAAAGATCTCACCCCGGTCTACTTCGGCATAGCTATCCTTGAGATTGAGCCTACCCATACGAATAGATTTTACCTCTGTTCCCGTTAACACGATTCCAGCTTCATAGGTTTCTTCAATAAAATAATCGTGTCTTGCCTTTTTATTGTTGGTAACTACCTTTGTTTCTCTCATGCATTCACCTACTTCAAAGGATACTCTTTATAAGGTCTGTTGATTATAATACCACGAAAATCATATTATGTCAAGTACCTATACTATCACTAATCTGCTCCAGAATCAATGCCCTTATATTATCCAGCTGTCCATATACAACCAGCTTGTCACCCTTTTGAAATATAAAAAACAAAACTATAGTACAAATTTTTTAATTGCCGCTGCAACGCCATCAGCGTCGTTACTTAAGGTTATATAATTTGCATGTTCTTTTACGATCTCATCCGCATTACCCATGGCAATGCCCAGTCCTGCATATTGCAGCATACTGATGTCGTTTTCGTTATCACCAAAGCAGATCACTTCCTCCTGCTTTACCCCCAAAGATTCAGCCAGATTTCTTACTGCCTCCCCCTTTGAAACACCTTTATTCATAATCTCGACATTATTATGCCATGATTTGCTGGCTGAAATCGTGTCTATACTCTCAAGTTCTTTTCTAGCCCTTGCCAAAATATCCATGTCATCACTTACGATTTGGAATTTGTATACACGATCTGCTTCTGTTTTTATGATTTCATATGCATCTTTAATAATTCGAATATCAATTCGATCCTCTTCTTTTAAGGTTTTGTTCCACTCAGAGTATTTTAATGAACCTCTATCCAGCTTTTCCGTATAGAAGGTCTCTTGTGAGTAGAAGTGATAATACAAGTCATACTTACGACAAATCTCTACAACCTTTATACAATCCTCTCTGGAGAGGTGATTTTCATAGATAATTCTATTATCCTTCAAATCCTTTACAATAGCTCCGTTACAGGCAATGATAGGAGTTTTAAGTCCAAGATACTTTGCAAAAACCCTGGCAGATGTGTAAATTCTCCCTGTTGCTACGGCAACGTGAACCCCTTGATCATGGAGCATTTTAAACATCTTTTGGTTTTCAACAGATACTTCTCCACTGCTATTTAATAGAGTTCCATCCATATCCGTTACGATCAATTTATAGCACATTATCATCATTCCTCCTTTATCCTTTTCCATTATACACCATATATAGCATTCGACAAACTGTTTCGGGAGGTTTTCTCCATAAAAATAGACACCCTCTGTGTCTATTCTTTATAGATTTACGCCTTTAGAAATAAAAGTATTATTGTAAGGGCACCCCGTGTCTGCCCGTTTTTCAGAACAGCACAGAGGCTGTTCCCTACAATTATACTTCTTTATAGAGGCGTTTATCTATACTGTTATATCAGCATAAAATCTATTTCTTTCTGCGACACATCTGCCTTTATAACCTTCACACGAACCTCATCACCGATACGGTAAGTCTTCTTTGTTCGCTCCCCTCTGAAAAGCAGGTTATCCTGATCATAGATATAATAATCATCTACTAAGGAGCTGATTCTAACCAGACCTTCTATGGTATTATCCAGCTCTACAAACATACCAAAGGATACTACGCTGCTGATAATTCCATCAAATTCTTCTCCCAGATGATAGGTCATAAATTCCGCTTTTTTCAGATCATCGGTTTCACGTTCTGCCTCTACGGCAACACGCTCTCTTTCAGAGGATTGATCGGCTGCAGCTTGAACGATCTTCTTTAGTTTATCGATTCGTTTTCCAGTCAGTTTACCTTGTAATGATTCTTTGATGATTCGGTGAATCTGCAGGTCCGGATACCTTCTAATCGGGGAAGTAAAGTGACAGTAGTACTCGGCAGCCAATCCAAAGTGACCCGAATTCTCTGCAGAATATCTTGCTTGCTTTAAGGATCTTAGCATCAAGGTATTGATGATTCTTTCCTCTTTTTTGCCTGCTACCTTGTTCAGCAAATCCTGCAAGGCTTTTGGATGAACTTCATGCCCAAGGCCCTTAAGGTGGTATCCAAAGTTATGTATAAACTTATTAAAGCTTTCGATTTTTTCTGAATCAGGATCCTCATGAATCCGATAAATAAAAGGCATGTTGGACCAATAATAATGCTCTGCAACGGTCTCATTGCAAATCAGCATAAACTCTTCAATGATTCTGTTGGCAATACGTCTCTCGGCTTTTTTGATTTCAATAGGTTTTCCATTTTCATCTAAAATAATTTTCGATTCATCAAAATCAAAATCTATACTTCCTCTATTATCTCTTCTTTTTCTCAGAATTTTGCTCAATTCTTCCATTAGATAAAAGTCTTCCAGTAGATAATCATATCGTTTTTTAAGTTCCGGATCATCTTTTTCCAATATATCGGATACATCGGTATAGGTCAATCGTTCAGCTGTTTTGATCACGCTCTCAAAAATCTCATGATGGAGTACCTTTCCCCGGTGATCAATTTCCATAGAAACCGAAAGCGTCAGCCGGTCCACCTTAGGATTTAAGCTGCAGACGCCATTAGATAGTTTTCTCGGCAGCATGGGAATCACACGATCTACTAAGTAAACACTGGTGGCCCGTTTCAATGCCTCCTTATCTAAAGGTTTTCCCTCTTTTACATAGTGGGTAACATCTGCGATATGTACGCCCAGCAGATAGTTTCCATTAGGCAATTTTTGTACCGATACTGCATCATCCAAATCCTTCGCATCAGCACCATCAATGGTTACGATTCTTTCATTGCGTAAGTCTCTACGTCTTGCAATTTCTTCTTCCGGCACAATCTCTGGTATGCCGGCAGCTTCATCCTCAACCTTCTTTGGAAATTCTTCCGGCAGCTTGTATTTGCGGATAATCGATACAATATCTGTACCTACATCATCCTTGTGTCCAAGGACTTCAACGATTTTGCCTTCAGGATTCCTACGGGGCTCCGGCCATCTTGTGATCTGTGCTACTACTTTATAGCCGTCCTTTGCCCCATTGACCTCACTTTTAGGGATGTATATATCCATATTAATTTTTGCATCGTCAGGAACAACAAATCCAAAGTTTTTGCTGCTCTCGAAAGTACCTACGATCTCATAGTTTGCCCTTGAAAGGATACGAATAATTTCTCCTTCTGATTTTTTCCCATCATTGCTCTTCTTCGTAATTCTTGCAATGACCCGATCGTTATGCATGGCTCCGTTGATATCACTGGCAGGAATAAATACATCCGAGTATCCCTCCAGCTCTGAGAGAACAAATCCAAATCCCTTTCCATGCTGCTGCAGTTTTCCCACCGCAAGATTCATTCTTTCGGGAGCTGCATATCGGTTTTTCTTTGTCTTAATGATTTGCCCTGCTTTCTCCATCTCATCCAGTATGGAATAAAATTCTCCAATATCTTTCTGTTGAATATCTAATGCTATGGCCAGCTCACTTTCTAACATGGGACTATAAGCCTGTTCCCGCATAAACTCTAGGATTTTTTCTCTACGAACCAAAATAATTCCTCCAATCCTATTTTACTCCTGTAAATATGAACCTATATTTTATTTTACCCCTTAAATAGATAAATATTTAAATCATTTTAGATAGAATACATAAATCAACAGAAATAAACAGGCCATATTCATTATAAGCAGAAGCGGTACTCCAACCGAAAAGGATTTGTGCAGGGTTTTATGTCGAAATGTTTTCATTCCAAAGAGAACACCCCCTGCACCTCCTATTAGTGAGACGATAAAAAAAATTTTCTCTGCAATTCTCCATCGGTGAGTTTTCGCATAATGCTTATCCAATGCAGTCATTATATAACCAACGGTGTTAATTACTAGTATGTATACGCTTATGCAGCCTGCTCTTGCATTTAACCATTCATATACCGGCATCCCCATTACCTCCTTAATTCAAGATGATGCAACTGTATTATAACATAATTCTATATAAAAGCAGCATTCAAAATAAAAACAAACACTCCCTGATTTTTCAGGGAGTGTAATCTTTCTTATAATAATCCTCCGAACTTTAAGAACAACGGAGCAAATACAAGTGCCACGATTGTCATAAGCTTGATTAAGATGTTGATAGAAGGACCGGAAGTATCTTTAAACGGATCTCCTACTGTGTCTCCAACAACTGCCGCCTTATGAGGCTCACTGCCTTTTCCACCGTGGAAACCTGACTCGATGTACTTCTTCGCATTATCCCAAGCCCCACCTGCATTGGCCATTAGGATAGCCATCAGTACGCCTGAAACTAGTGCTCCAGCTAATAGTCCGCCGAGTGCTTCAGGTCCAAGAATAAATCCTGTAGCAATTGGCGCTGCAACTGCCATTACACCAGGAATAAGCATTTCTTTTAATGCTGCAGCTGTACTGATATCAACACATCTGGCATAGTCTGGCTTTGCAGTTCCTTCCATGATACCAGGGATTTCTCTGAACTGTCTTCTTACTTCTTCGATCATTTGAAATGCTGCTTTTCCTACAGACTCCATCGTCATAGCAGAGAATAGGAATGGAAGCATACCGCCAATTAGTAAACCAACTACTACCGATGGATCTAGAATGTCAATTTTTTCAAGCTGTACTACTTGTGAATAAGATGCAAACAGCGCCAATGCAGTTAGTGCTGCAGAACCAATGGCAAAACCTTTACCGATTGCAGCAGTTGTATTCCCTACTGCATCCAATTTATCTGTGATTGCACGAACAGACTTTGGAAGCTCTGACATCTCTGCGATACCGCCTGCGTTATCGGCGATTGGACCATAAGCATCTACGGCTACTGTGATTCCTGCTGTTGAAAGCATACCTACAGCAGCAAGTGCAATACCGTATAATCCAAAGAACTTAAATGCAATTAAGATACCGGCTGAGATGAAAAGAATCGGCCAAGCTGTTGAGTACATGCCTACTGCCAAACCACTGATGATCGTAGTAGCAGGTCCTGTTTCAGACTGCTGTGCTATTTTTTTAACAGAAGCATAGTCACCAGATGTATAAACCTCTGTCAGATATCCGATGATAAGACCTACGATCAAACCTGAAGCGATAGCTGCAAAGGCTTTTAGATCGCCAAACATCATTCTGCTTAAGAAGAAAGCTCCTACGATAACAATAACACCGCTTACATAGGTACCAAACTTTAATGCTTTTTGTGGGTTTGTATTTTCATCACCTTTCACAAATAGCGAACCAATGATCGAAGCAATAATTCCAAGAGATGCCAGCGCTAATGGGAACATTGCACCATTCACCGGATCGATATTTGGAATCACAACGCCCAGAGTAATCGCCGAAATAATAGATCCAACATAAGACTCGAATAAGTCAGCACCCATACCAGCAACGTCACCTACATTGTCACCTACGTTATCGGCAATAACAGCAGGGTTTCTTGGATCATCTTCAGGAATTCCCGCTTCTACTTTACCAACCAAGTCGGCACCAACGTCAGCAGCTTTTGTATAAATACCACCGCCTACACGGCCGAAAAGGGCGATAGATGAAGCACCTAATCCAAATCCAGTAATGATTTCCGGTTGTCCAATAAGTAAATAAAGTCCACCAACACCAATAAGTCCTAATCCAACTACAGACATACCCATTACTGCGCCGCCATTGAATGCTACGCCTAGTGCTTTATTCATACCACCTTCTCTAGCTGCATTGGCAGTTCTTACATTTGCCTTTGTAGCAACCTGCATACCAAAGAATCCGGCAAGGGCGGAGAATAATGCACCAATCAAGAAGCAAACAGCTGTTAATATGTCAATACCAAAAGCTAGTACTACAAATAAAATGCCTGCAAAAATCACAAGTGATTTGTATTCCCTCGTTAAGAAAGCCATTGACCCTTCATGGATATAAGAGGCGATCTCTTTCATTCGATCCGTACCCACATCAACCTTATTAATCTTTGCTGCAAGCATATATGCGAAAACAAGTGCAATTACACCGACTATCGGTGCAATAACTGAAAAATCCATTTATTTTGCCTCCTTTTATCTTCTAAATCCATTACAACTGACTCTAGTGTTTCCTAAATACAATGATTATTGTAAATAAACAAGAACGAGAGAAGAAATAATAAAAGCAGCTGCTCCGATTGAAGTTACTCTGCTTAACAATTCTTCATATCCTCTACCTTTTTGCTTACCCCAAAGCTGCTCTGCTCCCCCAGCAATTGAACCGGATAAACCAGCACTTTTTCCAGATTGCAAAAGAATACTAATAATTAATACAAGACTGGCAATTACTTGTATAATCATAAATCCTATTCTCATCTTTCCACCTCCTCCGTGTGATTAACATACATATTTTAACATAGCTGATTTTCAAAATCAATAAATATTATTATTCCATATTCTAAAATTCCTTATCACAATAATATAAGGGTAGATTCCTCTACCCTTATATTATTGCTAAATATTTCTAAGGCTATACTTTTCTTATTTTAAATTATAGAACGCGTTATTGCCCGCATATTTTGCCGTAAAGTCAAGCATTTCTTCTATTCTTAACAGCTGATTATACTTTGCTACTCTGTCCGTTCTCTGTGGCGCACCTGTCTTAATCTGTCCAGCATTCACTGCTACTACCAGGTCTGCAATTGTAGAATCTTCTGTCTCACCGGATCTATGGGATACTACAGCTGTAAAGCCGGCTCTCTTAGCCATTTCAATCGTATCCAGGGTTTCAGTGATCGTTCCGATTTGATTTAGCTTGATAAGGATAGAATTTGCAGCCTTTGTTTGGATTCCCTTAGATAATCTCTCTGTATTGGTTACAAAGATGTCATCTCCTACGATCTGAATCTTTTTGCCCAATCTCTCATTCATTAATCTCCAGCCATCCCAATCTTCCTCATCTAATCCGTCTTCAATTGAAATAATTGGATATCTGTTTACAAGATCCTCGTAGAAGGCTACCATTTCTTCAGATGTTTTTACAACACCTTCACCGGCCAGATCATATTTCTTCTCAGCTTGGTTGTAGAAGGAGGAAGCAGCTGCATCGATAGCCAGTTTAACATCTGTACCCGGCTCATAGCCCGCTTTTTTGATTGCTTCCATAATTACCTGAAGAGCTTCTTCATTAGAAGTTAGATTTGGAGCAAATCCTCCTTCATCACCCACTCCTGTGTTTAAGCCTTTATCTTTTAAAACCTTTTTCAAATTATGAAGGATCTCTGTTCCCATTCTTAAAGCTTCTCTGAAGTTTGCTGCACCTACAGGCATTACCATAAATTCCTGAATGTCCACGTTGTTGTCGGCATGCTGTCCGCCATTTAGTATGTTCATCATTGGAACTGGTAATGTCTTCGCATTAACACCGCCAAGATATTGGAACAATGGCATTCCTAGGGATTCTGCTGCTGCTCTTGCCACAGCCATAGATACACCTAAGATTGCATTTGCACCTAATTTGCTCTTGTTTGGTGTTCCGTCTAATTCGATCATAGTCATATCGATAGCTACTTGATCCAATGCATCCATGTCCATAATTTCCGGGGCAATAATATTGTTAACATTATCAACTGCATTTAAAACCCCTTTGCCTAAGTATCTTGCTTTATCGCCATCTCTTAACTCAACAGCCTCGAAGGCACCTGTAGATGCTCCAGAAGGAACGATTGCTCTTCCCATAGAACCATCTTCTAGATATACTTCTACCTCTACAGTGGGATTGCCTCTGGAATCCAGTACTTCACGTGCAAATACATCAATAATTGTCGTTGACATTTATATCTTCTCCCTTCAAATGATAATATTTAAAAGTTAACCAACCCTACAAAATCATCGGGTTTTAAGCTAGCGCCGCCAACCAATGCACCGTCAATATCCTCTTGGTTCATGATTTCTTCAATATTGCTGGGCTTTACGCTTCCACCATATTGAATTCTGATCTCTGTGTAGATTTCTTCTCCATATAGATCACGGATCACTTCACGAATATTATAAATCACTTCATTGGCCTGCTCAGCTGTGGCTGTTTTCCCTGTTCCGATGGCCCATATTGGCTCATAGGCAATTACGATCTCTGCAACACGCTCTGCCGGAACGCCTGCAAAGGCTTTTACAACCTGAGCCTTAACCAAGGCATCGGTTTCGCCATTCTCTCTTTGCTCTAAGGTTTCCCCTACACATACTATCGGCTTAATATTATGCTTGAGAGCTGCCAGTACCTTCTTATTTACGGTTTCATCAGTTTCATTAAAATACTGTCTTCTTTCTGAGTGCCCAATGATACAGTACTCAACACCCAGTTCCTTCAGCATGATCGGAGACACTTCTCCAGTATATGCGCCTTGGTCTTCCCAGTGCATATTCTGTGCGGCAAGCTTGATGTTCGTACCTTGAATCGCTTCCTTTACAGAATGTATAAGTGTATAAGGTGCACAGATCACTACTTCTACGTCTGTCCCTTTTACCTGATCCTTAATGCTTTCAACAAACTCAACTGATTCAGCAGCTGTTTTATGCATTTTCCAATTTCCTGCAATAATGGGTATTCTCATTTTTGCCCCTCCTTGCAACTATTTATCTTGAATCACTGCGATTCCCGGCAATTCGATTCCTTCAAGGAATTCAAGGGATGCTCCTCCACCTGTGGAAATATGCGTCATTTTATCTGCATATCCTAGCTGTTCTACAGCAGCCGCACTGTCTCCACCGCCAATAATAGTGGTTCCTTTGCTTTCGGATACAGCTTTTGCCACTTCTTCAGTACCTACAGCAAAAGCAGGCATTTCAAACACGCCCATTGGACCATTCCAAATTACGGTTTGTGCCTCCCGTATAGCTTTTCCAAAATGTTCTACGGTCTTCGGACCAATATCCAATCCCATCATGTCTGCAGGAATTTCTGCAACATCTACTGTTTTATGTGCTGCATCCGCTTTAAACTCAGCTGCTACCACTACATCAACCGGCAATAAAAGCTTTACACCTTTTGCAGCAGCTTTTTCCATCAATTCTTTTGCAAGCTCTAGCTTATCTTCCTCTAACAGAGACTTTCCAATTTCATGTCCCATTGCTTTCAGGAAAGTAAAAGCCATGCCGCCGCCTACGATCAATGTATCCACCTTTTCTAAAAGATTGGTTATTACCCCTATTTTATCAGATACCTTCGCTCCGCCTAGAATAGCTGTAAAAGGTCTATTGGGGTTATGCAATGCCATTCCCATGATCTCAATTTCCTTCTGGATTAGGTAGCCTGAAACACATGGAAGGTAATCAGCGATTCCTGCAGTAGAGGAATGGGCTCTATGGGCTGTTCCAAAAGCATCATTTACAAAAATCTCCCCAAGACTTGCCAATTCCTTTGAAAAGTCCGGATTGTTCTTCTCTTCTTCTTTTCTAAAGCGGACATTTTCCAGTAATACAACTTCCCCATCCTTCATTTCTGCAACAGCTTTCTTTGCACTTTCGCCAACTACGGTATCATCTGCCGCAAAAATAACTTCTTGATCCAATAATTCTGCTAACCGCTTGGCAACAGGCTCTAGAGAATATTTCTTATTGGCTTCTCCTTTAGGTCTTCCCAAGTGTGACATCAGGATAACACGGGCACCATTATTTACTAGAAACTTTATGGTTGGAAGTGCACCTCGAATTCTGATATCATCGGTAATATTCTTATCTGTGTCCATTGGTACATTAAAATCGCAACGTACTAATACCCTTTTTCCCTGTACAGCTACATCCTCAATAGTCTTCTTGTTAAGCATTTGATTCACCTCTCCTTAATAGATAGGGTTTTTCAGTTAATGGGATACTTTGCAAAGGCATCATATCCATAGTGGCCTCATAATTTAAAAGGAAGTCCAATCTTCTTATTAAGATTGGACCTCACTGGTACCTATAATCCCTTTTTTGCCATGAAGTTGATGAGATCTACAATTCTTGCGGAATAGCCCCACTCATTGTCGTACCATGATACGATCTTCGCAAGGTTTCCATCGATAACCATTGTGGATAATCCATCTACGATAGAGGATCTAGGATCTTGTCTGTAGTCGATGGATACCAATGGCTCATCACTAAAGCCCATAATACCTTTTAGTTCGTTATCTGCTGCCGCTCTTAATGCTTCATTAATTTCCTCAGCAGTTGTATTCTTTTCTAATTCGCATACTAGGTCTACTACAGAAACTGTAGGCGTAGGCACTCTCATAGCAAATCCATTTAATTTTCCTTTTAATTGTGGCAATACAAGAGCAACGGCCTTTGCTGCACCAGTTGTAGTAGGGATAATAGATTCAGCTGCAGCTCTGGCTCTTCTCAGATCCTTATGTGGAAGATCTAGAATTCTTTGGTCGTTTGTATAAGCATGAACTGTTGTCATTAATCCTTTTTTGATTCCGAATTTCTCGTCAACTACCTTAGCAAAAGGAGCTAAACAGTTTGTAGTACAGGATGCATTTGAAATGATCTGATGATTTGCAGGATCGTACTTATCTTCATTTACACCCATTACGATTGTGATATCTTCGTTTTTAGCGGGTGCAGAAATGATAACTTTCTTAGCGCCTGCTTTAACATGCTTCATAGCCTTATCTTTTTCTGTGAAAACACCTGTGGACTCAACAACGATATCTACGCCCAATTCTCCCCATGGAATATTTTCAGGATCTTTTTCAGCAAATATTTTTACTTCTTTTCCATTTACGATTAGTGACTTTTCTTTCACCTCTACAGTACCGTTAAATTTACCGAAGCAGCTGTCATATTTCAATAAGTGGGCTAAAGTTCCTGCATCTGTCAGGTCATTGATTGCTACAATTTCAAATTCTTTTTGCTGATCTTCAAAGGCAATCTTGAATGCATTTCTCCCAATTCTTCCAAATCCGTTAATACCAACTTTTACACTCATAATTCTTCCTCCTTTAAATTAATCTATTTCAAAATTTCTATTGCTAAACCTTCGTCAATGACCAATACCATATTGGGATTTAATTTGCTAATGGCCATTACAGCTTCTGCCTTTTCCACACCGGTAGCAGCACCGATGATATGCTTTAATTCCTTATAATGATTCAGACTAACCCCAATGGTATTGATTTCCTCAACAATTTCACCATTTTTATTAAAATAATATCCAAAGGCTTCTGCCACGGCATTGTGTTGAAGCAGTTCTTCAATTTTGTCCTGAGATAAGCCTCTTCTGGAAGCCATTTTATCTGCCCTTCCAATACCAAAGAGCAAGACCTCGATTTTCTGAATATAATCCATGGCGTCCCGAATATGGGGATCCTCATATAGACTGGTTAGGATATCTTTAGATATGTGATCAGGCATATATAAAAGCTTATAGGAGCCGCCTAACTTTTTTGCTAAACTTGCTGCAATCGTGTTAGCTTGCTTCTCAACATCTTTTCCCAGGCCACCCCTAGCCGGAATAACCGTAATATTCATTTTCTTCGTAGGTTCTTCCGTCATTTCTTCAGCGATCGTAGCCATTGTACGACCTCCGGTAACTCCTACCACAGTATTTGTACGAAGCAGAGATTTAAGATATGTAGAAGTAACCTTTCCAATCTCCCTCAGTACCATAGGATCCTCATTTGCATTACCTGGTACAATGATTGCCTTCTTTATGTTTAATCTTTTTTCAATTTGATCCTCAATGCTTGTCAATCCTTTAAACCTATGGATAAAATGCTTTAAAGTCTCCAGTGTATTCTCTCCAAGATCTGTTGTATTCATTCCTTCGGCTTTAATTTCGATGAATCCTTGTTCCTTTAAAAAATTAACCTCACCACGAATGACTCTTTCGCCCATACCAAGAGCTGCCGATAAGTTCCTGCGTCCAATAGGTTGGTGGAAATAAATCAGTCTCAGTATATTGTATCTTTCAATCAAGGTTTCTATCAGTTCTGGGATAATTTTCTTCTGAAGATCAAATAATTTCTCTAAATCAAAATCTTCTCTCATACTTGGCCTTTATCTATCCCTCCAGTCTATTGTTTTTTTTAAGCATGGACTTCAGCATTGGGACTTTATGTGTCCCTGTAGACATTTTAAGTCCCTGTGGCAACAAAAAAATATCTTAACCATATTTTAGTATATATTCGTATAAAAAGCAAGAGCCGGAAAGCAAGCTTTTCATTATAAATTGCTTCGAAAACGATTTCCTAAAAAAAAGAGCGTAAATTTACGCTCCTAGTATCTTTTTCTCTTAGATGAGGACAAAATATTCATTTCATCTCTATACTTGGCTACAGTTCTTCTGGATATATTGATTCCTTTTTCCTGCAGCTCTTCAGCAATTGCTTGATCACTTAAAGGCTTTTGATGATTTTCCTGCTCAATCATCTCTTTAATCATGCTTTTTATGCTTTCTGAAGCGATTCCTTCGCCTTCTTGATTGGATACACCGCTTGTAAAGAAGAATTTTATTTCAAAAGTTCCTCTGGGAGTCTGCATATACTTCCCATTTACAGCTCTGCTCACCGTTGACTCGTGAACACCTACTTCTTCTGCTATCTGCTTTAATGTCAGCGGCTTTAAACTTCTTTTTCCATTTTCAAAAAACTCTAACTGGTATTCTACAATGGCCTTAACTACTTTATAGATGGTCTGTCTTCTCTGCTCTATACTCTTAATAAGCCACATAGCAGAATTCAGCTTGTCTGTAAGAAACCTGGAAGTATTTGAATCCTTATCTTCGTGCATCAACAACCGCTTATAATAAGCACTGATGGATAATCTTGGCGCCGTAGAATCATTGACAATAACAACATATTCGCCATCAATTTTCTCTACGGATACGTCTGGCGTGATATATTTGATTTCTTCACCGGAACTGAAAACTCTTCCAGGTTTAGGCTCTAATGTTTTGATAAAATCCGCAATCTCCTGTACTTCCTTCGGGGATATATTGAGATCCTTAGAAATATTGGCCAACCTGTTTTCTGCTAAATCGTCCAAATGAGTTGTAACAATGGCAATGATTTTTGGATCTTGTACCCCTTTCTGCTTTAACTGGATAAGGAGGCACTCCTTTAAATCCCTTGCAGCAATACCTGGCGGATCAAAGGTTTGTACAATCGATAGAATATTTTCAACGGTTTGTTGGCTCAATTTAAAGTAAGCTGCGATTTCCTCAACGCCGATTGTTAAATATCCATTACGATCTAAGCTCTCAATAATAAATTTGGCTATATTCTTATGTTGACTTTTCAGTATAGAAAACTGCAGTTGAAAAAGCAAATGATCGGTTAACGTAGTATCTGTGGATACAAACTGTTCAAATGATACATCTTCTTTTTGTTCTCTTGGCGAACTTTGACGATAGCTGATATCATCGTATTCCTTAAAGTAATCCTTCCAATCGATCTCATCTTTCTCTACTTTTTCTGACTTTTCCGCTTTCTGTAAAGCTTCGTTTTCAGCAGTAGGAGATATATCCAATACAGGGTTCGTTAACAGTTGCTCATCAATAAACTGATTTAGTTCCTGGGTATTGTATTGTAAAATTTGTATCGCCTGTTTTAACTCCGGAGTCATTACAAGCTTCTGGATCTGTTCGATATTTAAATGAAACCCTATCTTCATTGTCTATCTCCCTCCTTTACCCGCTATTCAGACCCCAGGTTTTCCTGTTCCGCTGCATACAAGAATCATACCTATTTACGTAATATTATATCATTAAACCTGAATTATTCATGAAGATCTAAAAAATGAATTTAGACCCTCAAAATTGAGTTTTATCAGTTTTAAAAATCTATATAAAGGAAAAAGT
>NZ_FQZV01000109.1 GCF_900142145.1 Geosporobacter subterraneus DSM 17957 | reverse complement strand
AAGGAGCATTCCTGTAATGAACATTAATGCACTTTGAAAAAAGAAGACCAAGCCTGTAGAATAGAGTTGTGGTGGTTAACCGCAAGAAAACGACATAAATAAAACTACAGGAGGTCTTCAATATGAAGTATAACCAAAATTTTAAGATTATGCAAATCACAGATAAAACGCTGGTAATCGGGGTTGATATTGCTAAAAAGATACATTATGCAAGGGCTTTTGACTGGAGAGGAATAGAATTGGATAGAACCATCAGCTTCAAGGCTAACAGCACCGGGTTTTCAGAGTTTATGGAATGGGCAAAAAAGACAGCAGAAAAGAATGGTAAAGACAAAATAATAGTGGGCAATGAACCAACTGGACATTATTGGTATACATTTGCACAAGCCTTACTGGTAGAGGGTATCATGGTAGTTCAAGTCAATCCGTATCATGTGAAGAAGGCCAAAGAACTTGATGATAATTCGCCAAGTAAAAGCGATCGTAAAGACCCTAAAACAATAGCCATGCTAGTGAAGGATGGACGTTATCAAATACCCTATATACCTACAGGGAAATACGCGGAACTTAGGAAAGCGAATAATCTGCGTGAAGAATGGCTTAAAAAGATGTGGAGTATCAAGAACAAAATGCAGAGGTGGTTAGACACGTATTTTCCTGAATTTCTTAAGGTTTTTTCTGACTGGGAAGGGAAAGCAGCCATCATGACACTGGAAAGAATGTGCTTGCCAAGTAAGATAGTAGGCCACACCGCTGAAGAAATAGTATCTATCTGGAGAGAAGAAATCAAGAGAGCAGTGGGCATCAAAAGGGCTCAAAAGCTCATAGCAATAGCCAATAGTAGCGTAGGAATTAAAGAAGGCTTGAAAATGGCAGAATATGAAATGCAACTGTTGCTGAAAGAATACCTAGAAGTTAGAAAAATCCTAGATGAACTTGAAAAACATCTGGAGGATATTGTATTAAACATACCAGGTGCAGAAAGATTATTGGAAGTAAAGGGAATCGGGATAAAGACAGTAGCTGGTTTTCTAGCAGAGATAGGGGACATCACTAGGTTTAGTCATCCAAAGCAGATCATAAAACTTGCAGGCTTGAATCTAAGAGAAAACAGCTCTGGTAAACATAAGGGAGAAACCAAGATAACCAAAAGAGGCCGAAGCAGGCTGCGAGGCATATTGTTTCGGGCCATCCTGCCGCTGGCTGCTAAAAACCAAGAGTTTAACACGTTGCACAAATACTACACCACGAAAAAAGAAAACCCGCTTAAGAAAAAGCAGTCATTGATAGCATTATGCAACAAATTGATAAGAATAGCCTATACACTGATAACAATGGATGTAGCATACGACCCAGCAAAAATGATGGAAGACATCCACCGCAATGAAATACTCAAGGCAGCGTAAACTATTGGCAATATTGCTTATGAATCATACAACAGGTCTAGGTCAAAGTTTGGGGCACTGAAAAACAGGGATATATATGATAATTAAGTCTTTGCACATGGGCTTGGCTTGAACATTGATAGGGGCAAGAATGCGTTTCCACAATAGTGTGAACCTCTAGCAAAAGCAAGGGTAGATCCAGGTGATGGAAGATATAGAATGATTCTCAAAGGATTTAAGAATGAACCTTGAAAAAGAGAGCTGATAGTCGACAGGAATATATACCAGGAGGGCGCAAAGACGACCCGGCAAAGGAGCATAGTCGACATCCACCTCACGGATAGGCAGGACGAAGGAATTTAGGCTACGAGCCAGCGAGACATGGGAGGGTATGCCACCTGAGATTATGTGGAGAAACAGAGCCGTCATAAACTGAAGAAAGGACGCAGTTTATTAAAGCTACCCATTTTTCGATAATCTTAGGCAATAAAGCATCATAATGCTAAATATCCGTGAAAAGTTCTCTTTTTAAAAAGTGAAATTCTAAGAATTAGTGAGAAATACAGAGAAATTTAAAGATAATAGAGGGAGG
>NZ_FQZV01000074.1 GCF_900142145.1 Geosporobacter subterraneus DSM 17957 | reverse complement strand
GGTATATAGTTATGTTGTATGAGAAATGTTGAAGGTTGAAGGTTTTAAAGCCTAAGACCCAAAAGACAGACCTAAAAACATACAACATTCAACCTACAACCTTATAACTGTCGCGAAGCGACACACATCCAGTGACTATAGCGAAGGGGTCACACCTGTTCCCATCCCGAACACAGAAGTTAAGCCCTTCAGCGCTGATGGTACTCAGGCGGTAACGCCTCGGGAGAGTAGGTCGTTGCTGGTTTTCAAAAACCTCAGGACAATTTGTCTTGGGGTTTTTACTTTTATGGAAGATTTTTGTCGCATAGATATAGTATGTCAAAGAATGGCGTAAACTATATGTTGTGCGTGCGGCTCCAAAATCAGACATAAAGCATGGAAAAAACATAAAATAGGACAAAAATACTAATATTTTGATGAAGGAAAAAAGAAAGGATTATAGAATTATATCTTAAGTGGAAAATCCTAGTAAAGGAATGATAAGATGCTCATCAAGTTAACTTTTTTAATTATGCTATGTATTCCCGTAGGATGTCTTCAATTTTATTTGTTAGCTGATACGGTAAAGGATCTAAAGAAAGGCAAAAAGCCGGTTGTACGTAAGCAGCAGGCTGCCTATGAGGACCCTTATTTTCAACGTGAATATTTAAAGGTTGTCCGTTAACCTGTTTTCATAAAAGCCTGTAAAGGGCTTGTTTTTATTTGGAAGGAAAATATAATTCTCTATTACAAATATATGGCTGTTTTCCCTAGAGAGTTGATAAACTTTGAAGAAAATGATATCATGGACATAATGATTTTAGAAATATAAATAATAGCAGGGTAAGGAGACAAAATATGGCGCTTTTAATTAGACAAACGATTCGGCAGCAGAGCCTCTCCTTCTGGAAGCTTCTGGCAATGATTATTGTTTCTTTGGTGATGATGAACATAGTGATTAGCGTTTTTAGCAAAATAAGTCCTATGGTTGGAAGTATAGCAGGTATTATAGCTCTAGCGGCTGCCATTGGAACGTGCTTTAGACTCATATACCAGCAGATTGCGCATTATAACTATAAATTAATTCAGGATGAGTTAGTGATGGAGCGAGTAATCGGAAGAGCAAATCACCTGTTTTTATCTCTAAAGCTTAATGAATTGGAAAGCTTTAAGCCCTATGATCAAATAGGAACAGATAAGGTTGGCAAAACCTATAAATTTGTTTCAGGAAAAAATACAGAAAGTTGGTATGTGGGAGAATTTACAAGAAGCGGTGACCGGTACCGTTTTATTATTGAACCTAATGAGGAAATACAAAATGCTATTTTAGCTTCTATGGTAGAAAAATAGGGAAAGCCTCTGTGACAGCAAATGACACGGGGGCGTTTTTATACACCTTCAATCTGCATCTTGTGCACTATGTCGTACTATGACGCTATATATAGGTCATATAATAAAGTACAAATACTAGATAAAAAAAGAATTAACCAGACAGCCTGCAACTGAATAAACTAAAGAATATAGGGTTATAATTTCAAAAAATGGTGAGAGTAGGTGTACATTCTATGAGAGAGGTCTTATGCTTTACCTGTAGGAAAACATCTACAGATTATATAGAGCTATTTGAGAAATACATATGTGAAAGCTGTCAAAACCAAATTCTTTCCTTAAACCCAGAAGATTATGGATACAGTTATTTCCATAATAAGGTCAAAATCCTTTGGGAAGAGTATCTAGAGTCCCTCGTTAAGAATCAAGTCATTAACCATGGTTAATGACTTGATTCTTTTGTGGAAGCAATAATTCTTCCCAAAGACAAAGGAAAATCCCCGAGGATATCGAAATTATAAGAAATGCAAGGAGGGTTTTTTATGGAGAACAACATTATAATCGATAAATTAATAAAGCAAGTGAATCGAGAGATGGTATCCTTCCATGTACCAGGACATAAAAACGGCAGGATTTTTGAACGGTATAACTATAAAAACTTTTTACAGCAGCTGGCAGCCATGGATACCACAGAAATATACGGCTTAGATAATCTCCATGCGCCTGAGGGGATGATCCTGGAGGCACAGAATAGAGCAGCAGAATTTTTTGGTGCTGATGAGAGTTATTTTTTAGTTGACGGTACTTCCAGCGGAGTCTTGTCGGCGATCATGGCGGTAACCTGTCCGGGGGATCAAATCCTCGTGCCTAGAGACTGCCATAAATCAGTGATCAATGGTTTGATTTTGGGAGACTTGCATCCAATCTATATACACCCTCAGGTAAATCATGAATTTCAGATTTCAGGGGGACTGACACCGGAAAGGGTGGAGGCGGCCCTTTTAGAATATCCGGAAATTAAAGCTGTAGTTATTACCTATCCTAATTACTACGGAATTTGCTCCGATATTGAGGAAATCGTGAGAATCGTTCACCATTATGATAAAATAGTAATAACAGATGAAGCCCATGGTGCCCACTTAAGGCTCCATGAAAAGCTGCCGGTTTCAGCACTGGAAGCAGGGGCAGACATTGTTGTACAAAGCACCCATAAGACTCTGCCGGCCTTTACCCAAAGCTCTATGCTCCATGTTAAATCTAAACGCATTGACCGCCAGCGGCTTAGGCTGATGTTGTCCATACATCAAAGCACCAGTCCCTCCTACCTGTTAATGGCGTCCCTAGATATGGCTAGAGCGATTGCCCAGCAGGATGGAAGGTTTTTGATGGAGAAGCTCCTGGAAATGATCCACAGCTTCCACAGGAGCTTAAAAAATGAGAAGGGTATACGGATTCTTAATTATGAGGCAGTTGGGACCAATGGGATAAAAAATATTGATCCTACAAAGCTGGTAATCGATCTGTCGGATTTGGGCATTAGCGGCCCAGCTTTGGAGGAACTGCTGCGGACACGATACCATATTCAGGTGGAGATGGCAAATGTTTATAATGTAGTCGCCCTTTCTTCTATTGGCAATGAGCAAAGGGATTTTGACCGTTTGCTTCGTGCATTGAGAAGCATCAAGGAGGGTAAGGGGATCGCCCGTAGAAAGATTACCCTTCCAGAGTATTCCTACTCCTTACCGCCCATGGAAATGACCCCAAGACAAGCTGTATACAGTGAGAAAAAAGAGATAGCTTTTCTGCAGGGTTCTGGTAAAATAAGTGGAGAGTATATTATACCCTACCCTCCCGGCATACCGATTCTTTGCCCGGGAGAGGTGATTACAAGGGAAATTATAGAGTATGTTCGACAACTAAAAGCCTATGGTATTCACATGATTGGAATGCAGGATGATCAGTTGGAAAAGATCAAAATTATAGATGTATAAATAACAGGAAGAGGTGCAGGATGAAGGGCTTGTTCATAACTATTGAAGGACCTGATGGCTCAGGCAAATCGACGCAGATCAAAAAGCTGGCTGACTATCTGGAGCAAGCTGGGCATGCAGTGGTTCTTACCCGAGAACCTGGGGGAACAAAAATAAGTGAAAAAATTAGAGAAATCATTCTAGATAAAGACAATATAGAAATGGATCCTGTTACAGAGGCCTTGCTCTACGCAGCCTCAAGAGCACAACACGTGGCAGAGGTAATCCGGCCAGCCCTAAAGGAAGGAAAAACCGTTATTTGTGACCGCTTTGTGGATTCCAGTATTGTATATCAGGGGATTGGCAGGGAATTAGGCATTGAGACGGTAGAGAATATCAATTGCATTGCGGTAAAAAATACTTTGCCTCATATTACCTTTTTATTTCAATTGTGTCCGGAAATTGGATTAGGAAGGAAAACCCAACAAGGGGAAAAGGATAGATTGGAGCAGGAAGCTTTGGATTTCCATCAGAAGGTGTTTGAAGGTTATAAAGGTTTAAAAGAACTGTATCCCGACCGAATTGTAGTGGTAGATGCCAGCCGTTCTATCGAAGAGGTGCATAGAGATATGGTTATGGCTATAGAAAAAAGAATTAAGGGGTAAAAGTATATAAAACAGAGTAGAGAGGAGAAGGTGTATGAAACTGATTGTTGCGATTGTTCACGATGAAGATACCCATAATGTAATGGAGAAGCTTACAGATCAAGAGTACCGCGTTACAAAGCTGGCTTCTACAGGTGGATTTTTGAGAGCCGGAAATACAACCCTCCTGGTAGGTGTAGAAAAAGAGAAGGTTCAGGATGTGATCGAGACCATCAAGAGCACTTGCAAAAGCAGGAAAGAAATTGCTCCGGCAGCTGCACCGATGATGGGCGCATCGGGGGTATTCATGTCCTACCCTGTAGAGGTACAGGTAGGGGGAGCTACGATTTTCGTATTAAATGTGGAGCAGTTCGAAAAAGCATAGGGTTATTATGGCAAACGGGAGGATTCAATGGGATTTGCAGAAATATTTGGACAGGATCACATCGTAAAAAACTTGAGAACGGCCATACAGCAGGATAGAGTTGCCCATGCTTATATATTTGATGGTGCAGAGGGGCTGGGGAAGGGAATGACCGCAGTGGCTTTTGCTCAAGCTATTGTATGCAAAGCCTTTCAGCAAGAACCATGCAATACCTGCTCTGCATGCATCAAGTTTCACCATAACAATCATCCGGATATTATGATGATTGAGCCGGAAGGGACTAGCATCAAAAACAAGCAAATAGAAGCCTTTCAGCAGGACTTACAGCGCAAACCCTATGAAAGCAGTAAGAAAGTATATATTATAAAACAAGGGGATCAAATGACGGAAAGTGCTCAGAACAGGCTGTTAAAAACCTTAGAGGAGCCCCCTGAGTATGGGGTGATTATTCTGATCAGCGAAAATGCCAATCGATTTTTACCCACCATCCGTTCCCGATGCCAGATGATGAAATTCCACCGCTTAGGGGAGCAGCAGATTTTGTTGTTTTTACGGGAAAAATATGGCATGGGGCCAGAGGAATCCAGAGTTTATGCGGCCTTTTCAGATGGTATTCCCGGTAAAGCAGTGCAGCTAAAGGAATCGCCGGCTTTTCTGGAAAAGAGGGAGGCCGCCATTGGCGTGATTGAGAAGGTTTTAGAGGGAGACCCATTAAGTGTATTTTCTCTAACAGATTTTTTTGAAAGCAATAAGGACAATATACAAGAACTGCTGGATTTTATGTTGACCTGGTTTCGTGATATACTCATCTTAAAGGAAACTTCTTCTGAGGATTATCTCATCAATCTGGATAAAAAAAAGGCATTGAGCAGCTATGCTCTTCGTATAGGATATCAGCAAATAAATCATATTATTAAAATAATAGAAAGAACGAAAGGGGACCTCAAGGCGAATATAAATTTCCAGTTGGCCATAGAAAATATGCTCTTAAGCATGCAGGAGGTATAAAATGATACTTGTAGTTGGTATAAGATTTAAGAAGGCAGGGAAGATTTACTATTTCGACCCTGACAATATAGAGGTGGAAAAGGGGCAAAATGTAGTGGTTGAGACCTCCCGCGGCGTAGAGTTCGGGGAGGTAGTGGTAGGGCCAAAAGAAATTGCAGAGGAAGATATTGTAGCACCTCTAAAAAAGGTATTGAGAATTGCCACGCAGGAGGATGAGCTGCAAAACAAGCAGAATCTTGAGAAGGAGAAAGAAGCCTTTGCAACCTGCCTGGAAAAAATTGACCAGCATCAGCTGGATATGAAGCTGATTGATGTGGAGTATACCTTCGATAATAACAAAGTGATCTTTTATTTTACAGCCGATGGCCGGGTAGATTTCCGGGAGCTGGTCAAGGATTTGGCTGCTATCTTTAAAACGAGAATAGAACTGCGTCAGATCGGTGTGCGGGACGAGGCGAAGATGATTGGGGGTATTGGACCTTGCGGAAAATCACTTTGCTGCGCTACTTGGCTGGGGGATTTCGAGCCGGTTTCTATCAAGATGGCAAAGGAGCAAAGCTTATCCTTGAATCCAACAAAGATTTCCGGAATCTGCGGAAGATTGATGTGCTGTTTGAAATACGAGCACGAAATGTACCAAAAACTGCGGGAAGGATTGCCAGAGGTTGGGGAAAAAGTAATAACACCGGACGGGCCTGCCATTGTCATTGAAAACAATGCTTTATTGGAATGTGCTAAGGTTCGGAGTATATTAGAAGAAGCAAAAGAAGGTAAAGAGCAGAAGCTCAGCGATGATATTAAAGTTTACGATAAATCTGCGATGAAAAGAACCGGCTGCTGCAGCGGGAAAGTGAAACGGGAAGAAGAGCATATTGATGAGGAAATCATCAAGCTGGAAGATTAAGTTAATGCAACAAACAGCTGCTCACCTGGTGTCTTATATTTTCTGTTGATTTAGCAGTATAAACAATCATAGATTAACTTAATTTTTGCAAAAGACTATCATAATTTCCGGATCTCTTGGAAATACTTTACCATGATAAGGATTATCAAGAGATGGAGGTGAAGCCTATGGCATATGTTATATTAGATGCATGCATCAGCTGTGGTGCATGTGAACCTGAGTGCCCTGTAGATGCAATCACTGCCGGAGCAGATAAGTATGTAATTGATGCTGCCACATGTATCGACTGTGGCGCTTGTGCAAATGTGTGTCCCGTGGATGCACCGGTACCTCAAGATTAGAAATTGTAAATAAGAGAAGATCCTTTTAAAAGGGGTCTTTTTTTATTGAAAATATAGTATAATGGTTGTATAACACTTACTCAGCCAGAGCGTATTAAACAACCGCTGTTACGGTGCGGAGGTGCAGGAGAGGTGGAGAAGCTGTGAAAGGAGCGATCGGTATGCATCAAAGACAAGATATAAAGTTTCTGCTCATCATCATGGTATTGCTGCTGACGATGTCCATGCTGTCAGGCTGCCTTTTTAAAAAAGAGAAACCGACAGAGGAAGGAAAGGATATAGTAGAGGAACCAAAAGAACAAAACCAACCCCAAGAAAGACAAACACCTGCTGAAGTCCCCAAGGATGGAAGTGAGACGGAAGAAAAAACCGGTGTTTTTGTCGGGGATAAAGCCTATGATTTCACACTGCTGGATAGAGAGGGGAATGAAATCAGCCTTTCTTCTCTGCAGGGGAAGGTTGTATTTATGAATTTTTGGGCTAGTTGGTGTCCACCTTGCGTCCAGGAAATGCCCTACATACAAGCAATCTATGATCAGTATCAGAAAAAGGACGTAGTGATTCTGGCAGTGAACGTTTTAGCAACAGAAAAGGGTAAAGATGCTGCAGCCGTTAATCAATTCCTAAGTGACAATGGCTATACTTTCCCCGTTCTCTACGATGTAGACGGGTCTGTCACAGTTAAATATAGAGTCAGTGCATTTCCTGCCACTTATATTATTGATAAGGACGGCTATATTGCAGACTTTATTTCCGGTGCCATGAATAAGGATACCATGGAAAAGAAGATTGAAAAGGTGTTAAACCCATAAACCCGCTTGGTGAGAGGTACAGTTTCTGTACCTCTAATAGTTTGGAAAGGGTTGTGCAATAATAAAAGAAACATAAGCAATAGGAGAGAACTGTATGGAAGAAGTACTTATTAAGGAACACGAACGTGTGGATGATCTTCAGTGTAAGGGCCTTCGTTTAATTCAAAATCCAGAAGGATTTTGCTTTGGAATTGATGCGGTGCTGCTGAGTAATTTCTGTGAAATCCGCAAGGATTGGAAAGTGATGGATTTAGGGACAGGTACAGGAATCGTGCCCATTCTGCTGGCCGGTAAAACCCATGCAAAGGAAATTGTTGGTGTGGAGATCCAGCAAGAGGTGGCAGAAATGGCTGCGAGAAGTGTAAAGCTCAACCAGCTGGAGGATCGTGTCAAGATTATCCCGCAGGATTTAAATAAGATCTTAGAAGATATGGAGCCATATTCCTTTGACGCTGTAACCGCTAACCCGCCCTATATGAATGAGGGAGGAGGATTATTGAATCCGGAAAGCATGAAAGCCATCTCACGGCACGAGGTCAAGTGCACCCTCGAGGACGTAATTCGCGTGGCCTCCAAGCTGTTAAAGGATCGGGGACATTTTTATATGGTTCATAGACCCCACCGATTAGTAGATATCATTTATCTCTGCAGACAATACAAGCTGGAGCCCAAAAAGCTCAGATTTGTGCATCCCAATAAGAGCCGGAAGCCTAATATATTGCTGCTGCAGTGCGTAAAACACGGAAGGCCTGAACTAAAATTCATGGATCCCCTTTATGTGTATGAAGAGGATGGCAGCTATACAGAAGAGATCCACCGTATCTATGATAGAGATGGTTTGGAAGAGAATAAGGATGTGGAATCATGACAAAGGATTGCGGAAAATTATACATATGCCCTACCCCTATTGGCAATCTGGAGGATATTACCCTTAGAGTCCTAAGGATATTGAAAGAAGTGGATTTGATTGCAGCGGAAGATACCAGACATACGATTAAGCTGTTGAACCACTATGATATCCAGAAGCCTCTTACCAGCTACCATGAGCATAACCGGGAAAGTAAGGGAAAGGTGCTGTTAGAAAAACTGATGGCAGGAGAGAATATCGCCCTAGTATCTGATGCCGGAATGCCGGGCATATCAGACCCAGGCTCGGATTTAGTAAAGCTCTGTGTGGAAAACCACATTGACATAGAGGTGCTGCCCGGTGCTGCTGCTTTTGTGACGGCTCTAGTGGCTTCCGGACTCCCTACGGATAAATTTTCCTTTGAAGGTTTTTTGGATCGTGATAAGAAAAAAAGGAAGAAGCGACTAGAGGAAATTAAGGGAGAGGATCGTACCCTTATTTTTTATGAAGCACCTCACCGTATTTGTACAACCCTACAGGATATTGTAAAAGTCCTAGGCAACCGTCAGGCTGTTTTAGCCAGAGAGCTGACGAAAAAGCATGAGGAGTTTCTGCGGGGTTCTCTGGAGGAATTAGAAGCTCATTTTGAACAAAGGGAACCAAAGGGGGAAATGGTCTTGATGATCTCCGGAGCTGCTCCGGAAGATCGTTTGCAGGAGATTTCTTCCTGGGAAAGCTTATCAATAGAAGCCCATCTGACTCAGTATATGGATTCCGGTATGGACAAAAAGGAAGCCATTAAGGCCGTTGCGAAGGAAAGGGGTATACCCAAGAGAGAAGTCTATGAATGTAGTATTCATTTAGAATAAACTTGCAGCAGGAATCAGTGCTTTTGCATAGAATTGTACTAGGAAGGAATATGTGGTGGTGGGGGGAGTAAGATGATTTATCAGAAGGATATGTTGATTTCTGAAGTGCTTTACAGCCATGAAGATGTATTGGAAATCTTTGAGAAGTACGGTCTTCCCTGCTCAGTCTGCATTGGAGCAGGATCAGAGTCCTTAGAAATTGCCGCTAGAGTCCATGGCTGCGATTTGGAAAAGCTATTAGAGGATTTGAATGGTCTACAGCTTTAGAAAAAGAAAAAATGCTTGAGAGGCACCTCAAGCATTTTCTATGGGTATAATATTATTTTATTTCAGCGATGCAGGCAGGGCAAATATTCTTTCCCTTAAAGTTTTTTACATCCTTTGCTTGTCCGCAGAAGATACAAGCAGGCTCATATTTTTTTAGAATAATGTGCTCCGTATCTACATAAATTTCCAATGCATCTTTTTCTCCTATATTTAAAGTACGCCTTAATTCTATAGGAATAACGACTCTGCCGAGTTCGTCAACTTTTCTTACAATACCAGTAGACTTCATACATAATCCTCCTTTATTTTACAATATTCGACAAAATTTGTTTATTTAAATCGTACCAAATCTGCCAATAAAAGTCAATAGAATTATTGGACTTGGAAAAATAATCTTTTTGTTCTTTTCTGTTTCGGGTAATATAAAGACAATAGAAGTAGGATGAGATTGACAGTAAGGTGTAAAACGTTTATGATAGATGAAAGGTTTTTCCATTTCAATTTCAAGGAGTGAAAACCATGGATACGTTAAAGGCCTGTATACAGTCTATTAGGAGTTATACGGGATCAGATATTTATATTGTTGGAGGCATCCTTCGGGACCATTTGATGGGGCGGGAAAGTAATGATATTGACCTGGTGGTGGCAAAGGATGCTGTCGGGACGGCTAAAAGATTTGCTCAGGATAATGGGGGGAGCTTTGTTCTACTAGATGAAAGACAGGGCATCGCCAGAGTTTTATTTAAGGATACACAGCTTACAGTGGATCTGGTGGACAGCAAAGGGCAGGACATCTACCAGGATTTATCCAGAAGAGATTTCACTATGAATGCCCTGGCCTGTAAGGTGAGCTTAAACGGTACCTTTGATTTAAGTCAAATCATAGATCCTTTTGGAGGGCTGGAGGATATCAGAAAGAAGCAGATACGGGCAATATCTGATCACAGCTTTCAGGATGACCCAATACGATTGATGCGTGCGGTGCGGTTTATGGCAGAGTTTGATTTTGATTTAGAGGATCGTACGGTTCAATGGATTAAGGAAAACAGCCAACGGCTTAAAGATGTAGCGGCGGAACGGATTGCCTATGAGCTCTTTTATCTGTTAAAATGTGACCGGACCCACTATTACTTCAATATTATGGATAAATATCTAAATTTATTAAATAAGATTTTTCCAGAAATCGATCCGATGAAGGATGTAGGACAGTGCAAGTATCACGTAGTGGATACTTGGACCCATTCTCTATATACATTAAATGTAGTGGAGAGTATCATCTATGCCGATGGATACTTTGAGAATCATCTGAAAAGAGCCTATGAAGAGCACACAAGTAAAATTCTAGGCGGGGGCCATACCCGCCTGCAGCTGATCAAGCTGGCAGCACTGTTTCATGATATCGGGAAACCCAGTGCCCGGTGGGTAGATGAAACAGGGAGAGTGCGATTTAGGGGTCATGAAATCACGGGCATGGAAATCATGGCGGATATCTCAGACCGGTTAAAGCTAAGTGGTAAGGAAAAACAATTTTTATGCAAGATGGTAAAGGAGCATATGTGGCCCCTAACTCTCTATAAAGATAATGACGTAAGCGGCAGTGCCGTATACGGACTGTTTAAAAACTTTGGGGAGGATACCCTGGACATTTTGCTGATTTCACTGGCAGATATTATCGCTACCCGAAAGCTGCTGCATCCCCATGAAGAAATGGGTATGTATAAGGTCCACATTGAATATTTGGCAAATAATTATCTTACCCGGTTTAAGGACATTGTGGATCTTTCCAATGTGGTAAATGGCAATGACCTAAAGGAAAGATTCTCCTTAGAGGATGGGGTACACATCGGAGAAATTCTTGAGTCTCTCCGGAAGGCCATCTTTTTTGGGAAGGTGCCGCCGGAGCGGGAGCGGGCTTTGCAATATATTCAAGATAAAATATTAAAGCAGTCGGAATAGTTTCCGACTGCTTTTCACTGGGGTGCTTTTCTAAAACCATCTTTTTTTTCTGCGAAAACCTCCGATAAACTGGCGGAAGATATTCAGGATCTGAACAAAACCCATCAGGGTGGAGAGGATATCTGTATGTTCCGATAGGGCACCGGCAGCAGCCTCTGTAGTACCGACGATCTGATCGATGGTACCTTGTACAGCTCGAACATCATGGGAAAGATCACTGCTGATGCTTTCAACATTTGCAGCAATGCTAGGTGCTTTATCCAGCACTTCATCTATATTGGAACGATTATCCTCTACAATCTTCCGGATGACCTTTAGGGTATCATTAAGATTTTTCAGCAATAAAATACCATAAACAATCAAAACTAACAGGGCGCCTCCCAACAGGAAGGTAGCCAGATCCCCGACTCTAATGGTTGCATCCATTGGCATTCACTCCATTATTCTTTATTTTCCTCTTCTTGCACAGGCTGTTCTTCGGCTGCCCCTGCCTCTTCCTGACCGCCTTTTCCCATAGTGCGGAGCTTCTGTACAGCTTCTTGAATCTTGGATTTTTTATCGGTCAATGTGCAGCCGATATTGGTCTTTGCATCGCTAATATTTTTCTGTACGTTATTCTTTACATCCACCGCTCCATCTTGAATTTTCTTGCGTGTATTCTTTCCTGAATCCGGTGCAAGCAAGATGCCGGCAGCACTGCCCAGAAGCCCTCCTACCAATGTACCCATTGCCAAGCTTTTAGCAACCTTCTTGCGTTCTTCCATTTTTTTCTTTCGCTGCAAATCTCTGATTAATCTCATAGATACTCTCCTCCCTACTAATTTTCTATTGACTGTCCCCAGACAGCGTTGAATAAAGAATAAATATAAAATTTTATTACCCTATTTTACCATATAGAAACAAGCATTTAATAGAGAATATTTGAAATCAATGAAATTTTTCAAAGAAGTGACAGGTATATAGATGCAGAACAGCTATGCAGAACAGCTCTATTCAGATATGAAACCCGTCAATAGCCATAGTGATTGTATTTGACATAAACTCCAGTGGAGATGGCCTTCTGGAATAATCTGCCGACGGACTTATGCATATACATCTTGACCCACTTCATATATTGTCTTAAGGCTGGCCAAAGGAGATGAGAAGCTATGATGAATATCATGTGGGTTTCTATGATCTTGATTGGGATTTTTGTAGCATTGATGAAGGGACAGTTGGATATCGTCAACCAAGTGGTGATCAATCATACACAGGAAGCAGTAGTCTTTGCCATTGGACTTATAGGAATCATGTCCGTTTGGCTGGGGCTTATGAAAATTGCAGAGCGGTCCGGACTGATTGACAGCATTGGAAGGCTTATGGGTCCTATGGTACGGCTGTTGTTCCCAGAGGTTCCTCCCAATCACCCCGCCATTAGCGCTATGGTGATGAATTTAGCGGCCAATATGTTTGGTGCAGGCAACTCTGCCACAGCTTTAGGACTTAAGGCTATGGAAGAGCTGCAGCAGCTGAATACAAAAAAAGAGCGTGCCACCAATGCCATGTGTATGTTTTTAGTCATCAATATGTCCTCGGTACAACTGGTACCGCTCACGGTTCTAAAAATCCGCTCCGATGCAGGCTCTGCAAACCCGGCAGAAATTATTGGAACTACTTTGATCGCTACAACCGTATCGACGATTGTAGGTATTTTAGCCTGCAAAATATTAGAAAGGAATCGATGAGCATGGTAAAGCTGCTGAGTGTTTTATCCATTAGCATGATCCCGGTTATGATTAGCATTATTCTCCTCCATGGAAGCCTGCATAAGATAGAGCTTTATGATGCCTTTGTAGAGGGGGCAGGAGAGGGATTTAAAACAGCGATACGCATCATGCCCTACCTGGTAGCTGTTTTTTTGGCTGTAGGAATTTTTCGCGAGTCTGGAGCCATGGATTTGTTTACTCAGCTGTTGGCTCCAGTGACGAATTTCATGGGTATACCCGAAGAGGTGCTCCCCTTGGTACTAATGCGGCCCATATCGGGCAGCGGTGCATTGGGGGTCGTGCAGGATCTTGTTGGCACCTATGGGCCCGATTCCTTTATCGGTAGAGTAGCTTCTACCATGATGGGCTCTGCAGAAACCATTTTTTATACTATGGGAATCTATTTTGGAGCCATTGCAGTAAAGAATACGCGGCATACCTTGGCGGCAGCCCTCGTATCCCACCTAGCAGCAGTAGTTGCTTCTGTAGTGGTATGCACTTTAATATTTCGATAAAAACTAAATATGAATTATACACCCTATCTTTATGGAAAAAACAGGAATATCCTTTAAAAAAAAAACCAACAGGAAAAACTTTAGCATTGGAGAATAATTACATAAAGAGTCACGATAATCGCAAACTTACCAAAAGGTGGGGACGCAAAGCTATGGGTCTAAGGGAAGGAAATTCTTATGATTGCCAGGTTGCCGAAAGATTTGTACCGACAGGAATTTATTACGTCGAAGAAAACTTCTGCAGTCCGGGCCATCTATCCATAGATGGTCTTTTTTAGAAAAAATTATTTTACACAAATCATTTAAACAAAAGGAGGGCTGTAAATGTTTAAAAACTACACAGAAATACTAGTTCGGGAGGTAATTAGCGAGTATAAGAGAAATCACAAGACTACAGCCTTAGAAGCTGCAGAGGAAGATATCATCAAAACCGTATTAAACCGAATGCAGCCTAAATATTTTCTGTCCTCCAGCACCGAGGGGGAAAAGAAAGCCTACCTGCTGGATAAGCAGCTAAGATTGAATGCCCTGATTGAGATCGCTGCTGCAGCCGGTGAAGTTTGCCATGAATAGGAAAGCAGGATACATCTTTATAGGATAGTAGCCTAAGAACAGAGCTGGAGTCGGCACTGTTCTTTTTTGTCTTATTTCTTTGTTTGCATATAGTTAGCAGAGGTACAGTATATATAGATTAACGGGTCTACAATAAGAGGGTGTTTTGTAGGGGCAGACCCATAGGCGTCAACTTAATCTAAATATTTCCAAATAAACCTTAGTAGCATGTCATTCCGAGGGTTAGCGAAGAATCTTATGGAACATACGCAAAATTACTTTTGATTGTCAGAATATATCATCTAGCTTAAAGATCCTTCGCCTTCCTTTTACTCCCCTCAGGATGACAAATGATGGGTTAAGTTGACGCCTATGGGGGAAGATCTGTTTATGAACTACAAATAGAGGTAATATACTGCAGAGAAGTGGAAACAATAAGATATGGTCTTCAAAACAAGAAAAACTTGAAAGCTTATTGACAAAATCGCTGTATTTTAATACATTAGATATATATACATTTATCAAAAGTAATGATGGGAATAGTAAATAGATTTTGGTAGTGAAAGAGAGCCAGGGCAGGTGAAAGCTGGTACTATCGGATTTATTGAAGATGGCCCCTGAACTGCATAGCTGAGGCACAAGCTTAGGTTATGCCGGTGTTGCATCCGTTATTTGTGCAAGGTGATAGAAGTCACCTACCGAGGTTATTGTTGTGAGGCAATAATGAATTAGGGTGGTAACGCGAGTACAATCTCGTCCCTTTTATAGGGACGAGATTTTTTGTCGTGCTAAATCAAGACCTGTTTAAAGGTAGGGAACGACCCATAGGCGTCAACGTAATCCAATTATTTCCAAATAAACCTTAGAAGCATGTCATTCTGAGCGTTAGGGAAGAGTCTTATAGAACATAAGCAAGATTATTTTTGATTATCAGAATATGTCATCTAGCTTAAAGATCCTTCGACTCCGTTTTACTCCGCTCAGGATGACAAATTATGGGTTAAGTTGACGCCTATGGGGAACGACCCCTGTGTGGTTCGGAAAAACGGATGGGTTTTATGGAAGGAGAAAATTTAGTAAAAATTGAAAGTTTGAGTTTTCATGGCATGAATAAGCGAGGTGATGTGATTGGCAGCCGGCAAGCAGCTGG
>NZ_FQZV01000051.1 GCF_900142145.1 Geosporobacter subterraneus DSM 17957 | reverse complement strand
AGTATGAGGAAAATGCAGATCGATACCATCCGCTTAAAGTTGATCAAGATTGCATCAAAGATAATCCGATCAGCAAGATATATTACATTCAAACTTTGTAGCAGCTGCCCATATAAAGAGGAATTCTACGAAACCTTTGAAAACATAAGGCGACTCCCAAAGTTTGAATAGCAAAAACAGTGAACCTTGGCAATTTCAAAACGGCAAAAACAACCCAAAAACAACTATTACGGGATAAGTCTACCCTTTTTTAGGAACTTTTTCCTTTATATAGATTTTTAAAACTGATAAAACTCAATTTTGAGGGTCTAAATTCATTTTTTAGATCTTCATGAATAATTCAGGCTTATGTATTAAGTAAATAATAAAATAAGTATAAGAAATTTTCATTTGTGATAGATAATACTGTATACAGGAAAAACGTTTTACTTTATAATTAATATTAGTATTGTCTAATAAATTTTGAATTCTTTATACTATATTTTTATAATAAGGGGTGAATGTTAATGAGTTTCCTTTCCTTTCGAGGTGGTGTACATCCACCGCATTTTAAGGAAGCAACGGCTAGAATTGCAGTTGAAAGGGCAGTAGAACCGAAAGTAGTAACCATACCTCTACAACAACATATTGGTGCTCCTTGCGAACCTTTGGTAAAAGTAGGAGATAGGGTAAAAGTAGGGGAAAAAATCGGGGATGCTAGTGGTTTTGTATCCTCGCCGGTTCACAGCAGCGTTTCCGGTGAAGTGAAACAGATAGCAAGAATGTTGACACCAACAGGTGATGCAATGTGCGTTGTTATTGAATCTGATGGTTTGAATACAACCCATGAGAGTGTAGTACCTAAGGGAAGCATCGAGTCACTTACGGGTAAGGAAATATTAAACATTATTAAAGAGGCAGGGATTGTAGGCTTAGGTGGTGCGGCATTTCCAACCCATGTAAAGTTATCACCTCCTCCGGAAAAGAAGATTGATACAATCATATTAAACGGTGCAGAATGTGAGCCCTTTTTAACAGCAGACCATAGGCTGATGCTTGAGAGTCCTGAAGAAGTGATCTACGGCTTAAGGGCAATGATGAAAGTCCTAGGTGTAAGTAAGGCATTCATCGGAATTGAGGATAATAAAAAAGATGCCATTGATTCCATGAAAAAAGCAGTAGAAAAGGATGATCAGATCCAAATTGTCGGACTGCATACAAAGTATCCTCAGGGTGCTGAAAAACAATTGATCTATGCCTGTACAAAGCGTGAAGTACCTTCCGGCGGACTGCCTATGGATGTAGGGGTAGTTGTAAATAACGTAGGTACAGCCGCTGCAATCAGCAATGCTATAAAAACAGGGATGCCATTGATAGAACGAATAGCTACAATTACTGGAAAAGGTATAAAAGAGCCTAAAAATCTACTGATCAAAATAGGTACTTCTTTTAGAGAATTGATTGATCAGTGCGGAGGATACAGCGGAACCCCCGGTAAGCTAATTATGGGAGGACCAATGATGGGACTAGCCCAATATACAGATGAAATACCTGCTATAAAAGGGACATCTGGAATTCTTGTATTAACACCTGATGAAGCGAGACTTCCTGAACCGAAGCCCTGTATACGATGTGGTAAGTGTGTAGAGATTTGTCCTGCATTTATTCAACCTTTGTTTATTAGCGCCTATGCATTGCAAAATATGCATGAAACAGCAGAGAAGTACAATGCCCTAGATTGTATTGAATGTGGCTCTTGTTCTTTTATTTGCCCTTCAAAAAGGCCTTTACTACAGTCTATAAGGGTAACGAAGCGTGAGATTATCGCTAAGAAAAGAAAGACGAAGTAAGGGGGAGGGATTACAATGCAGAATCGGTTAATCGTATCATCATCACCTCATCTGCGTTCAGATGAAGCTATAAATGTAATCATGAGAGATGTAGTCATTGCATTATTACCTGCTACATTAGCAGGAATTTATTTCTTTGGTATGGGAGCAGTAACAGTTATTCTATCTGCAGTAATCGCTGCGGTTGCCACAGAGGCAGCGATCCAAAAGATAAGAAATCAGCCGATTTCGGTAAATGATTGGAGTGCTGTTGTAACGGGTTTATTATTAGCGTTTAATATACCAGCGACTGCACCATGGTGGATGCCAGCTGTAGGTTCAATATTCGCAATAGCAATTGTAAAGCATGCCTTCGGTGGATTAGGCCATAATTTTATGAACCCGGCTTTAGCAGCACGTGCCATGCTTTTAGCTTCATGGCCTGTGCAGATGACCAACTGGGTAAAACCAGGTCCTGATGCTGTAAGTACAGCAACACCCCTAGCGTTAATAGGAGGTATGGAAGCCTCTGAACAAAGCCTTCCTTCATTATTCAACCTTTTCATCGGTAATGTTGGTGGCTGTATTGGGGAAACCTCTGCTGTTTTATTAATCTTAGGGGGAATATATCTTGTTTACAGAGGTGTTATAACGCCACGTATTCCAGTGGTATATGTAGGTACTGTAGCAATATTGACTTTTGTACTGGGTGGATTTAAGTTCGATTATATGATTTATCAGTTATTGGCCGGAGGTTTAATGCTGGGGGCTATCTATATGGCAACGGATTATTCATCTTCACCGGTAACACCGAAAGGGCAGATTATTTTTGCTCTAGGCTGTGGTATTTTCACAAGTATCATAAGACTTTACGGCGGTTATCCAGAAGGGGTTTCCTATTCAATATTGTTAATGAACGTAGCTGCCCCATTAATAGATAAGTATTCCAGGCCAAGGGTATTCGGGGAGGTGAAATAGCATGCGGGAAATCATTAAATTGGGACTAATTCTTCTGATTATTACGACTGTTGCTGCTGCTGTTTTAGGCTACACCAATGCGGTAACTAAGGCGCCTATAGAAAATCAAATCATGCAAGCCAACGTCTTGGCCCGTCAAAGTGTACTTCCAGATGCTGTAGAATTCGACGCACTCCCTGCAGATGTATTTGAGGGTTATGATAATGTTTTGGAAGTCTACAAAGGTATGAAAAATGGCTCACCTGTCGGCTATACGATCAAGGCAAACTCCAGCGGGTATGGCGGCCCAATCGAAGTAATGATTGGTATTGGGTTAGATGGGATTGTACATGGTGTTAGTGTAGGAAATCACACGGAAACACCGGGTTTAGGAGCTAAGGCTGCTGACGAATCCTTTAAAGGACAGTACAGCGGTAAAACGGTAAATACTGAATTGGTTGTCATTAAATCAGGGGTTCCAAAGGATAACGAGGTACAATCTATTGCAGGAGCTACCATCAGTTCCCGTGCAGTCACCAACAGTGTCAATTTAGCAATTCGATTGTTCAATGAGAAATTGAAATAGGAGGTGGGCTTATGAGCTTGGGAAGAACATTTATGAAGGGTATTCTACACGAGAACCCGACTTTTATTCAAGTATTAGGTATGTGTCCAACACTGGCTGTAACAACATCAGCTGTTAATGGAGTAGGAATGGGCCTTGCTACTACAGCAGTACTGCTGGGCTCTAATGTTGTAATCTCATTATTGAGAAAATTTATTCCAAGTAAAATTCGTATACCTGCCTTTATTGTGGTAATTGCTACTTTTGTAACCGTTGTAGGGTTGCTTATGAAGGCATTTGTACCTGCTCTAGACAAGGCCTTGGGGTTATTTATTCCATTAATTGTTGTTAACTGTATTATCTTAGCAAGAGCAGAGGCTTTTGCTTCAAAAAACTCTATTGTTCAATCTTCCGTAGATGGCATCGGAATGGGTCTCGGTTTTACTTTATCCCTTGCCCTCCTTGGCGCTGTGCGTGAATTGCTTGGAGCTGGTTCTATTTTTGGAGTAAATCTGCTAGGAGCTTCTTTTCAGCCCGCTTTAATCATGATTCTTCCGCCGGGAGCCTTCCTTGCATTAGGATTATTATTAGCATTATATAATTGGGCTTCGTCTAAGAAAGCGAATCAATATTAAGGGGGGTAAACAATGTCAGTAGGAGGACTTTTTGTTATACTAGTCAGTGCTATTCTGGTAAATAACTATGTTTTATCTAGATTCCTTGGAATTTGTCCATTTCTGGGTGTTTCAAGACAAGTTGAGACAGCTTTAGGGATGGGGATGGCCGTAACCTTTGTAATGACCTTGGCATCCATCATCACATACATCGTACAAATATTTGTATTGGATCCAATGGGTTTAGCCTATTTACAGACCATTGCTTTTATTTTGGTTATAGCGTCCTTAGTGCAGTTTGTAGAGATGGTGATTCAAAAAGTCAGTCCAACGTTATACCAAGCCTTAGGCGTATATCTACCATTGATTACAACAAACTGTGCGGTGCTGGGCCTAACTTTATTAAACATTCAGTTTGAATACAATTTGATTGAAACAATTGTAAATGCTATCGGTGCTTCTATTGGATTTTCACTAGCTATTGTATTGTTTGCAGGTATAAGGGAGAGACTTGAAATAGCCGACGTACCTCAGGTTTTTAAAGGATTTCCCATCGCATTGATTACTGCTGGATTAATGTCAATCGCATTCCTGGGCTTTGCAGGACTCGTGTAGAAGGGGGTAAGATGATATGGATATATCAGCAATTGTCCTTCCGATTGTAAGCTTGGGAGGAATGGGACTTTTATTTGGAGCCGGCTTAGCTTTCGCTTCTCAAAAGTTTGCAGTGGAAGTGGATCCTAGGGTAGTAGCAGTTAGAGATGCTCTGCCAGGCGCTAATTGCGGCGGTTGCGGCTATCCGGGCTGTGATGGATTTGCAAACGGTGTTGTAGCAGGGAATGCACCGGTTAACGGATGTCCGGTTGGAGGTCCTGAGTGTGCACAAAAAATTGCAGAAATTATGGGTGTAGATGCAGGAGACACTGCTAAAAAAGTAGCTCGAGTAATCTGCAATGGGGATAGTAATAACTGCAAAGAGAAATTTAACTATTTTGGAATTCAGGATTGTAAAGCCGCAGCAATGATTGCAGGAGGCAGTAAAAGCTGTGCATATGGATGTCTTGGACTTGGAACTTGTGTAAAGGCCTGTCAATTTGACGCTATCGAGATTACAGATGGTAAGGTTGCAAGAATCATTCCTGAAAGATGTACTGCATGCGGAAAATGTATTGAAGTGTGTCCTAAACAAGTTATCCACTTTACACCTTATGAACAAGATGTAGTAGTAGATTGCAATAACGAAGAAACCGGTAAGGCTGTTCGACAAAAGTGCAGCGTTGGCTGTATTGCTTGTCAGATTTGTGTAAAGGCCTGTCCTTTTGACGCTATGGAATTTTCAAACAATCTGGCTAAGATCAATTATGAAAAATGTACGAATTGTATGATCTGTGCAGAAAAGTGTCCTACAAAGGCAATTTATGCAAATTTTGAAAAAAGAAGAAAAGCAGAAATCATTGCTGAAAACTGTATAGGATGTACCATTTGTAAAAAACAATGCCCTGTGAACGCCATTGAGGGAGAACTTAAGCAGGTTCACAAGGTAAATAGCGAAAAATGTATCGGCTGTGGTGTTTGCGAGAAAAAATGCCCTAAGAAAACAATTAAGATGTCATAAGCCATATAGGGGGAACGGTCTAAAAAGATTCGTTCCCTTCTTTTTTGGATTTGGAAATCATATGAAAAAAATACTACTTGTAATGAGAATTTCAAAATGTTAAACTTAAACTGGGTTTAGAATTGATAAAAACTGCATTTTGTGTGATAAAGACTGCTGATGAACAGTTATATTTTATGTAGAATTTGGTAAAATTATTAATATGACATTGTGAGATGATAAGGTTGACTAAATGGGATAAGCTATTGATTATTACAGTAGTATTTTTGAGTACATTAGGGATGTTTTATGTTAAATCCATTTCTACAAACAGTGACAATCTCTATTTAGCTATTGAAGTAGATGGAAAACCTTATAAAACGATCTCTTTGGGAGGGTCCCCAAAAAATCAATTAATTACGGTTGAAACTCCAGCGGGGATCAACCTCATCGAGGTAGAAGGAAATCGGGTAAGAATTAAAGAAGCTGACTGTAGGGATCAGTTATGTGTTAAAACCGGGTGGCTTTCTAGGGCAAACCAGATAAGCATTTGTCTTCCTAATAGGGTTTCTATCAAGTTAATTGGTGGAAAAGAGGATGATATAGATATTATTAGCTATTAGGGGGGACGCTATGAAGATACGTAAAATTTTGTTTTTATCATTAATTGTAGCAACAGGAATATGTCTTCACATTATTGAGTCGTCGATTCCCGTCCCTTTTATTGTACCGGGAGCCAAACTGGGACTTGCCAATATTGTAAATTTAATTACGCTGGTTTTATTTGGATTTAAATCTGCGATTGTTGTTGCAATCACAAGATGTATTGTTGCTACCTTAGGAACAGGTGCTGTCACCGGTTTCTTTTACAGCATTTCTGGTGCCCTTTTTAGTACAGCGATCATGTGGGTTGTATACAAGTATTGTTCCAGCTTTTTTAGTTTGATCGGTGTAAGCATATTTGGGTCCATGGCTCATAATATTGCACAGCTTACAGTTGCAAGCATTATGATTCATAATCCCCTTATCTTTACCTATCTGCCGATCATGATATTGGTTAGCCTTTTTACTGGTTATTTTGTTGGTCTGGCTTCTATATATGTGACGAAACATCTTAAGAATATCCTTTCGAATCAGCAGGATTCGTCTCATTATACTAATCTATCCTAGGAGGCTTGACAGATTATGAGAGTAAAAGGTGCAAATCCGATTCTATTAGTTATTCTTCTGACTGTGGGGGCGGTCGTTGGCGGCGTATTAGGTGAAGTTTTTAGACAGACTGTGCCTATACTAAACTATGGAAAGTCAGTTGGCTTGCAGCCCTTTACTTTAGACTTAAGTATTATTAAGCTTACTTTTGGATTTATGCTTCACTTAAATCTTGCAGGTGTCATTGGTTTAATTCTTGCTATATTTATATTTACGAGATTGTAGGTGACTGTGTTGAATAAAATAGTATTGGCTTCTGCTTCGCCTAGAAGAAAAGAAATCCTAGAAAACTTCAATATTGATTTTGATATAATTCCTGCTAAAGTAGAAGAAGTCATCCACGAAGGAGAAGAGGCCAGACAAATTGCAATGGCTTTAGCATTTGAAAAAGCGTTAAAGGTAATGGAGCATTGCGAAGCCGATGATATTGTAATTGCAGCAGATACAGTAGTTTACAAAAATGAGATTCTTGGCAAGCCTGTAAGTTATGAGGATGCCTACCGCATGCTGAGCCTTCTGAATAACGATATACACGTGGTAATTACTGGTATAGCAGTTGCTCAGAAGTCGACTAATATTAAAATCGTTGATTTTGAAAGTACGAAGGTTAAACTCAAAAACCTTGAACCTGTGAGAATCAAAAAGTATATCGAATCAGGGGAAGTATGGGATAAGGCAGGTTCTTATGCGATACAAGGCAAGGGTGCACTGCTAATTGATTGGATTAAAGGCGACTACTTTAATGTAGTAGGCCTCCCTATATCAAAGCTAGAGGATATTTTAAGAAGGCATTTTGGCATCGAGCTTATGTAAGATTGCCAACCGATGCTTAACATGACAATGGAGGGTGCCATAACGTAGAGGTATCCTTTGAAGAAAATGATATCCCTATAGAGAAACAATAATTGACGGAAGTCAATTTTCTTCTTTATCGAGGCAGGTGACTGATGATGGTAAAGCCAGACCAACCCATTCTTATAAAAACAATGGCTGAAAGTGAGAGACCTAGAGAAAAACTGGTTCAAAATGGCGCTTCTTCTTTGTCAAATGCAGAGCTATTAGCCATATTGATAAGGACAGGTACAAAGGATGTTTCAGCCATTGAGTTGGCCCAGCGAATTTTAGCAATGGATCAAGAAGGTATAAAATACCTTGCGGACTGCACTGTACAAGAGCTCAGTAAAATTAAAGGTATTGGAACAACAAAAGCCTGTCAGATTGTATCAGCTATAGAAATAGGTCGTAGAATAGCCAAATCGGCACCGCTTCAAAGCAGTCAGATTACTTCACCAAGAGACGTGGCCAATATGTTTATGGAGGAGATGCGCTATTATAAAAAAGAGTATTTCAAAATTCTTTTAATGAATACCAAAAACGTTATTATAGCTACTGAAGTGATTTCTATTGGAAATCTTAACGCATCTTTAGTTCATCCTCGGGAAGTATTTGTGAGAGCAATTAAAAAAAGTGCAGCAGCAATCATATTATTGCACAATCATCCTAGTGGAAATCCCCAACCGAGCCAAGAGGATATTTCGATTACCAAAAGGCTGATAGAAGCAGGCGCAATTATCGGCATTGAAGTATTAGACCATATTATTATTGGTGATGGTTGTTATAAAAGTTTAAAAGAGCTTTCTATTATATAAGATTATGAATGCACATTTAGGAAGGAGCAAAATTCATGGGAATGTTTCAGTTTTTTTCAAAAGATATGGGAATAGATTTAGGAACAGCTAATACACTGGTTTATGTAAGAGGAAGAGGAATTGTTGTTCGTGAGCCTTCCGTAGTGGCAATACAAGAGGATACAAGACAGGTTCTGGCAGTTGGACAAGAAGCAAAACAAATGATTGGTAGAACTCCTGGAAACATAATTGCAATTAGACCGCTAAAGGATGGAGTTATAGCGGATTTTGATGTAACCCAAAGCATGTTGAAATATTTTATCAGAAGAGCATATCCCAAAAAATCTCTCTTCTTTCAACCTAGGGTTGTAGTGGGAGTGCCATCCGGTGTTACTGAAGTGGAAAAAAGGGCTGTTGAGGAAGCCGCGCTACAGGCAGGTGCAAAAGAGGCTTACTTAATTGAAGAACCAATGGCAGCAGCGATTGGTGCAGGTCTACCTGTGGAAGAGCCAACTGGCAGTATGGTAGTAGATATTGGTGGCGGTACTACCGAAATTGCAATTATCTCTCTAGGGGGTATCGTTACCAGCAAATCCATAAGAATCGGTGGCGATGAGTTGGATGAGGCAATCGTTCAATACATTAAGAAAGAATATAGCTTGATGATTGGAGAAAGAACAGCTGAGGAGATAAAACTGAAAATTGGTTCCGCTTATCCAAAGGGGAAAGAAGATAAGCTTTCTATTAGAGGTAGGGATTTGGTTTCTGGCTTGCCAAAAACTCTAGAGATATCCTCTGCCGAAATTATGGATGCATTGCATGAACCAGTAAATGCAATCGTAGATGCAATTAAATATACTTTAGAAAAAACACCTCCAGAATTAGCTTCTGACATTATGGAATTTGGAATTATGCTTACCGGCGGTGGTGCACTGTTAGATGGACTGGATCGCTTAGTTCGCAGAGAAACTGGCATGCCAGTAAAAATTGCAGAAGAACCACTGGATTGTGTAGCACTAGGAACAGGTAAAACGATCGAGGAAATAGAAACTCTTAAAAGAGTTCTCATTTCCCCAAGAAAATTGGGATAAAGTGGTGAGTTGGGATGAAGGTGCTTTTTAAGAAAGGTGCATTGATGATAGTAACAGCTGTTACTATCATTCTCATTATTATGATGGGAATGTCTATTGGTGGAAGAGTAAAAATCAGCGGTCCTGAGAACATTTTTGGCAGCATGGTTACTCCTGTACAGCGTATAATATATAATGGCGGGCAGCTGATTGAGAATACAATAAGACCTATATTCGCTTTTCGCAGCATAGATAGGGATAATAAGAGATTAAGTGAAGAGAATGAGCAGCTTACTAAGCAACTGATTGAACTCCAGTTAACTCAAAATGAGTTAGAAGAGTTGAGAAACCTGTCTCGTGCATTAAATTATGTAAGCGAAGAAAATCGATTCCAGCATATTTCTGCCAGTGTAACAGGGAAAGATACAGGGAACTGGTTCAATATTTTTACGATTAATGTAGGAACTAAGGAGGGCGTAAAAAAAGACAGCCCGGTTATAAACGGTAGTGGCCTTATAGGCAGGGTTTATGAGGTGGGGGACAATTGGTCTAAGGTTATAACCATAATCGATAATAAAAGTTCTGTCAGCTTCGAGATATTAAGACAAAATGAATATATCGGTGTAATTCGCGGCAGTGTCAAAGCCAGCCTTTCTGGATATCTTATCGACCCTCATGCGGAGGTTGTAGTTGGGGATAAGCTTATTACATCAGGTCTTAGCATATATCCGAAGGGGATTTTGATTGGAGAGATTAAGGAAGTATCCAAAAAAGAAGACGAGCTTTTAAAAACAATCAGTGTAGAACCGGCAGTAAACTTTAAAAAGATTGATAAAGTTATGGTATTAATATCCCAAGGAGAATAGCAAAAGGAGTATGGGCATGAGAGTTTTTGCAGTATCTATGATTTTAATTACCAATTTCTTAATCCAGTCCACCCTATTACAGCACTTCAGAGTTTTCGGTATCGTTCCAAATACTGCACTGATTATTGTCGTTCATTTTTCTATTCTTTGGGGGAAAAATAGAGGTGCTTTGATAGGTTTTTTTGCAGGCCTGCTGCAAGATATTTTTGTGGGGAATGTTTTTGGTGCCAATACCTTAATTTATATGCTATTAGGATACAATATTGGAATGCTGGAAAAGGCAGTATTTAAAGATAATCCAGTGACACCTGTGCTATTTACGGCTATAGCCACCGGCCTGTATCATCTGCTGTTTTTTTCACTTATGTACATTTATCAAATAAGAACAGATTTTTTACTGCTTTTAAGAAGTGTAATTTTGATAGAGGCAATCTGCAATGCAGTACTCTCACCCTTTATTTATAAACAATTATACGAATTTGTTAAATTACCGCACATTAAGGTCAAAACAAGGTGATCAATATGTTAGAAAAATTAAGGGATCGATATAATCAGGTGATTGTTTTTTTTGCAGTATTTATCCTAATACTGTTTCTTCGACTGTTTACACTTACCATCGTTGAAGGTGAAAAATATAAGGAGATGGCTGATAATATTCGGATAAAAAAAATACCTATCGCGGCGCCTAGAGGAGAAATCCGTGATCGCTACGGAAGGTTGTTAGCTGGTAATAAGCCTAGCTTTACAGTTCAAATTATGAAAAATGAACTTATAGACGAGCAAACCAATGAAATCGCCATAAAGCTCTTAAGGATATTGGAAAAAAATGGGGAAAAATCTATTGACAACTTTCCAATCTTTCAGGAAAATGGACAGTACCATTTTACCTATGATAGGGAGATACAAGACTGGCTTGAAGATCAAGGCATATATGATACAAATGATGCAAAGGAAGTTTTTAATATCTTAAGGGAAAGATTAGAGATCGACCCCAATTTAGACGTTTTTGATGCCCAGGCAGAAATGCAGCAGCTACATGGCATATATCCGCCTATATCGGTCAAAACAATGAAATTTCTACCGGAAATGCAAAAGGAAAACTTTTTGCAAAAGTATAGCTTAGATACTAACTTAACAGCTGAAGAAAGTTTTATGGCCTTAAAGCAAAGATTTAAGATTCCTGATACCTATAACTACGCAGATGCTCGCAAGATCCTTATCCTAAGACATGAATTAAGGGAGCAGGGATATAGACAATACCAGCCGGTAAAAATTGCATTAAATGTATCTCATAATACAGTGGCGGCTATAGAGGAAATGAGTATGGAACTGCCTGGCGTGAATGTGGAAATGGAACCTATTCGCCAATATCCCTATGATAATCTTGGATCTCACATCATCGGATATTTAAGTAAAATTTCCGATAGCGAAAAGGAAAAATTTATCAATGAACTTAACTATAAACCAAATGATCTGATTGGAAAAGATGGTATAGAAAAGGTTTATGAGCAAAATCTAAAAGGAAAAGATGGCGCGAAGTATGTGGAAGTAGACGTATACGGAAGATTAATCAATGTACTGCGAGAAGAAAAACCAGTCAAAGGACAAAATGTATATCTAACCATTGATGCCAAACTGCAAGCGGTAGCAGAAGAGGCCTTGGCGCATGCTTTGAAGCAGATTCAGGTTGGCGGAACCTTTGAAAGCAAGTGGGGAGATTATAAATATAGTAAAGTATATAAGAATGCCGCTTCAGGAGCAGTGGTTGCCCTGGATGCAAAGACTGGTGAAGTGCTGGCATTGGCCAATCATCCCTCTTTTAATCCAAATCTGTTTGCTACAGGGATATCTGCAGCAGACTGGAAAGCTCTACAGGATCAGAACCCTAGAGACCCCATATCACCGCTGCCATTGTATAATATTGCTACAAGAGCATCCATTCAGCCTGGTTCAACCTTTAAGATGATAACAGGTCTTGCTGCTATTGAACAGGGTTTAAGTCCTAGCTATAAAATGTATGATAATGGTTTTATTCAGCTTGGATCTAAAAGCTTTGGTTGTTGGTTATGGAACAGAAGTAAAGCAAAGCATGGATGGGTGGACCTGTACCGGGCTTTGGAGGTTTCCTGTAACTATTACTTTTATAATGTATCTACAGGATGGGATCATTTTAGGAATCAACCCCTTCCTATATCTATGAATGTAAATAAGCTATTGGAATATACTAGAATGTTCGGGTTAGGGGATTCAACAGGAATAGAGATATCAGAAGCTGCATATGGAGCACCTAATCCACAAAAGAAGACAGCCAGCATCAAAGCAATGTTGAGAAGACATGTACAAGCCAATGCAAAAGAATACTTCACTGCAGAAACCGTTGCAGATAGAGCGGCTTTAGAAAAACAGATCGAGACCCTCGTTAGCTGGGCAGAGGAAAACCCCGGCAGGGGAGAGCTGATCAAGCGTGTCAGTGAACTTGGAGGGGTTAAAAAGGAAAAGATTGAAACCCTTGCGGATACTGCAAAGTTCAGTTATTTTAACCAAGCAAAATGGACAAAGGGAGATACCTTTAACCTTTCCATCGGCCAAGGAGAGCATGCTTATACACCTCTGCAGATGGCCCGTTTTATTGCAGCTCTTGCGAATGGCGGCTATTTGAATGAGGTTAGCGTAGTTAAGAAAGTAGGGAATGATTTTACTTTCGAAGAGGACTTACAGAAAGAAGAGAATAGAATACCATTAAAGGATTACAAAAATTTAGAGCACATTAAGCGGGGAATGGGCGATGCCGCTCAAGGGGAAGAAGGTACTGCAAGAAGTGTTTTTGGTAAGTTTCCTATTGAAGTAACTGCAAAAACAGGTACGGCACAGAGAGCTGGAAAAATACAGCCAAAGGATGAGGGAGAATATCTTCGTAAATATCTGAGATGGATTGCGCCGGGCTTAAAAATCGAGCAGGTTGAAGCAAGAGCCAAGGAAATTATGAAGGAAGATAGAGATAAGTATAAGGATTTAGGTATTGCTATGCGTCAGGCAATCAAAGATCTTACAAACAATCGGGTAACGGATGCAAAAATGGATGAATTCAAGGATAATTATGATAACTTTGCATGGCTTGTTTCCTTTGCACCTTATGATGATCCTCAAATCGTAGTAGTTTCGATGATATTTCAAGGTGGCTCCGGGGGATATGCGGCACCGGTTGCCAGAGAAATTATGGCAGAATATTTTGGTTTAAACGGAACAACCGAAAAGATTAATCTAAAGAATACACTTACCCAATAACTTTTGGGTAAGTTTTTTTACCACTTATTCCAAATATGACTTTTTTATTAAAAAAAGAGGATTTGCCAGTATTGTGAAGAATATATAGTTGATGTAGATTTAAGCGTTCTTTGGAGGTCATAGCAGCATGCCTAGAAACAGTTGTGTAGAGTTCAAAGGAAATAAAGAAGGTATTGTTATACATTTCGATGAAAATGTTGATTTTGAAAGCTTGAAGGAACAATTGATCAATAAAATCGAAGCGAGCAAACATTTTTTTAATGGAGCTAGAGTAGTAGATTTTATAGGTAGAATTTTATCGGAAGATGAAAAAGATGAAATTAAAGAAATCATACATAACACATATGGTATGGTAATCATTGAAAAGAAAGAGGATAATGCTATCAAGACTATTGAAAAAAGAATGTTTGAAGGTATTGAAGAAGGCAATACGAAGTTTTTAAGAGCAACAGTCCGATCAGGGCAAAAAATAAATTATTCTGGAAATATAGTGATTATTGGGGACGTAAACCCTGGAGCTGAGATTGTGGCAGAAGGAAATATATTGGTGATGGGTGCCATGAGGGGGTTTGCCCATGCGGGAGCATCGGGCAATGAACGTGCTTTTGTAGTAGCATATTGCCTACAGCCGACACAGCTTCGTATTGCGGAGTTCATAGCAAGATCCCCTGACCATGATACCATAAAACCGATAGTACCAGAATTAGCAATGATAAAGGAAAATGCTGTGGTAATAGAACCATATCTTCCAAATAAGTAAAGGATGAATAAGATATATAGACAATGGAGGGAATGAAAATGGGTGAAGTAATTGTCATAACTTCCGGAAAAGGCGGAGTAGGCAAAACAACAACTACTGCCAATATCGGTACCGGATTAGCCTTAAATGGAAAAAAAGTAGTGGTTGTAGATGCAGATATCGGGTTAAGAAATTTAGATGTTGTTATGGGGTTAGAAAATAGAATTGTGTATGATATCGTGGATGTTGTTGAAGGGGTATGCAGATTGAGACAAGCTCTTATAAAGGATAAACGGTTCGAGAGCCTTTATCTTCTCCCAGCAGCACAAACAAAAGATAAAAACGCAGTAAATCCACAGCAAATGCAGGAATTATGCAATGAGTTAAGAGAATCCTTTGATTATGTAATCATAGACTGCCCCGCAGGTATTGAACAGGGCTTTAAAAACGCTATTGCAGGAGCAGATCGTGCGATTGTTGTTACGACACCAGAGATTTCAGCGGTTCGAGATGCGGACAGAATCATTGGGTTATTAGAGGCAGCAGAACTAAGAAATCCCCAATTAATCATTAACCGTATTCGTATTGAAATGGTTAAAAAAGGGGATATGATGAATATTGAGGATATGATTGATATCCTGGCGATTGACCTCTTAGGGGTAGTGCCCGATGATGAGTCTATTGTTATTTCCACCAATAGAGGAGAGCCTGCTGTTATAGAGGATAAATCAATGGCAGGTCGAGCATATAGAAATATTACAAAAAGAATTATGGGTGAAGAAGTACCTTTTCTACAGCTAGAAGGAGAAGAAACTTTTATGTCTAAACTTAGAAAGCTATTTGGCGTAGGCAAATAGGTTTGAAAGGAGCGTTGTAACAATGGATTTTTTTAAATTATTCAGTAGAGAAGATACTTCGAGTAAGAACGTGGCAAAAGAAAGATTAAAATTAGTTTTAGTCCATGACCGGACAAACTGCTCCTCAGATTTCCTTGAAATGATTAAAGGAGATTTGTTAAAAGTAATCTCTGATTATATGGAAATTGACGAAGAAGGTACAGATATTAAAATTACTAAGACAAAGCGAACAGTTGACGAGGCTATGGTACCTGCTTTGATAGCAAATATTCCAATCAAAAAAATGAAAACGAGGTAAAAACCGACATTGTCGGTTTTTTATTTTCTAAGAGAGTATAAATAAATTCAATTGAGACAATTCAGGTCCTTATGATATAATTGTACCGAAACTGAAAGGATGAGAAGAGATATGATTGATCGTAAATTGATAAAAAATATTGATAGTGGCCTAATCATGATTGTACTGATATTATTTATGATCAGCTTAGTGATTATTAGCAGTGCAACCCATGTAATGCAGGAGGGTTTGACGAGACAGGTGAAGGTTCAGACCGTTGCATTTTGCCTCGGAATCATTGCAGTGGCTATAATTTTTTTTTTCGATTATAACACCTTTGGAGAGTTCTATACTTGGATTTATGGGTTATCTATTCTCATGCTTTTGCTGGTATATGTACCAGGGGTCGGAAAAATACAGGCAGGAGCAAGAAGTTGGATAAACCTTGGTCCTGTAGATTTTCAGCCGTCAGAACTTGTAAAAATACTCTTTGTATTATCTTTTGCAAAATTCCTGGAAAATAAGCAGCAAAATATAAATACTTTTAAGGGTTTGATTTCTGTAGCTGCATTCGCTGCACCTCCCTTAGTGCTCATATTAAAAGAGCCGGATTTGGGAACAGCGATGGTTCTTTCTATAATAATTATAGGAATGCTGTTTGTGGCTGAGCTGGATTACAAAATTATCGGTATGGGGTTGTTGGCTGGGATTATTTCGATGCCTTTAGCCTATAAATTTATGGCCCCTCACCAGCGAATAAGAATTGATGCATTTTTAAACCCCTCTGATCCTACCTTGCCTGGAAACTATCATGTTATTCAATCTAAGATTGCCATAGGCTCCGGTCAATTGTTTGGGAAAGGCCTATATCAAGGAACTCAGAATAATTTTAACTTTTTGCCTGTTCAGGAAACAGATTTTATCTACGCAGTACTAGGAGAGGAGTTTGGATTTGTAGGAGGCGCATTTGTACTAATCATGTACTTTATGTTTTTATACCGCATGATTAGAATCGCCAAGATGGCAAAGGATACCTATGGTGCACTGATAGTAACGGGAATTACTTCTATGTTTGCATTTCAAATATTTGAGAATATAGGAATGACCATGGGTGTCATGCCGGTTACCGGCGTTACCCTTTCATTTTTAAGCTATGGAGGAAGCTCTATTGTTACAAATATGATAGCATTAGGAATTGTGTTAAATGTAGGTATGCGGAGAATGAAAATTAAGTTTTAGAGAGGAGACAAATAGAATGAACATTGCATTGATTGCCCATGATAAGAAAAAGGAGATAATGGTAAATTTCGCAATTGCATATAAACACATATTATCTCAATGTAATCTGATTGCAACTGGAACCACCGGAAGAATGATTCAGGAAGCTACTGGATTAGAGGTCAGAAAATATTTATCTGGTCCACTGGGAGGAGACCAACAGATCGGTGCAGAAATTGCCAATAACAGCATCGATATGGTACTCTTTTTTAGAGATCCGCTAACTGCTCAGCCCCATGAACCAGATATATTGGCATTATTAAGACTGTGTGATGTTCATAAGATTCCTGTAGCAACCAATATCGCTACAGCAGAAATATTATTGCGTGCTATGGAAAAAGGGGATTTTCAGTGGCGAGAAGCAGGCATATAAAAAAGGTATCACCAATTGGTGACACCTTTTTTATATGAATCTAAATATTAATCTTAATTCCCTTATTTCTTACAAAATACCTCCATTGTCTCATCAGCCAAGGCATTAGATAATGATCAACCCCGAAGGAACGGCCGGCGCCTCCAAGACATGCGATAGAAGTAACGATATACCAATAATCCCATAAGCCCGTAGAAAGCAAGAAATTGATGTTCATTCCGATGGATACAAGGGCTGCAATGAAAGTAAATGTACCTGTTATAAAGGCAATGCCCAGGCCTAATTCAGTAATAACAATCAACCGTTGGAACAGTAATGCATTAGGAACAATTATAGTTTCGCAAATCCAAGCATACCAGTCCGGTGTATTCTGCCCGATCAAATTCATACCCTGTAAAACGGTTCCAGTGGCAGCATCTACTACTTGTGAAGCACTTGCTACGGCATCAGCGGCCTGTGAAGCAGCAGCAGTCACATCAGCGGCACCGGCAGCAACCCGTTGTGCATAAATAGAAACCTTTGAAAACCATCCGTCGCTGTATTTATGCATACCCTGCATAAGCCACATATAACCTAAATAAACACGCATAATAACCATCCAGAAGGAGAAAGTTTCATGAGTAAGGTGTTTTTTGATTAAATTATCATCTTTGCGCTTGTGAGTAAACTGGTGCTTTAAATAACGAATGACTTGCTCAAATCCACCTATACCAAACTGATAGTGGACATTTACCATATGCTTAATAAACATTGCCATTATTCCAGATGTTCTCATACCCATTGTATCAGCTACTGCATACTTGCGTCCGATGGATACCATTACACCATGTAATTTTGGTTTGCATTTTTCTAAAGGCTTGTCATGGATCATATTAACAATATTCATTGCAGCACTTTTACCTGTATGCAATGCGGATTCTACTAACGGTGGCAGCGCAGAACCATTCTCTTCCACAAAATAGGAATTGTCACCTACGAAGAATACATTTGGATACTTAGTAGATTGAGTGTATTCATTTACTTCAATACGTCCACGTCCCCTTGGGGCAGCCGGAAATCCAAGGGTATCAATGAAACGATTTACTTTGATACCGCCTGTCCAGATTAATGTTCGGGTAGGAATAGAAGTACCGTCTTTAATTAGAATCTCATCTCCAGATACTTTTGTAATTGGAGAATTTGTCAGTACTTGAATGTGGTTTTTTGCTAAATATCGCATTGCTTTTTCAATTAAGCTTTGATGCAGTACAGGCAGAATTTTATCCATAGCTTCTACTACAATTAAGCGCACTTCATTTCTTGATACATTATATTCTTTACAAAGTACCGGTACCCATTGGATTAATTCGCCTATCATTTCGATACCGGTAAAGCCGCCGCCGCCTACAACAAAGGTTAAATAGGATTGGCGTTTTTCTGAATCGGATTCTTTTGATGCTAACTGGAACATTGTGCGAATATGTTCATTGATTTTTTTTGCATCCTCTAAAGACCAAAGGGTGAATGCGTTTTCCTCCATCCCCTCAATGCCAAAATAAGCAGGTTCACTACCGCAGCCGATCACTAAATAATCGTATCCATATTGATTTTTTTCTGACATTAGATTCTGGTTTTCAAAATCAATAGATGTGATTTTGTCACGGATAATCTCTACATCGGTAAATTTAAAAATATCCTTTAGATACACTTTAACACTTTCTTCATCTACTCTGTTTCCAGCTACCTCGTGAAGTTCAGTCAATAAAGTGTGTCTTTCATGGACATCGATAATCGAAATTTTAACCGGTTCCTTTTTAAGCTTTTTATGCAGAGTAAGAGCTGCTTCTACACCTGCATATCCGGCACCTAAAACGATTACTCTTTTCACATAAAACCCCCCTTAAGTAATAAAAAATATTAATGAATATTTTAGTTATAAATTACATTTTCATTATATCAGAAATGTCAATCCAAGTATAATGATAAAAATAATAGAAAATGGGACTATGAGGTGGAAAAGTTTAGAGTATCTACGGATTTTGAATTATTAAGAAATTTATGGATAAATTCGTATAATTTTATTTTTTTAACATTTGACAGTTTTTTATTTAGGATATATTATTAAAATGGAATGAAACAAGAATAAATTCTTGAATAGGGTCCCAATGCATTTTGTATTGGGACTTATAGTTCTAAATATAAATAAAACAGATGGAGGAAACGGATGCTTAAAAAATATCTAATTATAATACTTATTTTTTCAGCACTGCTTACAGGATGTGAAAAAGAAAAAAAATTGGTAACCGATTCTACTTATATGCTGGGAACTTATTTACAGTTAAGTGTCTGGACTTCTGATGAAGCCAAGGGAAAAGAAATGATCGAGGCTTCTTTTAAGAGAATACAAGAAATTGAAGGGAAAATGAGTGTAAATATCGAAAACAGTGAGATAAGCACTGTGAATAATAATGCGGGCCTTAAGCCAGTGGAAGTAAGCAGTGATACTGCTTTTGTATTGAATAGGGCTGTATACTATGCTGCATTGACAAAAGGCGCTTATGATCCTACTATTGGTACGCTGGTCAAATTATGGGGAATTGGAACGGACCGGGAAAATGTACCTACCCAGAAAGAAATTAAATCAGCATTAGAACATGTAAACTATAATGCTGTTCGTTTTCAAGAAGGAAATAAGGTTGTGCTTGCCGAGGAAGGCATGCTTATCGATTTAGGAGGTATTGCCAAGGGTTTTGCTGCTGATGAGGTTACAAGAATACTAAGGGAAAGCGGCATAGAACATGCAATGATTAATTTAGGGGGAAATGTATATGCCCTTGGCAATAAAACCGATGGTACGAATTGGAAAGTAGGTATACAGGACCCTTTTGAGCCAACCGGTACCCATATGGGCATTGTGGAAATCGCCGATAAAACCGTAGTATCTTCAGGAAATTATGAAAGGTACTTTATGAAAGATGATATACGATACCACCACATCCTAGATCCCAAAACAGGTTACCCTGCAAATAATGGAGTTATTAGCACAACAATCATTACAGATTCCTCTATTGATGCTGACGCATTGTCTACTGGAGCCTATGTTCTAGGACTGGAAAAAGGGTTAGAATTGATTGAAAAAATTGATGGCACAGAATGTATTATCATAACTGAAGACAAAGGTGTTTATTTGTCCTCTGGTATGAAGGGCAAATTAAGGATTGTAAATGATTCATTCTATTTAGCGAATTAAGTATTTTGTACAAAGAAGGTGAAACCATGAGCTATTGGAATAAGTATCCCAATATTCAAAAAGAAATGGACAAAGTAGAAGAAATCTTGGCGGATACGGTAAAAAGTAGAAGAAAAATTGTACAGGATGCTTCTATGGACTTAATTCAAGCAGGTGGGAAAAGAATTCGTCCGGCATTAACAATTATATCTGCTCAATTTGGCCAATATGAAAGCGATAAAGTGACAACACTGGCTGCAGCACTGGAGTTATTTCACACTGCAACATTGATTCATGACGATATTATCGATAATGCAAAGACGAGAAGAGGAATAGAGACTGCTCAATCCAAGTACGGAAAGGATATTGCAGTCTACACAGGAGACTATCTTTTTAGTAAGGCCTTTTTACTGGTATCTCGAATAGATGGCGGGCAAAAAGTTGTTCATCTATCCAGATTCATTAAGGCTATTTGTGAAGGGGAAATCGAACAGCATGCTGCTAAATATAATAGTACTGGCTCTATCGTAACCTATTTAAAAAGAATTAAATATAAAACGGCATTGTTATTTGCCTTATGCTGCCAAGTAGGAGCTGAGGCGGCAGAATGCAGTCCAAAAACCATAAGAAGTCTTAGAAGATATGGAATGTCTATGGGAACGGCTTTTCAACTAAAGGATGATTTATTAGATCTGACAGGTGATGAAAAAATCACCGGTAAACCAGTAGGCAGTGACATTGTAGAGGGAGTCTATACCATGCCCTTGCTATATACCCTTAGAAATAATTCCTTTAGGACAAAGACACTGGAAGTATTAAATAAAACATCCTTAAGCTTTACCGATATTGCTGAACTCGTTGTTCTAATCAAAGAGGCTGGAGGAATCGAATATACAAGGGACTTTGAAAAAAAATATTACCATAAAGCAAGGCAGAGCTTAAAACAACTTAGAGATCATCCCAATGTGGCAATATTAGACGACCTAATCCGAGAAATGGAGATCAGGGTAAAATAGCTATCGACAATGAAAGGACTAAAGCTGTCTGCAGTTTTAGTCCTTTTGTAATAATTACTTTCCCGTCAAAATATATTATTAACATATAATACAAGGGGAGGGTAAACATGAACAAATTCTATGGAAGAATCAATTTAAATAAACCAAGGATATCATCTTATCCAAATTATACTCGTAGTTATCCAAGAAGCCATTATAAAGGAAAAACCTTCTATAAAAAACTACTAAGCCAGATAATCGTTTGCATCCTTTTAGTGCTATTAGCTATTCTATTAAAAACCATTAATACACCATTAACCAATCGGGCAACGGAAACAATTAAGACTTCACTGGCTGAGAACATGGATTTTAGGGGGTCTTTTAACAAAATAGTTCGTTACGCACGGGAAATTCCAAAATTACCGGAAAGAGCAGTAGAGGTTTTTATGAGTGGAGACCAATCTGCAGGTAAGAACAATTCTTTTATCCCACCGGTACAAGGGGTGATTGTTTCAAATTATGGCCAATATCATGATGCGGTTTTAAATATTAATACCTTTCAAAGAGGGATTGACATTAAACCAAGCCAAACTCAAAATATCCTTGCTGTTGAGGCTGGGGAAATAGTAGAAATCGGCGAGAGTGCAGCATTGGGTAAATATATTCAGATTCGACATGCAAACAACGTAATTTCACTATATGGGAATTGCTCTGAGATTACTGTCCTAAGAGGCAACAAAGTAGAGAAAGGCGAGAAGATTGGTGTTTTACGAGCGACAGATCGTGAAGAAGAAGATTATCTTCATTTTGAGCTTTGGGTAGATGGAGATGTGGTTGACCCAACGCAATACATAGAATTTGATAGAATAACACTTTGATAAAGGTGGTTTATTCAATGCGTTTAATAAAACTATATGATATAGAGATTCGCTTGAACCTATTGCTTTGCATTGGGTTTCTTTTCTTTTTTTTCTATGGTTATGTAGAGAATGTGATTATTTCATTTCTACTTGTTTTTATGCACGAGTTGGGGCATACACTGGCGGCTTACTTTTTTGGATACCATGTGGAGTATATTGAAATATTTCCCTTTGGCGGCGTAGCAAAGATTTCAGAAAGCATAGGAGTAGACCCATGGCAGGAGATTATCATCGCTGCTGCAGGGCCTTTTACAAGCTTTCTGCTAGCATTGATTGGATATCAGGCATCTGCAATGCTTTCTATTCAGCAGGAGTGGATTGCATTTTACATCATAGCTAATTTAGTAATTGGCTTTTTTAATTTGCTGCCAATTATTCCATTAGATGGAGGGAGAATTTTAAGGGCTTATCTTGCATACTTTGTTGGCTTTAAAAGGGCTACAAAAGTTAGCCTATGGATGTCTAAAATTCTTTGTTTTGGACTTTCTATTTTGGGACTTTATACAATAAAGCATAACCCCATGAACATTATGCTCCCTTTCCTGGCTTTTTTTGTTTATATTGCTGCCAAAAGAGAATATAGTATGGCAGCCTTTGTATTTATGAAGGACATCACAGAGAAAAAACAATATTTGCTATCAAAGGGCATATTAAAAACAAAACACTTGGTTGCAGTACAGGATTCTTCTGTAAAGGAAGTCATGAATCAATTTCTTCCTAGGAAATATCACATTGTTACGGTGATGGATACCCGCTGCAATATTGTAGGGACACTTACTGAAAATCAGATGTTGGAAGGTATGCTGAAGTTTGGGGCAAATGTTACTCTGGATAAGTTGTTAAGAAAAGCATAAAGTGATAAAATAATACTGCTTCATTTAATCTTCATATTCTTGCATTTAACACTCGGAGGATACAAATAATAGAAGTAAGATTGTTTTTGATTAGGAGGACAAATGATGAATAAGTCTGTACTAGAGGAATTACTGTACAAAGTTGAAAAACCGTCCCGGTACATAGGAAAAGAAATTAATAGCGTATCAAAGAACTTGGATAAAATTGCTGTAAGATTTGGATTCGCTTTTCCTGACATTTATGAAGTTGGTATGTCTCATTTGGGTATGCATATTCTATATAATCTACTAAATCAGCAAGAGGATATATATTGTGAACGAATTTTTGCACCCTGGACAGACATGGAAGAGCAATTGAGGAGTCAGCATTTGCCGCTTTTCACTCTTGAAACCCATAGCGCCGTAAAGGATTTAGATTTTATAGGGTTTACATTACAATATGAATTAAGTTATACCAATATTATCAATATGCTGGATATGGGACAAATTCCGATAAGAAGTAAAGACCGAAGGGAAGCTGATCCTTTTATTATAGCCGGCGGACCATGTGCTTATAATCCGGAGCCATTAGCAGAAATTGCAGATATATTTGTAATTGGTGAAGCAGAGGAAGTTATTCTTGAGATTGTTGAAGCTTACAAGCAGTGGAAATTAGAAAATAAAGAACGAAGCAGCTTCCTGGAAAGAATCGTAAATATTCCGGGAGTATATATTCCTGTCTTTTATCAGGCTCTTTATGATAAAACCGGTAAATTAACTGAATTTCTGCCGATTCAAGAGGAATATCCAAAGGAAATTACGAAGCGGATCATTGAGAATTTAGATGAGGTCTATTATCCCGAAAGGGTAATTGTACCATTCATGGATATTGTTCATGACCGTGCTATGGTAGAAGTTTTTCGAGGCTGCACAAGAGGATGTAGATTTTGTCAGGCAGGAATGATCTATCGGCCTCTCAGAGAAAGATCCATCGATAAAGTAAAATCAATAGCCCATGAGTTGATCAAGAGTACAGGGTATGAGGAGTTGTCTTTAGCATCTCTTAGTACAAGTGACTATTCAGAACTGGAAGTGCTGGTGAAACATCTTATTCAACAGCATGGCGAAGAAAAGGTCGGCATATCACTGCCATCCCTACGGCTGGATTCATTTTCTATGGAGCTGCTGGAAGAAATTCAGAAGGTACGAAAAACAGGATTAACCTTTGCTCCGGAAGCAGGAACCCAGCGGTTAAGAGATGTGATCAACAAGGGTGTGACGGAGGAAGATCTGTTAGGTACAGTAGAGAAAGCCTTTTCCATGGGTTGGAGTAATATTAAGCTATATTTCATGATTGGACTGCCTACAGAGACCTATGAAGATCTAGACGGCATTGCGGATCTTGCTCATCGTGTGATAGATACATATTATAAAGTTCCGAAGGAAAAGCGAAACAAAGGTTTGACTGTTTCGATCAGTACCTCATCCTTTGTGCCAAAGGCCTTTACGCCCTTTCAGTGGGAAGCTCAGAATACCGTAGAAGATATAAAGGCAAAACAAAACTATCTTAAAAACAAACTAAGACATAAGAACATAAAGTATAGCTACCATCAAGCTGAAACCAGCTATATGGAAGGTGTTTTCGCAAGAGGGGACAGAAGAGTAGGACAGGCGTTGATTAAAGCCTGGGAAATGGGATGTAAATTTGATGGTTGGAATGATTTTTTCAACTATGATCTATGGATGAGGGCTTTCGAGGAATGCGGCATTGATCCAAATTTTTATACAGCCAGAACAAGAGAATATGATGAACGACTGCCTTGGGATCACATTCAGACTGGGATCCGCAAACAGTTCTTGATAAACGAATCAGAAAAGGCTAAAGCGGGTATCTTAACACAGGATTGCAGATTGAATTGTACCGGGTGCGGAATTAATCAAGGCCTGATAGGTGGTGTTTGCTAATGTATAGAATAAGAGCTAGATATACAAAAACCGACATGATGAAATTTATTTCCCATTTGGATCTCGTGCGGTTGATGCAAAGAGCTTTTAGAAGGGCAGAAATTCCCTTGGTTTTTTCCAAAGGGTTTAATCCTCACCCTAAGCTTACCTTTGCGACAGCTTTATCTGTAGGGGTATCCAGTGAGGGAGAATACCTAGATGTTGAGATAAAGGATTTTATAGATCTGGATCATTTTAAGGCGAGGGTAAATCAAGAACTGCCCGATGGAATGAGAATATTGCAGTGCAAATATCTTGAACAAAAATCTGAATCAATTATGGCAATTATAGAATACTCATCCTATCTGGTCCATGTTAAGTTAGAAAAGGAAGTACCGGAAAAACTGATTACAGAGCATATTAACCATTTCTTATCTCAAAAGGAAATTTTAGCACATAAGAAACCTGGCAAGAGGAATAATGAAAAAGAGAAAGAAATAAACATAAGAACATATATTAATCAGCTAGAACTTTTTTCCCATGAAAATAATGAAGTAATGCTTAAAATGATTTTAGCTACGGGAAGCAGAGGGAATTTAAAGCCTGAGGTCGTAATACAAGCATTGGCAAGGCAGGCGCAAATCCCCTTAGACCTTGAAAAATCAAGAATACATCGATTGGAACTTTATACAACAGAAAATGGAAAGATGATGACACCTATATCGTAGAACCCATAATGAATGCCTAGGGGGATTGGTGGAATGAAAGAAATAATCGTTGATGCCAGTCTAAATCAGACTAGAGTTGCTTTGCTAGAAGATGGGGATTTGGTAGAAGTTTACACAGAGTGGGAAAGCAATCGACGAATGGTTGGAAACATATACAAGGGAAGGATAACAAATGTTTTGCCTGGGATGCAGGCTGCATTTGTTGATATTGGACTAGAAAAAAATGCATTTCTTTATGTTAAGGATGCCATCCCAAGCGATTTTACCGATGTAGACAATAAACCTTCGAGGGAAATATCCATAAAGGATGTTGTAAAAAACGGGCAGGAGATTATTGTACAAGTGATTAAGGAGCCTATTGGGACAAAAGGGGCAAGGGTGACAACCCATTTAACTTTTCCCGGCAGATACCTGGTTTTGATGCCCTATGTAAACTACATTGGTGTTTCCCGTCGTATTAAAGAGGAAAGCGAACGGGAGCGAATCAAGAAAGTGATGGAAGAAATCATTCCAAATAATATGGGGGTAATTGTAAGAACAGCGGCTGAAGGCAAGGAACACAGGGAATTAAGAGAGGACTTGAAATTCTTGATAAAGCTGTGGCAGAGAATTGAGAAAGAAAAGTACCTAGGCTTTGCACCAAAAATTATCTATAGAGATTTAGATTTGTTGCAGAGAACTTTGCGAGATATGTTTACAAATGATATTGATCGTTTTGTAATCAACAGTAAGGAAAAATATGAAAGTGTAATAGAGCTTATAGAGTGGATTGCGCCACAATTAAAAAATAGGGTAGAGCTGTTTACGGGAGAGTTAGATTTATTTGATACCTATAACATTGAAACCATGATCAGAAATGCCCTTTCAAAAAAGGTTTGGTTAAAAAGCGGTGGATATATTGTTATAGATCAAACAGAAGCTTTAACTGCAATTGATGTAAACACTGGAAAATATGTAGGCAGTGTTGATCTGGAAGATACTGTGCTAAAGATTAATAAAGAGGCTGCAAAGGAAATAGCAAAACAGCTGCGATTACGGGACATAGGCGGGATCATAATTATTGATTTTATTGATATGAATCACCCTGAGGGAGAAAAAGAAGTTCTAGATGTGCTTCAGCAGGCACTAGCCAATGACCGAACGAAAACGAATGTATTAGGCATAACCCAACTGGGACTGTTAGAGATGACAAGAAAAAAGGTTAGACAGCGGATAAGTTCTATTCTTCAAAAAAAGTGTCCCTATTGTGACGGCTCTGGGAGAATATTATCAGAGTATAATTGGATTCATTTATTAGAAAAAGAGGCAAAGAGAGTTTCACGACATACAAATTCAGAAGCAATGTTGGTTGAGGTAAACCCTTTTGTGTATAATGCCCTCAAGGCTGAAGATAAGCAAATACGAGCTCTGGAGAATCAAATTGGAATAAGGATATTCATAAGAGGTACAGAAGATGTTGTTCCGGAGGAACTGCGTGTTCGATCAATGGGAAGCTTGGAAAAAATGAATCTGCTGATAGAAAGAGAATAATTGCCGTCAAAGCGTTGACTTTTTATAGTTGATGTGATATTATTTATATTCGTAGGTAGCCGCACAAATCGGGTTTGAAACGGAAACGTACCTGGCATTTGGCGAGACTGGTAAGAGGAGGTGTAGTGATGTACGCAATTATTGAAACTGGTGGTAAGCAATACAGAGTTCAAGAAGGAGATACGCTTTTTATTGAAAAATTAGAAGCAAATCAAGGTGAAACAGTAGAATTTGATAAGGTTCTAGCTGTATCAAAAGATGGACAATTAGTTCTTGGAACGCCTGTTGTAGGTGGCGCTAAGGTTTCTGCAACTGTAATTGAGAATGGTAAAGCACCAAAGATTATCGTATTCAAGTACAAGTCAAAGAAAGATTACAGAAAGAAGCAAGGACACAGACAACCGTACACTAAGGTTAAGATCGAACAAATCAATGGATAAGGTTTGTAAAATCCTATGGTGATTATTAGAATTACAAGAGATCAGGATAATAATATAACAAGCTATTCGGTAAAAGGACATGCAGATGCTGCAGAACGCGGAGAAGATATCGTATGCGCCAGCATATCCATACTTGCTCAGACTACGATTCTAGCACTGCATGAAATCGCTGCAATTGACATAATGTATGAAGTAAATGACGGATATGTGTTCTGCAAGCTGCCAGATGAACTCTCGAAAGAAAAGAGAGAAAAGGCGAGTATTATACTCAATACCTTTCATATTGGTATAAGAGGAACACAAGGCATGTATGCAAGATATATCGAGCTTCATGATGAGGAGGTGTAGAGAATGTTACTATTTCATATAGATCTACAACTATTTGCAAGTAAAAAAGGGGTAGGTAGCTCCAAGAACGGCCGTGACAGTGAAGCAAAGAGATTGGGTGTTAAAAGAGCGGACGGTCAATTAGTAAATGCAGGAAGCATCCTGGTAAGACAACGGGGAACAAAAATTCACCCTGGAAATAATGTAGGTAGAGGTGGAGATGACACCCTATTTGCTATGGTAGAAGGTGTTGTTAAATTTGAAAGAAAAGGCAAAGACAAGAAACAAGTAAGCGTATACCAAAAAGAAGAAGCAGTTGCTAAATAATAAAAACCACGCAATATGGCGTGGTTTTTATATTGGATAAGTAAGTATAAATTCATGGGGCTTCAATAAAAGTAATTTCAAGGCTTAAAGCGTTTTATAACATTATTAAGACAATAAAAAAAGCAGGGGTTGTAGGGGATGAAATCCCCTGCCGCAGTAAGAGGGGTGCTCAGGCTGCCTTGCAGCCGTCGAAGGGGAACTAGGTTCCCCTAGCGAAGCACACGCAGTG
>NZ_FQZV01000071.1 GCF_900142145.1 Geosporobacter subterraneus DSM 17957 | reverse complement strand
ATTAAGAATTTCATCCAAATTAAATCATCAAAGGTTCGAAACACAGTATCACTCAAATCTGACATTCTCCTAGCCTGCATCTCTCAGCTCATCGCTTTTATGCTTTTGTTTAAAACACAGCAAGATCATAGGAATCCACTTGCCATCAAATCTTCAATCGCATAGATTAAATCTTTAAAGTTAGAGGTTTAGCTGCCCCTTTGCTTTGCTATGCCTTTTTTCATGTTTATATCTTCCTATGCTGTCGCATAAATACTATTTCTCCTGTGGATAAATGGAAACCACATTCTGCAACTACCTAATATTCCATAACGATATAGTTTTCTCCAACCTCATATAATCTCGGTACAATAGATGAGTCCTGCGCCTTCTTATAGGCTGTGCTTTCTAAGTCACAGTTGGTCTTATCTAAATAAATCTTAGTGCACTTGTCCTCAGAAATTTGAAAAACAGCTCCATGGGCACCCTTATCAATCATTGGATAATTAGTGTTATTTTCCACAATCAGTTCTTTTGTTGATGCCCTGCTTATTCTAATCTTACTAAAATCATACATCACGATCCTCCTTCTAAACAGCTTTCCTAATCATCAAGTCCCACTAAAGCTTATAAAGTTGGATTCTTGGCACCCTATTTTTTTCATGAAACCCTATTTTAATATTCGGATATACCTTCTTAACCTTTTTTATTTTTTCCTGTAGCATCTGCATATAAGGTTTGTATATCATATTCAGCCCATTTTCATCGATAGGCTGAAACCATGTTAAACTAAATTCATTTTCACTTAGGATACACAATCCTGAAAAATGATAAAATATCAAAGGATCATCATCAATATATACTTCATCCTCCTTAAGGGAAATATTATATCCCTTGATATTCCAAACAGCAACATCGGCTCCCTTGCTTTTTACAACATGTACATCATCGAAAAGCTCTAGCCACTTTTCTACATATCGCTGATCACCATAAAGCTTCTTAGCAGGATCAGCCGTTGAAGGACAGTATTCTATACACCGATCACGCCACCATTTAATCGCCGTTCTGGCTGCATCACTATTATTACAGCCCACAAATCCTGTATTAAATCTTCCTGAGGTTTCATAAGTGTGCAGAAACTCTTCTGAATTATTATGATCTACAAGAAACAGAGATGCTTCCGGCGCCTCAAGAAAGATACGCTCCGGGTCCGAAAAAAAGAAAAGATCCGCATCTAAGTGAGCATAATACACTGCATCATTATAGTGCTTCATGACATAATAAAGAGTTATAGGCTTTAATGTCCAGCAAAATTCAAGATAGGTTCGATTGGCTCTGGCTTTTTCAATGGCAGCTTTCCCGATTTGCGCAACTCTCATCAGCTCAACATTGCTATATTTCATGTCTCCAATAATTTTATAACTTTCATCATCAACGCACATTATAAACAGTTTAAAATCTCTACAATGCTGCTGCAATGTCTCATACATGCTTAGTGCCTTGTATAGATAGGCACCGGATAACACTGTAGTAAAATGGAACTTACTCATAGTCATCCCTCTTTCATGATTATATATCAATATAATTGGCGTCTTTACTGAACTTCTGTTCAATATTGAACCCCTGAAAACCCGGTGCAATCTTCTCTATATCTTCCATTACGCTTTTTAAGACATGAATATAAGGAAAATGCAGCAAGTTATAAAGTTGTTTACTTCCGGCAACTAGAGCTGCCTTGTTTCTGGCTATAATTCTAAAACCAGAAAAGTGGTAACAGATCAATAAGTCCTTATCAACATAAACTTTTTGATTTTTAGCAGTAAAAGTGTGCTTTGTTTCGTTCCATGGCGCAATGTTTACACCTGGCGTCTTTATAGAGCATATGTTTTTAAACAATGTGGGTATCAAGTCGAGATACTTTTGATCTCCAAATCTTCCTTCGGCTAAAGTATCATAACACCATTCCAAGCATCGCTCCTGCCACCATTTCAACGCCATTCTTGCATTCTTTATATTTCTGAATATGATAAATCCAGAGTTATATTTGCCGCAATGAACCTCTACGCCTTTATAGGCATCTGAATAATCGTGTTTTGAAAGCATCACATCAAATTCTTTATCTCTTTCATAAATTACAGAGGGATCGTTAAAAAAGCACATATCTGCATCTATATAAGTGACACAGCTGCCCGATTGGCTTTGATTCAAAGCATATTCTATCAAGTAAGGCTTTAAAGTCCAGCAGTACTCGTTTAATGCTCGCTCGCTTCTAATTGAAAACAGCTTTTCATTTTTCAGATCTTCTATTCTTATAAGTATAGCATTTAAAAGATTCATTTTGCTGCATATCGTGTAGGATTCATCATCCACACACAAAATAAATAATTTAAATCTTTCTGTATTAAAAAGCAGGGATCTGTGCAAAACAATCCCTTGATATACCCTAAGTTTACTCAAAATAGTACAAAACACGTTGTCCATGTTCAACCACCTTTCAATATCTGATAAGTATGCTTTCCTGCCTGTATACTATTCCTGCCAAATTTTCTTTCCCCTTGAAAACAGGCTTTATCTGATGGTTTTTTATTACATATTATGTACATGCCTCAAAATATGTCAATGTTTTTTCTAAACCCAAAAGACTTTTCCATCGCCCTTCTTAGCAACCTGCTAAACCTACTGCAGGGTCTTCTGATGTTCTTTGTCTATTCTGTAGTTTTGTCATCAAAAATTCCACTACAGTAGATAGTGCAGTGGAATCAGAAAATATAGCCTGCTCATTCAGATAAAATATAGGCTTTATACAGTGATATCCTTTAAACAATTATTAAGCTTTTTCCTACATTGAAAGCTTAATGCAAAAGTAAAACTGTAATATTACTGTTGCTATGCATAATATATAGTACACATGAATGAAAGGAGAATGCCCGTTGCGTGTACTAACTGTAAATCATTTATTATATTACATCAATGACGGATTATTTGCAGCCATGAAAGATAAGGGGTATGAAGTAAAAATACTACCACTGGGAAAATATGATAAGAGCAATCAAAAGAAAATTCTAAAAAAAAACACTTCAGGAGTTTAAGCCTGACTATGTGTTCACTACCGGATGGTCCGTAGGCATCTTTGAAACAGATATGTTCATTAATATGGTCAAGAAATGCAAAATCCCTCATGTGTATTGGGCGGCAGAAGATCCAGTATTCTTTGATGAGGTTTCTATGGTTTTTGCACCTCACTGCGATTATATATTTACTACCGCGGTGGAATGCAAAAAAAAATATAAGGATCTCGGGAAGGATACATCCACGCTGTTATTCGGATGTAATCCAAAACTGTTTAGAAAAACGCCGCTAAAACCAGAATACAAGCATGATATCGTTCTAGTAGCAAATAACTATGACTGGTTTTCAAGGGATAAGGGTTTCCGAAGGAAGGCAATTCGTCATATCCTTGCCCCCTTAGTAAATGGTAGATATGACATAAAGGTATTTGGCTCAGACAGTTGGATTAACGCAAAGGATGGATTTACCATCGATCCTAAATACTATGGAGGATATGTAAACTATCATCAAACCCCATATATCTACTCTTCTGCAAAAATCGTTTTAGGAATCCAATCTTCAAACACCTCCCTTACCCAAACAAGCGTAAGAACCTATGAGATCCTTGGATCAGGAGCTTTCCACCTAACTTGCTACACGCCTTCTATCGAGAATATCTTTAAAAATCATGAGCATTTAGTATGGTCTAATTCTTCAAGAGAAACCATAGAACTGGTAGAATACTATTTAAATCACCCTAATGAACGAGAAGTAATAGCGAAGCAGGGTCAGGAAGAAGTACTCAGTAAACATACCTATGCCCATAGATTGCTTCAGCTGGAGACCGATTTCAATCCAAAGCTTTATATATGAGAGAGGTGGACAATAGTGAAGATATTATTTATTCATGAATGTGTTACAATCATTTATTCCTTGAAACCAGGATTAGAAAAGATCGGTCATGAAGCTAAGGTTTTTGATATGCGAAAATATCCATTTGGAGAGCAAAAAAATAAGCTGATAGCTAAGATAGAAAGCTTTAAACCCGATTATATCTTTATCCATGGAGATCCCCCCGGACTTAATTGGAGCGCTCTTTGGGATGTCAGGAAAGCTTATAAAATTCCCATGATCTACTGGGCTGTAGAAGATCCCCTGTATCATAATCAATTGTCCAGGGGTATTGCAGAAAAGGTTGATTATGTTTTCACCCCCTGTGTAGAACTATTGAAAGAATATCAAAGGATGGGCAAAAAGTCCCAATTACTATTATTCTCCTGCAATCCTAAATTCCACAAAACGTTACCCCCGTGTAAAAGCTTGAAACACGATATTGTTTTAGTGGGAAGCAATTATAAAGAAAGGGCGACGACTACAGCAAAAATACTTCAGCCCCTCATTGATAACAATTACGATTTAATGGTTTGGGGGAATTCATGGTGGATCGATAGAAATTTGCCATTTTCCATTCCAGAAAAATACTATGGAGGATTTCTTCCATATTGTATGCTGCCATGGGTATATAATTCTGCGAAAATTGTACTGGGAGTACATCTCGATAATACATCACTTACTCAAACAAGCATGCGAACCTTTGAAGCCCTTGGGTGTGGCTCATTTTATCTATCGCAGTATACAAAGGCTCATGAGCAACTGTTTAAAAGAGGTGTTCACTTAGAATGGGCAGATACTACAAAGGATTTACTAAGACTGGTAGATCATTATCTTTCCAATGACGCAGATAGAAATTCTATTGGCCATACGGGACAGGAATTTGTATATAAGAACCACTCATGTTATCAAAGAGCTCATACCTTGACAGATTTTTTAATAAAAAATAAATAAAAAGCAAAATAATTGCCACTTTTATATATCAAAAATTAAGAATCTCTTTTCTACTAACAGAAAAGAGATTCTTAATTTTTCAGAAATGTTAGGAACCTCGTAAGAATTTATCCCTGTAGTGGTTTGTAGCAACAAGATTCAATTTACATACTATGTTACTGAGACAATTAGTTTATGCTGATTGTATACAAAAGTATTAGTTTTTAAGGAGACCATGGATACTAACTGCCAACAAGGAGAGTGATAAATTTGAATGTATATGTTTTTGGCTTGGGTCATATCGGTTTGCCAATGGCTGTATGGATAGCCCTGAAGGGTCATACCGTTACGGGTATTGATATAAACCAAAACCAAATAAAATCTATTAGAGAGGGTAATGTAGCTATTTGCGAACACCATAAGGGAAAACACATAGCCTGCATAGCAAAGGATTTGCTGGAATCCAACAGACTTAGGATACAGGATACATTCTATCGTTTTGATGCGTATCCGGCTGTTTTTATAATTACGGTGGGAATCGCTGATAGACCCGATGGAACCCAGGACGTTTCACCAATTCAACAAGTTGTAGAAACTATTCTTCCTACCCTTGTAGATGGAGATCTTCTTTTATTCAAAACCACCATGATTCCTGGAACGATTGATACAGCAGTGATTCCAAAAATACAGGTGATGAATAAAAAAATATATGTGGCATATTCTCCGGAGACAATTTCTGAAACAGCTGCATTTTATGAACTAGAGTATAATGAAAGAATCCTTTCTGCCATGGACGAAGATAGTTATAATATTGCTGAAAGCTTTCTAAAAGGTTTGACTGACTCACCCATTCATCGAGCGTCAGCAATAAAAGTGGCTGAGACAGTAAAGGTAGTTCAGAATATTGCTCGGGATGTAAATATTGCACTTATAAACGAGATCAGCGAATTTGCATTGGAGCTTGGTATTGATATTCATGAATTACGAAAATTAGTCAATACCCATCCAAGAGTAGATTTGCTAGAATCTGGTCCTGGAGTAGGCGGATATTGTCTTCCCAATGCATTGAAATATTTGCAATTAGCATTACCGGATGCAAAACAAAAAGAAATGCTATTGATGAATACAGCAAGAACTCAAAACGATCATAGACCTATTAAAATAGTGCATTTAGCTGCAAAAATTCTTAAAACCTATGGTAAAGACATTAAAAATTCTAAGTTCGCAGTGATAGGCCTGGCTATGAAGGATTATTGTGCGGACTATCGCTATAGCCCAGCATTGGAGATCGTCAAGCATCTTCTAAAAGAAGGTGCTGAAATTCGAGCTTTTGATCCTTTAATTCCTGATTTTGTTGTCCATCAATCTAATTCCTATACAGAGGCAATTCATCTTGCTGATTGTATCATTATAGCTGCTAAACAAGAGAATATAACCTTTGATCCAATTGAAATTTCACAAGCAATGAACAAACCTGCCATTGTCGTTGACACAAGAAATGCATTGGAACCTCACCCAGACATACTATTATACAAAGTCTAATGGAGGTATGAAAATGAATAATCCGAGAACCGTTGTTGTGACAGGAGGAGCAGGTGTAATAGGATCTCATTTAGTGGATCATATATTAAAGATGGGATACAGCGTTATCGTAATAGATAATCTATCTTCTGGAAATCTTAAAAACTTAGCTGAGAATAAAAATCTACATTTCATTCAAGCTGATGTTTGTGATAAGGAAACCAAAAATATTTACGTAAAATTTCAGCCATTTATTATATTTCACCTTGCTGCTCATTATGCCAATGAACTATCGATTAAAGAACCTGAAATTGATCTAGAAACAAATACTAAAGGAACATTGGTACAACTTGAAATTGCAAGACAGCTGGGTATTAAGAGATTTGTATACGCCTCTTCATCCTGTATCTATGCGCCAACCTCTGAAGCATTGAAGGAAAATGACTTAGCCATGCCACATACCCCTTATGGCATTTCCAAGCTGGCAGGAGAATACTATTGTAATTTCTACAGTAAAATCTATGGCTTACCGATTACAATTATTAGATATTTTAACGCTTATGGTCCGCGAGAAGATTTTAACCAATATCGAGGAGTAGTCCCACGATTCATTGAGAAGGCTATCCATGGATTGCCCATAATCATCACGGGTAATGGTGAGGAAACAAGAGATTTTACGTTTGTAAATGATAGCGTAGAAGGCACTGTGCTTGCAGCTCTTATGGAAGAAGGCAAGAATCAAGTATTCAATATTGGGACAGGTAAAGCAGTAACTATACTACAGCTGGCAGAAACAATTAAAAAAGTCTCAAAATCCTCTTCCCCCATTGAGTATCTTAGCCGCAGGGGATGGGATGAGACGATATCAAGAAATGCAAATATTGAAAAAGCACAACAAATGATTGGGTATGACCCGCAATATGATCTTGAGCAAGGACTGGAAGAAACAGTATTTTGGTATCAAAAAAGCAAATATAAATAAACTATGCACTCCCTGATACTACCCTCATATCTGCAATTTCTTTAGCTTCAATGCCTGTTGTATTGGCGATTGCAGCTACTTGTGGGTATAGGTATGGTAGTTTAATACTGCCCTTATACCCATAATACATATCTTTTTTATCCTGCAGCGGCTTTCTTATTACTGCATCATCCTCTGCTTCAAAATCTCCCATTTAGAGGATTCTTCTTCCAAAGATGTCCTTAAGCTACAGCAATGTTTCCTGATGAATTTAGTCTATTCTGTAGTTTTGTCATCAAAAATTTCACTACAGCATATAGTGCAGTGGAATCAAAAATATAGCCTGCTCATTCAGATAAAATATAGGCTTTATACAGTGATATCCTTTAAACAATTATTAAGTTTTTCCATAGTCGTACCGTTTTTTATCCTCTGATTGCTTTCTGTTTCTCCTAGGCATCCATTTATAAAGTGATTTTTCATACGAAGATAATTAAACCGATCTATTGAATACATTTTTTCTCCCCTTCTGCTACATTCGTCAAAGAACTCTCCTATAGTTCGAATTTCTATATTTTCACTCGTTACGGTTTTGAATAGATCCTTCTGAGCAATGAAGGCAGTTTCACAGAGCGACGCCACGTATGTGTTTTCCATACCCGCAGACACCCTTTCTATTGCCTGTTTTTCATGAGAGCAAGCATAATAAGTGTGTTTTCCTACGATATTTGCTTCACTATATTTAAACGCATCCATCAAATCTCCCAAAAATTCCGGTGCATAATAGCTGCTGTGATCAAATATAGATAAATATTCACAGTTCGCTTCCGCAATAACATACTTAAGACCCTCTATTAATGAAACAGGTTCTTTCGTCTGAATGATTCTAATTTTAGGATTACCTGAACTGTAATTCCCATTGATCATCTTTTTTTGCCAGCTTCCTGCATTTTCAGCATTATTATTGACGAATAAAATCAACTCTTTGTTTCCATATTTCTGTCTGTTAAAGTTATCTATACTCCTCTTCGCAGAATCCTGCTGGTCTATATAAGCAAAAACTGTAACCCCAGGTGTTTCCTTACTATTTTTTATATCAATTTTTTCTAAAATTGTTTCCATCCTGTGTCTATAAGTATGATAACGAAATATTTCTCTCTGACCTAACACCGATAGCCTATCTCTTAATTCTTTATTATTGAGCAGTAGGTTTAGATGATTTTCCACCTCCTCTTGTGTCCTGCATAACTGAACAATGGCGGGAAATATTGCATCAATGCTTAACGCATAATTGCTAATGATGTTTGCACCGCAGGCCAATAGTTCAAATACTCTTCTGGAAAACATTGTTTTACTGTTGCTAACAAGATTAGCATTTATGAAAACATCATAACTTTTATAGGCATGACCCATTTCGGTATAGGGCAGTCTGCCCTTAATATAAGGTTTATATTTAATGGGGAATTCATAAAGGTTTTTATCAATATGATTGCTATACATCCTGTCATAAATATGAAGACCATATTTTCGTGCAGGCTCCAATATCATTTCCATCTCTTCTTCTCTTTGGCGATACCGCTTATACCAAGTCCCTGCGAAAGCGACTTTTCCTAATCGATTTTTATAACGATCTATAGGATTATGCAGTTTAGGCTGTGCAGCAAAAAGCAGAAGAAACACATTTTCGTGGCCCAGTGCCAGTTTATAGCGATCTATACAGCCCTCATCCGTGGTAAATACAAAATCAAATAGTTTTGCTGTATTTATGAAATGCTTAAAAAACAAAGGATCTTCCTTGTTCCAAAATACTGTAGGGATGTTTAAATGCCTACATGTGCTCACTAGGTCTCTTAAGGGCTTATTTTTTGATGATGTCATGCCGCCAACCTCAAAAGCCCATTCACCTCCATTTCCCCACCAGGCGGACTCCACAAACAGCATATTAGGACTTTCTCGATGAAGAGTTTCCTTCCAGTTAATTATGTCTAGCGGAATTAGATCTGCCTCATATTTAAAGCATTCATAGCTGAAGTCGTCTAAAATACAGGCTATTTTGAGATTTAATTGTGATTTTTTGTCAGCAGCATCAATCATCTAATCAGCCCTCCTCCCTTGACACTTTGTCTCTTACTTTTCAGTATAGAGTATGTAGACAAACCTTATTATGTTACATTTTAAAATTCAGTTAATAGTTCCACAAATTAGAAAATCGTCATAGTATGTCAGTGAAAAAGGTGTCCCCTTTAGTTTGATTGTCTCCCCATCTCTAGGTAGAAATAAATAGGGTGCAATATGGGCCACTGGCACAAGGAGGAAATTTTATGAAAGAAAAAGACTTAAAAATACTGCTATACGCAGATGTAGATCTTAATGTGATAGATGGTTCCTCTATCTGGGTAACCTCTTTAATGAGCGTGTTGACGCAGTGTCCTAAAGTTGAATTGACCTTATTGCTAAAACGGCCGATTATCCGACCGATTCTGCTAGAACCTTTTCTAATAAACCAACAAATACATCTAATTGATCCTTGGAAAGCCTTTGACAAAAATCCTTCCCATAAAAAATGGTTTTTAGAAAAAAAACTAGCCGCCGAAGATGCTGTCTCGCTTATAGAAATATTAGATAGCAGGTCATGCTTTGATGTTATTATCGTTCGCGGTTTTGACATTTCTGTAAAAATAGCTGACAACAAAAACCTGGCGTCCAAAACATGGACATACATTATTCCCCACTTTTCTAAGCATGAAAATCAGGAGCAGGAAAAACAAAATGAATCCCTAAAAGGGGTTTTTGAAAAAGTAAAATATATCCTCTGTCAGACTGAAGCGCTTATGCTCGAATACCAAAATCACTTTGGTTTAGATAAAAGTAAATTAATCATACTTCCTCCCATGGTTCCTAATTATCCCTTGGCACAGCCAACCTTTAAAAAAAGGTATAATAATTTGGTTTATGTAGGAAAGTTTTCTAAACAATGGAATACACATGGGATGATTGATGCCTTTAATAAATTGAGGAATAAAGATCCAAATGTGATATTTCATGTGGCCGGAGATAAGTTTAATAAGGATAAAGATGATAACAAATTCCAGACGAAAATATGCCATAAGCTTAAAAATACGCCTGGCCTCGTTTGGCACAAGGGCATATCAAGGCAAGAAGTTGAGGCATTAATCGAGAAATGTGATGTTGGCATATCATGGAAATCTTCAGAATTGGATAATAGTCTAGAGCTTTCTACAAAAATCTTAGAATATGGTAGACTTGGAAAGCCTGTTATCGTAAATAGAACTCCCATAAATGAAAACTTACTAGGAAAAGACTATCCTCTATATGCAAACTCCGAAGAAGAATTTATCGGTCAAATACGAAAGGTACTATTGAGTTCAAGAATCTACGAGGAGGCCTCAAAGAGATTGTATGAAGTCTGTAAGCAATTTACCTACAGTGAGGTGTATAACAAATTATACGGTTATTTGTGGGGAATAAAAAAGGAAATTCCCATTGTCCAGAAACAAAAGATCAAGCTATTGTTTGCAGGTCATGATATGAAGTTTGCTAAGTTGCTTGTCGATTACTTTAAGAGCTCAAAGGATTATGAAGTGCAAATAGATAAATGGAAGAATACGTTTCAGCATAACCCATCAGATAGCCTAATGTACCTGGAATGGGCAGATGTAATTATATGCGAATGGGCAGTTGGAAATGCTGTTTGGTACTCCAAGCATAAAAGAAGTGATCAAGTCTTGCTGGTGAGAATGCATCGTTTTGAAATAACTACCCCATATCCAAAACAATTTAATCTGGAAAATATTGATAAAATAGTTACCATAGCTCCCCATACAACAAGTGATTTCATAGAGAAATTTAACATCCCTCCCCATAAATTTATAATGATAAATAGCTTAATCGATACAAAAAAATTTGATCTGGAAAAAATTGAAAACCCACAATATAATTTAGGAATATTGGGTTATTGTCCTTCTTTAAAACGGCTTGATAGAGCTTTAGATTTGTTTGAAAACTTATGGTCTAAAGATCAGAGATACAGACTCTACGTGAAAGGTAAGTCTCCGCAAGAAATTCCCTGGATATGGGAAAATATAAATGAACGTAGATATTATGATGCTATCTTTGAAAGAGTTAATAGCAGTCAATGGCGTGAGTCGGTTGTTTTTGAAGATTGGACCGATAATGTTCACGATTGGTTTAGAAAAATAGGCTTTATTCTTTCGGTTAGTGATCTTGAAGGCTCTCACGTAGCAGTGTCGGAGGGAATGGCCTCTGGCAGCATCCCGATTCTCCTTAACTGGAGAGGTGCCGACAAAATCTACCCCAGCCAATTTATATTTCCTTCAACGGAGGATGCTGCTCAATATATATCTCGCCTTGCCGAAAATGACCAGAATATTGACAGCTTAAGAATGTCGGTTAAAATGCTTATTCAGAAGGACTGCGATAAAGATCTGATAGCGGCTAAGTGGAAAGAACTCATAGAAGAGAATTTGCGCTTGAAAAATAAGCGGCTTTCAGTGAAGAACTCAGTTATTCATTACTTGCTTAGATCGACTCATCTTATAAAATGATTCTGTTAAGCTGTGCTGTTCCGCTGAATGTTAAATTTCTTAATCACAGATCTATATCCTATTTTTATATCTAAAGACATAAGGGCAGACACAAGAGAGGCCACTGAAAAAGTCAAAAATACGGCAAAAGTTGAGTTTGTCATCCTGAGCCTTTAGTCCTGAGCGATAGCGAAGGAGCTTGCGAAGGATCTGAGTATTTAAGCTACTTCAAAGATTCTTCATTTCACTTCGTTACATTCAGAATGACAAAACCAGGACTTTTTCAGTGACCTTCACAAGGCCTGCCCCTATAAAATTAAGATATTGCCTTTGATGTATTCAATAATGCATCCCTGCTAATGTCCAATTGTTCCACCAAGATAAGCTTCTGATATTTCCGGACTGGACGCCAACTCCTTAGCATCCCCAGAGAGAACGATTCTTCCCGTTTCCAATACGTAGGCCTGATGGGCTATAGACAATGCCATATGGGCATTTTGTTCTACCAGCAGGATCGTAGTCCCCTCCTGATTCAACTCCTTAATGGTTGAGAATATGGCCTGAACAAAAAGAGGCGCAAGTCCCATGGACGGCTCATCCAACAGCAGCAGCTTTGGCCTGGACATCAAAGCCCGTCCCATGGCCAGCATCTGCTGTTCTCCACCGCTTAAGGTGCCTGCCTGCTGTTTTATTCTTTCAAGCAGACGGGGAAATTTATCAAAAACCCGTTCCATATCATTTTTTATTCCAGCTCTATCCTTTCTCCGGTAGGCACCCAGTTGGAGATTTTCCAATACGGACATGGCAGGAAATATCCTCCGTCCTTCCGGGACCTGTGATATACCCATAGCCATGATTTCCTGGGCTGGCATGGTTTGAATTTCTGTGTTCTTGAAAGTGATGGTACCGCTTTTTCCTTTATTTAAGCCGGATATGGTTCTCAAAATTGTTGTTTTTCCGGCTCCATTGGCGCCAATAAGGGTAACAATTTGCCCTTCTTCCACCTCCAATGAGATCCCTTTGATTGCATGGATTCCTCCATAATAAACGTTCAGGTCCTTTACCTTTAACATACAGGAACCTCCTCCCCTAGATATGCTTCAATAACCCTAGGATTTATTTTGATTTCCTGAGGCGTTCCATGGGCAATAATTTTTCCATAATCTAATACATAGATGCGTTCACAAACATTCATCACTAAAGACATATCATGTTCGATCAGCAGAATTGTCAAATCAAAATATTCTCGAATCCATTTGATCAGCCCCAACAATTCCTGGGTCTCTTGTGGATTCATCCCGGCAGCCGGCTCATCCAATAAAACCAGTTTTGGCTTTGTGGCCAATGCTCTGGCAATCTCTAGCCGTCTTTGTTCTCCGTAGGGAAGATTTTTCGCATATTCCTGGCTTTTATGATCCAGTTTAAAAATTTTCAAAAACTCTAATGCTTTTTCAGTAATTTCTTTTTCTTCCTGTCGATACTTTCTAGTCTGTAAAATACTATCCAAAACACTATAATTCACATTTTGATGATAAGCAATTTTTACATTATCAATCACTGATAAATCCTTAAACAATCGGATGTTCTGAAAGGTTCTTGCAATACCCTTTTGGGTTATTTCATAGGGATATTTCCCTACGACACTTTCATCTAAAAAATTGATCTGTCCGGAAGTAGGCTGATAAACACCTGTCAACATATTAAAGGCAGTAGTTTTACCGGCTCCGTTAGGGCCAATCAGACCAATTAGCTCGCCCTTGTTTAAATAAATATCAAATTCGCTTACGGCAGTTAATCCACCAAAGGTTTTTATAAGCTGCTTTGTCTCAAGAATCGGCATGCTATGCACCTCTATTCTTTGATGATTTAAACATAAATCTTGAATCAGTCAACAGATCTAGTGAAAACTCTTTTCTTCCAAACAACCCTTGGGGTCTGAAGAGCATAATGCCGATCAACATCAATGCATAGATCACCATTCTGAGCTCATTAAACTTACGAAGTGCTTCCGAAACAAAGGTCAGTAAAATAGCTGCAGAAATAGAACCTGTAATACTGCCCAAACCGCCTAATACTACCATAAGTAAAATCTCTACCGAAAACGTCATACTGAAGGTTGCAGGATGTAGCAGTCGAATGAGGTGCCCCAGTACAGCTCCACCTACTCCCGCAAAGAAAGCACCGAAGGTAAAGGCCATTACTTTGTACTTTGTAGTATTGATCCCCATGGTTTCTGCAGCAATCTCATCCTCCCGGATAGAGATACATGCACGTCCATGGGAAGAATTCATGAAGTGTACGATAAATATAACGGTTAAGACCGCCAGCATATAAGCCCAAATAAAATTGGTATACCCAGGGATGCCCCACATTCCCGCAGCAGCCCCTACATACTTCCAGTTCAAGAAAAGTACACGGATAATCTCCCCAAAGCCCAAAGTGGCAATGGCCAAATAATCTCCCTTCAACCGCAGGGTCGGCAACCCGATTAAGAATCCGGCTAAAGCTGCAATCAAACCTCCAACCAGCAGGGAAATTGTAAATATCATCGGAGCCGGCAAAGGCAGCTGCAGTCGTGTAGTAATGATGGCAGAGAAATAGCCGCCAACTGCTGCAAAACCTGCATGGCCTAGTGAAAACTGTCCTGTAATCCCATTGATTAAATTAAGACTGGTTGCCATAATGACAAATATACTCATCATGGTCAATACCTGGGCATAATAAGCATTCAGCGTGCCGTTCCAGATGAGTAATTGAAGGATGATCCCTAAAGCTACTGCTCCGGCAGCTACGATTAATCTATTTTTGTCCATAGCTCTCACCTACACCTTCTCTCTCACATTTTTCCCTAAAATACCGGCAGGCTTTACAATCAATATCAGAATCAAAATCCCAAAGGCAACGGCATCACGATAAGTAGAAAAGCCTACGGCGCTCACGCCGGCTTCAGCAACACCCAGAATGAGTCCACCGATCATAGCCCCGGGAATAATCCCGATTCCGCCTAATACGGCTGCCACAAAGGCTTTTAGCCCAGGAAGAGCACCCATTAGAGGCTGAACGACTCCGTAATACTGTCCTACTAAAACCCCACCGGCTGCTGCCAGAGCCGAACCGATTGCAAAGGTAAAAGAGATGGTATTGTCTACATTGATACCCATCAACATGGCCGCATCTCTGTCCTGGGATACAGCACGCATGGCCTTTCCCATTTTTGTATGCTGCACAACAAAATGCAGTATAATCATCAAGGCAATAGCCGTACCGAGGATGAGCACCTGACTGTTGCTCACCGTAACACCGGCAAACTGCCAATTTACCTGAGCTATTTTGGGAAATGCCTTTGGCTGTGCCCCGATCCGGTAAATGGTAAAGTTTTGATAAAACATAGATAATCCCACTGCCGTCATCAAAGCAGCAACCCTAGGTGCATTTCTCAGTGGTTTATAGGCAATACGCTCCATAATCACACCAAGAATTGCACAAACAGCCATAGCAGCAACAAGTGCTGCAAAAAACGGCAATTTAAAGGTTTTAATGGCAAAGTATCCTGCGAATGCACCTACCATATACACATCCCCATGGGCAAAATTGATCAGTCGAACAATCCCGTAAACCATGGTATATCCAAGAGCTACCAATGCATATACGCTGCCAAGGGAAATACCATTAATCAGCTGTTGTAAAAATTCTGCCACAGTCCCACTCCTTTTCTAAGACGATTTCTGTTGCAAATTACGACAAATATAAGGACTTGTCAGTATTAAAGGAAAGAGGGGTAGGTATTACCCCTCTTCACTCAATTTTTCTCAGTATTTTTTCCTAAGGATTTACTGTTGTGAAATATTTTTGTTTCTGATCTTCAACGACAATTACAACAGCACTCTTGACTGGATCTCGCTTCTCATTCAGCTTGATTTTTCCAGTCACCGCATTTAACTCAACAGCAGCTATAGCATCTCTCAATGCAGGAGCATCTGTTGTTCCCGCCTTCTCGATAGATGTAAGAATCATGTTGGCAGCATCATAAGCCAAGGCAGCTAATGCATCGGGTACTTCATTATATTTTGCTTTATAAGCATCGATAAATGCCTTTACTTCCGGAGAGTCCACATCTGGTGAGTAGTGGTTGCTGAAGTAGTGTCCATTGGCTGCATCACCGGCTAATTCAAACAGTGCAGGAGAATCCCAACCATCACCGCCAAGGAACTTCACTTCTGCAGGGAATCCAACATTATTCTTTGCCTGGTTTAAGATCAGACCCACGGTGTCGTAGTAGGAAGGAACAAATACCACATCAGGTTTTGCATTCTTTACTGTTGTAAGGATGGTATTAAAGTCTGTATCTCCACTTACAAAGGAAACTTCTGATACGATGGTTCCGCCATTTGCAGTGAATACATCTTTAAATACATTTCCTAACCCGATGGAGTAGTCACTGTTGGCATCTGTCATGATGGCTGCTTTTACAGCTTTCAGATCCTTAGTAGCAAAGTTTGCCATAACAGCACCTTGGAACGGATCAATGAAGGCAGCTCTAAAGATATAATCTCCTACTTCTGTAACAGCAGGGTTTGTAGAGGAACCGGAAACCATTGGGATCTTGGCTTCCTGCGCAATCGGTGCGGCTGCTAAAGAGTTGGAACTGGCTACAGCACCAACAATCGCTACAACCTTATCCTGCTGGATAAGCTTTTGTGCTGCAGTTGCAGAATCAGCCTGCGTGCTCTTATTATCTTCAACCTTAAATACTACCTTTCTTCCAAGAACCCCGCCTTTGGCATTTACTTGCTCCACTAATAAATCCACACCTTTTTTAGAGGATTGGCCAAAAGTTGCAATGGCGCCTGTCATCGGCAAAATTCCACCAATAACAATATCGCCCTCCTCAGTGTTATCTCCGGCTGCAGGCGCTGCCGGTTCTGCAGGCTTATTGGCGCAAGCTGTGAATATCAAGCTTGCAATCAAAAGCATTGTGATCAGTAATACTGATCCTGAATTATTCATCATAATTTATCCAGCATTGCTTCGTGCCGCATAGTTACAGTAGTTTTGCATTATTATTGGTTTCACTTAAAAAGTGAAACCAATACAATAGAAAAAGAGTTTCAACTTTGTTAAAATGAAGTCACCGCAACTAACATTTCACAAAGGAGAAACCCTTATGTCTAGTCTAAGTGCACTTCACTCAGAAAGCAACAGTAAAATTAAAATTAATTTCGCAGGAGGGGATTTATCCTCTGATTCTGGCCTACTTCTGATTAAGGAATTCGCCCATAAGCTTGGTTTTCCTAAACTAATTAAAAAGCTGTTTAAAACCAAT
>NZ_FQZV01000001.1 GCF_900142145.1 Geosporobacter subterraneus DSM 17957 | reverse complement strand
AGGATGAGACGAGCCGACATCGAGGTGCCAAACCTCCCCGTCGATGTGGACTCTTGGGGGAGATAAGCCTGTTATCCCCGGGGTAGCTTTTATCCGTTGAGCGATGGCCCTTCCACTCGGAACCACCGGATCACTAAGCCCGACTTTCGTCCTTGCTCGACCTGTACGTCTCGCAATCAAGCTCCCTTCTGCCTTTACACTCTACGCGCGATTTCCAACCGCGCTGAGGGAACCTTTGGGCGCCTCCGTTACTTTTTGGGAGGCGACCGCCCCAGTCAAACTGCCCACCTGACAGTGTCCCAAAGCCGGATTCACGGCTTATGGTTAGAACTCCAGTATTACAAGAGTGGTATCCCAAGGTTGACTCCACCTAGACTGGCGTCCAAGCTTCCAAGTCTCCCACCTATCCTGTACATGCAATACCAAAATCCAGTGTCAGGCTGCAGTAAAGCTCCACGGGGTCTTTCCGTCCTGCTGCGGGTAACCAGCATCTTCACTGGTACTACAATTTCACCGAGTCTATTGTTGAGACAGTGCCCAAATCGTTACGCCTTTCGTGCGGGTCGGAACTTACCCGACAAGGAATTTCGCTACCTTAGGACCGTTATAGTTACGGCCGCCGTTTACTGGGGCTTAAGTTCAGTGCTTCCCCAACACTCAACTCTAACTACTAGATTCTTCTGTTTATCTTATAATTTTTTCTGCTTATGAAG
>NZ_FQZV01000069.1 GCF_900142145.1 Geosporobacter subterraneus DSM 17957 | reverse complement strand
AACTTTTTCCTTTATATAGATTTTTAAAACTGATAAAACTCAATTTTGAGGGTCTAAATTCATTTTTTAGATCTTCATGAATAATTCAGGTTTAAGATATATCTCAAAAAATATATTCAACTTTTTGAGATACTATTTAAGGCCTTTAATCTATAATTTCATATAGTACACTTTTTGAGACAATAAGATACTATTTCTTTTTATGCATAAACCAAATACCACCAATACTGACAATGGTAATACAAATAATCATGGTAATTGTTAAATACATCATGCTCAGTAAACCCCCTAACAAAACAGAGATAAGGTTTCCCTTATCCCTGCTGCTTTAACATTTTCCACTCTCTTCTGTTGTCTAAAATAACAAACCCTGTGACTATTAGAAACGGTATTATTCCCAGCCATCTGTATTCGAAAAATGTTTTTTCGAATAAATAGTAAAGCAAGAAAAATACTATATATGCAACTGCGGTTGGTATTACTATATTAAGCATAATATTTATTTTCTTTTTCATCGATAATCATCCCCTCTGTAATATAAATTTATAAGATAATTGTAGCGCGCACAAAAAAATTTGTCAGGTCCAAATTTATAAAATTTCATGGATTTGTAATAAAGTCTGCTAAAATCTTTGTCGCCTTAAAACACTTTCAATTCCTTGAAACTTAAGTCTTTCCCTATCTTAACTAATATACATATATTATTAATAGGATTAAGGACATAAGGTGTTAAAAGGGAATAGGAGAAATACGGCTTATAGGTACGATAGTAATCTAATAAGATTTTTTATTCTATTCGATGTTAAATATCATTTTCTTTAGTTCGTCTATACTGCAAATGCTGGTCACCCTCTGAAGCCATTTCATTAAAGTGTTCTCATTCTTTTGTTCTGCTATAGCATTATAGATGTCATCAGGTAGGAGATTAAATTTCTCTAAGAGTATTATCATAATTGATTCCCGCATTCCTTCCTTCTTCCCTTCGTCCCTAATCCTTATTCCTACCTCCGTATCCATGAGATATTCCTCCACAACATCAACCACATTATTTCCAATAAATCTTGATGCAATTTCGGTTATTACTGTCATGTAAGCCAGTCGTTCTTCTTCATCTTTTATAGTCTCTATTAAAAACATAACTTTTCTAAGTGCTTCACTGAAGGATATCGAATGCTTCATAAATGGAAGAAATGACAGATTCAATCTATCTCTCTCATCAAATAGACTGCCAGAACTAATTTTTTCACTTAGTTCTTCATATACTTTTTCCCCATCAATCTCGAACAAATCCACTACCTGAACTTCATAACGTACTGAGCCAAAACACTTGCCTTTTTTGCCATTCTGAGCGCTTCCATAATTCAAAATAACTGTTCTCACCTGCATTCCATATTTTAAAACTATACTCATATCATAAATTAACATGCTATGGAAATCAGGCTGTATTTCATTATTCATAATTTCAATATGAAGAATCGAATCATCTCCCAGTAAAAACATTAGAAGTGGCTTTTTATAATTCTCTATCTGTTCCACTTCCACTATTTCCTTTATCCTTGGCAACCTTAATCCAATTCCCTTAAAGGACAACTCTTGGAATATCCTATTAAATCTTTTTTCAGTAAAACCTTCTCCCCGAAAGACTACTCCCATATCCATCACCTCTAACCTTGATTTTATTGCCTCAAATTTTCTTTTCAAAAATAAAAAGCACATTCTCCTTAACTACTGCCAGCATAAACTGGCTGTATAAAGAGAATGTGCTCTCCGTCTGTGTCACTAACGGTATTGTAGCGCAAATAGATAAAGAAAACAATCTATTCTATATATTATTGTAGTCTGCCAAATTTACCTTAGACCAATATCATTTCACCCTACAAAAACTTTTACCTCTTCTAATTTGACTTTCCATCTATCTGTGGCTATAATGCTTCAAATTTCGTGAAGGAGTGGTTCAAATGATAAACTTAGAAGTTTTCAGGCTGGAACTGAATTACCTGAAGCAGGTTATAAAGGATATCATAGGAGATAAGGCTTCAGGGGAATTAGGTGAAGCAATTGAATTATTAGTACTATGCTTCCTTAATCCTAAAAACTATGATACTTATTGCCTATCCAACCTCCAAACAGTTGAACAGTATTTAAATCAAATTCAGCAAAAATTAACACCTTATGAACATAAACAAATGCTTAACAACATCCCTACAATAAGAAATTTTCTAGAGAAAGTAAAACTTGAGATGTCCATATCCTAACAAAATTCATATTTCCATATCACCTTTTTCATATATTACTTTTCATATTATATAAATTTGTTATCTCTAAATCAATTGGAATAAATCCTTGTAATCCCCTTGAAATAATACTTTTCCCTAATTTCCTTTATCCTTTAATATCTTTCATCAATAATATCAAATATTCCATTCTTACACCTGTAAACCTTGTCTGAAACCTTATTCGGGTCATTATCTATCATAATCAGTGATTCTATAATTTTTATATATTCATGGCATAATTTACCCACTATTAGCGTAGTAGCAGAAGGAATTGCAAAGAGATAATCCCGCCCTATCTTTTTGCATATCTGATTCTGTAGTGCAGTACTTAACAACAGGGTCGAGTTATAATCTGTTGTAAATTTCAAAGTATATATTTCCAGCACCTTGTCTAATTTAACTAAGGGATTTCTCATTTTATTTAAATTTTCCCATGCTGCTTTTTTCACCATATCAAAATTCACATCATCGGTTTTTAATACAAATCTAAAAACTTCTCCTGCATCTGTAACATAAAGTGTATCTAAATCGGCAAAGGCTTCCTCTCTATAAAAATCTAAATCTTTTTCTCCTTTCCCAAACATCCTACTCTTTAGCATCGGGTAAACATTGGTATAGTCAATTTTGAATTTATATTGGTTCAAAATGTCACTAATAATTCTAATATATGATGTTAAAGTTTTTCCATAATCCTTAATTTCCTGATATTCCCTATAAATACTACTAACAGGTATAGACACACTGTTTGGGTCGGACTCTACAACAACATACTTCCCCTGTAAACTGGCTTTAGGAAACGTTTTATTTAAATCATAAATTATCTTCCTTGAAAAATCAGCAATAGTAAGCATTTCATACCTCCCCAATAACTATTTAAAACGCAAAAAGCATACTCTCTTAACTTCTTATTCCAGCATCTGCTGGCTGTAAGAGAATATGCTCTCATTCTGTATACTTATATTCTAAGTTATATTATAGGTAAGCGCAACCTTTTTGTTATAATTTAATATTGCGTATATAAACTTACTCTGTAGGTTCAATTATTTCTAATCTAAAGTTCCATCCTTCACAAGACATCATAATCCTACCGAATTCTTCTAGGCTATATTCCTGTCCATCGATAATAAATTTTGGTGTTCTGTCATCATATCTATCATCCCATTCAATACGCCCTTCTACTATATTCCCTTTAAAAGAGATAAGTTCATGTCCTTGAAATACTTCTCTTTTTATGAACTTTTGTGATAATCCTTTTCTTATCTTTTTATAAAGCCTTTTTAAGGCATAATTTGAATCTTCTTCAAAATCCTGATGTACCTCAAAGGAATATCCTATTTTATCTACCCCTGTAAACTCTACCGCTTCCCAACAAATACCTGTTGGATGAATTTTCTTTCTTATTTGAAAGCGGTGTTCTATTCCATCGCAGTCTGTAAAAGTTGCTTCTTTTTCATAATCTTTATAATCTTCAACTCCAAGTATATCTGCCATGTATCTATTGTAGCAGTCTTCACATATAGACTGAGACGGCTCATCTTCTTTTATAGTTAGAACTACCATGCCATAACCACTGGAGTTTTTACCACACCATTCACACCTATTCATGCAAATTCTCTCCTTAAAATCACCTTGAATTACCCCTGGTTCCTATACTTTCCTATTACCCTTTATCATCCTCTTCGCAATAGAAGTTAACTGCTCTTTTACCAATATCTTTTCCTTCCACCTGTCAGGGATAGCATCATAGCCGTAATACACTCCAGCCATTCCACCTGTAATTGCGGCTATAGTGTCTGCATCTCCTCCAAGGTTGGCCGCTTCACATACAGCATCCTCAAAAGAAGAAGTATTAATAAAACACCATAGTACACATATCAGAGTATCAAACACGTATCCTGTTGGCTTCAGTTGGTCTTTTGATAACTGAAATACCTGCTTATATTCTCGATATTTTTCGATATGTTCCCTTATAGGTGGTATTTTAGGCTTATCATTAAGGTACTGGTAAACTAGCAGATTATAAAACTGGCAGGCATCTGTTGCTTTTTGGTCATAATGAGTAAGCACGCTTTGAGAAGCAGTTATCTCCAGCATTTTTTCAACATCAATGTAATATAAAGCAACTGGCAAGCACCTCATAAGTGAACCATTACCGGCACTCATTCCACCTGTTGCCTGATGAGCATAATAGGCAGTTTTCATCCAGTCATTGCTTCGCTTGTATTCACCAAGTGCAATTCGGATAATGTTGCCTATGTCCTTGGGTTTACTATCATACCATTCAATAAAGTGTTTTCCGATATCTTCGATAGGATTCTCTGGGTTATCCAGGATGCCTTCTGCGACAGCAATAGTCATGATTGTATCATCTGTCACTTCTCCAGGTGCTAAATCCCAACAGCCTCCACCAATAACGTCTTTTAAATATCCATACTTCTTTTCAATCTCATCTTTTGACATGAATTCCAGCGTTCCACCCAGAGCATCACCACAAGCGACCCCAAAAAGCCCTCCGAGTATCCGTTCATATCTATCCATTCAGATTCCTCCTATAACATCTGCTAAGGCCTGCTGTTTAACTTCTCATAAGTCTCAATCAGCATATACTCCATAAGAGCATTCTTAAATTGCTCATCGTCTAAAACACGGGTAAAGAATGCCTGGTTCTGGTCCATTCTATCAATCACTTTATTAATAAACACTTTCTCAAAAGCAAGCCTAAAGTCGTCAATGGTATTTGTTTTAGCCTTTTGAACCAAATCTTCATCAGCAGCAAAATCCTCTTTTATTTGCTCTACCGATAATTGGTCCGCTTTTGTGAAATTAGTTCCAAACCGCTTATTAAGACGCTCAATAATGCTGGACAGATATTCTTCCTGTTCTTCCTTTACCCCAGTTCCTGCAAATTTCACAGGTGTGACTGGTACATTTTCGTCTTCAGGGGTTAATGAGATGCTCCCTTCAAATGTCTTTTTAGCGGTATAATACTCTAAGGCAATTTCATCTGCCAGATAAACAGTAGAGCCCTTTTCTCTCGGCAGTTTTTTAAGCAAGTACGTCAAATATACATATAACTTATGAAGTTCAACATCTTCAAAAGGCGTTATTTGAAGAATGAATGAATAAAGCCTTACGTATTTCATTGCCTGGCTGCTAAAATCCTGCTTTCGCTGTTCATCCAGTTTCTTAAACCTTTCTACAGCCACATCTATAAAGTGGTTTAGCATTGCCCTGTCTTTAGAAGTCTTTTTATCCTTGGGTTTAAAATATATATAAGCAAATTTATCCAATTCCTCTTTCAGATACACGCCATAAGCATTGAGCATAGTTTCAATATCATAAAGCAGGTTAGGTTCTGTCACTTCTTCCACAATAGTTGCCTGGTAATAGGGCTTGAAGGCTTCCTGAATATCCTCTGCCTTATTTACAAAGTCAAGGATAAAGGTATCATCTTTTCCTGCACAGGTTCTATTGAGTCTTGATAAAGTCTGTACCGCCTTGACTCCTGACAACTTTTTATCGACATACATTGTATGTAAAAGGGGTTGGTCAAATCCTGTCTGGTACTTTTCTGCAACTAAAAGCACCTGGTACTCATCGGTAGCAAAACGTTCTGGAAGTTCTGATTCCTTAAATCCGTTCATATCACTTTCTTTATAATCTACACCACCATCTTTTACCGTTCCCGAAAAGGCTACCAAGGTTTTCATATCCCTATAACCCTTCTTTTTGATATACTCATCGAAGGCATGCTTATAGCGTACAGCATGGAGTCTGGAACTGGTTACAACCATTGCCTTGGCCCTTCCGCCTATTTTATGCCTGGTTACGCTCCTGAAATGCTCCACCATAATTTCAGTCTTTTGAGCAATATTGTGTGGATGGAGGCTTACATATCGTGTTAATGCTTTGGTGGCTTTTGCTCTGTCAAAAGTGGGGTCTTCTTCAATTTTCTTTGCCAGTTTAAAGTAGGTTTCATATGTAACATAGTTTTGAAGCACATCTAGAATAAAGCCTTCTTCAATTGCCTGCCTCATAGAGTATAGATGAAATGGATGGGGCAGTCCGTCAGGCCCTATCGTTCCAAACATTTCAAGAGTTTTTGCTTTAGGTGTGGCCGTAAAAGCAAAGAAACTAATATTCGGCTGTTTTCCCCTTTTCTTTATTGTTTTTATAATTTCCTCCTCAGGGTCATATTCCTTGCCTTCCAACTCTTCATCCAGTTTTACTGCTTCTTCCAGGCTATTGGCAGATAGAACTTCCCTTAAAGAAGCCATATTTTCTCCTGCACTGCTGGAATGAGCCTCGTCTATAATGACGGCATACTTACGATTTTCCAACTCTCCTACCTTTTCAATGATAAAAGGAAACTTTTGCAGGGTAGAGATAATAATTCTGGTTCCACTTTTCAGTGCATCAGCCAATTGATTTGAGTCTTTATCTATTTTCTGTACAACTCCGTGTTTATGCTCTAATTGATAAATACTGTCCTGCAACTGCCTGTCCAAAACCCGCCTGTCGGTAATGACAATCACCGAATCAAATACAGGCATGTCTTCATCATCATGAAGATTAGCAAGCCTGTGGGCAAGCCATGATATAGAGTTGGTTTTTCCCGACCCTGCGCTGTGCTGCACAAGATAGTTTGTTCCTACTCCCTTCTCCCTTGCATCGGCTTCCAATTTCCTTACTGAATCCAATTGGTGGTATCTTGGAAATATAACGGTTTCCGATGTATAGATATTGCCGTCAATATCTTTCTTTTCTTCTGTCTGGATAAATACAAACCTCTTTAGTATATCCATCAGACTGTCTTTTTGAAGTATTTCTTCCCAAAGATAGGCAGTTTTAATTCCATCAGGATTGTCTGGATTCCCTTTTCCTCCATCACAACCTTTATTAAATGGAAGGAATGAAGTCTTATCTCCTGAAAGCCTTGTAGTCATATAGGCTTCTTGAGTATCTACTGCAAAAAATACAATGGCTCTTTTTTTAAACTGGAACAATAATTCATTAGGGCTTCTATCTTTCTTGTACTGCATTATTGCATCTTCATAGGTTTGACCAGTAAAAGGATTTTTAAGTTCTAACACAACAACGGGAAGTCCGTTCACACAGATGAGCATGTCAATACTGTTTTCGTTCTTGGTACTGTAGTGTACTTGCCTTGTGACGGATATCCGATTCTTCTCATAGAGTTTTACTGTTTCTGTATTTAATTTGCTGGCAGGCTGAAAATAGGCAAGGTCCAAGTATACGCCATAATCCTTAATCCCATGCCTCAATACATCAATCATGCCACGGTTATTTAGTTCCGTATTGAGTCGTTTTAAAATTTTAAACTTATACTGGTCTTTATGAATTTGCCTTAACTTATCCATCTTTTTCGGTTGAGTATCTTCTAAAAAGTCAAAAAGGATTTTGGTATCAAGGGCAAATTCTTTGTTATAGTCGTCAGGGTTACCCTTGATATATCCAGACTTCAGAAGATGCTCCTCAATATACTCTTCAAATCCTCTTTCTAAAAGTTCTTCAGGAGTTTTAGCCATTTCTCTCACTTCCTTACTAACTATTTGCTAATACATCAATTTTATTTACATCCCATATCTTTTTGCATATCTCTTTATAGAGGAATTGCCTTTCAATTAGTTCTGCCTTATTAAATTGTGCATATGGTTTAAAGGGTAACTGTGTATTATTCATAAAGCGTAAAAATAATGGATTATTATTATAACAATTTTGATTTAAAGTCCGAGCCAGCAGGTTTTCACTGTCGTACTTGATTACTTTCTTACTGTATTCCATATCCTGCAAACTTCTATTTTTATCTTTAGGAAGTATTAATAGTCCTCCAAACCTATTTCTAAAATCTTTAAACTCGTCTTCCGTTGAGAAATCTGCTTGATGGTTTCCCTGAGTATAATCGTCAGCCCAAATATGCTCTATATCATATGGATTTTTTTGTTCTCTATTTACATAGTTGGCAAAATTGCTGTTGATGCCGCTTTGTTCCTCTACATAATAGGTCATTCTTGAGAGAATATGGAGCATATATCTTCTTGTAAACTGATTTAAATAAAAACCATCAATTCCATCAAGAGTATATCCCATATTATTTATGTATTGCTTTAATATTGCTGTCAATTCCTGTATATCCTTGTTGCGTATCATTTTTGTAATATTGAATACCGTATATTTGATAGAAGAATAATCCACCGTCTTAAAATTGAAAATCCTGATGGATATAAATTGGTCAATAAAGCAGGAAACCATTTTGATTTTTTTATTAACAACATCCTGGGTATCATCACTTTTTATTGCTGATAATATGATTTGATACTGCAGCGTAAATCCTCTATCTGCATTATAAAACACATGCTCATAATCCTTATTAAACTTGCGGGAGTAATCCTTTAAGCGAATATAAATATCAGCATACATCCTAAAGTTTTTAAGTATAAATTTTTCAAAATCTGCACTGCTGTTTAAGCCTATAACAGACTTATTCTCTCGGACCCATTTATGGAATGTTGTTCCGATAATATCAAAGTCCTTGTTCTCTGCATCCTTTTTACCTTCCCTTATAGTTTCTGCATACTGGGCCCTTAACCAGTTCTTTATAAAGTCAGCATCTCCATCCTTTTCAATTTCTTTTAATTGTACAATTTTATTCTTCCATAAATCATTTGCCTTATTTCTGATTGTATTATCATCTATTTCGGAAAGAAGGTAGCCCTTTAACATCTCCGTTGGCGTGAGCCTCAATCCCCTGTCATTCATTGTTACAAAAACCTTATGAGCATCCTGCTCCGAATCAGCCCTTATTTCTACAAGACTCACATTGTCTATTAACCATTCAATAAATACTGGCAGGGAACTTCCTTTTAATTCATCAGGAAAAATCCGCTCAATATCTTTATATCGATTGTAAAGGTTAATAACACTCTCTGACTGCTCATTGGTGATATCATAATCACCTGTTTCAAATAGAGATGCTAAACAAACCTCCCTTTCTGTGACATTTATGCAAAAAGTCTTTTGGCCGTACATCTCTGAGTAAATCAAGTTATCAATATTGACTTTAGGCAGACTCGTCTGCTGTTTTTGAAGATTGTTTAGGTAAATGAGGAGCAGCGTTAATGAGGATAACCTCTGCTGTCCATCTATAATTGCATTGTCATTGGTAAGGATAATGGGACCTAAGAAGTAGTCCCCATAATTCCTCACATCCATCTGCCTGTCTCCGTCCTTATAGAACTCATTAAACTCGTTGGTTAAATCCTCTATAAGTTCTTCAATCTGCTTGGTTTCCCAGTTATATTCCCTTTGATAGTACTGAACCGTGTATTTATTATTCAGCAGTGTACGGATATTCACTGCATGGGCTGTTATTTTGTTCATCCTTATATCACCTCGACTTTGTCCGCAAATTCCCTTACATCAATTTTACCTGTTACTATTTCAGATATAAGGGATTGGCGGTATTCTTTTAGTTTTTGGATTTGTGCTTGTATATCATTTACCAATTGGTTAATCTGCGTAGTGCAATTATCAAGATATTCTACAATATACATTTGCTCATCTCTATCTGGTAATGCACATTCTAAAGCACCAATGTCAGAAGCATTAACTGCAGGATAACTAACTCCTACTGACCTACGAACAATCTCATTAACATATTTTTCTGACCTCATTAAATAAAATAAATATTTCGGAACAACCTTTGATAGGGGAGTTAAGACTGCAAATCCTGTCGAACATATTAGGTTTGATTGAGCATTTTCAATAAAGGCTATTGCTTTCAAATATGTACGAACTGTGGATACTATGGTATCCCCCTTATATAAAATTCTTCTGGCTCTACTAGGTGCATCTTTAAAATTTAAACTTTGAACGCCATCAATTTCACCTATTGATGTTACGCTACTTATGTCAATATATTCTATTTCATAGTCGTCATCTGTACTTTCGCTTAATGTTTTATTATTAATTAATGATTCATACTTTATCTTTGAAAGTCTCCAATGCTCTGGTATCTCTCCTATCCACTCAATACCTGAATCCTTCATCTTAACATTCTGATTAAGCCCTTTGGTAACTGCTTCAGTTATAATTGCTTGCCGTTTTTCCTGTAATAATTCAATCAATTTTTCCTTATCAGCAATTAAACCATCTATTCCGGCGGTTTTTAGGTCAAGGAAATTGGCAATGGCTTTTTGTTCGTTTATTGAAGGTGTCAATAATTCAACCACTGACAAACTACTATTTGATAATTCTAAAAAAGTAGTCCCTTGCCCTAAAACATTTAAATAAAAACTTATGCTATGCATCCAATAATAAAAATACTTATTATTGATTACTTTAGTAGGGACTAAACTTTTACACCCTTGATTAGTACATAGCGGTACTTCAGCAATAGCAACATATCCTATTGGTGCCCTAGTAGATATAACAATGCTACCTTTTGGCACTATTCTTGCTGAACAGTTATGCAATCCATCTTCTGTGATTTTTCTTTCAGAATCCACTATACACGCTTCAGTTAACTTACTTAAATCATTTGGTGTTACCCAAACAATTTCTCCATTCCAATAACTTTCTTCTGAACTGCTCGGTGTCCCTCCATTTATAATTTTAAATATTCTCTTCAGAGGAACTGTTTCCCATTCCTCTGGAATCTCCCCTATCCACTTAACCCCAGAATCCTTATACCTTTCATACTTCTTATACTGTCTCATTCACCCATCACCTTCTTCAATTTCTCTGAAATACTCTTTTCCAGTTCTATAATTTCTTTCATAATCTCCTCAGAAGGTCTTAGGGGCTGATATTTATAAAAATGCCTTGTGAAAGGTATTTCATATCCTATTTTAGTCTTGGTTTCATCTACCCAAGCATCAGGTACATGAGGTTTTACTTCACTCTCAAAATATTCATGTATATCTTCTTTTAAAGGTACATTTTCAGTATCCCTCAAATCTGGGTCTGGCTCAGGATTACCCTTGCTATCCACACAAATATCTGCTGTTTCATCTTTTTCGGATAAAGCAGACAGGATAGACTTTAAAAGTGTACTATCCAGTTTAATATCATTGTCTTTAAAAACCTTCTTCAGTACTTTTATAAATTCATCTCTATTTTTATATAGAATAGTAGAGTCCATTGTTCTTAAGACTTCTATTATTTGCTGTTGTATTTTCTTACCTTCTTCTATTTCTTTAAGCCCTGCTGTACCCTTTTTCTTTGACTTTGCAAGATTATTAAAGGCTGTTTCATTATATAAATTATTAATCCTTTCTTCAGTTACCTGGAAATTAAGCCTTAAAGGCCTCTCTACAACTATCTTCTGATATCCGAAATCTTCGTTATCAAAAATCTTGCAGTATTCGTTCTCCTTAAATTCACCGTATATCCTCGTAATTTCTTTTATCTGTTCTTCAGTGATTTCATTTCTTTTGTTTCCAAGGCTTTTTCTCATTTTTTGATAGAAATCTACTGCATTAACCAACTGTATTTTACCCGTCCTTACAGGCCCCTTCATTGGGTCATTATTTTTACGATTGGTAACTATCCATATGTAGGTAGAAATACCTGTGTTATAGAATAACTGGTCAGGCAATGCAATAATACCTTCCAGCATGTCATTTTCAATTATCCAGCGCCTTATTTCCGATTCACCTGAACCTGCATCCCCCGTAAACAAAGGCGAGCCGTTAAAGATAATAGCAATACGGCTGCCTTTTTCGTCCTGTTTCATTTTGGATATCAAGTGCTGCAGGAATAAAAGGGAACCGTCCGATATTCTGGGAAGCCCAGCACCGAATCTGCCGTTAAAGCCTTCTTTCTCATATTCTTCACGAATAAACTTCTCTGCTTTCTTCCATTCAACACCAAAAGGTGGATTGGTTAGCATGTACCTAAAGGTTCTTCCCCTATGTCCATCTTCAGTAAAACTATCTCCTAAAATGATGTTATCTGCATTTTGTCCTTTTATGAGCATGTCGGATTTGCAGATACTAAAGGACTGGGGATTTATCTCCTGCCCAAATAGTTCAACCTGTATCCCAGGATTTAATTCTTTGAGGTATTGCTCTGCAACTGAAAGCATGCCTCCCGTACCCGCACAGCAGTCGTAAACAGTTACAACAAGCCCTGGCTGCGTTAATTCATCGTTATCTTCATTCAGGAGAATATTTACCATGAGCCTGATAACCTCACGAGGGGTATAGTGGTCTCCTGCCTCCCCATGTTCTGAAAATCTTCTAATCAATTCTTCAAATATGTACCCCATTTCGGTATTGCTTACCACATCTGGATGCAAGTCTATCTTGTTAAATTCTGATACCACGAGGTAAAGCAGGTTGTTATCATTAAGTTTTGTAATCTGCTTGTCAAAGTCAAAATGTTCTATAATTTCCCTGGCGTTCTTGGAAAAACCGTTGATATAATTTCTTAAATTGTTTGCGATATTATCTGGGTCAGCCAATAACTTTTCAAAATCATATTTGCTGGTGTTATTAAATTCCTGCTTTGATATTCTATTTAAAACAGGGTCCATGTTTTGGAGCCCTGATTTCTTTAAGGTTTCATACTTTTCCAATACTTCCTGCTTAGTGGCTGCAAGGACGCAGTCAAACCTCCTGAGTACGGCCATAGGCAGTATTACATCGCCGTATTGTTCTTTCTTATAGGGGCCTCTTAGTAATTCTGCTATACTCCATATAAAATTCACTTTATCTTGAAAGTTAATCAACTTTATCACTCCTATGTATTTCACAATTTGGGTATATTAAATTCAGCATTAATATCTACATACCAAATTATATCATCTATACTTTAATATTCTATATCTTTTTAGGTTTTCATTTGCAATTTGCATACTGCATCTTATATAGGGTGCAATGCTGTATATAAAGAAACATGCCAAAGGTATGTATAATTAGTCCTTTATTATGCAATAATAGGATTTCTCAAAGACAATGCCATATAAAATAGTTCATCTAAATACAGCATCAATTTTAATGAATTTATTTCAGTATCATAGTTAACAGCCTGTCCATGAAATATTTTGTGTCTGCTAAAATCATGTACTCCATCTGGTTTTTCGGGATTAAATCTGACATAGAATGAATCCATACAATTAAAAGCATAACTAACAATAAATCCATCTAGTTCCTTTGCTTTCTCTTTAAAATTGTAATACAAGATACCAAATTTAAATGCCGTTACATCATAATTTCCCCTCATAAAGTCTCGAATGATGCCTTCAATCATTAGCGCCCATACTGGAACTGATAGGGAATACATTTCTAATTTATGAGCATAGAAAGCATCTTTAACCTTCTTTTCCCATTTATTAAAATACCCTAATTCATTCCATTCGTTTATTATCTCTTCAAGTTCTTTGTATTCACCAGATTTATAATAGTCAGATATTATTTTATCTACATCTTTCTGCTTTAGAGTTTCTTTATTTTTATAGATATAGTTAATTATTTCTATGGGAAGGGAACTAATAAACCACCATCCAAATTGGAGCATGGTTTTTGCCTTTTTATTTAAATTATCGCTAATATTTTTTCTTGCAAACAGAATTTGCTGTGTCTCCAATAAAAACGGTCTTATATTGCCCATGATATCCTGCTGCACATTTGCAAAATTAAATAACTTGTCATGATGTGTGAAGTTAAGTATTTTGTTTAATTCTGCTCCAAATACTTGCATATGGCTCTGAATGCCACTATTCATGACATTTCTAAGTGCTTCTTGACTTTCTAATGCCGTTCTAACATATTCCATGTTGATTGGCTGTAATATATCCCTTATAGCATTTATTTCAGAATAATAGTTTTTAATTGTTTCATTAATAATACTCGTTGTTGGCACTAATACAGACTGCATTTCTATTATCGATTTATTTATACTCCTTTGTATCGGGTTAATAACTTCCATATATGTACCTATCATATTCCCCATCTTACTTGCAGTAGCCGCCAATTCCGTCAACGCAGAATTGCCTATAATGTTTTGATATATTGCTATATCAACCAAAGGAGGTCTTACTGTTTCTGTTATTCTACTTAGTTTTGATACTAACTCTATGCCTGGCAGTAAGTTTTTATAGTAGTCAGCAAAATCTAATTTAGGCTTTAATTGCTCTGCTACTTTTTTTATATGTTCTCTATACTTTTCTGTTTCTTTTTTATGTATCAAATAGAATTTTTGGAAGAAGTCATCTGTTTCTTCAGATACCTCTTCGGCAAATCCTTTTAAATAGTCTGAACTATTTATTATTTCTTTTCCTACTTTTTGCAAGTCATTATCTGATAAACCCTCTATGTCGTCTAAACCAAGAATAGGGAAGTCATCTTCTTGGTAAATAACTTTTTTATTATTGTTGATTATCTTCAAAACCATTGTGCAGAATGATTTTCTATAACTTTCTGTTTCTTCAAAGGCCTTTTCATAAGCGATTGCAGCATTCATGCTATAATAAACAGGTATTTTTAATTCTCTGCCCTTCCAATTTACAGGTACCAATTTTATCGCTCTTTTATGGGCTTCTATTATATCTTCTACATTTGTTATTTTCTTTACATCTCTAGATTCTTTTTTCACAGATATCACCCTTTGTCCAAATACTGTTAATTCCATTTTACGACATATCTTTATAATCCTCAACAGAATTACGGCATTTTATCGACCATTAATTTGTTATAATAAAAGCACATCTCTTAAGGAGTGTGCTTTTATTTGGACTACTTATCAATTATCAGCAATAAATAATTTGTTATAGATGTTTTATTCAGTACATATTTTGTTTGCAGAAGGTGCATTTTACCTAATGCTGCCTTCTGCTTTTCTTTTACTAGGGGTCTTTTATTTTCTTTACTATATTTTAAATTAATTCATCTATACGCTTCATCAGTGTGTTTTTCCCTAGATAGTTTTCAATAAATATTATAGAAATCGGCTTATCTTCTTCATCATTTATTAAGTTCTTAATTGATGCATCATATCCTTGCTTTCTATACTCCTGAATTTCTGCTTCGATTGCATCAATGTTTGGTATGTTAATCGCTCCTGTATTAAGGACCTTATACTCAAGCCATTCTCTCGGAATAATTTCAAAACCTGGCAGTTCCCTCTGAGCCCTTTCGTATATATATAAAATATCTGCTTGACTTGTTGTATTGGAAAGGTTCTTTAAACTATTGCTTCCATATCCTTTTGTCCAAATTATCATTTCTTTGTTCCATTCAAACTTCTTCAAACAATAATCTTGCAATATATTTCCTTCGTCTTGCTTTAGTCTTGTTTGTCTATTTCTTTCCCATGATAATAATTCTTCAAATGTCATGGGTTTACTAAAGAACTTAATGACTAGATTCCCTGTACAGCATCTACATTCTTCATCATAATCGTAGTATTCTGTTGGTATGCCGGTAACTTCGAATTCACCCATTGAATTCATGAATTCTTTAATGCAGTAAAACCCTATATTATAGCAGTCTTTATCATATTTACATTCTTCCAAATATGCAATTTCATCATTGCCTACTACAACTTGAATACTTTGGAGCATGCCTTTGCTAACAACACTATACAGTTCCACCTCTCTGCCATCTTCAGATAGAAGATAATTGACTTTGATTAGTCTTTTACTTGTTCTATTCTTAACCGTCTTTTTATTTTCAGCACTAATTACCATTTCTAATTGTCTCATGGTTCATCTCTCCTTTTATTTTTAATATTAAATTCATATTTCCTTTTTTTATTATGCTGGAAGTGCTCTACTAGTGGAGCACCCAGTCATTCCTCACAAAATGTTTTCTAATCCACTTTTACAGTAAATTTATTATGCTTCTTCTAATTTATCTGCAAAATACTTCTCAATTACTTCATTGCAATCATTTTTTTCAAGCCATTCATATGCTTCCTCTGGTTCTAAAGGAATAATACCTTCGGTCCCCCATCCACATCCATAACCTGACTCTCCATACTTTGATAAGGCACCACCTGAATATCATAGGAACATATTGCCTTTTTTGGTTATATATAATTCTTCATGCAAATAATTAAAGTCATCATTGCCAAGACTATTCCAGTATTTGCCCAATAATTCCGCCGTTTCTGTATTATAAACTTTACGATTAATTATTTTTTTCATATTTCATTTCTCCCTTGCTTTTTATATAATACTATTAACAAATTTATTTTTATAAATTTCCACTGTAAAAGGGGCATTCGGCAAAATGCCTCTTTTACTTCTTTGGTACTTGGTGCCCTAATCCTTACCATAGAATCATCTCCTTTTCCGACCCTCTATTATTGAACATAACACATGTTTTTAAAAAGTAAGGTGATTTGCAAGATTTTAAAAAACTTCTTTAATAATCCATATCTCGTTTTTCTCCCCTTCTATTTTTGAGCATAACACATGAAAAATAGGCAGAATGGATTTTTCATAGGTCTTTAGTCCTATTTTTATATATTTTTTAAAAACTTTTTCCCTTTTCTTAATAACTGACACTATTTATGCTTAAATTTGGCATCAAAAAACTGTCTACTAAAAAAGTAGACAGTTTTTCAAGAAAAGGATGCTTGTTGAAACCACTATTAGATGGGCATACCTTATATATAATTGGGTATCCTTGTCAAGTTTATTTTTTTATATCCTTAGCCCTTTATCCTTAAAACCTTAACCCTATAATTATGTATATTAGTGGAGTTAGGGTAAAGGCTTAAGTTACAGGGGTTTTGATGGATTTTCATACCACAAAAAAGATAAGATAAATAAAACATATTACTTCTTTCCCAAATAATTTACAATAAGTTTATCTAACTTCTGACTTAGTTCTAATATCTCTGTACTAGTAAATATTTTGCTCTTTCCATCAATTTTTCTGTTTAGTTCATCTCTTATTTCTCTAATTTCCTTTGCTAAATTATTAACTTCATTATTCTGTCCTTTTTGTTCTTTCTTCTTTTCCTTTTCTTGTAAGATAAATATAGGGTTAGGGCTCAAAAACCCACCCGAATGTTCTTTGACAACTTTAAATCTATTGTTCAGATGAATCAGTGACACCAGACATTGAATTTTTTAAACATCGTGCTATAATCTCTTTGTCAGAGAGATAGATGTGCATTCCTCCTGGATCCCTTCCATAGTAGAGGCTTATCCGTGAAAAAGCGTGTCACTCCACAAGGACGATTCGATGTTTAGCTGGTTGGGCCACCATTTGGTGTTACCCGTTTCAAATGCAAGGTTGTTTGACGTTCTTCTTTTAGTGGATGCTCTGATTCATTCTGTTTGAAAGGTTGTGCTCTTATGTCT
>NZ_FQZV01000064.1 GCF_900142145.1 Geosporobacter subterraneus DSM 17957 | reverse complement strand
AACCAGCTAAACATCGAATCGTCCTTGTGGAGTGACACGCTTTTTCACGGATAAGCCTCTACTATGGAAGGGATCCAGGAGGAATGCACATCTATCTCTCTGACAAAGAGATTATAGCACGATGTTTAAAAAATTCAATGTCTGGTGTCACTGATTCATCTGAACAATAGATTTAAAGTTGTCAAAGAACATTCGGGTGGGTTTTTGAGCCCTAACCCTATATTTATCTTACAAGGAGGAGATAAAATGAATAGAGCAGTAAAAGGGGGCTGGGTAGAAATTGAAGACCAAGTATTATCAAGATATGAGAGAGCTCCCCAGGTACCGGATGATACAAAGGAGACCCCGCTTATGATGTGGACAAGGGGATTTTTGCTTGAAGAATCAGCAGCAATCGGAGATTGGGTATCAGTACGTACACTTTCTGGAAGAATCGCAAGGGGCAAGTTAGTTGAAATCAATCCCCGATTTGTGCACGACTTTGGAAACACAGTTCTAGAGCTGCTGGAAACGGGTGTATCTTTAAAAGAAGACCTAGAGAATTGTTAGGAGGGGCAAAATGAGGGATCTATCATATACAGGTGTTATGCAGAGAAAAAATGAAATCATGAAAGAAGCAATAGGAATAGATTATAGCGTTTTTGAATATGGAAAAATAGCTTTTAACTATGAAAAGATGATGCAGAATGTAGCCTATTCTATGGAGGAGATGCAGAGAATTCAAAAAGAAACGAAAGTAGGCAATACTCCGTTGTTTGAACTGAAAAATATTACAAAATTAATAAGAAAATATGCAGAACCAGGTAAAGGAGCAAGATTATTTATTAAGGATGAGGCAGCCAATGCATCTGGATCGTTTAAAGCCAGAAGAGCAGCTATTTCAGTCTATCATGCACAAAAAAACGGGTATAAAGGTGTGATTGCAGCCACAAGCGGTAATTATGGTGCTGCTGTTGCCTCACAGGCCGCCCAAAGAGGGCTTAAATGTATTATCGTCCAGGAGGTATATGATTCTAGCAAAAGGGGCCAACCAGAAATTATCGAAAAAGCCCGCAAATGCGAAGCTTTTGGGGCTGAGGTAATACAGCTTACGGTTGGACCGGAGTTATTTTATACATTTCTAAAAGTAATTGAAGAGACAGGCTTTTTTAATGCATCTTTATATACACCTTTTGGAATAGCAGGAGTCGAAACATTGGGCTATGAAATCGCAAATCAAATGATGGAGATGGAAGGAAGATACCCTGATACAGTTGTTGCAACTCATGCCGGCGGTGGAAATCTTACTGGAACTGCCAGAGGACTCATGAAAGCAGGTGCAGCTTGTGAAATAGTAGGGGCATCGGTAGATCTCCATGGCTTACATATGGCTTCCGATAGAGATTTTAATAAGAAATCTTTCACAACCGGGCATACTGGGTTTGGAATTCCGTTTGCAACAAAGCCAGACCGGGCAGATGTACCTAGAAATGCTGCCAGAGTACTGCGTTATATGGATAGATATGTTACCGTAACCCAAGGCGAAGTATTCTATGCTACGGAGATGTTAGCACGATTAGAAGGCATTGAAAGGGGTCCTGCAGGAAATACATCCTTGGCTGCGGCTATTGCATTAGCTAAGGAAATGGATCAAGATAAAATTATTGTTGTTCAGGAAACTGAGTATACAGGAGCAGGCAAGCATCCCATGCCTCAATTAACCTTTGCAAAAAATAATGGCATTAGAGTTTATAGAGGAAATCCTGTAGAAAACATTCCTGGAGAAACAATCGTGATCCCTACTTCTATGGCACAAGTATCTGCACAAGATGTAGATCTGATTAAACTAAAAACAACCTATCTAAAAAATATTGCAGATACATACAGACTGGACGATCTTACTGGCGAAGATCTACAATTTTTAGCCGATGAACTAAAGCTGTCTGTAGGAGATATCATAGCACTTTATAAAAACTTATAAATCTTTTAAATGTATTTGCATTGCTATGAAATTATTTTCCATGTGGAAAAAAATTTCATAGCAATTTTTTTCCTAGACAGCAAAAATAATAATATAACTTGTGTAATAATTCATGAAAGAGAAGGTTTCTCAGGAAAATTTTCAATAAAAAAACTTGGCATAGCATTTGCGATATAAAATAGTTGACGAAAGTCAAAATGATCAAAAAATAAAAGGAGGGCAAACATGGATAATCAAATTAAGAAGCTCGAGTTTTATGGGGGAGAATGGATGTCTTTTATTCCATTCATTGTATTTCTATTACTAATCGTTATGACTACGTTCATAGCGGGCTCTATCTCAGACGGTGCATTATGGATCCCGGCATTTATGGCACTTATCATTGCATTTTTCTTCGCAAAGGACAAAAAATATTATAGTGAAGTAATTATTAATGGTATGGCAAGTAAAGAAGCAATCATTCCTGTAGTTTGTTGGATTTTTGCCGGTGTTTTTTCGAGAATCCTTAGAGAGTCAGGGCTTGCCGGAGGAATTGCAGGTATGGCTGCGTCATTGGGGATCAGCGGAACCTTCTTTGTAATCGTTTCATTTATTGCATCTGCTATATTTGCCACAGCATCTGGGACAGGCTTTGGTACGATTGCAGCGGGGATGGGTGTTCTATATCCTGCAGGGGTTGCTCTTGGTGCACATCCGGCACTATTAGCTGGAGCGATTGTATCGGGCGGGGCATTTGGAGACAACCTGGCTCCTGTTTCAGATACGACCATTTGCTCTGCAACTTCGCAGGGAGTTGACGTTCCGGGTGTTGTAAAGTCAAGGTTAAAATATGCACTCACTGCAGCCGGGATTACGGTTGTTGGCATTATTATATTCGGCATGATGTATAGCGGATACACTGGAGTAGTTGGAACTATAGACTATAATAGCACAGCATTGATCATGCTGGTTCCTGTAGCAATTACGATCTGGATGGCAGTAAAAACAGGAGATATTATCATAGCGACCACTTTTGGTACTGTTCTGGCCGGCCTAACTGCGGTTTTTGCCGGGCTAATTGATTTTATACAAATTGATCCGGGACAGGAAGTTACAAAGAAAGCTTTGTTTAGAGTAGTTGGGGAAGGGCTAGATAGAACAGTTGACGGAGTAATATATACGGGTATTAATAGTATGATTCAAGTTGTTATATTGGCGATCCTATTGTTTGGGTCTATAGCTATTATGAGAGCTGGGCAGGGAGATGTAAAATTACTGGAGGCTATTGGGAAAATTGCTCAAGGACCAAAAGGTGCTGAGTTTTCAATATCAGGCATGACAATCATCCTTTCATCATTGATGGGTCTAAATGCACCGGCTATATTGGCTGTAGGGGCTTCCTTTGCGAAACCACTGTCAAAAAAACATGGCATTAGCCCCTATAGAACAGCAAATCTGTTGGACGCAACTTCTTGTACACTGGTTTATTCACTTCCTTGGACACCGGCCATTATCTATACCATTGGATTTACCAGAGACGGTATTCACCCGCTTACTGCAATGGAAGTTACACCATTCGTATTTTATGCCTTCGCAATGCTGGCTGTTATGTTTGGAAGTATCCTGTTAGGTATTGGAAGAAATGATAACATGGATTCTAAAGATATTAAGAAGGGACAAACCGCATAGGTGAACTTATTAAAAGACTTAAAAAGCCAGCTGCAAGATTGTAATTGAGTATTGGGATTTATGACAGAATAAAAAATATAGGGAGTTAAAAGGTCAATGGTTTTCACCATTGGCCTTTTACTATAACATCGAATAATAATGGCTAAATCTCTACGACACAAGCAGATGTAAAGAAAACATCAGAAAAAGAAAGAGGATTTTGAAAATAAAAATTGAATTAAAATACCTAGGGATAATAGGTAAGACGTCCCTTGACACTCTGTCACGAAGAAGAGAGGAGAGATTTAGGCAGTGAAGAGGAGATGTACATATTTTGTTATAATCATGGTGGTTCTAAGTATGCTCTGCATAAACGGGATTGCCTTCGGAGAAGAAAATACAAAAGCTGTTGTCATCGATAGAATGGTAAATATTTATGAAAACCCCCAGGGAAACTCCAAAGCTGTTGGCAGTGCGGGGGCAGGCGATACTCTTTTTGTCATAGGAAATGAAGGGAAATGGTTAAAAATTTCAACGGAAAATGGCATCCATGGATGGATCCACAGCCAATCCGTACTTATTACCGACTATAGCAAGCATCCTATAAAGGAAGGGGTTGCAAATGAGGACTGCATCTATGTGTATGAGCTTCCAGATCCCAATTCGCTGCTAAAGGGAGCATTAGGCTTTACTTCAAAAGTCAGTATCGTAGCCCAGAAGGAAAAGTGGCTTCACATTGCTGTAGGCGACGAAGTCGTGGGCTGGGTACCCGCTCAACATATTACAGTGGCCGCCACGCCTGTTTATCCAAAGGCAATGATCGTGTCAGATAAAACAAATGTAAAGGTGAAACCGGAATATAACAGCGAAACAATGGTAGAGATAGAAAAAAACACGATTGTATTGTTAAAGGATTATAAAGCGGACTACTTTCATGTGATATTAACAGACGGACAAGAAGGCTGGATACATAAATATCAGATGAAAACAGTTCACGAGATTATTGAAGAGAAGAACAAAAGTTATTTTACGAAACATGTAGTTCCAAGCGAAGAAAAAAACAAGAATGAAAATAAAAGTGGTGCAGCAGAGGATGACTTTGAAGATATTAAGAAAGCAGCAACTTTGATTGGTAAAGACTTTACTGCTACAGCCTATGATCTGTCTATTGCATCCTGTGGGAAAGCAGTAGGTGCAAAGAACAGAGGTTTCACAAGCACCGGAATCGATTTGAATGGCAAACAGTGGGGGGATATTATGGTGGTTTCTGTTGATTCAAAGGTAATTCCCTTGGGCAGTAAAATTCTAGTTCTCTTTAAAGCAGATGATTGGCGTTCGAAGTATAATGGAATCTACATAGCTGGAGATACCGGTGGCGGTGTGAAAGCAAGAACAATAGATATTTACCTTGGGGACAACGGAAATAAGCAGTTGGAGGAAGTAAAGAAATTTGGCCGGGGAAAAGATGTAGAGGTTTATTTGATTGATTAAGGTTTAAGGATGAAGGACTGTCTTACAGCGGATCATATGATCTGCAAATGAGCGGTCCTTTTCTAATACATTTGATGCTTTTATAGCTTATATTTTATTTTCATTCATTGAAAAAATCTAAAAATTGGATTATAATAAAACTAAACTATTAAACTAATATAGTTCAATAGTTTAGCTTGTCCATATATTCAGTCTGGAGGTTTTAGAAAATATGGCGCATCGAAACAAGAAGAAGTATAAAAAACTATTAGAAATATCAGAGGAATTGTTTTGGAAATACGGCTATCACAGAGTAACGATGGATGAAATCGCTAAAGCAGCCGGTATAAGCAAAGCCACGGTATACACTTACTTCCCTACGAAGGATGATCTGTTTTTAGAGGTGCTTAAAAGCAATACAGATTACCATATGGAAAAAATAATGGAAAAGATCGATGCCAATTATCATACATTTGACAAAATAGACTGCCTATACACCTATATGCTAAACATAGCCAAAGAGTTTCCCATGATTCTAAGCAAGGATATTATGGAACGGATGAATGTGCTAGAAAAGCTTTCTGAGTATAAGACCCAAAAGGTGCTCCTTATGTGGAAGCATATATTGGAAGATGGTATTCAAAAAGGTGAAATCAGAGCGCTGGATGTTGATTTTGCAGCCAATCTTTTATTGTATATGCCGACGATGTTTATGAAAATGGAGTATCTATCAATGGATGAAAACCAACGGGTTGCCTTATATGAAAATCTTTTTGATTTTATGAAATACGGATTATTAGGAGGTCTGACAAAATAAAATCTACTGAAGGGGGTGAAAGATTGAAAAATATTCTTATGAGAGCAGAAAACCTTAGTAAGAGTTATCAGATGGGAGAAGTAACCGTTAAGGCATTAGACAATATAAGCCTGGAAATATTTGAAGAAGAATTTGTTGTGATTTTAGGGCCTAGCGGATCCGGCAAAAGTACACTGTTAAATATCCTTGGCGGAATGGATTCACCGTCTGAAGGCCGGGTATTCGTTGGAAATGAGGAAATAACTAACTATAATGATCGCAAGTTAACAGGCTATAGACGCGACAGTGTGGGTTTTGTTTTTCAGTTCTATAATCTTATGGCAAATCTGACGGCCAAAGAGAATGTTGAATTGGCAACAGAAATATGTAAAGGTGCTCTAGATATCGACGAGGTCATGGAGGAAGTAGGATTAGGAGAAAGAAAGGATCACTTTCCTTCTCAAATGAGTGGAGGGGAACAACAACGGGTAGCTATTGCAAGGGCTGTTGCGAAGAATCCTTTGATATTACTTTGTGATGAGCCTACGGGGGCCCTTGATTTTAAGACAGGGATATTGATTTTATCACTGCTTCACAAGATTAATAGAACCCTCAAAAAAACGGTGATCATCATTACCCACAACATGGCTATTGGGGATATGGCAGATCGAGTAATAAAAATGAGAAGCGGAAAAATCATTGAAGTAAAAGAAAATTTACATCCAATCTCTCCCGAAAGGATTGAATGGTAATGAAAAAGCTAGATTTAAGGCTTCTAAGAATGATCAAGACTACAAAAGGACAGTTTATTTCGATTACGGTGATTATCGCTGCAGCATTATGCATTTATATGCTATTTGGGATGACGAATGTAAATATACGAAATACAGTAGATTTTTATTATGATTTGACAAATATCAATGACATTCAAGTACAGTTGATTAGGATACCCCAGGGAGCCCTTAAGGAAATCAATACCATCGAGGGAATCAAGGAGGTTCAGGGAAGAATTAGCTTTGATGTGCCTTTATCGGTTCAAAACAAGGATGAAAAAGTTTCTGTCCGGATCATATCTCTGCCCAGTGATGGCGAGAAGATCAATAAGCTGTATTATATGAACGGAAAGGATTCTGCTGTTGACAGCGACAGTGTAATTCTTTTAGAGCAGTTTGCCAAGGCGAGGAACATTCGGCCGGGAGATGTGATTGCTCCCTATATAAATGGCAGGGAACACAAATTAAATGTATCAGCTATCGCAGCAAGTCCAGAGTTTATTTATCTGATGGAAAATGATCAATCCCTGATGCCAGCCAATGAGAAATTCGGCGTTGCCTATGTTAATGAAGCCTTTGCCCAATCCCTTTATGGCTATAGAGGGAGCTACAACGAAGTGCTGATAACCTTGGAAAAGGGAAGCAATATTGATGATGTGGTGGAGGTCATTGAGAAAAAGCTTGATAAATACGGAGTAAAAAGAATTATTAAATTAGAGGATCAGCTGAGCAACAATGTATTAACACAGAAAATGGATGGTATCGAACAGATGGCTGCGGCCATTCCGGTGATGTTCTTAGGAGTCGCCTCTATTATTATATCTATCATGCTTTCAAGAATTGTAAATAATGACAGAATGGCCATTGGCGTACTAAAGGCCATGGGATATGGAAATATTGGCGTATTGTCCCATTACATCAAATATTCCCTGATGATCGGTATGACAGGTTCAATTATAGGGATATTGGGAGGTCTATTATTATCAAGACCCTTTACCAATATATTTGTCCTCTATTTCAATATACCCGTTATTAGGATGGAAATCTACTATAGCTACATGATAAAGGCTATACTGCTAACCAGTATGTTTTGTATCGCTTCCGGACTTTTTGGCGCCAAATCGGTTATTAGGATCATGCCGGCAGATTCACTTAGACCCGAAGCACCTAAGTCAGGAAAAAGAATCCTCTTAGAGCGTATGGGCTTTGTGTGGCACAGATTATCCTTTAGCTGGAAAATGGTCATACGAAATATTGCAAGAACGAAACGCCGATTTATATTGTTAGTGTTTGGTTTGGCCTTGACCTATGCGATCAATACAGTACCACTTTACGAGGGAGTAGCTATTCCGCAAATGTTTAACTTGCAATATGGAGTATATCAAAAAATGGACTATGCCATTGACTTTACTCATCCCATGAGCAAAAGTGTTATGGTGGATTTGAAGAAGCTCATCGATGTAGAGCATATGGAAGCAAAAATTGAATATCCCTTTAAACTGACCAATGGTTGGAGAGAACGAAATGTGTTTATTATCGGAGTGCCCCAGGATACTTCCTTTTATGAGTTTAGAGACAGCAGCCAAAGAACAGTTTCATTGGAGCCTAACCGCATATTTATCACAAAGGCTTTATCAAAAACCCTGAATGTTCAGCAGGGAGATACCCTAAAAATAAAGAATTTTTTGCCTGGTAAAAAAGATGTTGAGGTCGAAATTGGAGGCGTGATTGAGCAGTACATGGGAGTAAATGCCTATATGGAGATAGAAACCATGGAGAGACTCTTAACTGAAAAAAATCTCATTACTGGGGTAACACTTGCTTCCCAGGATCAAATAAAAGATAAACTAAAGGATGTAAAAAATATAGCTTCTATCAATTCTGTAGCGGATATGAAAACTGCATTTTTAGAATTCTTAGATACAATGATTCTGGCTACGAGGCTTTATCTCCTGTTTGGAGGGGTTTTAGGCTTTGCAATTATCTATAACTCAACCATCGTGGGCATTTCAGAAAGAAACATGGAATTTGCATCTTTGAGGATTTTAGGCTTTGATAAGAATGATATATTCTGGATGATCACCAGAGAAAATGCATTGATGGCTTTAGCTGCTATATTGGTGGGAATACCTATGGGAATGGGGATCATAAAAGGCTTTGCTGAATCCTTTAGTTCAGAGGTAATCACCTTTCCTATAATACTCAGCGCGGAAATATTTATTACCGCTGCTGTGGCAACGGTATTCTTTGTAAGCATCGCACAGCTGGCTGCTTACAAAAAAATTCATAGTCTCAATTTTATTGATGCACTGAAAAGTCGTATTTCTTAGGGGGATAAAATATGAAGAAAAAAAGAATGCTTTGGATCGGGTTCATAACATTGGGCATTGCTGCAATTGTATTATCTCGAATGATGCCTGCAAAAAGCGTAGTAGTAGATATGGATATGGTAAAGGCAGGTAACATTGATAAGTATGTAGAAGAGGTGGCAACGGTTTTTCTTGAGGATGAGATTGCGGTTTATGCCTTTGAGAGTGGAAAGGTTCTGGAGGTATCGGCTGATACGGGGCAGACTGTGAAAAAAGGAGATCTGCTGGTTCGGATCGATGACCGGGAAATACTAATGCAGAAAGAAATACTGGAGGAACAGATCAAGTCAGCGGCTGCACAATTCGAAGAAAAGAGAAAACCGACAGGTCCGGAAGAACTGAATAAACTTAGGGCACAAGTACGGTCTGCGGAAATAAAGTTCGAAGAAGCCAAAAGGAACATGGTTAATAACCAATCCTTATACGAAGCCGGTGCTATTAGTCAAAATGATTACCAGAAATTTATCGTCAGCTTTGAAACAACTGAAGCGGAGCTAGAAGTTGCCAGAAACAATCTGTTATTGGCACAAAAAGGTATCTCTGGCAATATAGAAAAACAATACCGGGCACAGATCGCCGAGATAGAAAAACGGATTGAAATACTGGAAAAGAAACGAAATGATTTAATGATCCGATCACCTATTGACGGTATAGTCATGAATAATAAAGTGAAAGTAGGGAATTTGCTGCAATCAGGCACATTGATTATGGAGATTGGCAACACATCAGAATACTACTTGGAAAGTGATATTCTGATGGATGAAATGGGCGCTGTACAACTGGGAAATAGAGTTATGATAAACAACGAGGATTTAGGAATTAAGGATGCCAGGGGTACATTGAACAATATTTTCCCAAAAGCATTTAGCAAAGTCTCAGATTTAGGAATCGAACAAAAAAGAGTCAAAGTTAGGATAAGGTTAGATGAGGAAATACAGAATTTAAAACCTGGATACGATGTGGAAATTAGAATTATTACAGATAGCAGAAATAATACATTGCTTGTGAATAAAAAGGCAGTTTTTCAGTATCAGGGAAATGACAGCGTTTTCGTCAACGAAAATGGCATGGCGAAGCTGAGACCAATCAAAACAGGCTTAGAAAGCGATAAACAAATAGAGGTATTAAGTGGATTAAGCGAAGGAGAAGTCGTAATCCTGTCCCCTAATGAAGAAATTCAGGACGGAACGCGGATTAAGTAAAAAATATATTATAGAATGGAAACACCCTATCCTATATTAGAACACAAAGACGTAGTGTTGGCAGTTCGTCATGAAGCACTTGTCATCGGTATTCTAGGCATTGTAGGGGGTTATACCACACCTTTGCTTGTTTCGAGCGGAGAGCCTTCACCGTGGATTCTTTTTGGATACCTTACAGTGCTGACTGTTGGTGTATTGGGTGTAGCGGCTTATTGTAAATGGCCATCCTTCAATTATTCTAGTTTTATTGCCAACCAGCTATATATTTGCTTATGGTTTATATCGGGAGACTATGATGAATATCTAGGGATCACTATGGTGTTTTTGATCATCATTTTTGGCTTATACTTGGGAGTAGCCTCTGTCTACAGAGTTAGGGATAAAACCTTCTTATTCAATCATCAAACGGCCTTAATGATTTTCACCTTATGCATTACCGGCGGGATTATCTATTTGTATGGAAGATTTGTGGAAAAGGTCAAGCCAATTGATAAAACAGCAGCAGCTTTTTTCAAAGGGATAGGTTTGGTTGAAATATTTGTATTTATAACCATCCAGAATAGTCATTTCTTTTCTCAAAAGGATTATGATCTTTTCCTATCTCCTGAACAATTGAGTCTAAGTGGCTTATGGATGATCTATGCAATTCTTCTTTTTATCTTTGGTATTAAAGAACGCAATCCATACCCATTCCTATATTGAGAACGAGAAATTTATAGATGTTACAGAGCGATTGCCTTTTACAGAAAGATTTACATGGCTTATGACCGCAAGCTTATCATTATTAACCCTTGGTGTATTAGTTTTCCTCTATAAAACTATAAAGCAGGTAGGATAAAGCAGATATATTTCGATCACATAAAAAGTATTCTAGCGCAATGCTAGAATACTTTTTATGTGCCAAAGGATGAATGGGGCATATAGACTTGCAATACCATAGACATTCCCAGAAAAACAAATTATAATATGAGAGTTAGAAGTTTATGTAAAATAAATAGAACGGATGTTTGCATCTGTACGAAATAATGATATAATACGGTTGCCCGGCAATACTATCGAGAATAGAATTGAAAAAGGGATATGCTGCTATAGCTTTCTGAGGGAGGAGTACCATGGTTAAGAAACATAATTACGGAAATGAGAGTTTATCAACGCTGGTAGAAAAGGATAAGGTAAGATTGAGACCTGGGGTTATATTCGGTAGTGATGGGCTGGAAGGCTGTCAGCATACATTGATGGAGATTGTAGGAAACAGCAGGGACGAAGCCTGTGAAGGCTGGGGCAATGTCATAGAGGTTACAAGATTTAAGGACCATTCCATAGAGGTAAAGGATGAAGGCAGGGGAATCCCCTTAGAGTGGAACCCAAAGGAGCAGAAATATAATTGGGAGATTGTATTTACCATCCTTTATGGCGGAGGAAAATATGATAATAATTCTGGCAGCAACTATCAGTTCAGTATCGGATTAAACGGACTGGGAACCGCTGCAACCCAGTTTGCTTCCGAATATATGGATGTAACCGTCTTTCGTGATGGATACAAGTATGAATTACACTTTGCAAAAGGTGACAATATAACGGGTACTGAGGAAGGCTATATCAAAACCAAGTGCAGTTATGAGCATACGGGAACCATCATAAAGTGGAAGCCGGATTTAGATGTTTTTAATGATATCAATATTCCCCTGGACTTTTTTAAAACATCTCTAAAACGGCAGGCTATTGTCAATAAAGGCATTACCTTTAAACTTTATGATGAGGAGAGCGGGGAAACCTTTACTTATTTATATGAGAACGGTATCCGGGACCATATCCGAGAATTAAGCGGAGAAAAGGGATTTACAGAACAGCAGTACTTTGAGTATGAGACAAAGGGTAGAGACCGCGAGGACAAGCCCTTATATAAGGTGAAGATGGAAATTGCTTTTTGCTTTAATAATGAAGTGAATTCGTTAGAGTACTACCATAATTCATCCTATCTTGAGTATGGAGGATCTCCAGACAAAGCTGTAAAGAATGCCTTTGTTTATGCAATTGATCAAAAGCTGCAAAAGGAAGGAAAATATAATAAGGATGAAAAGAAAATAACCTTCCAGGATATTGGAGACAGCTTACTGTTGATTTCTAATACTTACAGCACCATTACTTCCTACGAAAACCAAACAAAAAGGGCCATCACAAATGTTTTCATTAAAGATGCCATGACTGACTTCTTAAAGCAAAAGCTCGAAATCTATTTTATTGAAAATAAGCTGGAAGCAGAAAAAATATTAGAGCAGGTGCTGATTAATAAAAGAAGCCGGGAAAAGGCAGAGAAAACCAGAATTGATGTAAGAAAACAGTTAAGCAAAAAAATAGACAATATTAGTAACCGTGTAAAGAAGTTCGTAGATTGCAGAACGAAGGATAAAAACAAAAGAGAACTGTTTATTGTTGAGGGGGATTCTGCTCTGGGAAGCACAAAGATGGGGAGAGATGCTGAATTCCAAGCGATTATGCCTGTACGGGGTAAAATTTTAAACTGCCTTAAATCTGACTATGATAAAATCTTTAAGAATGATATCATTATGGATTTGTTAAGAGTAATTGGCTGCGGCGTAGAGGTGCGTTCAAGGCATCTAAAGGACTTAACGGATTTTGACATTGGCAATATGACTTGGAATAAGCTGATCATCTGTACCGATGCTGATGTAGACGGTTTCCAGATTCGATGTCTTATCATTACGATGCTGTATGTACTGACACCTACGCTGATAGAGGAAGGATACGTTTATATCGCAGAGTCCCCTCTCTATGAGATATCCGATGAAAAGGGACGCAGCTATTTTGCCTACACAGAAGGGGAGAAGGCTCAAATATTGAAAAAGCTTAAGGGTAAGTTCAAGATTCAACGTTCTAAGGGACTTGGAGAAAACGAACCGGAAATGATGTGGGAAACCACAATGAATCCGGACACCAGAAGGCTGATACAGGTTACTCCGGCTGATGCAAAGGCTACCCAAGAGGCCTTCGAGCTGTTCTTAGGGGATAACCTCCCGGGAAGAAAACAGTTCATAGAAGAACATGGACATAAGTATCTGGATATATCAGATGTAAGCTAAAGGAGAAAAATATGAAGAGTAACATAAAAAAACTGAACGTAATCGATACGATAGAAACCAACTATATGCCCTACTCTATGTCTGTGATTGTATCCAGAGCATTGCCGGAGATAGACGGATTGAAACCCTCCCATAGGAAGCTGCTGTATACCATGTATAAGATGGGGCTATTAAAAGGCCAAAAAACGAAATCTGCAAACATCGTTGGACAGACCATGCGCCTAAATCCCCACGGAGATATGGCCATTTATGAAACCATGGTGCGACTGACCCGGGGAAATGAGGCATTGCTGCATCCTTATATTGACAGCAAGGGAAACTTCGGAAAAAATTATTCAAGGGATATGGCTTTCGCGGCCCCTCGTTATACCGAGGCAAAGCTGGATACAATCTGTGAGGAATTCTTTAACGAAATCGGAAACGATACGGTAGATTTTGCTCCCAACTATGACAATACGATGCAGGAGCCAACACTGCTGCCCACAACCTTCCCCAATATACTGGTCAATCCAAACCTGGGGATCGCCGTAGGAATGGCCAGCAGCATATGTAGCTTCAATTTAATAGAGCTTTGTAATACAACAATAAAACTACTTGAAAATGAAAATATTGATATATTAGAGCATTTAAAAGCCCCTGACTTTTCTTCCGGTGGAGAATTGATTTATAACCAGAAGGATATGAGAAAAATATACGAAGAAGGAAAGGGCACCTTCTATCTAAGAGGGAAGTATCGATATGATAAAGCCAATAGCTGCATTGATATTTATGAAATACCTTATACTACCAATGTAGAGACCATTATAGACCAGATCACTGATTTGGTGAAGAATGGAACCATCAAAGAAATAACCGATGTACGGGATGAAACCGATAAAAACGGGCTGAAGATTACCATAGACATAAAGAAATCAGCAGATGTTGAACAGCTTATGCTGAAAATTTTTAAATACACGAAGCTTCAGGACAGCTTCAGCTGCAACTTTAACATCTTGATTAATGGACATCCAAGGGTTCTAGGTGTCAAAGCCATTCTATTAGAGTGGATAGCCTTTAGAGTCAATTGTATCAAAAGAGGCCTGCGGTATGATATTGCTCGAAAGACTGAAAAGCTTCACCTGCTAAGGGGCTTGGAAAAAATCTTACTGGATTTGGATAAGGCAGTAAAGATCGTAAGGGATACAAAAAAGGATAAGGATGTTATACCTAATCTTATGAGTGGATTTGAAGTGGATCAGGTTCAGGCTGAATTTATTGCAGAGATTAAACTGAGAAATTTCAATCAAGAGTATATCCTTACAAAGACTAAGGATATCCAGGACTTAGAAAAGGAATTAAAAACACTGGAAGACACCTTAAACAGCGATAAGAAGGTAAAGAAAATAATTGTAAAGCAGCTGGAGGCTGTGATAAAGAAGTATGGACAAGATCGAAAAACCGACATTATTGAGGAACATCATATCGAGGAGATCAGTCATGAAGATCTCATTGAAGACTATAATGTAAAGCTGTTCCTTACAAAAGAAGGATATCTGAAAAAAATTCCTTTGATAAGCTTAAGAGGCAGTAATGGACAAAAGCTAAAAGAAGGAGATGTCATTACTCAGGAAGTGGACGGAACCAATAAGTCGGATGTTCTGTTTTTCACTAACAGGCATACGGTCTATAAAAAGAAGGCATATGAATTAGAGGATAGCAAGACCAGTAACTTAGGTGACTATTTGCCTAATTTGCTTGCCTTAGCGGAAAACGAAAAGATCATTTATATGACTGCGACGGCTGATTATAGCGGTTATATGTTGTTCTTCTTTAAGAATGGCAAATGTGCAAAAATAGAAATGTCCAGTTATGAGACAAAGACGAACCGAACACAACTGGCCAACGCTTACTCGGACAGTGATCCATTGGTATCTATAATGAAAATCAGAGAGGATGCGGAATTGGTTGCTATTAGCAGCATCCGCAAGGTGTTGATTTTCAATACAAATCAAATTAATCCTAAAACCACAAGAAACTCCCAGGGGGTTCAGGTGTTGAAGTCTAAAAACAACAGCGTTCTTACAGAGATAAAGCAAATTGAAGATGTACAATATAAGGATTTGGATTACTATAGGGCCAATATCCCAGCAATAGGCACCTTCTTAAAGAAAGAAGATGAAGAAAAGCAAATGCATCAGCTGCAGTTTATATTGGAAGAATAACTTTATCAGTATATCATGTTGGAAAAGCTATCTTCCCGTTGATCTTAGGATCATCGAGAGGATAGCCTTTTACTTTCCATACATCTAAACCCTATTTATTATGCTTCTTTTAAGGCTTGGGCCATTTGTTTGCCAATCATGACGCATCCGTCGATATCATTGCCGCAGGCAGCACATTTTGCCTCGACAGGTTCAGCCACCACTGGCAACTTGATCTGTTCTGCAAATTTTTTCAGGTTGCTGACACCACCGCCGCTCCAGCTATAGGTTCCAAAAATCCCAAGAATCCTATTTTTAACACCTATATGAATGAGTTTACTCGTTAGATTATCAATCGGAGGGAACAGGTTATTGTTATAGGCACAGCTTCCGATAATAAGACCTTTATATTTCCATATATCTCTTAAGATATAGGATATATGCGTCTTCGATGCATCATAGATCCTGATATTTTTAACGCCCTCTTCAGAAAGGGTTCTGGCGATGGTTTCAGCCATTTTACCGGTATTGCCGTACATGGTACCATATACGATCACCACACCCTCTTCTGCTTCATACTTGCTCCATTGATCATACAAAGATACGACCTTTTGAATATCACTTCTCCAAATCGGACCATGGGTAGAGCAAATTGTAGATATTTCTAGGCCTTGCAGCTTTTTCAAGGCTGCCTGAACAGGCGAACCAAATTTGCCGACGATATTGGAATAATATCTTCTCATTTCTTCCTCAAAAAAGTCTAAATCTACTTCATCGTCAAAGATACCTCCATCCAGGGCACCAAAGCTGCCAAAGGCATCGGCAGAGAATAGAATCTTGCTGGACTTATCATAAGTCATCATTGTCTCAGGCCAGTGAACCATTGGTGTCATATAAAATTTTAACTGATGCTTACCTAAATCGATTTCGTCGCCATCCTTTACCAGGTACGTATTGCTGGTAATACCATAAAAGTCAGCAATCATCCCGAAGGTTTTTTCATTGCCTACGATCTTGATGTCCGGATAGAGCTCCAGCACAGATTTGATCAGTCCTGAATGATCCGGTTCCATATGATTGATAATCAGGTAGTCCACTTTTCTGTCAGTGCCGATGATGCTTTGAATCTTTCGAATATACTCCCCTACTTGTCCACCCTCAACCGTATCTATAAGTGCGATTTTTTCATCTACAATAAGATAGGAGTTATAGGCTACACCATGCTCTAAGGGCCATAAATTTTCAAAAAGTGCAGTGCGCCGATCATTTACTCCTACCCAAAAAATATTCTCAGAAACTTTTACAGAATTAAACATAAATATGACCTCCCTAAATTTATGATCATGAAACGAACCATTATACAGATACCCAGAGTTTCTATTTCTATTCATAAGATATATACCATTATTTTGAAGAAATGTCAACAAACTAAAAATGCATATTGGGAAAGGAAAGAGGATGGTTTTGTAGAATGAAATATATAGATAGACTGCCAGATTTGTTTGAGACATGAATCTCTGATGAATCCCAGTCGAAATGGATAAAAGGAGGGGTACAAATGCTTTATAACAGCCATGAGGTAGAAAGGGATGCATTAATGCAGACAGCCGGGAAAATGTGTATTGCTGCACGAACAGCACCTAAGGGCAAGGGGGTAGATCAAATTGTAACAGCCATCGTTACAGGAGAAGAGAAGGATGCTATAGCCGATGAGATGGAAAAAATCGGTGAGCGTGAAAAACTGGATTTCTTTATACGGGATGCGGGAAACATCCGAAGGGCACCGGTGGTGGTACTTATCGGTACAACGGTAGGACAAAGAGGACTCAGTTACTGTGGATTTTGTGGTTTTGAGAACTGTGGGGATCAGGCAAAGAAAGGAGGCCGATGCTCCTTTGATGTCGTCGATTTAGGCATTGCGGTAGGTGCTGCGGTAAGTGTTGCTTCAGACGACAGGGTAGATAATCGGGTGATGTTCAGTATCGGCAAAGCAGCCATTGATCTAAAAGTGCTGGATGAAGCGGTAAAAGTGCTTTATGGAATTCCTTTAGCAGCCTATGGAAAGAATATTTTCTTTGACAGGGTTAAGGTATAAATGCCAATAATAAATGATTATCAACAAAAGATAGGGAAATTCCCTATCTTTTTGCAATATATGCCTTTATGCTTAATAAAGCAGCAGATAAATTATGTAAAATATATAGTAAAATTTTCCTAAAATACAATTTTCTACTTTTTTTCATATTTTTTGTTGTAATATATAATTAGCTAGACTAATTTGAATATTATTAAGGAAAGGAGGAAGTGGATATGTTGAGATATCTAAAAAGCAATTCTCTAAGACTACTTACTGCCTTCGCACTATTACTCGGATCAACAATTACCGTTAACTACTCAGCAGTATGGACTCATCAACCAAAGTGTCCAGAGGAACTACTCAAATAGGTAGAAATAACTAAATGGGAATGATACTATAATGTGTCATTCCCAAGTTCCATTTGAAGGAGTTTTGTAAATGAACATATATGAAATATGTAATCAAATAGCATTTCCTGCTATAGAGGCATTCTGTATTCTGTTATCCTATATGATTTTAATGAACAAGCAAAATTTTTTAAAAGAAAGCAAAATAAAAGTCTATATCTTTATACTATTCTATGTAACATTTACGTATTGGATTTCAACATATCTTCCGGGAGGGTTGCATACAACTATAGTAACTGGGTTTATAATAATTACTTTATCAATTGTTACTTCCTCTACTTTATTAAAATCAGCTATTGTTGCACTTCTTGTGATTATTTATTTAATGATAACAGAGGGACTTAGTTTTTTAATAACATCTGTACTTCTACATATCGAGGTGTCAGACCTACTTAATTATGAGGATACTAGATTTTATTTTTCACTAGCAGTTAAAACTTTCCAAATTATGATTATTCTATTTATATTAAAAAAGAAAATAAGAGTATTTAGCGGTTTAGGGGATGATGATCAAGGTAGTGGTATCTCTTACATATTGTTAGCCATTTTCTTAGTAGGTATGGTAGTTTTTAATATACATTATGCTACAAGCAGTACTGCAAGCATAATACTCTATGAAGCGTTGATAATTCTGATTTTTCTGATTTTTATAGGAATTGGGGTGCTAGTGTATAAAGAAAAGGAAGAACTTTGGAAAATTCAGCAGCAGTACAAGCTTCAGGCAGAATATGTGAAAAACATAGAAACCCTGCTAAATATCATTCGCAGGGAAAAACATGATTTTTCCAATCACATCAATACGGTATATGCATTATGCCTCATTAATTCTGAAAATACTGTGGAAAAAATAAAAAAATACCTGGATAAGCTGGTTCACAATATAAAATCCAGTTATCGCTACTACAATACGGGTAATGATTATGTAGATGGCTTGCTCACTGTGAAGAGCAATACAGCATTTTCCCATGATATACATCTGGATGTAGACTTTGAGGAACCGCTCAATCGGATTTCTTTGAATGAATATGACTTGATCAGTATCATTGGGAATATTGTTGATAATGCCTTTGATGCAGTACTATCTATACCAGACAATGAGCAAAAAATTGTTTCCATTTGTACATATATCGAAGAAGATGACTATTATTTATCCATTGCAAATAACGGCCCGCCTATACCGCCTGAGAACATAGACAAAATCTTTGAAAATGGGTTTTCTACAAAGGGGAGAGATAAAGAAGAACATGGGCTGGGACTTTTTATTATTAAAGAGCTGGTGAATAAGCATCATGGAGAGATAATTGTAAATAGTTCCGATCTAGAAACAGAGTTTCTAATAAAACTTCCACTAAGTAAAGTGAAAGTGGAGAAAGATAGTTCGGGAAACCTGCAATATAACATGGCACATTAGTTTAAGAAAGCATAGGATAAAATTGTTCTTAAAAACGAGAGAATAGAAAAAGGGGAAATCTATATGAAGATGCTGAAAGGTGAAATACTTGAAAATGATACAGTAGTAAATATTTTCAAAATGCCCTTTAGTGATGAAAAGAGTTTTTTTGTGGCGCTTGTTACATTATGCGATCGGTTCAAGGTGGATATCCCTATTTGGACCCTCCGCGAAGATAAGATCCTAAATGAAAAAAAAGAAATTATTATACCATTGGAAAAGGAATCTAAAATGAGACTACAAGTAATTACTCAATAAGATAGAAAAATATACGGTGTTTCTTTCTAAATGAGAATGGTGTGTAAGCGCCGTTCTCTTTTATTTTTGTATAAGAAAGTATAAATTTTTTTGATATAATAATAGGCATGTAAGAGAGTAAAATCAGGACATAGAAGAATTAACCATTTATTAACAGTAAAAATATGTAAGCGGAGTTTTGATATGGGAAAAGGGATTCTAAGACAAATATTTATTGATCATTGGGATGATTTTGTCAAATTGTATGGTCATAAGATTAGAAAAAATGTGCTAAGTGAAGTCAAAAAGATGATGCATTGTGGGTCGATTGCAAATGGATACATAGAATATAAGTGCCCAGACTGTGAGAATTCAAAGAAGATAGGTTTTCGT
>NZ_FQZV01000070.1 GCF_900142145.1 Geosporobacter subterraneus DSM 17957 | reverse complement strand
CATTTCTCCTTCAACCTCAACTGAACGAAGTTCAGTTGAGCACTAGACCGCTCGACTTGCATGTGTTAGGCACGCCGCCAGCGTTCATCCTGAGCCAGGATCAAACTCTCAAATAAAAATTTCTGGGTGGTTGTATGTTGAATGTTGTAGGTTGAATGTTTTCGGGTCACTCTCTTGGGTTTTAACCCCCAGAGGCTTTCCTTAATAACATTTCTCCTTCAACCTTTCTCCTTCAACCTTAATTTATGCTGGCTTTAATTCTTACACTGTTTAGTTTTCAAAGACCAATTTGGCAACGTTTTCATCTTCAGCCACTTACACTGACTCTTATGATGATACACATTTTTTTCCCTTTTGTCAAGCCACTTTCTATCAGCTAATTGTCATCAACTGTCGCTTGAGGTAAGAGTAATTATATCTTATTTTTCTCTTCTTGTCAACATTATTTTATTTCCAATTCCTAGGGGTACTCCCCTTTCGTCTTTATTAAAGACAGATACACAATATATCACATATTATATCTAGCGTCAACCTCTCTTATACAGGTAATTTGTTCCATAAAACACACCTTTGCCTGATCCGCTACCCCCTACTTTCCCTTTTCTGGTTCATAGCTGTCTTCCTCATAATCGAATTCGAGTTTCTTACGGGTTACCTTATTGGTAAACACGCTTGCTTTCTGCATTCTCCGACTGCTGTTTTTTAAGCGGTCATACTCATCCTCCTCGTAATCAAAATTTCTATTCCCAAATAGGTTTATTTTTGCACTCATATTTTATCTCCTTGTTTAAAGTCTAAATATACTAAATATATTTTACTCCCATTTTCAATCTAAATTCTATATAATAAGAATAGCAAAAGAAGGGAGGGAGAGCCAGTGAAAACTTCTACAAAATACATATTCCTATTACTGCGCCTAATTACAATACTTCTAGCTCTTGGACTGGCCCTCAGCCTGGAATCACCCAGGCCCCAGCGCTTGAAAATGCTGCTGTCGCTCTTTATACTTTTGATTGTCTCTATCCATGGGAAAGAGTGTAAAGGTATAAAGTCTTCAAAATTTTATCCGCTTTTTTTTCTGGTAGATATACTCCTCCTTTTCATTATAGAATCTCAATCCAAATTTCTATTGAATTATTATATGCATTTTGTTTATTTCATTCTTTTGTTTTCCACAGGCATCCAGCTTCCCAGGATAAAAGGAACCCTCATCAACGCCATTACTTTTGTTTTATCAATGGTAAAATTTTATAAACTGCTGCAGATCCATTTCAGCCCAGCCAATTTGTCCCTGGCTATTTTCAGCTTTTTTACCGCTTTACTGTCAATTATTATTATCAATTATGCAAAGCACCAGGCAGAGGAGCGGGAAAAAATCAAAGGTCTCTATGAGGAGCTAAGAAGCTACGGATCAAAGCTAAGAGAATTGACAATTATAGAGGAACGGAACCGTATTGCAATGGAGATTCACGATGGAGTAGGTCATCGTATGACTGGATTGATCATGGCGTTGGAAATGTCTAAAAGACTGCTCCATAAGGACCTCACAAAAGTGGAAGAGCTGCTGCAGCACGCTACAGATACTGCCCGGCAGGCTTTAACTGATCTAAGAAAAGCTGTAGATGCTTTAAAGGAGGACTTCCCCCCACAGATGCATGCTATCCACCGTATTGGGGAAATGGTTCAACACTTTGAGCTGCAAACTGGTTTAAAAATTCATTTATCTATAAATCCTTCTCAAATCCAGCTACCCCGTGTTGTAGCGGAAGCAGCGTATAGAATTATTCAGGAAGCCCTTACCAATACGGCAAAACACAGCAATGCCACAGAAATATTCATCGGTATAGAGGTCCGTAAAAAAACTCTGTTTTTAGAGATTCGGGACAACGGAACTGCGTCGGAAGCATTTCAGGAGGGAAATGGCCTTCAAGGCATGCGAATGCGTTTGGGGAACTTAGGGGGCAAAATCAGCTTTTTCCTGACTTCTGGATTTCATATCAAAGCAGAGGTGCCATTATCCTCTTCCCATGCCGATTCTAAAGAAAGAGGTGACTACTATGCCAAAAATTAAAACCCTTATTGTAGATGATCAAAAAATACTGACCCAGGGATTAAAAATGATACTGGATTTAGAAGAGGATATTGAAGTGACTGCTGTTGCCTCCAATGGTCAGGAAGCCCTTTCCTTATGCCATTGGCAGTGTCCCGATGTAATCCTGATGGATATAAAAATGCCCATTATGAATGGAGTAGAAGCCACTGAAAAAATTTCTGCACTTTTTCCCGGTACACGAATTATTATTTTAACCACCTTCCACGATAAAGAATTTATATTCGATGCCTTAAAAAAAGGGGCTTGCGGCTATTTATTAAAGGAAAGTCCTCCTGAAAAAATCCTGGAGGCAGTACGTACAGTCTATCAGGGAGGTTCTATTTTGCAGCCTTCCATTGCGTCCAAGGTCATTGAAGAATTTTCCAGACTTTCTCCGGTGCCCAAAGAAAAGGACCCCCGAATGAATCTCCTTACGGAAAGAGAAATTGAGATATTGACACTCATTGGTGATGGCAAGAACAATAAGGAAATTGCATCGGCCCTTTATCTCAGTGAAGGCACTGTTCGCAATCATGTTACCCATATCCTTGAAAAACTGGATTTACGGGATCGCACCCAATTAGCCATCTTCGCTATTCGGAATCATCTTATACCATAAAGTTTTATGAAGTGTATTATTGTAGCGCCAGGTATTGTATAGATTAATACGCGGAACGACACAGGGGTCGTTCCCTACACTTATAACTTGTTCTAGAAACATTTATCTATGAAGCAAATGTATATACACCCCTCTCCTATGACAAATGTCATAGGTTTTTTTATGGATTTCATGACGAACTGCATATATAAGCCAATGGCTTTTCTCTTATAATTAGAATATAAAATGTAAGCAAGGAGGTATTTATATGAAAAATAAGCCAATGGTAATATTCACCTTATGCATTGGCATTACGCTACTTTTCCTTTCAGGATGTATGGAAGGCAACATCTATAAACAATACCTGCAGGCTCAGGAAAACACAGATAAGATTCAACAAAGCAGCTCCCTGGCAACCTTTGATTTATCACTGGATCTAGAGGGAGCAGGACTCAGTGAAGAGGCAAAAAAGGATTTGGATATGTTCAGCAGCATGAAGGGCTCTTTTTTAGTAAAATCCGATGTTGCAAACAGCTTATTATATTTAGACGGGCACATTGACTTAAAAAATATGGGCTTTGATGTAAAAATCTACAGTAATCCAGAACAGGTAGTATTGCTAATGCCCGTATTCTCTAAGTATATGATTATCCCCCAGAAAGTGCTTAAAGACCTTGAAAATATTGATCTGCCAGAGGGTGACCCTCGCCTGGGAGAAGAAATCGCAGCCCTGTGGAATACCACGGTAAACAAAAATAACATCTCCAAAACAGGCATTAAAACCGTAGAAACCTACGAGGGGACGGTAAAAGCTACGGAATTTAGTCTTTCTCTTCAGGAGCAGGAAGTCAAAGCACTCATGACAAATGTCTTTCATTTAATCTCCACAAATGCAGAGTTCCGAAATGCAATGATCGAGTCCTTTAGGTCCATGCATAAAGATCAATCTATTTCTGACAGAGAACTGGCTGCCCGGTATGATGCGTTTATTCTGCAGGCAAAAGCTGCTATGGACACCATTGAAATAAGGGATTTTACCTATTCAGGAGCCTACGATAAGGATCTTTATATAATTGAAGAAAACATGTCTCATGTAATGAAAATTCCTACCCATACTGACAATTTCCTTCAAGTCAATTATCAATTTTCTCTCAAGCGATGGGATATTAACAAGCCAGTCCATATAGAGATGCCCTCCCTGAACCGATCCAACAGTTTTCCCATCAGAGAATTAGAACAAAACCTTCCTAAAATCTTTGAAAGTTATATTAAAGATCTAAAGGCAGGAAAGGAGTAAGCTTATGACTATGGTAGAAATCCATAATATTACCAAAAAATACAAAACGGTTACAGCTGTAGATGGAATAACTCTACAAATTCCTAGAGGAGAAATTTATGGCCTTCTGGGCCCCAACGGTGCAGGTAAATCTACTACCATTTCTATGGTGAGTACTTTGATCAGACCTACCTCCGGCGAACTTATGGTAGGCGGCTACAGCGTAATTAAAGACCCGGCTCTCGTCCGCAAGCAAATCGGTCTCGTTCCCCAGGATATCGCTTTATACCCAACGCTAACCGCCTATGAAAATTTAAAGTTTTTTGGAAGAATGACCGGTATCCATGGAAAACAATTAAATGCTAAAATAGATCAGGTATTGGAAGTAGTAGGCTTAAGAGAAAGAGCCAAGGATCGTATAGAAAGCTTCTCTGGGGGGATGAAGAGAAGAATTAATATTGCTGTAGGATTAATGAATGGTCCGGAACTATTAATTCTTGACGAACCTACTGTAGGAATTGATCCCCAGTCTCGAAATCATATACTGGAAACGGTAAAAAAACTCAATCAGCAAGGGATTACCGTCATATACACCAGTCACTATATGGAGGAAGTGGAGTTTCTCTGCACCCATATCGCCATTATGGATCATGGAAAATTGATTGCAGAGGGAACCCAGGAAACTTTAAAAAGCACTGTAGGTCAGGGAGACCAATTGACTATTTCTATTGCTAATCTGCAGGATAGGCAGCTGGATACACTGGGTCAGATTATTGGTACAGGTATATTTACTTACGAAGATGGCATATTATCGGTCTCCGGCTGTGATACTCGGAAAATCCTCAAGGACTTAGTGGCTGCCCTCAGCAATGGCGGCACACAGATCACATCCATACAGTTCCATCAGCCAAATCTGGAGAGCGTCTTTCTGCATTTGACAGGAAGAGCCCTCAGAGACTAGGGGGATATCCTATGCATGCTGTCATTATTGCTGTAAAAGACTTAAAAATCATATTTCGGGACCGGAAGGCCTTAGCGATTCTATTATTGATGCCGATGCTTTTAACCACTGTTTTAGGTTTCTCACTTTCAGGTGTTTTTGATGACGATGGCGTTTATATGCTTGATAAAATACCAATAGCCGTCGTGTTTGGAAAGCCTTCTGATACACTGCCTCTGCAGCTTCTTTCAGAAGAACAGCAAAGACAGATCACGCAGTCTGTTGAAGAATTAGATTTAGAAAAAGTAGTGATTGAAGAGTTTTTGGAATCAGAGGCTTTGAAAAAAATCATTGACTATAGGATTCTCGACATGGACAGTGCACAACAAAGTCTGGAAAAAAAAGAGGTGGCCGCCCTTATCCGTCTGCCCGACCGTTTCACAGCAGATTATATTCTTGGGAAAAAACAGAGATAAAAATACTCCTCCATACCGACAGCGAACTTAGAAAGACGATTCTCTACACTATATTTTCCGGTCTTAGCAATAGTCTTTCTATCCCCAGAATCGGCTTGACCGTGCTAATGGAAGAAAGTGTACGTCAGGGGATAGGTACCCCCAATGCACTGGATCTGCAGGAGCATGTTAAGCCAATGAGTCAGCAAACCTTCAGCGATGTGAATTTTCAACACATCACAGAGAAAGGGCGTTCCTTAATATCCTCAATGGAGTATTATACGATTGCTATGACGGTAATGTTTATTCTCTTTTCTGCGGGTTACGGATTAGAAAATATGATATCTGAAAGGACTCACCTCACCCTGTCCCGTACATTTGTATCTGGGGGAAACAGGTTGGAAATTTTAACAGGGAAATTTCTATTTACCCTTGTACTCAGCTTTACACAGATTTTGATTCTATTTCTTTACACCTTCTTTGCTTTTTCAATACCTTGGAATAAACACTGGCTGTCTTTCGCCATTATTGCCTTTAGTGTCTGCTTTGCCGTGGCCGGTCTTTCTGTACTGCTCTGTTCCCTCGTAAAAACAGAAAAGGGGGCCATGGTTTTTCAGAGCCTTGTAATCAATTTATTCAGTCTGCTGGGCGGAAGCTTTATGCCGATCTATATCATGCCTAAGTTTTTACAGGATATTGGCCAGCTTACGCCTAACGGGCAAGCCCTCAAGGCTTTTATCCTCGTAATGGAAGGAAGCCCCTTTCATGAAATCCTGTCAAGCATTTATATGCTCTTAGGATTCGGTGTTTTATGCTTAATGGTTGGAGCTGCTGTATTCCGACCTGCAGAGGAGTGACGATATGAGAAAAATATTTTATATTTCAGCTATAAAAATCCTAAAATTCATTCGAGAGCCGGGGCTCTTTGTGATTATGCTGCTCCTTCCCCTGGGATTTACGTTTTTCATGGGAAATATGCATTCCGGCCGTGTCAGCATTCCTGTAGCTTTCGTAGATCTGGACCAGAGCACCTATTCAGAAAAATTGATTGCTCAGTTTTCCGCAAATTCAACCTATAAGGTATTCACAGCTTCGCCGCAGAAGGCTTCCTTAATGGTAAAGCAAAGAAAGGTAATAGGGGCTTTTACCCTTGCACAGGGATTAGAATCAGCCATTCGTTCCGGTCAGACCCCAAAAATTCAAGTACAGCAAGTCTATGAAACCGCTGAGCTGCTGACCCTGATGAATGATATTCGGTCTACATTGGCATATATTCACGGAAATATCCATATAGCCGATGCGGCATTAACCTTCATACAACAGAACAAAGCTGAATCTATAGATTCCAAAGAGATTTGGGAGCATGCCTACGATAATGCAATCAGCAAGTGGTTCCCAAGCCCTCCGGTTTCCATCTCTATGACGCGATTAAACAATCCTGTTACTGTTAAGCGCCAGATGATGACCCATTCTTCTGTAGGCTTCGCACTCTTCTTTGTGATGTATACCATCATTTTTGCAGTGGGGGATATTTTGACAGAAAAGCAGCAAGGCACATGGCAGCGTTTATTGGTGTTCCCTTTGAAGAAATGGGAGATTCTAGGCGGAAATCTACTGGCATCCTTTATCCTGGGATTTATACAGATTCTCGTGCTTATGATCTTTGGCATCTATTTCTTTGATGTAAACTGGGGCAATGCTCTACCTTTGACCATAGCCCTTGTTGCGGCTTATGTTTTCGCCATATCCTGTATGGGGTTAGCACTCTCCGGCGTAGTAAGGACTCCAGCCCAATTGCATGCAACAACCCCGATTATTACAGTTTGCACAGCAATGCTGGGAGGTACTTTTTGGCCTTTAGACTTTGTACAATCAAAGATACTCCTATTTTTAGCAAAACTGACACCCCAATACTGGGCCATACACTCCATTGAGTCGGCAATCCATTACGGCGGCAGTTTTCACACCATTCAAGGCCCCCTGTTCATGCTCCTGTTAATGGGATTATTTTTCTTCATTGCTGGATTATGGCTTGTAAAATGGGAATAAAAAACTATCAAATGGTAGTTTTTTATTCCCATTTCTCTACATAGGTTATTATTTATATGCAATCAACTCTAAAAATTTTTCCAGCAAATCCGGATCAAATTTTATACCCGATTCTCTTTTCAACTCATCCACTGCTTCATCATGAGACATAGCCTTTCTATAGGGACGGTCACTGGTCATTGCATCATAGGCATCTACGATCGATAATATTCTGCAGGCTAATGGAATCTCTTCATTTTTTAATCCAATTGGATAACCTTCTCCATTCCACCATTCATGATGCTTTAGAATCCAATCGGCAATATGATGAAAGTCAGGGGAAGATAGTGCGATTCGGTATCCTATCTCACTGTGCCGCTTCATTTCATTCATTTCCTCTGAAGTTAGCTTGCCGGGCTTAAACAATATTCTATCGGGTATTCCCACTTTACCGATATCATGAAACTGGGCAAAAAGACGGAGCTCGGAAATAACCTTAGCATCTAATCCTACTTTTCCCCCTAAAGCCTCAATGAGATTTTGTACACGATCTACATGACCTTCTGTAATATAATCCCGTTCCTCTAGGGCTTGCATCAGTGTTTTTACAATAGCGCTCCGATTGCTTTGACTCTGATGCAGTTTTTCCTTATACATATTATTATCCGCTTGTTTAAACACCTCATCAATACTCATAAAACTTTCTTTTCTCATATCATATCCAATAGATATGCTTAGCGTAATTTTGTTGTCGGCTACTGTTACCGTCTCGGATAAACTACGGATTTCCCCCGCAATATTTTTGAGGCTGTCCTCTGTGGCATCATAGACGATGACTGCAAATTCATCCCCGCCTATACGAGATAGCACTGCATTGGGCGGAATGCAGTGCTTAATGATTTTTACAGCTTCAATAAGCATTTGGTCTCCCACGTGGTGGCCTAAAGTATCGTTGATCAGCTTTAATCCATCGATATCACAAACGATGATTCCTACTGACTCAAGCTGTTGCTCTTCAATACGTCTAAGCGCTGTCTCAAAATAATGTCTGTTATAGGTGTCTGTCAGGGCATCGTGTAAACTCATGTATTTTAGTTGGCTTTCTGCCCGGTTTCTTTCATTGATTAAATTTTCGATTGTAGAAACCATTTTGTTGAATTTATCCCGAATCATGATAAACTCATTTACGGTTACCCGTTCATCATATCTGGCACGAAAATTTTCATTCTCTACCTCTTCCATGAGAAATAACAGATTTTGTATCCTCGCAGAAAACCAGTCTGATATTAGCATACAGATAAAAATAGAAAATAAAAAGGTGAATACCAAAATATTGGCAGTTCTATCCCATATCGGCTTTATTTCGGTTTCCAGAGAGCTGTTTGGGATGAAGCTTACCAGTTTCCAGCCGGTCTCCGACACCGTCGTATACGCGACAAATGTATCCTTTCCAGTCATCCTAGTCGTAAATATCCCTGCAGCATCTTTGCGGACTGACGCAAACCATGGATCATTTTTTATAGTTTTTCCTAAAAAGCTGCTATCCTTATGGGCAATGACATTACCCTCATGATCAATCAGAATGGCATAGCCTTCATCCCCAAATTTAATGCTGTTAATAATATCAGATAATCGGTCAGATGCTGTGTCGATTGCCAGAACACCCACTAACCCCTCTTCATTTTCAATCGTCGTTGAAACTGTTACAACGATCTTATGAGAAATATATTCTAAATAGGGCTCACTCCACACAATTCTGCCGGGATGCTTTAGAGCCGCTTGGTACCAAGGCCTCACCCGAGGATCATACCCTTCTGGCGGAGTCCATTCCGGTGAAACATATATGTTTCTATCTTCTGTCCCCATGTAAATATACCAGATATTTGCCTCCATTTCCCGATATGCGTCCCATAATTGAAGGGGTTTTTCTATGACCGTAGGATTGGTGAGTACTTCTTTTAAGCTTTTATCCTTTGAAAGTAGGTACAATGCATTCTCTACTTCGCCAATATAGCTGTCAATAAAGTAATCTTTTGCATTATCCATGGTTTTTAAAATAGAACTTGAGATTTCGTTGAGCAGTATTTGTTTTGAGTTCTGGTAGGTCAAATATCCTAAGATGGACACTGGACCAAGGGAGAACAGCAGTAACAAAACGATCATTGCAGTTTTGAATTTTATTCTCATGCTCAGCAGCTCCATCAATGTTTTATGTTTGTCATATTCTATATTTTTTTGTCGTTTCCTGCAATAATTTGAATTTTCTATCGATTAATCTTCAAAAACCTTTATAGCAGATTTAAACACTTTTCATAGTTCCTTATAAAAACAGATTGCATCATCATTTCTTTTTGTGGCAGTCGTTTTTATGTCCCCAATAGGGTAAGATAGAATTGAGGATTAAAACTGACTCAACCAAAAAAATAAGGAGGATTGAACATGAATCGGGGTTATATTCATGTGTATACCGGCGATGGAAAAGGGAAAACTACAGCTGCTCTTGGTTTAGCACTGAGGGCTGCTGGAGCAGGCAAGAAGGTTTTTATTGCCCAATTTGTAAAATCCATGGAATATAGTGAATGGAAGTCTTTACGATACCTAAATAGCTTTATCGATATCACTTTGTACGGTCATGGCTGCTTTATCACAAAAAATCCAGATCAGGAGGATATTTGGGCTGCTCGGAAGGGCCTTGAGGAAATCCGTCAAATATTGATCAGCAAAAAATATGATCTTGTCATTCTGGATGAAATCATGATTGCATACTATTATAACCTATTATCCCTGGAAGACCTCATTCAGTTTATGAAGGATAAGCCCTATGAAACAGAAATGGTGCTGACGGGACGCTATGCCCCTGAAGAGGTAATGGAATTAGCAGATTTAGTGACAGAAATGAAAGAAATCAAACACTATTATCATCAGGGGGTTTTGAGTCGGGAAGGTATTGATTGCTAGCCTGGAGCCGATCTGTGATCTTCTTGCAGTGCAAAACCTCCTGCACCTAAGCAGGAGGCTTGTATTCCATGGCATTACTTGTTATTTTCTCAACAAAACTTAAAGTTGCTTACCATCCTTTACCCAATAAGTCAATCCATCCTCTGTTCTTTCCATAAAACCATAATCGACTAAATATCGCCGAAGCATGACGTAGTCTTGAAAGACTTGCTTTAGTATTTCGTTGACTTCTTTTTCTGTATACCGTTGGTTGCTTTTAAAGCCTTTCATAATATGCTTTAAAATAATTATTTTTCTTCTTTCTTTGCTGGGAAACCCATGTAAGGGTCCCTCTAACCCTTCTTTGAAGTAGGTCCTCAAAATCTTTTCCTGCTCTTCTAACGTAATTGTAAAATCTGTGTCCAATTTCTTCGCCCCCAGTATATCTAAGTTCGTCTCCGATTCACTTCAATAATCATTTTCTTTTCAATTAAACGCTTATAATCCTTATTTGTTTTTTTCTTTATTCCATGCTGCGATTTCACAAACATTGTACAGAATAAAAACCGTTATCCAAAACATAGGATCAAAATGCAGGATGCCAACTGCGATCGAAGCCATACCCAGTACAATACTTGCTGCCAGCTGTATAATAAACCTTTTAATCATGTTGCTCTCCTTCCTGATTGTCTTACAGCTACTTTCATTTTAAACCCTTCTTCAAGGCATTTTCGGTAGCTTTTAGCAGTGACTTGCTGGTGGTGGTAGACCCGGAAACCACATCCACCTGCAGAGACTGTTCGTCAATCACCTTTCTTAGTACTCCCTCTGCTTTTTTTGCATATTCACTGGTTCCGTTTTGAAGCACTTCTATATTTTTAATTTTATGATTCTCAACTGTAACCTTTACGGCATAAGTGGACTTGCTATAGCTGAATTCTCCCCGGTATGCCCCATCGGATATTCTCAATAAGTCAATTTTCTCAATGACCATATTTCTGACGATTGCATACTGCTTATTCATATTTCAATGGCATCACCGTCTAATCTAAATCATGTCCCGATGTCAAAATGGATTCTTTAATTCTGCCATAAACATAGATTCTACTAGATAAAGTCCTTCTTACGATTCCTTTTCTTTCACTCTATTATTCACCAAGCTGCCTACATAAACTGAAGTAAATTCCCTTGCCAATATATCCATATAGATTTCATCGTATCTCCGGCCGGCGATCTGCTTTGCCTCCCTCAATCGCCCTACCTCTTTAAAGCCAGCTTTTTTGTAGCATTCAATAGCCGGCTTATTATATGCAAACACCTTTAAATAGATACTATGTAAATTTAAAATGTTAAACCCAAAGTCCAGTATTAATTGCATAGCCTCTGTACCATAGCCTTTACCCCAATAGTCCTTATTGCCGATGAAAATTCCCACCTCTGCTATACCGTTGACTGTGTCTATCGACGGAAATCCGACATTCCCCAATAATTCATTCTTTTCCAAGTCAACAATGGCAAAATTATAATTGGTTTTCGACAATCTTTCCATGATACTTTTTTCAGTATCCGCAGTGATCTGGCTGGAAGAAAACAGCATCCCTATGGAAACCTCCATATCATTCACCCATGCTGTATATTTTAAATAATCCTCTGTATCTATGGGAGACAGATAACACTTCCTGCCAACCATTTTCTTAAAATACATGCGCTTAGCTCCCCTCTTTAATTATATTATTTTTTCAAGTCCTACAGATTGATTAAGTGCGACAACCCTATTGAGTAAATGCGTCAAATCATTCTTATTCTCTAATCTAATGCATAAGTCTATTTCACATTTTTTCCCTTTGACCATAGCCTTTTGTGTTGGTGATAATGTATTTTCAATTCATGATAGGGTTTTAAAAACTGAAACTCCCGTCTCTCCCAAAAACGTCCCCACTCAAATGCGCTGATACACTCCCATGGTATGACAGCCCCTCGAGCATAGATACCGTCTCCACATATTTGATTCCTTCTAAGAAAAGAATAGATACCACTTACTGCTGCAGACAAGGTTACTGACATATTCATTAAATTTGTCGTTCCAATATTTCTATAAGTTTGTACGGTTAAAAGCTCCAGCAGCATTTCCCGCTCATAACAATACTGTCCCATATGGTCTAAATACCGATCATTGAATAGCTGTAAAAACATTTTTAAATCTTGCGGCTTAAGCTGCTTATAGACTTCTTGGAAACAACCATACCAGAAACGGGCAAAAACAATGGCGAAAACCATGTTGACAGATGAAAAAGCCAGCTGAATATTAAAGGTTCTGACCGACTCCATCATAACTTTGTTTTTTCTCCTTACCCTTTTGATCTCCCATATAAGCATTGCTGCCATACTTATTCCAACAACCGCAATACTACAGATTATCAGTATATGATTGATCACAATAAATACACTCCCAAAATTGCTGAAATTCTTACTACATAAGTGATGCCTATATAGCCCAAAATGTTCCTAGTATTGAAGTAAAAAAAATTACTTATTCCCATCATAAATATTATCCATAATATTCTTATTTCTTTACAAATTTCCTTCATCAAATTTAAAAATCATCCTTCAATCTATGTCATCGATTAAATACTTTCCAACAAGAAAAAATATTCAAAAAAATGTATTGACAATCTTTTTTTCTCCGATTATACTAACTATTAATGATAACCCATACAAAGGAAATATTGAGAGATTTCTCATCCAGAGAGGTGGAGGGACTGGCCCTATGAAACCCGGCAACCGGCTTTTTATTAAGCAGCGGTGCCAATTCCTACGGTACACTTGTATCGGCAGATGAGAGAGCGCACATTTGCATGATGCCTCTTTCCCTGAGAAAGAGGTTTTATTTTTATTCATTTTCTGTTGCCTGACAAATAGAATCTGGAGGTGTATCGTAGAAATGGCTGTTGAAGATGTTAGAAGCTTTTTTACAGAGAAAGGATTGGCAGATCCGGTATTTGAATTATCCACCAGCTCTGCCACGGTTGATTTAGCCGCCAGCGCCATTGGTGTAGAACCGGGACGCATTGCAAAAACCTTAGCTTTTCGGCTCAAAGAAAAAGATATTCTCATTGTAGCTAAAGGAGATGCAAAGATAGACAATAAAAAATATAAGCAGCATTTTAAAACAAAGGCAAAGATGTTAACCTTTGAAGAAGTCGAAGCAGTTACAGGGCATCCTGTAGGTGGTGTGTGTCCCTTTGGGCTAAAAACCCCTTTGGAAATTTACATTGATCAATCCATTCGGCAATTTGAGACCGTGTATCCTGCTGCCGGTTCAAAGTATGCAGCATTGGAAATCACACCAACGGAAATAGTGGAGCTCACCGGTGCTGTATGGATCGATATTTGTGAATAAACTATAATATTCAAAAAACAGAATAATTTGCTCATATCCAGAGAGGTGGAGGGTCTGGCCCTATGAAACCCGGCAACCGGCTTTTTATTAAGCAGCGGTGCCAATTCCTGCAGTATGAAAATACTGAGAGATATGAGAGGATGTGATTCAAATGCCTCTTTTATCTTAAAAGAGGCACTTTTAATTCATTTTATCATGTTTTACAGATAACAAAATAAAATTTATAAAGTTAAAGAGGAGAGATGAAAATGAGTGAAAGAAAATTAAAATTTGATACCTTGCAGGTACATGGAGGGCAGAAGCCAGATTCTTCAACAGGGTCGCGGGCCGTACCTATTTATCAAACTACATCCTATGTGTTTAATAACACAGATCATGCAGCAAACCTATTTGCATTAAAAGAATTTGGAAATATCTATACCAGAATTATGAATCCTACTACAGATGTATTTGAGCAAAGAATTGCTGCCTTAGAGGGAGGCGTTGGCGCTCTAGCTGCTGCATCCGGTTCAGCTGCCATCACCTATGCAATATTGAATATTGCAGGAGCGGGGGACGAGATCGTATCTGCAAGCACCCTCTACGGCGGTACATACAATCTGTTTTCAAGTACCCTTCCCAGACTGGGCATTCATACAGTCTTTGTAAATCCTGATGATCCGGAAAATTTCCGTAAAGCGATTACTGATAAAACAAAAGCCGTCTACATTGAAAGTATCGGCAATCCTGGAATCAACCTGATCGACGTAGAAGCTGTTGCAGCTATCGCTCACGAAGCAGGTGTTCCCTTGATTGTAGATAACACCTTTGGTACTCCTTATTTGTTTAGGCCCATTGAGTTCGGGGCAGACATCGTGGTTCACTCTGCTACCAAATTCATTGGCGGGCATGGTACTTCTATTGGAGGCATCATTGTAGACTCCGGCAAATTCGACTGGGTTCAAAGCGGGAGATTCCCATGGTTAACAGAGCCAGATCCAAGCTATAACGGCATAAAGTATGCGGAGACCTTTGGTCCTGCCGCCTATATTATAAAAGCCCGGGTTCAGCTGCTGAGAGATACAGGTGCCTGCATCAGTCCTTTTAACGCTTTCTTGCTTCTGCAAGGATTGGAGACCTTATCTTTAAGATTGGAAAGGCATATATCCAATACAAAAAAGATTACAGATTTTCTTCAAAACCATCCTGCTGTTTCCTGGGTGAATTATCCTAGCCTTCCCGGCAGTAAATATTACGACCTGGCTCAGAAGTATTTCGCCAATGGCAGCGGTTCCATATTTACCTTCGGCATTCAAGGAGGAACTGAGGTTGGCAAGAAGTTTATTGAGCATTTAGAAATTTTCTCCCTGCTGGCCAACGTAGCCGATGCCAAATCTCTTGTTATTCATCCAGCCAGCACAACCCACGCCCAGCTTACGGAGAAAGAACAACGGGCTGCCGGTGTGACTCCCGACATGATCCGTTTATCCATTGGTTTAGAGGATGCGGATGATCTGATTTACGATTTAGATCAAGCCCTTCAGAAGGCAGTGAAATAGTTTCATTTTACATTATGTTTGTAAAGGAGAGGTCTTATGCCAATAAATATACCGGATACCCTTCCGGCCGCTGAAATTCTTACCAATGAAAATGTATTTATCATGACAGATACCCGGGCCTGCCATCAGGATATTCGTCCTCTAAAAATAGCCATATTAAACTTAATGCCTACTAAAATTGCTACAGAAATTCAAATCTTGCGGTTGCTGGGCAATTCTCCCTTGCAGGTAGATATCACATTGCTGCACCCAAAGAGCCATACCTGTAAAAATACTCCCGAGGAACACTTGACAAAGTTTTACAATACCTTTGAGGATATCGAGCAGGATCGGTTTGACGGTCTAATCATCACGGGAGCACCCGTAGAGCATCTGGATTTTGAAGAAGTTACCTATTGGGAAGAGCTGAAAAAAGTAATGGAATGGAGCAAGCATAATGTTTACTCCACCCTGCATATTTGCTGGGCTGCACAGGCAGGCCTCTATTACCATTACGGTATTCCCAAATACCCTGTGGATCATAAGGTCTTCGGTGTATTTCCCCATACCGTCAATCAAAAGACAAATAAACTGCTGAGGGGCTTTGATGATGTCTTTTATGCACCTCACTCCCGCCACACGGAAATCCGAAAGGAGGATATCCTAAAGATACAAGATATTGAAATATTGTCCCAATCAGAAGAATCGGGCATCTATATTGTAGCAGCTAAGAATGGAAGACAAATCTACGTAACGGGTCATTCAGAATATGATCCGCTGACGTTAAAGTCAGAATATGACCGGGATGTGGCTAAAGGCCTTCCGATAGCCATTCCTAAAAACTATTATCCGGAGGATGACCCGAATAAAGTGCCTATAGTAAAATGGCGAAGTCACGCAAACTTATTGTTCTCCAACTGGTTAAACTACTTTGTTTATCAGGAAACTCCCTATGAGCTGGAAAAATTAGAAGACATCGTACTCTAATCAAAATACCTACATGCTCCTCGAAGGTTTATGTGGAGATGTAGGTATTCTTTATAACCCTATATATTTAGCATTAAAGACTTTGCCTGGGCAATATCTGTCGTATTCTTTAATATGGTTCTGCCATCCTTACAGCTTCTCAGTTTCCGTTAATACTTCATTCATACTTCCCGTTCTATAGCCTAATACATCGATTGTCACATAAGAAAATCCAAATTCCCGCAGCCTCTCTCCTATTTGATCCAGCAGGTCCAGGTTAAAGAATTTTTCCCGCTCCTGCTTCTCAACTTCGATTCTGGCCATATCCCCATGATGCCTCACCCGGATTTGCCGAAAGCCTATATCCAGCAAAAACTGTTCTGCCTGTTCAACCATTTTTAACTTTTCCGGAGTAATTTCCTGACCATAGGGAAATCTGGAGGATAAACAGGCAAAGGCCGGCTTATTCCAGGTGGGCAGCCCCATTTCCTTAGACAATGCTCGAATCTCATCCTTGGTTAATTCAGCTTCCTTTAGCGGGCTTATTACCTTTAATTCTTTTGCAGCCCGCATACCGGGACGGTAGTCTCCCAAATCATCATAATTCGATCCATCCATTACTGCTTTTAACCCATGAACCTCTGCCACCTCTTGTATTTTAGAAAACAGTTCATGCTTACAATAATAGCATCGATTGGTCGGATTTTTTGAAAATCCTTCTATCTCCAGTTCTTCAGAAACGATTACAACATGCTTTACATTTATATCATTGGCAAATCTTTTAGCCTCTCTAAACTCTCTTTCCGGATAGGTAGAGGAACGGGCGGTTACTGCGACTACCTTGTCTCCTAAAACATCCTGGGCCACCTTTAGCAAAAACGTACTGTCTACACCTCCAGAAAAGGCAACGGCAGCACTATCTAATTCCTTAATGATTTTCTTCAATTTTTCATATTTACCTTGCAAGTTCACCATGTTTCCTCCTGTTGCCAATCAGTTTACTTCCTTATCATAGGCGTCAACTTAATCCAATTATTTTCAAATAAACCTTAGAAGCATGTCATTCTGAGCGTTAGCGAAGAATCTTATAGAACATAAGCAAGATTACTTTTGATTATCAGAATATATCATCTAGCTTAAAGATCCTTCGACTCCGTTTTACTCCGCTCAGGATGACAAATTATGGGTTAAGTTGACGCCTATGACTTCCTTATTAAAGGTATTTTCTCTGCAATTTTTCTAAAACCTCCCGTGCATACTCCTTGGCACCGAACAGCGATAAATCCCTATAGTTTCCACACTGAATCGGATTTGCCGCAGGCACTTCCTCTGCCAGCATAACCTTTTCCAGAGAATGCATCCACGCCTTTTCA
>NZ_FQZV01000027.1 GCF_900142145.1 Geosporobacter subterraneus DSM 17957 | reverse complement strand
GCAGCCTGAGCACCTTCCTGAATGCGGGCAGGGGATTTCATCCCCTACAACCCCTCTTTTTATATAATAGGAAAGCAGAACTTTCCTATTATATAAAAAAACCTAGTGCTACGTCTTCACTATGGTGAAAACTGTAAACACTAGGTTTAAGGTTGAAAAAATGCATATTCAAAAACAACCTTTTTCCCCGAACAATTTTCACTCATAGTCCGATAATTTACGGTTATCGGGTAGAAACTTTTGGGCCCTATTCCCAAGATTATATGAGTGACATATTCATTTAATATACCTATTGTATATGGTTATGTCCCTATTGTCAACCATATGCATAAAATTTCATAGATTAATTCAATACAAATACGGCGAATCATGGATCCGCCGCATTGTTCGTTATTTTTTCAGTGCTTCCTCAGAATACTTGTTGCCTGCATTCCAAAGCATAAACTCGGTCACACCATTTTCCTCCATGGCCCGGATTTGATCTTCTACCTGTTTTGGGCCATATTTGATATAACCCTTTACCCAAGGGGCTGTGAAATCCTGGATCCAAGGCCGAATCGCAGCCGGCGTCTGGATATTCTTATTTCTCGCTACTGAATCTTTAGTGCTGTGGTATACCGTCTCATAAGGAAATGCATCGGGAACGGAAAGACCATAGGTTCCATTGGCATAGTGGCTCGGATACATCATTGGACTTACGTAGTCTACAATGTTGCTGACCGCTTCCCAGTATTGTCCTAAAGCCATATCATCGGCTACGGAGCCTACCAGTCCGTAAATATCGGCGGAAATATACACGCCCATCGGGGACAATTGCTCACGGGCATATTTCAAGTAATTTTGAATGGTTTCAGGCTTGCTTTCTCCCTTTACATTACGGTAATCCAGGCTTGCGTCCAGCTTGCCTCCATTGGATGCAGGGAATCGTACGTAGTCAAATTGTATTTCATTAAAGCCTACTGCAGCGGCTTCTTTCGATACCTCAATATTATACTCCCACAAATCACGATCGTGAGCGGAAGCCCAGATTAACCCGTCACTGTTAGTAAAAGGTTTTTTCGTATCCTTATAAATAATGGCTCTATCGGGATGAAGCGTCGTGTAAGTAGGATCCTTGAAAGATACAATCCTAGCAATTAGATAGATATTGTTCTCTTTCAATTTTTTCACCAAGGCTTCAATATCCTTTACGGTGGCTTTTGCATTGGCCTCCGGTGCATATTTCTCAGCGGCCTTCGTCTTGAAAAGCATATGTCCTTTATCATCTTTTACATCAATGACGAAGGTATTGATTTTTGTTCGCTTGCTCATTTCAATCAGTTCATCCAATCGGCTGTTGGATGCGGAATACTTCGTTAAGTAAATACCTCTTACCTCTACCCTTGGGTTATTCGGATACTCAAAGGTTTTCTGCTGCGGCGTATAATCCAGCTTTCTCAAGCTTTCACTTAACAGCTCCGTACGATCTTTCACCGTGAACTCTGCGGCAATCCAGCCATTCACCTCACCCTTTGGAGTCTCATAGCTGATCTTATACCACAGGCTGCTGTTTTCATCGGTCTTTTCCTCTATGACCTTTACAGCGCTTCCCTTCATCAGGCTGTCAACGATTTCACCGTTCTTTACGGCTTCCTTCCGGATGTTGAGTTTACTCGCACTAATATAAACCACATCACTATTTTGTTCTTCCTGAGGCGGTTGCTCCTCCTGCGGTTCTTCATCGGTAGCAGGTGCCTCGCCCTGTTCTTGAGGTTGCTGCCCGTTGTTGGCTTGGTCAGCCTTTGTGGTTGGCGCCAGATTCTTGCCAAACATCACGATGCTTCCAATGGCAATTACGACCATTACTGCAATCAGCCAAATCTTTTTCTTGTCCATTTAGACACCTCACTCTTTCCCTAATTTATCTCCATTATATCACGAGGCATCGACAGACTCCTACAATTTATTCCACGCAAATATTACTATTTTCTGGTATCCTTTTGCTCCTCTTCCAAGATCAGTTTTCCTTCCTGGAGCCAATTCCAATATTTTTTTCGGATCACCTTTGCAGTAAGACGCAGGTTTTTCCGTTCCTGTATGTACTGAGCTTTGTAATAAATCTCCCAAAACTGCCCGAAATCATCGCTTTTAATGGCTTCTTCAAAGGGACTCCCCTCTTCTTCATAGATTTCATCGCTTTCATCACAAATATAGGCTATCCCTCCACTTACCAGTATGAGCACCTGGTCGGGATACCGCTGTCGAAAGTAAGCCATGAGGAAATCGATGGTATCATGCTCCAGCTGCACCTTAGCCGCCAGTGTATTTTTTCCCGAAGGCACGAACCGGACAAGCCCGCACATAGCGTGGATCTCTCCAAATACATTGCGGTAAAGCCTATAGAGTTCTTTTCCTTCCTCAGTGGTCTTGTAAAGGATTCCTTCAATCCCATGCTGCAATCCATAATCAATAGCATTTTTGCAAATACTGTATTTTTTATCCTCCCGATGACGAAGTGCATAGAGCAGTAAATGCTTTAGCCGACTTCCCCGACCGTCAAAAATCCATTGGCCCCTGTTCCGCTTCCGCAGCATATGCTGTATTTCCTCCCATGAATACTGTGCAACATCTGTCGCCGGGGCAAATTGCAGCAAAGTAGTATTCCATTCTTCCTCACTGCAGAGACTGTCCCCTAGGAGCCATGCCACTACACATGCCTTAAAAAAACTTCCCATATTGTTATGGTATCGAATCATAATGGATTGTCTCCTTCATAAATTGCTCAATGGTCAGCTGCTCATACAGAGGTCTTTCTCCTTTGGTTAAATCCTCAAGCCTGCCAAAGGATTTGCCATTCAACAGGATAAAAGGCGCCGCCCGTTTCACTACCACCCCCATATGCTTTAGCTGCTTCAAGTCCGTAAGCTTTACACTTTTTCTAATCTGCAAAATCCGCCTGCAGGAGGCAGGGCCAATCCCTGGGGTTCTCAGAAGCTGAGCCTCTGTAGCCCTCTGAAGATCTATGGGAAAAAGATGCATATTGTTGACGGCATAAGCCATCTTTGGATCTACCTTATAATTTAGATTGCCGTCTTTTTCGAAGATAAACTCATCGCTTCTAAATTGGTACTGACGCATTAAAAAGTCCATTTGGTACAGTCTGTTTTCCCGTACTAAGAGATTGTCCCTCTTAACAGCTGAATGATGTGCAATCGGTTGATAAGCACTATAATAGGCCCTTTTTAGATTATATGTATGGTACAATTGGCTGACGGAATCGAAAATCTCACGGTCTGTTTCTCCTGCAGCGCCCACTACGTATTGTGTGGTTTGGGTTACCTGCCGGTCATGCTTTAGCTGTTTGCTGATTTTTCCAATGGTCCCTAAAATATCCCGCTGAAAATCTTTTTTCCGGCTCAGTTTTTCCATATGCCGGTCACTGGGTACTTCAATGTTTACCGATACCCGGTTACAGAGGGCAACCGCTTTTTCTATCATGCTTTCTTCACAGCCTGGGAGTATTTTCAGATGAATATAGCCTCCAAACCGATGCTTGATTCTAAGACGTTCTACCACCTGCAGCATGTCTTCCATGGTTCTGTTGGAAGAGGCACGAATGCCCGAACTCAAGAATAATCCTTCAACATAGTTTCTGGTATAGAACTGTACAAAAAGCTGGACCAGTTCATCAGGGGTAAATCGTGCTCTAGGAATATCCCGGTAACAATTGTTTTGGCAGTAACCGCAGTCCTGTTCACATTCATTGGTCATCAGCACCTTGAATAAAGAAATACACCGCCCGTCAGGAGTAAAGGAATGGCATACTCCAGAAGGCGAAACAGCACCAAATGATGCACCCTGAAATCTTTTATTGGAGCTGGAGGCGGCACATACATCAAATTTGGCAGCAGTGCCCAATATCTCCAGCTTCTCCAGCAGTTCCATAGGAATCTCCACCTTTCCTGATATTTATTGATATGTGACTGAAAAATTTAACTTTCCTATCCAAGATACTGGATCCTAAAAGTAATATTGTTATCCCTCGTTACACGATACACCTAGGCTGGCGGGCATGGAAACCCGCCACTGCTTCTAAATTTAAATAAATATTCAAATCTATCTTTTTTTCCTATCGTAGGGATGGACCTGCGTGTCCATCCGCTGGTTTATCGGGACGACAGAGTCGTCGTCCCTACGGAAATAATGGCAAATCTCTTTAATGATATCCTTGGCTGTACCCAGAATCCCTCTTCCTATCATAGATCACTGCAGCCAAAATCCCCTGTATACTAAAAACTCTGCATTCCTTTCGAAGACAGCAATAGGCGCGAATCCTATCTCCCTGCCAGGACAACACCTTAATCTTTCTTTTTGTGATCTCATCTTTACCCTGATAGATAATGGTAATGGGCAGCCCGCTGTCCATGCTGTAATTTAAGACGTGAGAAATCATAAATATCCCTCCGCTTTCTCGAACATATGTTTTTATTATTATATCACGAACATATGTTCTATGTAAAGTTTTCAAAATTATTTTTTGAAAATATTGGAAGAATTTTTTTCATAAAGAAAAAAAGATGCTCAATCATTGAGCATCTCTCATATTTTAGTGTCCTGCCGCATTGGTGATGGTTACCACCATGCTGACTTCTCCTGCACGCTGGGCTGTATCGAATAAGGTTCTTAAACTGCTCCAAACCTGTTCCTCAGATCCGTGAATATGGGTATCCATAGATCCTACAGAATACTGTACTCCCTGATTGCGTAAAGTATCAATAGAACTGTTAATGACCTCACTGGCATGACTGGTCTTCAGCGGATATAAGGCCACTTCTGCATGAATCATAATCGATTTCCTCCTCTATTATTTTTCATTAATAGTATGCAGACGTGGCCCGGAGTTTATCCCAGATATTTTTATTTTACCGGGTTTGTAAGGGTTCCAATTTTTTCAATGGTACAAGACACCACATCCCCGGGATTTAAGAACTTAAAAGGTGTAAATCCCATTCCCACACCTGCAGGTGTTCCTGTGGCAATGATATCCCCAGGCCTTAAGGTCATTCCTAAAGACAAGTCTGAAAGAATGGTGGGAATATCAAAGATCAAATTATTGGTATTCGATTGCTGGCGGACTTCTCCGTTTACGCTGCAGGAAATTTCCAGTTCAACGGGAAAAGGTATCATACTTTTATGTACAAGATAAGGTCCCATTGGGCTAAAGCTGTCCAGGCTTTTCCCTTTATGCCACTGTCCATGTCTTTTTTGCAGTCCCCGCTCACTTACATCATTTAAAATAGTATACCCAAAAATATATTCCTCTGCCTTTTCCCTAGGGATATTTTTGCCTTCTTTCCCGATGATAAGGGCCAGTTCTACTTCATAATCCAGACGCGTCACCACATCAGTATATTCAATCACATCCCCATGGCCTGTAGCCGGCGAAGCCACTTTGCTAAAATAAATCGGGTCCTTTGGAATATCATTTTGATCTCCTAAAACTGTCCCTACTTCCCTGGCATGATCCAAATAATTTTTCCCAAGGCAGAATATATTGCGCCTAGGATAAGGAATCGGTGCGCAAAGCTTTATTTTATCCACTTCTACGCTGCTTCCGTTAAAATCCTTCTCTGTAAGCCCCTGTAAATGGGCTAAAACTTCCTCATTAAAATTCTCTACAAATTCAAGCATCGTCTTTGGACAAGGGTTCAATATTTTTTCCAGTCCCGTATTCTCCAATGCCATGATTCTTGTTTTGGCCCTATTTAAAACCCCAATTTTTTCTGTTCCATTCTCCAGATAGGTCGCAAAATACATATCTGTTTCCTCCCTCTTCTCTACAGTTCTTTTCATTATTCTTCTATGAAAAAAGATGATTTCCTTTTTAAAAATGATTTTTTTATCCGGGTCTATCACCCAATAGGGATAATGCTTTTCAGCTTTCGCTTAATATACTCATCTACAGCCTTCTCCAGCTGTCTGTTTAGTTCCTTTTGTTTGCTCTCCAGGGTAGCTTCAATGATTCTTCGAACTTCATTGGTAATTTCATCCTTCTTCTGCTGTATGATGCGATTCACTTCATCTTCTAATCCCTGTCTCAGTTCGAACAGAATCGTATCCTTCTCTTTGATAAGAATTTCTCTGACAATGACTGCAGAATCCTTTCGCAATTTATAGTTAAGCCAGCTCACTGTAAGTACAGAACCCAAAAGATTGCCAAATATCAGTGCTGCTGCAATCCATGCAATTTGTGCTCTATTTTTTCCCATGCTGCATCCCTCCCTTCTCAATATATCCGGAGGGTTTTTAAATTATTACTCTGCTGCTGCCCTATTTGCTTAATCGGAGATGCAAAGTCATTAGATCTATTGTAAAATGAAAGAAGATTATTCATTTTGCACTTTGTACGTATTCCAAGATCCGGTATTTCATAAAGGAGGTGCTATTCCTATGAAGAAAGGGATCCTTATAGGATTACTCTTTATCGCTGTGGTACTTTCAGGTTTTATATCCTTCCCTGCACTAGAAACCAATACCACATCGGCCTTATCTGAAACCCACATATTAAGGGTCGCTGGAGATAACAATTTCCCACCTTATGAATATATAGATGAGAATGGCAACTATACCGGATTCAACGTAGATATTATGCGGGCCATTGCCCTGCAAGCCGGAGTAGAATTGCAGTTTTATCCTATGAATTGGCATGAAGCCTGTGAGGCATTGAAGCTTGGTACGGTGGATGTGATCGAGGGCATGAAAATTACAAAAGACCGTGAAACATATTATGATTTTTCAAGAGAGTATTTGGAAAACTCGCAGTCCATATTTGTAAATATTGATAATGAAATCATAGATAGCTTTAAAAGCTTATCAGGGTCAAAGGTAGCCGTACAGCAGGGGGATGTCGTACTGTCCCATTTAAGGGAGCTTAACGGTATTAATATTTTTCTTTGCAATAATCAACAGCACGCAATGCAGCGCTTGCTTAATCAGGAAGTAGACGCATACATCGGAAATACATTAGCCGGCGTCTTTCTAATGAACCAAATGGGCGTAAGAAATAAAATTAAAATGACAAGCGAAACCCTTAACCCTACGAAGTATGCTATGGCAGTAAAAAAAGGGGATGCTGTCACGCTTCAACTACTTAACAAAAGTCTTGGCGAAATTAAAAACAATGGAACCTATGATAGGATTTATAGAAAATGGTTTGGCCAACCCACACAGCTTCCCAGCTGGTATGTACGCAGATTTCTATTAGGTGCAGCGATTGCAGCATTATGCGCACTTATTGCACTAGCAATTTTTTATCGCTGGAACCACCTGCTAAAAAAAGAAGTATACCGACAAACCCGTCACATTCAAGAAGCAAATGAAAATCTTATCAGGAAAAATATGCTTATCCAGGAAGAAAGGGATTTCCGCAGTAAAATTCTAAACGAAATTTTTAGCGGCATTGTAACAATCAATCAAGAGGGCTTTATTACTTTTGCAAATCAACAGGCACACCATATTCTTCACTTAGAAGAAGGCTCTCTGATCAATAAACAATATATAAATACTCCTATCCAGGAAATCCTGAATATTGAATCTTTTCCCGATAAAAATCAGGAAAAGGAGCTCCAGATTGAAGGTATGAGAGTCATCCTCAATTACAAAATTAGTTTGCTTCACAGTATTGATCCGGAGCAGGAAGAAGTTATTTTAACCTTCCGGGATGTTACAGAGGAACGTTGGATGCAGGATAATATTAAAACAAAGGATAAGCTCCAGTCTCTAGGAAATCTTATCTCAGGTATCGCTCATGAAATCAGAAATCCTCTAACCGCTATTAAAACCTATGCTGAGCTTATCCCTAAAAAATACGACAATCCTAAGTTTAGAGCAATGATTTCAAAGGATATTCCTCTGGAAATCGACCGGCTTAACACATTGATTAATGATCTTTTAGAATATTCCCGGCCACGAAAGCCTTTCAAAGAAAAACTCTGCTTACCTGCTGCTGTAAAGGGTGTCATTCAATTACTTCAAAATAAGATGGAAAAGGAAAACATACAAATCGTCAACAACATCCCCCAGGACATACATATTTATATGGATAAGCATCATCTGCGCCAAGTGCTGATTAACGTTCTATTAAATGCTATAGAGAGTATTGATAAAAATGAAAAAAGAATTGTTTTAGACCTAAAGGAGACACCCCAGCATATACTGTTGTCTATCCGGGATAATGGCTGCGGGATAGATCCCGAAAGTTTCAGCAAAATCTATAATCCTTTCTTCACAACAAAGCCTACAGGAACAGGTCTGGGTTTGTTTGTGTGTTATCAGCTTCTGGTTGAAAATGAAGCAGAAATTATGGTTCACAGTATGAAAAATGAAGGAACTACCTTTACGATTCAGTTCAAAAGACCGGAGGAGGATCAATTTGGAGAAGCTGTTAATTATTGATGATGAAACATCTATCTGCACCTCCCTAAGCTTTGCCTTAGAGGATGAATATCAAATTTTTACAGCAGAGAACGAAACAGAAGCACTTCAGATTTTACAAAAACAGGATATTTCTATTCTATTATTAGACCTTAGGCTGGGTAATTGCGATGGTATTCAGTTGCTCAGGCAAATAAAAGCGCAAAAGCCTGACATTATGGTGATTATGATGACAGCCTATGGAACCATCGAGTCCTCTGTAGAAGCCATAAAGGCTGGTGCTTTTTACTATATATCTAAACCGATCAATATCGATGAACTGCATCTGCTGCTGCTAAAGGCAAAAGAATATATGTCGCTAAACAGCAGAATAAAGTATCTCACCGATCAGATAAATCTAAACCAAGGCCGCTATAATATTATCGGCACCTCGAAAAAGATAACCCATATATTTGATCTGATTGAACGGGTCAAAGATATTGACAGCAATGTACTCATTACAGGTGAAAGCGGTACGGGTAAGGAATTGGTGGCAAGGGCTATTCATACCTGTGGCAAACGGCAGCATAAGCCTTTTCATATCATCAATTGTTCTGCAATTCCCGGTCCCCTATTGGAAAGTGAATTATTTGGCTTTAAAAAAGGAGCCTTCACAGGAGCTTTCGAAGATCAAAAAGGGATCATTGAGTTATCTAATGGCGGCACACTTTTTCTCGACGAAATTGGCGATATGGATTTAAACCTGCAAACAAAGCTTTTACGTGTCATACAAGATAAAAAAATTCGTCCTATCGGTACCAGTAAAGAAATACAGGTGGATGTTCGTCTGATTGCCGCTACAAATAAGGATTTACGTGAGGAAATTAAGTTAAATACCTTTCGCATGGACTTGTTCTATCGGCTAAACGTAATTCATATTCACATCCCTCCACTCCGCGAAAGACGGGAAGATATTCCAAAGTTAGCAGACTTTTTTATCAGAAAATACAATGTAGCCTTTGACAAAACCATCAAAGGAATCACCCATAAAGCCTTGGACATTATAGAAAAATATAAATTTGACGGCAATGTGCGGGAACTTCAAAATATTATTGAACGTGCAGTAGCCTTAGCCAATCATAATTTTATTGACCTAGAAGATTTGCCTGAGGAGCTTCTATTGCCTGAAAATACATTTAATCCTAATGATGATATCATTCCCATTCCAGTGGGAGATTCCATGAAAAATATCGAGCGGAAGGTCCTTGCTGCCACCTTAAAAAAATACGATGGTAATCGGAAGAAAACTGCGGAAATTCTAGGCATCAGCGAGAGAGCGCTGCGTTATAAAATTAAAGAATATTCTATTCATTAACCCTGCAAAATTTGCCACTGTGTAAAAATTTGCAGGGCATTTTTTTATTTTTAAAAGTCCCTGCAGTTTAAAAATAAGTCTTTCTTTGTTCTTAGAGACATAATTGCAATGTTTCCTTTCAAAAGAAAATGTTTTCACCCTTTGGCATGACCCTTGCTATTATTAGATATAGCCATGGCAGGTATACACGAAATATAGGAGGGTTTACATTGAAAACAGAAATGATTGACGGCATTTTTACCTTAAGTATGGACATGGTCGCAACCCTGGCCATTGCCATCCTATTGCTATTATTAGGTTATTCCTTAAGAAAAAAGATCAGCTTTTTTGAAAAGTTCTGTATCCCCGCACCGGTAATTGGCGGCCTCTTATTTGCTGTATTAGCACTGGTGCTGAAGCAGGGAAATATTGTTACGATCAAAATGGAAACAACTTTTCAATCCCCTTTTATGATTGCATTCTTTACAACTGTTGGATTAGGCGCCAGCTTTGGACTGGTAAAAAAAGGCGGTCTGCCTTTAATTATCTATTGGCTTTTATGTGGTTTCCTGGCTGTTTCCCAAAACGTAATCGGTGTTGCCTTTGCTAAATTAACAGGCATTCATCCTCTATTAGGAATCATGGCCGGTGCTGTATCCATGGAAGGCGGTCATGGCGCCGCCGCAGCCTTTGGCCCTACAGTTGAAGCACTAGGCGTTCAAGGAGCAACTACTGTGGCAGTTGCAGCTGCTACCTTTGGTTTAATTTCAGGCGGTCTTATCGGTGGTCCTATAGCCCGCTATCTAATCGATAAGCATCAGCTGAAACCAGATACCGCCGACATGGAAAACATTGAAACATTTGAGCAAATCGCAGGAACTTTGGAAACTTCGAAAATAACTTCCCATTCCATGATGATTCATATGGCTGTAATCACCGTTTGTATGACCATTGGCGCCATGGCTGCCGGATGGTTTGCGAAGGTAACAGGTCAGGTTCTTCCTGGCTATGTGGGGGCTATGTTTGTGGCTGTACTATTTAGAAACCTAAACGATAGAATTCATCTTGTTCACCTGGACCAATATACCATTGATCTAATTGGAAATGTATCCCTTGGTATTTTCCTATCGATGGCACTAATGACGCTAAAACTGTGGGAGCTGTTGGGCCTCGCTATCCCAATGTTTGTCATTCTAGTAGCCCAGGTAGCATTTATGATACTATTTACCATATTTATCTGCTTTAGGCTCTTGGGTAAAAACTTTGATGCTGCCATCATGTCTGCGGGCATGGCTGGCCACGGCTTAGGCGCTACTCCAAATGCCATCGCCAACATGGGCGCTGTAACAGAAAAGTATGGGCCATCTCCTAGAGCTTTTATGATTGTACCGCTGGTGGGGGCATTCCTGATTGACTTAATTGCCCTGCCAAATATCGTATGGTTCATAAATTTATTAAAATAGTTAAATGAAATTTTAAGCGGAGGCCTTCGATACGTAAAAGCCATGGGGGGCAAACTTGAGAAAAGAAATATCGTCCAGGTATCTATGAATCTTGTTAATTATGAGAAAACTGCTGTTTATGCAGCCTTTGAAATGATCAAAATGGAAGCAAAACGTTACGGCGTTCCTGTCATCGGCAGTGAAGTCATTGGGCTTGTACCGATGAAATCCTTAATTGACTGCGCAAAATATTATCTGCAGATTGAAAACTTTAGCATGAATCAGATTCTCGAGAAAAGAATCCTAGACTAAAAGTATTTAGGATATATTCATTTTGTTTTAAGTTCAAAGGGGTATAGGGATAATATGATCAGGCATGGAACGCATTTTGATTCCATGCCTGGTATTTTTTATAAATAGAATATCTTTAGAGGTTTCTATATGCTAATAAGCTCTGAAGAATTCCCTGATCACTTTTTCAGTAGTTCCGATCATCAGATCAATATCCTTCTCTTCTACTACATAAGGAGGCATAAAGTAGATGACATTACCCAGAGGTCTCAGCAAAACCCCTTCCTTTAATGCCATTTTGTAGAGCTGATAGCCTATTCTTTTCTGCCAATCAAACCCTCTTTTCATCGCCTTGTCTTCTACCAGTTCAATAGCTCCCACCATCCCCAGCTGTCTGAATTCCCCTACATTAGGGTATTTTAAAAGCTTTTCGGCTTTCTCACGGATAAGAGCAGACTTGGCTAGATTATTTTCTAAAACCCTTTCCTCTTCAAAGATTTTCAGAGATGCACAGGCGACAGCACAGCCTATAGGGTTGCCTGTATAGCTGTGGCTGTGCATGAAAGCCTTTAGGCTTAGATAATCGTCATAGAAGGCTTCGTAGATTGTATCTGTCATAAGGGTCAGGGATAAGGGAATATACCCTGCAGTCAGCCCCTTTGATAAAGTCATAATATCCGGTGAAACCCCTGCATGTTCGCAGGCAAACATTTTGCCCGTTCTTCCAAAGCCGACGGCGATTTCGTCGGCGATCATATGCACATCATATTGGGTGCATAATTCCCGAAGCTTTTTCAGGTAAACCGGCGAATAAATTTTCATACCCGCCGCTCCTTGAATCATGGGTTCAATGATAATTCCGGCAATCTCTTCATGATGGGTTTCAACAGTGGCTTTCATTGATTCAAAGCATTCTGCATTGCAGGTTTCACGAGTTTTTCCATATTTGCAGCGATAACAGTCAGGCCCCTCCGCTTTGAGAGTTTGTAACAGTAGGGGCTTATAGATCTCGTTGTATAAATCAATATCTCCCACGGACAAAGCCCCCAGGGTTTCTCCATGATAGCTTTCCGATATGGCTACAAACCGTGTCTTTTTTGTTTTTCCAATCTGCTGATAATACTGGAAGCTGAGCTTTAGAGCCACCTCTACTGCTGAAGAGCCGTTATCTGCAAAGAAAACCTTATTCAGTCCCTCTGGTGTAATTTTTACGATTTGCTCAGCCAGTTCGATTGCTGGCCGATGGGAGAAGTTTGCAAAAATTACATGCTCAAGCTTGTCCACCTGCTCTGCTATGGCGCGGTTAATTTTTTTATTGCTGTGTCCAAATAAATTGACCCACCAGGAAGACACTGCATCCAAATAGCTTTTTCCATCCATATCATATAGATAGGCCCCTTCTCCCCGGTCAATCACAATAGGGGGAAAAGCCTCATAATCCTTCATCTGAGAGCAGGGATGCCAAATATACTGCAAGTCCTTTTTCTGCAAATCACGCATGGCTGTTCACTTCCTTTGCTTCCGCCATCATTTTTAGGAGACCTTCTACGGGTATTTTTTCTCTAAATTCCTCTTGCAATCCTCCCATGCGTCCGGCTTCTACATCCAGGCCCTCTAGTCTCCTGATCACCGCCAGTACCGGTACTCCCGTAAGGCTTTGAATGATGTCTACATTATCTCTCTCTGCTATCGTTCCGCTGTAGCCATTGATAATGATTCCCTTCACTTCTATACAGAAGTGTCGGGCTGCTTGGACGGTTAAACAGGTATGGTTAATCGTCCCCACTCCAGCCTTTGCTACCACCACCACGGGAAGTTGCAGCTCCTGAATCATATGGTAGAGCATATAGTCCTTGTCCAGCATTGGCACCATCAAGCCTCCGCTTCCTTCTGCAATGATATAATCATATTTGCGGCTTAGTGTATTATATGCACTAAATATTCTTTCTTTTTTTATCTCTATCCCTTCAAGCCTTGCTGCAAGATGGGGTGATACGGGCGTTTTTAAACAATAGGGATTCAGCAAGCTGTCTTCCTCCTGTAAATCTGCTGCTTTTTTTACAAAGTGGGTATCAGCAGAGATCAAGCTTCCATTTTTCTCAATTCCGCCGCTTTGAATAGATTTGAAGCTGCAGGCATTATATCCCTGTGACCTTAATACATATACCAGCCCGGCAGTGACTACGGTCTTTCCTACATCCGTGTCGGTTCCTAAAATAAAAGTTCCTTTCGTCATATGTATACGCTTCCTTTCAGATAGAATCCCTCCTAAAAAATAAGCATATGGTTTGCTGTGTATAAGCTGCATAACCATATGCGAGGGGCTTTTTATACTTCTAATCCTTCACATCGAATCATTCGAATATCGTCTTCTATTTTACTGCCGATGGTAGTAAGATAATTCCCTACTAAAGCAGCATTTACACCGGCTCTGAAGCCTACCTCCTGCAAATCTCCCAGTAGCATTCTTCCGCCGGCATAGCGGATATAGCAGTCTGGAATAACAAAACGATATAAAACCATGGTCTTTAATGCTTCCATCGGTATCATGGTTTCTGTATCTTCCAGAGGAGTTCCTTTAATCGGGTTCAATATATTTACAGGGATGGATTTGACTCCCAATTCCTTAATTTCGAAGGCCATTTTCACACGGTCCTCTACACTTTCTCCCATGCCGATGATTCCGCCGCAGCAAAGTTCCATTCCCGCCCTTTGCACATTTTGTATGGTGTCGATCCGGTCCTGATAGCTGTGGGTTGTACAGATCTCCCCGTAATAAGCACTGCTGGTTTCTACATTATGGTGGTACATACTTACACCTGCTGCCTTCAGTTTCATGGCCTGTTCATAAGAAATGATCCCATGGGAAGCGCAAATTTTCAGGTTCGTATCCTGTTTCAATTTACTATAGATTTCTAAAAGTTTTTCAAAATCTTCCCCATCTACACCTCTTCCGCTAGTTACCAAAGAAAAACGATGGGCACCTTCCTTTTCCATCTCTAGTGCTCTCGCTAAGACCTTATCGTAATCCAGCAGGTCATATTCATCTACGCCCGTAGTGTAATGTACAGATTGTGCACAATACTTACAGTCCTCAGAACATCTGCCGGATTTGGCATTCATGATAGTACATAAATCAACTTTATTTCCGGCGTACTTCTTTCTTATTTCATTGGCTGCATTGTAGAAACATGCCAACAGCTCTTCATCCTGCTCATCAATTTCCATTAGCTCGAGGGCTTCCTCATAGGTGATGGCTCCGCCTGCTAGAATTTTTTCCTTTATATTCTCAATATACTTTTTCATCAGCCTTCGCTCCTAGTTTTGTCTTATTCCCACGTATCCTGCTCTTCTCAATGTAGGCACCACCTTTGTTGCAGTAAATGCAACCAATGCACTTAATAAAACATCCTGAACTACATAGGGTACCAATCCAACCTTAACTGCAGCCATAAAGGACATTTCTTTTCCTATATACTGATTAATAATCACATACAGATAAGGCACTCCTACCGCATATACTGCTGCTAAACCGGTCACTACCGGCAAAAAAACATTCATAAACTTTATTTCTCTAAGGTTTTCTGTCATCTTACCCACGATATAAGCACATAGGATAAAACCTATTAAGTAGCCAAAAGTCGGTTGAAAAATATATGAGATTCCGCCGCCCTTTGTAAAAATAGGAATACCGGCCAAGCCGATTCCAACATAAAGCAGCTGTGAATAAAGTCCTAGTTTAGATCCTAAAAATACACCGGCAAAAGCACAAAACAAAAACTGCAGTGTAAAGGGTACTATGGGCGTTGGGATTTTTAAAAATGCACCGATTGCTGTAAGTGCAGCAAACAATCCTACTAAAATCATATCTCTTGTTTTCAGTTTCATTTCATATCTTCCTTTCATTATGTAGGTTACTTTTTTATCATATATTGGTTTTGTATTTTTGTCAACATTATTTGTTATTTTGGTTAACCTTATTCGTTAACAATGTTTTTGTTGTTTTTTATATGAATTTGTCGATCAAAACCTGCAAATCCATGGAGGATTTTAAGGTTCTGTTGAGAAATTAAACACAGGCATTGATTTTGTTATAAGAAGGATTTTATAATTTTTTACAGGAAAGGTCGTTAACTTATATGGAAAATATAACACGAGCCAATGCTCCCACCCTAGGGAGCAGGGGACGTAAGAAATCTGTATGGACATCCGGATTTGCTATATTTTTGTTTTCTATCGCCTTATTCTCCATCTTCTATTCACTTGATTTATCCGCTTTCTTCGTAAACCTTGTCTATGCAATAGGTATTAACGACCTTAAAATAATCAATTCTGCGATAGCAGTCCTTTTATTGGTTTTTGCCGTCATGCTCTGCCGCTACAGAGGACTTGCAAAAAAATTAAATGATAGGGATCATGAAAATATAGAATTAATCCGTACCCTCTTTGAAGCAAAAAGAAAACATAAGCTGCTTCTGGAATCCATTGCCGATACCGTGATTGTCATTAGTCACGATTGGAAAATACTGCTGGCAAATGAAACCGCCTGTCAGTCAATTTTTAAGGCACCCAGGGAAGATTTTATTGGACTCAATATCCTGGAGTACTTTCCATGCTTCCAAGAAACTAAAATGTATGAAGCCCTCCATAATGTTATGCAGACCAGGGAGGCCGATGTGCTGGTAGAGTCATTGCCCTATGGAGAAAAAGAAAAAAGATGGCTTGAGATCCGCATCTATCCTGTTTCTGAAGGGGTTATGACCATCACTATTGATATTACGGAGCGGATTCTTTCGGAGGTAGCTTTATCAGAAAGTGAGTATAAATATCGTCAGCTCTTTAATGGGGCCTATGACGCCATCGCTATTATAGAATTGGTCGATGGTCAAGAATTGGTATTTCACGAGGTCAATGACTTTGCCTGTAAGCTGCTGGGATATACTAGAGAAGAATTACTGGAGATATCACCCTATTTGATAGCCGTTGATTCATCTAAAATTCGTATGGCTGTAGAAGATGTGCTTAAGATAGGTTTTTCAACCTTTGAAAGTACCCTGATCAGTAAGGAAAATCATTTAATTCCTGTTGAAATAAATGCACACTTATACATGCTTCAAGGCAAAAAGTATGCGCTTACAATCACAAGAGACTTATCAGACCGGAAGCGGGTTGAAGCAGCATTGTTAGAAAGTGAGCAGCGCTATCGCAGCCTTGTTGACTTATCCCCTGATATGATTACCGTAGAACAGGATTATAAGATTGTTTTTGCCAATCCAGCTACTGTCCCTATGCTAGGGGCAGATTCAATTGAAGAAATATTGGGCAGGCCTGCTGCTGACTTCCTAACACTGGCAAATGACCAGCGGGACCGTTTTGTAGAGCAAATCAATGGCATTTTTAAAGATGGCGGACCATCCTGTTTTGAAGCCTTTCAATTTACTCGTCATGATGGGGAAGTTTTAGACATAGAGATGGCATCGATTCCATTCGTTTATAATGACAGGCCGGCCATTCAGCATATCTGCAGAGATTTATCCTCTCGTAAAAAGGTTGAAGAGGAGAGGAAAAAAGCAGCATCCAATCTAAAGCTGCTGCAAGAAGCCCGAGAATATGACCGGTTGAAAACAGAGTTTTTCTCCAACATATCCCATGAATTCAAAACCCCACTCAACGTGATATTAGGCACCCTCCAACTTTGCGATCTGCATCTTAAATCTGCCAGCATTCTTCCGGATCTGCATCCTATTATCCGCTATAAAAATATTCTGAAACAAAACTGCTATCGGCTTCTAAGATTAATCAATAATCTGTTGGATATCACAAAAATAGATTCCGGTTATTTTCAAATCCATCGATGTAACTGTGATATGGTATCCTTGCTCAAAGAGATTACTTTATCTGTGGCGGACTATGTACAGAATAAAGAAATAACCTTTACTTTTTCCAGCACTACCGAACAAAAAGAGATGTCCTGTGACCCTGATAAGATAGAGAGGATTATTCTAAATCTACTGTCCAATGCTATTAAATTTACAAACCCAGGAGGCACCATTTCCGTTAACTTCATTGACCATGGTACACAGGTAGAAGTTGTAGTTCAAGATACAGGCATTGGAATCCCGGAAGAGAAACAATCCGTTATTTTTGAACGTTTCCGTCAGGTTGACCCTCTCCTTACAAGAAATCATGAAGGAAGCGGTATCGGCCTATCCCTAGTCAAATCATTGGTGGAGATGCATCAGGGTACCATTACCCTTCAGAGTGAAGTTGGAAAAGGAAGTATCTTTATTATCAATCTTCCCGTAATGCTATTAGAAGAACAGCCTCTATACTACATCCCTGATGAAAGCCGCAGCAACGTAGAAAAAATTCATATAGAATTCTCCGATATTTATCACATTTGAACAAAAATGGAATAGTACCCGGTTCTGGGAACTATTCCATTTTGCCGATAAAGTTGCAGGGAACCTCAAAAACATTGGGAAGCACTTTATCGGTAATCACAAGGATTACTGTGCAAGGCCCTGCAGACTTTTCCAAATCCAATCTTTCATTGTTCAATACTTCAAACTTAAGCTGGTAGCTTTCTGCCAGCTTATTCAACTCCCCTTTAATCCCAGAAGATCCTACCGGAACAATTTCCTTAATTCCTCCCATATGAAGCAGTTGTTTCATTACCGTGGCATCGGCGATTTCACCTTGATCAGTAACCACAGCATCTCCTACCTTTGGCAATCCTACACTATATACCAAATCCCCTGAGGATACCTTTCCAAGGAGAAGTTCCGACTTTTCAGCAATTCCCATAAGGGTTACCCCTATGGCGGTCATCGTTGTAGGCATGTTCTTCTCCGTGCTGATCGTAATGGGAAGGACTAACTGCCACGCTTCCAGTTCCTCCTTAATTCCCTCCATGATCCCTTCTCCCGTAGGACTAGGCTCATTGCAGATGTTCACGGTCATAGCGATGGGTTTCGCCCCAAGGGCCAGAACCTCCATCATAGCTACTCTCGCTGTATATTTTCCTACGATTTGCGGCGGTACCTTAACCTGGTCCCCCGACTTGCTGCCAAATGCCCCGCAGGAATCACAGGCAATCACCATGACCTGCTCTCCTTCAAGGGGAATTAAGCTTGCATCCCGATGCTTACTTTCCATAGTCCAATCCTGCACTTTGTACAAACTTGGTCTTTTTAACTGCAGTAAACACTACTAAGGATATGCCCACATTTACGGCACTGGCTAAGATCAAAAAGGGTGCAATCCCTATGAAAAATCCCCAGCCAAACTGCGGCATAAGAGCCAGTACTAAAGGTGCACCAACTCCATTTAGTACAATCCCTGCAATACCTGCAACAATTAAATTGGCCTTCTTATAGGTCCAATGGTAAGCATAAATCGTGATGGCCATGATCACTGCTACCAGTAAGTGGATCGGCAGAGTCAGGTAAAAACCTGCATTAGCAGCTGTCAGCATATGTCCTAAGAATCCAATAACGGCTCCTTCTATGCCTCCCAGCATTAAGCCAGCTAAAAAAGCAGGCATAGAATCTAGGGCAATGCTCTGGAAAGGACTGGGAATTTTTATGTAGGAACCCACAAAGCTAAGTGCAACAAACATCCCCATTAAGGTAAGTCTAAAAGTTTTTGAACGCATTTTTTCTTCCTCCTTGTTTTAAAAATAAAAAAGGCCCACTAGATGTGCTTCGCTAGGGGAACCTAGTTCCCCTTCGACGACTGCAAGGCAGTCTGAGCACCCCTCTTACTGGGGCAGGGGATTTCATCCCCTGCAACCCCAGCTTTTTTATTGTCTTAAAATGTTATAAAATGCTTTAAGCCTTGAAATTACTTTTACTGAAGCTCCAGCAAATTTATACTTTCCTAGACAATAAAAAAAGTCCACAGCCTATCTGTAATCCAAATAGACCATGAACTTTACCATCATTCATGATGCAGCACATTTAGGCAGGTCTCCTGGCTCGATTCAACACTTACTGTCCCTTCCCGGCATTCCGGTGGTATTGACAGCAGCTCCTCATCACAGTGACGGGTTCGCTGAAGATTTTCACTTCATTCCCTATTCTCCCCGAAGGGCACCTAAGTACTTGCTTTATTATGTTTTTCATTTATAGTATAATATCTACCCCAGAAATTGTCAATGCAGAATCTATCTATCCTCTTTCCTTCACCAGCTGCTCCCAATTGGCAGGATAGGTTACATAAAGAAACCTTACCTTATCAGGACAGCCAAACTTGATGGTAGTATCCTTTGGAATCAAAAACACATCTCCGGCTTTTCCGGTCATTTTCCTTCCGTCAATAGTAATTTCCAGAGTCCCCTCGATAATATAATCAATCTCATCATACACAAGGGTCCAGTCAAATTCAGAGGCCTCCATTTCCATGAAACCGCAGGCCATTCTTGGACTCTCCTCCAAAGTGAATATATCTCTTAGGAACACCTTGTCTTCCGCCTTGCCCGTATCGAAGGGATTGCATCTAACAGTACTGCCCTTTACGAGAAGGACTCCGCTTTCATCTGCTGCCTTATCAAATTTCTGTAAAGCAGTGTTTTTCATTTTCTCTTCCAATATTCTGCGGACGATTTCTTCTATCAACCCTGCATCAAAGGTTTCCATATTCATCCCCCCACTATGCCTCTTCTTTCTCTGTCACCGGGTTCTTCGGTGTAATCATGGATGCCAAAGCTACGGCGGTCACACCGGCTACCAGCTTTCCTACCACCATGGGGAAGATCATGTCTCGGTTTACCCCTGCAGTAAAGCCCAGGTGGTCACCGAATACAAAGGCTGCACTGACGGCAAAGGCTACATTGAGTACCTTTCCACGTTCATCCATATCCTTCATTAACCCAAACATCGGAATATTGTTGGCCAAAGTCGCAACCATACCTGCTGCAGCCACATCTCCCATTCCCAATAGCTTACCCATTTGCATCAAAGGCTTTTGGAATACCTTGGTGATGAAGAATACCATAGGGAATGCGCCGATCAACATGATGGCGATGGCACCAACGATTTCAATCCCATCCCAAACCGGTGCCATACCGGGAATCACTACAATACCTGTTAGGGTTTCCACTACGATGGCTGCGGTTCCTATAGTAATCACCACGACTACACCTTTACCGAAGTTAGTAAATCCTTTAATCATTTTATCGGGTATCTTCCACAATCCAAGGGCAATCAATAGGGCTACGATGATAATGGGAATTAGATTCCGAATAATCATGCCAAAATCAAAGCCTGCTACTAAACCACCGGCCAAGCATCCGATGGGGATCGTAATCATACCGGCCAAAATTCCTTTTGCCAGATATTTGTGATCTTCTTTTTCAATAATTCCCAGTGCAACAGGAATGGAGAATACGATGGTAGGACCCATCATGGCTCCAAGGATTAGACCTGCAAACAATCCTGCTTCCTGGGTCTGTGCCAATTCCATCGCCAGCGGATAACCGCCCATGTCATTGGCCAGCAGTGTGGTGGCAAACATCGCCGGGTCTGCACCTAAAGCAGTGTATACCGGTACAATAATTGGCTTTAACAGATTTGCCAATACAGGTGCTAAGGATACAACCCCTACCATGGCAATGGCCAAAGAACCCATGGCCATAAAGCCTTCATCAAATTTCTCTCCTAACCCATATTTGTTCCCGATAATCTTATCCAGTGCACCGAGGACCATAAAGCCCACCATAATGTAGACAATAATCTCATTGATACTCATTTCAACTCCCCCTTCTTCTTACTGACCTATCTAAACAAATATTCCTTACTTGGTTTTTAGCAGGATGGTATCTACCTCTCCATGAGGTCTTGGGATCACATGTACAGAGATTAACTGCCCTACACGCTCCGCTGCTGCTGCACCTGCATCGGTAGCAGCCTTTACGGCCCCTACATCTCCTCTAACCATAACGGTCACCAGTCCGCCCCCCACATGCTCCTTGCCTACCAAAGTCACATTGGCTGCCTTTACCATGGCATCTGCTGCCTCGATAGCACCTACCAAGCCTTTCGTTTCAATCATTCCCAATGCATTTGCAATTGCCATACAATCTCCTCCTTATGAATGATTCTTTAATTTTTCTAATATTTTCTCAACCAAAAGCCTTCTCAGTTCCTGGTCGAGAACCTGATATTGCTGTTGTAAAAGCAAGTCAATTTTGCTTTTCACGTCCTCTTTAGGCGCATCCTCCCCAACGCCATAGATAACCCGAAATCCCTTATCGTGAGCGAAATCCCGGGCTCCTGGCGTAATGATCACCTTATCATTTACATAGAGCTCACGAATTCCCTCTGCATACATTCTATTGATTTCCCTTAATGTGATTAGTTTCTTGCCCATGTACTCACCCCTTTGTTTTAAAGTAGGCTCTGAAATAGCTCCTTCCGTGGGGATGGAATCACTGCACGATATATCAGCATGCCCTGTTCCTGGGCGAATCTTACGCCGCCTTCTACCGCCTCTGTCACAGCACTGACGTCTCCTGTCAAGGTCACAAAGGACTTACCGCCGATCCCTACCCCCAACCGAATTTCAATTAGTTCTACCTGGGCCGTTTTTACGGCAATATCCGCAGCAGTCACTGCAGCCGCCACACTGAAAAACTCCATCACCCCCAGGGCATTCATCTGCTCTACAGCAGTGGTTGCATTGATTGCATAGATAACCTGGGGGTGTATTCTGGGCAGCATCAAATGATCTACCACAAAAACCCCGCCATTGGAAAGGCCGATATCCATGGCAGCCTCTACTGCTGCCACATCCCCCGTAATGAGAATAATGAACTTCCCCGGACAAATAGCCTTCGAAAACAGTAGCTCCACTGCCGCTGCCTTGATCATAAAATCCGTTGCCTCTATACCCTTGGCGATACTATTCAGTTCAATCATGCCTATTGTTCTGATCATTCCATCACCCCCTCTTCCTGTTTAATATCAATTGCCTGACCTACTGCCGTAACACGTCCCCCTATGCTGGCATGGATATTGGCTCCCAGCTTGCCGTCCTCTATTTTCCCAATGCATTGCCCTCTTTCTACCCAATCTCCCACAGCAACCATTGCCTCTGCAGCCACACCAATATGCTGCCGCAGTGGAATAGAAACCTGATCCGCCTGTATTTCCTCCACACTATCTACCATCTGATAGGTATACTTCTCCAGACCAATTCTGGCAATTAAGCGATTTACGGGGATTTTCCTATAATCTCTTGATTCGCTGGGTATAACCGCCGTGCCGGGAGAGTGAAAGGCAATCCCCCGTTTTCGAAGTTCTCCCTTGAGATAGCCATTGACCAGTCTTGGAGATAAACCCATAGGACAGGCGTATAGTTCACAGATGCCGCAGTCACAGCAGATCAATGCTTCACGAAAAGCTTCATCCTCTATGGTTTTGGTTGCAATGGCACCCATGATTTTGTGAGGCCGTAGGGGATGACCGATCAGATATCGTGGACATAGATCCGTGCAGAAGCGGCATTGGATACAGGCAGATTTGCTCTGATTGATGATGTGGGCCATTGGGGTCCTGTTTCTTTTCACGATATAGTGATCTTTGTCCAACACAATCAATGCACTGTCGGTTTTCTTAATCACCTTATGGTGAATATCCACATCATCGATGATTTGCCCCATCATTGGCCCTCCCATGATGACACAATAATCCTCTGTCAGGGGTCCCCCCGCTGCTGCTATACAGCGGGCTGCTGAGGTTCCTACCGGTACCTTCAGAAGCTTTGGGTCCTTTACTTCTCCTAAGACAGCTATGTATTTATGGGTCACAGGCTTTCCCTGCAGAGCTTCATAGATGTTGATCATCGTCCCTACATTGGATACTAATGCCTTACTTTGCAGCGGAATACCTCCCGGGGGAACTGTGCGCCCTGTAACCTCATAAACCAATACCTGCTCATCTCCTGCCGGAAAGAAATTATCCAGAAAAAACAACTGGATTGGACTGTCTCTCCTTGCTATGGTACTCTTCAATGCCTCAATCTCTTTTCCATATTTTTTCTTGACTGCCAGATAGATCTTTTCTGCACCGACTTCTTTCCCTGCCATTTCAATAGCCTCAACCAGCTCTTCCGTTCTTTCCCGCATCAGATACTGATCCGTCTTCAGGAGGGGTTCACATTCAGCACCGTTTATAATCAGTACCTCTACCTTACACTTCAGCTTGATGTGGGTAGGGAAACCGGCGCCGCCTGCACCAATAACACCTGCATCCTTGATTTTTTCCAACAAGTTCATCGGGGCACCTTCCTTCCCTTTACTGTGATTCTATTTCCACCGAGTCAATAATTCCTACAACTGCAGCATCCACCGGTACTTCTGCCTTACCTTCTATCCTTCTTGCTGAACTGCCTTGAACCACCAGCACCCGCTCCCCTACACCGGCTCCGATCATATCCACCGCAACCAGGGTACTGCCTCCATCGCTCCCGAAGCGGTCCAGCGGTTGAACGACAAGAAACTTCAATCCTCTCAAAGCTTCTTCTTTTCGGGTTGCCCAAACATTTCCGATGACTTTTCCGATAATCATAGGCCGCTTCCTTTCTCCAATCCTTCCATTCCCCGAAGGATTTTTAATTGCTTTGATTTTATAAAGTCCACTGCCAGGGGAGTGATCATGGCATTTTTTGTAACCCGAATCTCCCGATAACCCATGGAAAAAAGCTCTGCTATGCGAGACTCTGTGATGAGGCGCTCTTTTAAATCCAATGCTTTTTCCCGGGTCGCCTGTACAGCACATTGGCTACTCTTAGCATCCAGCTGCAGTCCCTCCCAGGAAACTACAGAAATGCCGTAGGCTCCCAGTCTCTCCTCATAATCCTGAAGCAGCTTATAGTAGCCTGGTGCTGTAGTTGCCTTATGCGCCTTAAAGACCAGGCCTTCCTGCAGCACATAAATCCGCTTACCCAGCAGCAGTGCCTTAGCCGCCAAAGCCTCCGTTTCCCCCAACTGTATCCCTAAAGCAATATGCACCATTTCCCCAGCTTCAAGCTTCGGAAGGATGATTGCATCATAGGTTTCTAAATCCTCCAGCCCCTTAAACTGTATCCGATCCTCCAACAGTTCCAATGGAAGCTTTAATTTTTCAGCTGCCTGCTCCTTGACCTCCAGTCTTTCTGTCCATAACAGAATCCTTTTTTTCGTACGCAGCCCTTCTTTTTCCTCTTTTAACTGCTTTAATACTTCTGTAGTAATTCTTTCTATCAATTTCGCAAGCTCCATAGGACTCACATCCTTATCTATCAACACTTCCTAATCTATTGAAATAATTTTTCCCCGGGTTCCCGGTACATAATTGCATGCATTTGCCTCGTCATAGTCAATGTGCATACTCAGCCGATAGTTCTCATGTACTCGTACTGTAACATCCTCAAAGATCACAGGCCGGTTGGTCATGATTCTGACCGCTACTTTTTGTCGATCCTCTACCTGAAGGCGCTGGGCATCTGCCGGCTCCATATGGATATGCCTCTTGGCAAGGATGGTGCTTTCTTCTGCTAAAACAACTCCTCTTTCCCCAGCAATCCATAAAGAAGCACTCCCCTGTAAATCTCCGGATTCACGGACCGGCGGATCGATTCCCAGCTTCAGGGCATCGGTTTTCGTCAATTCAATCTGTGTATTTCCTCTAGCCGGCCCTAACAGGGTCACTCCTTGAATAATTCCTTTGGGTCCTATCAGGGTCACCCGTTGGTTATATTGAACTTGTTTTGGCTGCGACAGCTCTTTTTTGATACTTAAATGACGATCATCGCCAAAGAGCTGCCGCACATGTTCTTTGCTTAAATGTACATGTCTTCCCGAGGCCTCTACCGGAATACTGCTCTGCTCTTCCATTTTTTCTATTACCTTTTCAATAATCATCCGCATTTTTCTTTCATCCATGAAGCGATCCCCCTATTTATAAAAGCCGCCGACACATCGGCACATCAGGATGTACACCCCGCTGCTCAGTCGGTTTAATGCCTGAAGAATATCCTGCCTCTCTACAGTTTCTTCTTTTTTAAAAGCCTGAATGGCTGCCAGCTCTACCTCCCGTACCGCGCTCCGCAGGCTGTTGAGGCCAATCACCAATTCTCCCATATCATATCTGGGCACGATATGTCCAAAGTCAAAGAACTTCTGGGGATGATGAGAAATTTCTCTCAGCATATCCTCCTGATAGCCAAAAAGGGAAACTGTTGGCAGAGCCTCTTCTAAAACCTCTGCCCGCAAAATGTTTCGCAGCAGCTGCAGTACCTCCTCCAGATCTTTGCGGAGCTGATCGACCTTACTCTTATGGGCCAGGCACTGAAGCTCTAATGTTTTGGACTGCAGGCTGTCCAGCCTGCCCCTTAAGATAATACGCGGATGATCCTTATATACCAGCTTATTGCCGTAAAGCTGCGTCATATACTCCGGTTTTTTTTCAAAGTAGCCTCCTGTAGTGCCACAGATATACTTAGGTTGAAATCCCTTCTCCACTTCCTGCCTTTGCTGATGTTCTTGGATCCCTTCCTTTGATGCAGCTTCTACCACCAGTTCAATGTTTTTATCCTTCAGATATTGGCGTGCGGAGGGGGTAATCAATATATCGGGACTCACTACATAACGATCTGTTTTTTGATGTTTCAGCTGGCTCCTCAAAGCAGATTCTGTTAATACGCTCATTTCATCACTTCCTTTTCAGAAGGTTTGGCTCCCGGGCGAATACTAGCCCGGGATGAGAGCTACCCTTCAACCTTCGGCAGGATTACTTCTACCTCATTGTGAGGTCTTGGAATTACGTGCACCGAAACCAGCTCTCCAACTCTTTCCGCTGCTGCTGCCCCTGCATCGGTAGCAGCCTTTACTGCCCCTACGTCTCCTCTTACCATGACGGTTACCAAGCCCCCGCCTACATGCACCTTTCCAAGCAGTGTAACGTTGGCTGCCTTTACCATTGCATCTGCTGCCTCAATGGAGCCTACTAGACCTTTCGTTTCAATCATACCTAATGCATTCATATTTGCCATTTGAACTGCCTCCTTTTACATTTTTTTTAGTTGTTCCAAGACAAGCCTGGTGATATATTCCAGGTCCCTCTCATCCAAACCCTTGGCTTTGGATTTTAGGTCTTCGACCTCTCTGATCCCGTATACCATCCTTTTTTTGTTAATCAAGTGCATAGGGCTTACATTGTCTGAAGTAGCACTGCCGCCAATGGTACCGCAGCCCAGCGTCAAAGACGGAGCTAAGCTGGTGGTAGCACCTATGGCTCCGTGGGAGGAGGAAGTGTTCACCAAAATCCTATAGACCGGCTTTTTTAGTGCAAATTCTCTGATGATGGCTTCGTTATTAGAATGAATCACAAGGGAATGGCCCAACCCCCCATAGTTTAAGAGCTCAATACACCGCTCACAGGCCCTATGCCAATCCTCCTCTACATAAAAGGCCAGGATAGGCGAGAGTTTTTCCATAGAGAAAGGATAGTCCTTTCCCACACCTTTTTGCTCACAGAGCAATACCCGGGTTTCCTCCGGTACGCTGATTCCTGCCATAGCTGCTATAGTCTTTGCCGACTGGCCTACGATTTTGGAATTTAGGCCGCCGCCGGGCTTCTGAATCACAGCAGCTACCCTCGAAATCTCTTCTCCCCGCAGAAAATAGCCTCCCTGCTTTATGATTTCTTCCCGTACTCGCTCCTCGATCCCCTTCTCGGTGATGACCGCCTGCTCCGATGCACAGATGGTTCCATTGTCAAAGGTTTTACTTTCAAAAATTCGTTTTACTGCCATGGGGATGTCTGCAGAGCCCTCAATGTAAGCGGGTACGTTCCCCGGTCCAACCCCTAATGCAGGGGTCCCGGAACTATAAGCGGCTTTTACCAAGGCAGAACCACCTGTAGCCAGTATTAAAGCCACGTCCTGATGGGCCATCAACTCTCTGCTTCCCTCCATAGTAGGCAGATCCATGCATCCGATCAATCCTTCCGGCGCGCCAGCCTGTAGCGCTGCCTCATGGAGTAAAGCCGCTGCCTCCATGGTACACTTTACAGCTGCAGGATGGGGGCTAAATACAATTCCATTCCCTGCTTTTAAGGCAATCAGTGCCTTATAGATGGTAGTAGAGGTAGGATTGGTGGAGGGAATCATGGCTGCAATCACCCCTACGGGTGATCCGATTTCTACGATTTTCTCCTCTTTGTCCTCCCGAATGATCCCGATGGTTTTCATATCCTTGATATATTCATAAACCGCCTTGCTGGCAAATAGGTTTTTAATAATTTTATCTTCATATCTGCCAAAGCCCGTTTCTTCTGCTGCCATTTTTGCCAGTCTGTCTGAGGCCTTTTCTGCAGCAGCAGCCATAGCACCTACAATCCTGTCAATGCTCACCTGATCAAATTCTGCAAAGCTTCTCTGTGCAGCCTTAGAAGCCAACACTAAGTCTCTGGCCTGCTGTATGGATCGAAGGTCTCTGTCACGAAGCTGTTCCATTAGCACTCCTCCTTTCTATAGCAGGATAATATGGCATCAATCAATTCTTCTTTTTTGGCGAACTTAATATCATTTCGATCTATCGGCATATGTGGAATTTGCCGGGCCAGGGTTCGCAATTCTACCACCTTCATGGCTCTCAAAACCTCTTCTGACTTCTGCTCATATTCAGTTGAACTACCTGTATACTCGGTGTTTCCCGACCCCTGTACCGCTTCCACCGGTGCCTCTTCCTGCTCCTGCCTATCCTGCAATTCTTCCGGTTTTTGTATTGCATCAACAGGACTTTCCTCCTGTCTGTTCAGTATTTTATACAATTCTGTAGATGGTCTGGGGATTACATGCGTAGATACAAGTGTTCCTACTTTCCTGACCGCCGCCTCCGCTGCATCGATGGCTGCTTTAACAGCCCCAACTTCCCCTGATATCTTAATGGTCACCAGGCCCCCGGTCACTATTTCACAGTCGATCAAAGAAACATTTGCTGCCTTCATGCATACATCTGCGGCCTCTACAGCCCCCACATAACCCAGGCTCTCTACCAAACCCAGCGCGTAACCCTTCATCATTTTCACCACCCAGTCCGGGGTACTTTATTAGAATTTGGTAGGATTATCTGCTACAAATTGAACCGCTGAAGCAAAAGCATCACAGGCTGCTTTACAGGCTGATTGACTGCCGGTTAGCAATCCCCCGCCAAAGTTGGTCTCAGAAGGCGGTCCATAAAAGGCGGCCAATTTCACGTCTGCGGCCTTCAATGCTGCATCTAAAGCATACATCGCTTCCATGGGCGGAGCAATCAGGTAGGCCAGTGCTCCCCCTTCTTCGATCCCAGCTACGGAAGACAGATAGGAACCGGTTCTGGATATGCACTGAGCGTAATAGGCAATAGTATCCTCGTCATTGGCACTATAGAAGCAGGCTTCATTTTCAATAAATTCTATGGCAGCGTTTAGGCCGCTTCGAACCTCTGCCGGATTAGGGCCTGCCAGGATGCCTATAAATTCACCGGCCAGCTTTGTGTTGGCGTTGGCGGCACCGCCATAGAAGGACTTGGCATAGACCACCTGTACATCTGCCTTCTTGGTTGCTTCATCTAATGCAGTGTAGGATACATCATCAATGTCAGTAGTGAGCAAGCCTATGGCTCTGTGCTGAGGCTGCAGGTTAAAGGATGCTGCCAAATCTGGGCTCACATTCGAAATCAGCTTTGCGCTTAGAACCTTTGCACGAATCGGATCATTTCTCATAATACTCCCTCCACTTCATACCTAATTTATAGTTTTAGATCTAGGCCGCTGGCTTTTTTGTCCAGCATAAGCTTTAAAATATGTGCAATATGGGCTCCGGCTTCAACCGCTGGCGTACCCCCCTTATGAATATTGGAAACTACTGTTCTTCTGGCCTCCGGCATATTTACCTCTGCCTTGTAGGCCATATAGGCACTCATGCTTTCTCCAGTAGCCAATCCGGGACGCTCTCCGATCAATACACAGGTTACCTCTGCTTCCAGAGTTTCTGAGATTACATCCATAGCCGGTACTCTGCCGTATTTCACAAAGAAAGGGGTTCCCATTTTCACACCGTAGCCCTCCAGGCCCTGCTGAATAGCCGGAAGAATATCCCGTATATTGGCTTCGATAGCTGTAGAGCTGAGACCGTCGGACACATAGATCTGTACCTGAGGCTTTTTCACACAGTTTTTGCGGAGCACTTCCAGTTCTTCTTCTTCAAATTTTCTCCCTAAGTCTGGTCTTGTCAGATACTCGTCTTTGTTTCTGCACTTGGTCTTGATGGGAAACAGGTTCATCTCCTGTAAAAACTCCTCCGATACATCACTAAATACTGCATCCATGGCAACTGCATGATCGGCTCTGAACCGCAACAGTGTCTCTGTTTTGTATCTTGGGCCTGCCCGCCAAACCCCGATTCTCGCCGGTGTGGTTTCTTTCATTTTCAGCAGTCCTTCCAGATTCTCAGGCTGGGGTACCAGTACCTGCTTCTTCAAATCCACTGCCGTAATATCCGGCAGTGCTTCTTCTATAGCCTGCACCTGCTCTGCAGCTTCCTCTGATATACTGCAGGTCTCCTTCGCCCCGGAAGCTCCAAGTTCTAATAAAACTTGCTCAATGACTTTCTTTAAGTCTTTCTCAGAAATCATATATTTCACCCCTTTATTATTTTAAGAATAGGGAAGCATCCCCCGCTCGGTCTGTAAGTCTTCCCCGCTGATCCATGATGCCCATCGCCATCAGCCATTGAAAGAATTCCTCAGCGGGCTTCAGATTTAATAGTTCTCTGAGGGTAGCATCATCGTGGTAGCTGGTATCCTGATAGCTGAGCATTACGTCGTCCCCTACCGGTACACCCATGTAGTAGTTTGCTCCTGCCATAGCCAGCAGCATGGTGGCAGTTTCCTGATCATTCTGGTCTGTATTCACATGATTGGTATAGCAGGGAGCCATCCCCATAGGGAGCCCCGTCAGCTTCCCCATAAAATGATCTTCTAAATTGGCCCGTAGAATCTGTTTCCCATCGAACAAAGTCTCCGGCCCGATAAACCCGGAAACATTATTTACCATGAAGGGCTTATACCGTTTTGCAAATCCATAGGTTCTTGCTTCCAGTGTCATCTCATCGGCACCGTGGTCGGTGTTAAGGGACATTTCAGAGCCTTGACCGGTTTCAAAATACATCAGATTGGGGCCCGGCGCTGTTCCATGGCGTTGAATCAGTTGAAAAGCTTCGTCAATTAAAACATAGTCAATACCAAAGGCTTTATTGGCATCCTCCGTACCGGCTACACTCTGGAAGAAAACTGAAACTGGAGCTCCTTCCCGCAATGCCTGCATCTGGGTGGATATATGGGACAACACGCAGGTTTGGGTAGGAATCTGCCATTTTTCCATAAAACCATGGATAGCGTCCATAATCCGCTTTGTATTCTCAACCGTGTCCTCCACCGGATTAATCCCAATGATGGCATCTCCGCAGCCATAGGATAGTCCTTCCATCATCGAGGCCAGGATACCGTCTATACTATCCGTCGGGTGGTTGGGCTGCAAGCGAAAGGATAATGTCCCCGGTTTCCCGATTTCATAATTGGCCTTTCCTGTAACACGGATTTTGCTGGCACCATAGACCAAATCCATATTGGACATCAGCTTCGCTACAGCAGCCACCATTTCTCCTGTCAGAGCTTTGCTTACCCTTAAAATATCTGCCCCTGTTGTTTTATGATTCAAAATATACTCACGAAAATAGCCTACAGTCCAGTTTTTGATTTCCTTATAGATGGATTCATTTACAAGGTCATCAATGACCCTTGTGACTTCATCTGCTTCATAAGGAATCACTGGGTTTTTTCTAAGCTCTTCTAAGGTTAATTCGCTGAGTACAACTTTGGCGGCAACCCGCTCAGATACTGAACCGGCTGCGATTCCCAGCAGCTGATCCCCGGATTTTTCTTCATTTGCCTTCCCTAGAACCTCTTTTACATCCTTAAAACTATAGGTACTTCCAAAAAGCTTTGTTTTCAGTTTCATGGATGAACCTCCCTACTTCATAAAGATTGAGGCGTCTCCTGCTCTGGCTGTCATCTTTCCCTGATGCATCAAGTCCATCTTCTCCAGCCAGCCCTCGAATTCTCCAATGGGTTTGAGCTTTAACAGCTCCCTTAAAGTCTGGGTTTCATGATATCCTGTACACTGATAGTTCAGCATGACATCATCCCCTGCCGGTATACCCATGAAGTAGTTGCAGCCAGCAGTGGTCAACAGCACAGCGAGATTTTCAATGTCATTTTGATCTGCACGCATGTGGTTGGTATAACAGGCATCCACACCCATTGGGATTCCTGTCAGCTTGCCCATGAAATGATCTTCTAAGCCTGCCCGGATAACCTGTTTGCTGTCATAGAGATATTCCGGCCCGATGAATCCCACCACTGTATTTACCAGGAAAGGACTGTATCGCTTGGCGAATCCGTAGCATCTTGCCTCCATGGTCACCTGGTCTGCATCATGGTGGGCTTCGGAGGATAATTCTGAGCCCTGACCGGTCTCAAAGTACATCACATTTGGACCCATTGCAGTACCTTCCTTCAAGGCCAATTCTCTCGCTTCATCCAACAGTGCAGCAGAGATGCCAAAGGCTTCATTTCCTTTTTGTGAGCCGGCTACACTCTGGAATATCAAATCTGTAGGTGCACCCCTTCGGATGGCCTCCATTTGTGTGGTCACGTGGGCTAAAACACAAATCTGAGTAGGTATTTCCCACTTTCTCTTAAACTCATCAAAGGTCTTCAGAATTTTTGCCACATTGTCTACCGTATCCTCTACTGGATTAAGGCCAATGACTGCATCCCCCACACCATAGCTTAAGCCCTCCATTACCGATACCATAACTCCTTCGATATGATCGGTGGGGTGATTGGGCTGGAGCCTGGCAGAAAGGGTTCCCGGAAGACCAATAGTAGTATTGCAGTGGGCGCTGATTCTGATTTTTCCTGCGCCATAAATGAGATCCAGGTTGGACATAAGCTTAGCTACAGCAGCAACCATCTCACTGGTTAGGCCCCTGCTGACCCGTTTGATGGCTTCTGAGGAAGTGCTGTCGCTTAGGATCCATTCCCGAAGCTCCGACACACTCCAGTTTTTAATCTCGTTGTAGATTCTTTCATTAACACTGTCTTGAATCACCCTTGTTACCTCATCTTCCTCATAGGGAACCACAGGGTTATTCCGCAGATCTGCTAAGGTTAAATTACTTAATACCTCTTTGGCTGCAATCCTTTCTGTAACGGTGGCAGCAGCAATTCCTGCCAGCTTGTCTCCCGACTTTTCTTCGTTGGCCTTGGCCAATACCTCCTTTACCGATTGAAACTGAAACACATGACCGAAAAGCTTGGTTTTGAGTCTCATCATTACTCACCTCTCCTATTCAGCATTAAAAACCAATGTTTTGATTACAACAGGTACAACCCTGCCATTGGCAAGGGGTCTTCCAATGTCGATATAGTCTCCGTTGTCTACCCTGACCCCGTCGATGCAAACCACTTCTTTCTTATACTCCAGCTGTCTGTGCAGTGTCTGTCCCAGCACCTTAGCCATGTCATTCTCTACCACAACCACAAGGGGCAGCTTTTGTTCTATGAGAGAATCCATTCCCGCTATGATACTGGATGCTATGCGCTGTACCTGCAAAAAACTCGGATTTTTCACCCCCCTTATGGCCAATGCCAGCTGCTGTATTTCTCTCTCCAATCCAAACCACTTAACCTTTTGCTTAATCCTTTCTGAAAAATCCTTATCCTGCAGCTGCTCTTCTTTGAGCAGCATTTTTAAAATGGGGATATTTTTTAGAGGAAATAAATCCTCTGTATAGGTGATGGTGCTGCCGCTGATTTCAACGGTATGAGCTCCAGCTCCCACCACAGTAGCCCGGATGGTTTCACTGGGCTGATACACCTGAAAACGGTCCATCATCGATGACTCTCCAATGGCTTTCCCCAGAAGGATTCCAATATCGCCATATTTGAAAAAACCCTCCTGCTTGTGGGCATATACATAATCTGCAACCCCTCCCGAAAAGGAGATACTGTCCATAGGATAGTTTCTCTTTAAGTCTTTTCCTGTCAGCATTACAGAAAGCATCGGTGTCGCTGGACGCAGACCCAAAACTTCCTCCAGAATGCCGGCCATTCTCCCTGTGACTTTTTCAAGCTCCTCAAAGGAGATTTCCATCCCTTCCTCCAGGTGAATCCCAAGCTCTGCTGCCAACAGCTTCAGCTTTGGAGCAGCATAAGCGATCCGGGTGCTGTATTCCTGGAAGCGGATGAGTCTTCCCCCAATATCCAGGCAGGCAGTATCTATCACCTGACCATCCTGAAAGACAGCAATATTGGTAGTCCCTCCCCCGATATCCAGATTTATCACGGTACCCTTTTGATGTTTTGACCACCGATCGGCACCGGCCCCCCTTCCGGCTATAATGGCCTCCAGATCCGGGCCGGCAGTAGCCACCACAAACTCTCCTGCCAGGTCACTGAGGGTCTCCAACACAAGGGCGGCATTTTCCTTCCGAGCTGTTTCTCCCGTAATAATCACTGCTCCCGTGTGAATATCCGATGGGCGGATGCCAGCCTTCTGATATTCTTTTACAATAATCTCCCGCACCTTTCCCCCGTCAATCTCATTTTGTGACAGTAAAGGGGTAAAATAAATGCTGCTTCTATAGATAAGGGCTTTGTCTACAATACTAATCCGGGGAACAGATGCTGCTGAAGCCGTATTCTCCAGGGTTATCCTGCTAAAAACCAGTTGGGTTGTAGAGGTGCCGATATCGATTCCTACGCTTAAAATTTCCTCTCGCACAGCCCATCACTCCTTTCTCTTGACTCACAAAAAGAGGCCATAAGGAAATATTCATTATTTTCCTATGGCCTCTTTGCCTTCAAACACAACCTTGTGTTTTTTATTCATTTTTAAAATCAAAAATAATTTTCGTTCCTGCAGGTGTTGAATCGATATGCAGATCTCCGGAAAGCTTATCCCGTACGATGCTGTTGACAATCTTTAATCCCAGGCTGCCCTGCCTTACCTCATAGACATTAAAACCTACACCGTTATCTATAATCGATATGCTGGAATACATGCTTCCTTTCCGGATCCATACCTCTATGGAGCCGCTGTCCCGATCAGGGAATGCATACTCCAGACAGTTTTGCAGCAACTCGTTGACCACCAATGCAATCGATGTGGCTTTATCAGAATCGACGGTAAAGCTGTCTCCCTGAATTTCAATTTGGATGCGCTTGTGGGGTGCAAGACCATAATCTAAGGTGCTGTCCTTAATACGGGATAAAATGGTTTTGATATCCACATCATCTACACCGTTTTGCGCAAGGATTTCATGGGTCACAGCAATGCTAAGAATCCTGCTAATGCTCTCGTGAAAGGATTTCTTTGCCAGCTCGTCGTCAATCCTTCTGGATTGGAGGCGCAGCAGACTGGCAATGGTTTGAAGATTGTTTTTTACCCGATGATGAATCTCTCGGATGGCCACAGATTTCAGGATCAATTCCTTTTCCTTCTCTTTCACCTCAGTGATGTCTCTAATCAGCATAATAACTCCTACTAGTCTATTCTTTTGCTTTACTACAGCATACTTAACCTGTAATGAAAGCTTACCTACGTCAATTTCTCGAATATTAAAGGACTGTTCTCCGATAACCTTATCAAAGACACTGCCGTCGAATACCAGGTTGTTAAAATTCATACCGATAATGTTATCCCGGTATCCCAGCTTCCGGTACAGCTCATCGGCCATGGGATTTGCAAAGGTTGCAATACCCTGCTTATCAAACATAACAATGGCGTCATTCACATGGTAGGTAATATTGTTTTCTTTATCCATAAAAGAAATTAAGGTCTCCGTCAGCTGTTCCGCCGTTTCCGCCAATATTTCCATATGCTTGTTCTGATTCACGTGCTCAGTGATGTCCTGCTCCATAATGAGTACGCCAATGGTTTTTCCTTCATCGTTTTTGATAGGAACTACATTTTGTTTTACACTCATATTTTCTTGGGTGATGGCTTTCAAATCCCGGGTGGCCATACCAATTTCCAGGGTTCTTAAGGCAGCCGGTTCGTTTTCCCGCAAGGCCAGTTCTCCCACTACCGTATACTTATACATAGACGGGTAGGTAGAAGGCTTTGCCTCTGCTACTACGATTGCTGCATTAGGATCTCTAGTCATGCAGTCAATGAATACATCTGCCTTAACCAGATCTGCAATAATCGGCAGATTTGCTGCTATATTTTCTAATCTATGAATATCAGAATCTGTTAAATTCGTATGCATATAACATAATTCCCTGAGCATGCACATCGCTCCTAACCTTTTTCTTCCTCGAAAAAAGGAGTATTTCTCTATTGTCCTGAATTACAGCTATTCATTAATCACAATGGTTGCTGCGATCTGCTTCATTGGACAGCGCTTATCCATACTGAGCTTTCTGATCTGGTTGTAGGCTTCGCTTTCCGACAGGTCATGCTTGTTCATCAATATGCCTTTAGCCTTCTCTACCAATTTGCGTGTCTCCAGCTGTTCCTTGACCTCCTGAATATCATTCTTCATTTTTTCAATTTCTCTACCCTTGCTAATGGCAACCTCAATGGCAGGCATAAGAGATTTTTCATCAATGGGCTTTACCACATAGCCCATTACACCGACTTCCTTAGCTTGTTCAATGAATTCTCTACCGCTGTAGGCGGTAAGCAGTACTACAGAATTGGCCAGGTTTTCATGGACGATAACTTTTGTAGCCTTCAGTCCATCCAACAGCGGCATTTTCACATCCATCAATACCAAATCCGGCTTTAGCTTCCGACAAAGCTCCACTGCATCAAATCCATCAGAGGCCTCTCCTACTACAGTGTATCCAGCCTCTCTAAGCAGTTCACTCAGATCCATGCGCGTAATAGGTTCATCATCGGCTATTACTACCTTTTTATACATGGCTTTCCCTCCTTGGATATGAATTGTAATTTTGTTCCTTATATAAATGTGCTTACATTATTATTTGAATATATGCTTGTTCCACTTATTTATGTCAAATGCTCTACAAATAAACAAAAAGCTCCCTAAGGATATTCTATCCCTCAGAAGCCACATCGCTCGCTCCATTGCACGCCCTTGTGCAACCATTCTTAAATTGTAAAAACCTTATCCCTAAAATAAAGTATAATACAAATTTTTTCATATTACAACTATTTCCGAAATATTTTTTAAACTATTCTGAATATTGCTTTGTACTTTGTATAAATATATGCTCTGTTGTCCTATAATTATTCCATCAACAATGCACAAATATCTTCAAGTCCTCTTCCGTCCAAAGCGCAAACTTCAAAGATCTGATCAACCCCTGCGTTTTCGAGCATCCTTCGGATGTGCTCCAGAGATCTTACGTCCTTATCGATTTTTGTTATAATCCCAATAGTCGGCTTCCCCAGCAATGCGGCGAAGCCCGGAGGAAATACACAGGTGTCGTCCTGACTATCCTGTACAAAGGCAACCAGCTGGCAATCAGCTGCCGATTGGATCAGTGCATGATAGTAAAATCTTTTTTCTATATATTCTCCCGGGGTGTCTACTACCAGAGGATAGTATTCAATGGTTTGGGTCTTCTTGTCTTGCCGGGGCAACCCATGAATGGCCTGAGACAAAGTAGTTTTTCCACACCCCGTGCGTCCGATCAGCATAATTTTCGTCATATACAATATACACTCCTAGGACCTTGTAACCTTGGTAGGTGTAAAGGCCAGCACCGTTTGAAGCATATGTATAACTTCACGAAGGGCAGATTCTACGCTGGACACATTTCCGGTAATGATTAGTGAACCACTAAACCTGTCGATAAATCCGATTTCTACTCCCGCTGCCTTTTTTGCAACATCGGCCGCTATAATGGCCGCTTCACTGGGTGTAATGGTCAATATCCCAATTGCCTCCCGATACTCCTCTGTCAACCCTAGTTTTTTATAGATGCTGGCATCTGGATTTGCAATCAAATGTGCTAATGTAATCTGCTTCCCAGGTACATATTCTTGTATAATCCTTTGTTTCTCTTCTGCCATCTTCCCCACTCCCTTTGATCTTCCATACAGTCCTATTTATGTCCATTATATTATGAATACTCATACAATTCAATGGAATATTTAGACCTTTCATAAATCTTCCTGCATTCCTCCTTGTTAGAACCCCTAAGGAAAGTGGTATAATGAGAATAAGCAACAGAAAGGGGTGAAGAGATGAAAAAGAAAATCGAAGCAAAGCAATATCAATTCCTTAAGGATGAACTGCAGCATTGGACCGATGCACAGATCATCACAGAGAAACAAATGAAGGATGTAACTGCCCTTTATGAAATAAAAGAAAAAATGAGCTTTATTCGAATTCTGCTAACCATTGGTTCTGTTCTCATCGGGCTGGGAATCCTAAGCTTTATCGCAAGCAACTGGGCTTACATGGGCAAAGCTGAAAAATATCTATTGATTCTTACCATATATATTGGTGTAAATTATACCAGCTTCCGAACAGCAAATTTATACCCTAAAACCAGCCGCAGCCTTACCTATCTAGGCATTCTCACCTTCGGTGCAGGTATTTTTCTGGTGGGACAGATCTTTCACTATGGGGGTCACTTTTCCCAGGCCTTTCTGCTTTGGGCCGTCGGTACCCTTCCTATGGCACTGCTCTATAAGGATAAGCTGCTGTTCATCTTTTCGGGAATTCTTTTAATGGTTTATGTCAATGGCTCCTTTATATTAGACAGTCTTCCCGTACTGCTGTTTATATTAGTTCCGGCTTATTATTACAGTATCCGTTACTTTGACTATCATCAGACTGCCGTTTTCTTTGCCAACCTGCTGGTATTGAACAGTATCTGGCGCCTTACCGATTATACAGGCCTTACAGACCTATATATCCTTTTATTTTTCTTTGTGATTGGCATAATCATGTATTTTGCTCCTGTTCCCTTTGGCAGAAGTGTATTTAAGCTGCAGGGCGGATTGCTTTTCGGAATCCTGGGCCTGCTGCTAACCATCTCAGATATATGGAAATCAGCATTGTCTTTTAACGCTTCTGACCTTGCAAGCATCTTTTTCGCCATTGGATATGCTGTCTTTCTTTTCTATCTGACGCGAAAACAGGATTTGCTCAGTTTGATTTTTATCTGTATGCTAATCTTCCGTTATTATGTAGACACTATGTACGACTTTATGCCCAAATCCCTATTCTTCATCCTTAGCGGCCTGTTATTATCGGGATTTGGCTACTGGTTTGAACGCTCCCGCAGAAAGAAAGGAGGAATCTTCCATGAAAATTAATTTTCATCGCCGCGCCCTAATCGCAGTCAGCATTCCATTGATTATTCTATTATCCATGGTAGTCCTCCCCATCATGACCTCTTTTGCAGGGGAAACCATCCTGCTGGAAACCAGGCCTGTTGATCCTAGGGATTTATTTCGGGGCGACTATGTCATTCTAAGCTATCTTATAGAGGAAATCCCCTTGGATAAGTTTTCTCAAGGGGATCAGAATGAACTCAGCGGAGATAATGCTTATTCAAGATTCAGAAATCAATCCATTTATGTGACCCTGGCTCCCAATGAGGCAGGTATCTATGAAGTTCAAGGAGCATCCTTAAAAAGGCCGAAGAGCGGAATCTATATGAAGGCCGCTTACCTGTATCATAATGCCATGGGTCCCAACCCCATCCTACGGGTAGATTATCAGCTGGATAAGTTCTTTGTTCCTGAGAATACAGGTACTGCGTTGGAGGAAGCCTCCGCGAAAGGGGAGCTTCTGGCTGAGATCAAGGTTTTCAGAGGCTATGCAGTGTTACAAAATGTCTATCCCAAAGAATAGTCTTGATATATAAATGTTAAATCTTACATGAATGAGGGACGACAGAATCGTCGTCCCCTACATCTTATACATCTCTTACCAGACCCTTAGCCGCAGTGCAATAGGTCTAGTATTTATTCTTAGAGACTTGCTTTATGCTCTTGCTAATTGCCTTATGATGCTTCTTTACAGCTATTCTTGCCTGCTGGTCCTGTTTCCCCTGTAAAAAGAGAAGTTCCCTCTGCAGCTTTTTATAGCTCAGCCATCGGCTTTCCTCCAGCAACCCTTCCACCAAGGCCTGTTGAATGGCACAGCCCGGTTCTTTATCATGGCTACAGTCTTTAAATCGGCAGCCTGTGGCAATTTCCTCAATGTCATCGAAGGCATCCTGTATTCCCTCCTCACTGCACCAAAGCTGCAGCTCACGCATTCCAGGGGTATCAATAATCACACCTCTGCCGGGCAATACGTGGAGTTCACGGTAGGTGGTGGTATGCTTTCCCCGGTCGTCCCCAGCTCTTACTTCCTGAGTCCTTACCGCTTCCCTGCCTGTCAGCGTATTCACCAATGTAGATTTTCCCACGCCGGAGGACCCTAAGAGGGCTATGGTTTTTCCTATTCCCATATATTGTTCAATCCTTTGCAGTCCTTCCCCTTTAATAGAGCTTATGACGTGGACCGGTACCCCGCAAGCCACGGCTTCTACCTGCAGCAGCTTTTCTTCAATATCCTCACACAGATCCGCCTTACTCAAAACAATTACAGGATAAGCACCGCTTTCGCACGCCATCGTTAGGTACCTTTCCAATCTGCGTATATTAAAGTCTCCATTAAGGGCATTCAAAATGAGCACCGTATCGATATTTACTGCTACCATCTGCTCTTCTGTGGTATTACCTGCTGCCTTCCTGGAGAATTTACTTTTTCTTGGGAGAATGCCGTGAATAAGTCCCCGGTTCTCCTCCCTCAATGAAAGGGCCGCCCAATCCCCCACTGCTGGGAAATCTTCTCTCCCTGTGGCAGCATATCTCAGCTTTCCTTTTAACTCTGCCAGAATCTCCCCTTGCTCTGTTAATACCCTATAGATCCTCTTATGCTCAACGGTAACCCTGCCCGGGACATATCCCTGGCCATAGTGTTGTTGAAAATAGGTTTCATAATCTGAATTCCAACCTAATACTTTTAAATCCATGCTTTTCCTCCTCTAATATTTAGCAAAAAACTGAAAAAATTCCGCAGTTCTTCATTGATCCACAGAATTTCACTAAGAGAAAAAGGACAATAAAAAAACACGATAAGCAAACCGTGTACCATTTTCTCCGCCCCTCAAGGCCCTTATGGACATGACATCAGCTTTCTGCAAGACTTCCGGAAAAAGAACAATACAAAAACACCCGTTGCAGCGGGTTTACTGTACCATTATTTCCGGCATTATTTAGTTATACATCCTTCACCTCAATCACAATCTCAACTTTTCGCATATTTCAACACTCCTTTCAGTGTATGGTTTTATTCATATTCTAACGATTTCATTTTATATTATGCCCAGAGTTTCGTCAAGGTACAAAAAAAGAGAGAAAAAAATCTCTCTTTTAATAAGCCTTGATTTCTGTCCAGACCCGATCATATTCTGTGGTAAATTCACCCAGATCGATAAATACCTCACCCTTTTCAAAGATATTGCCCTTCGGATAGGCCAGTTCGTCCTCTGTCAGTTCTTCCGGCAGCAGCTTCATGGCTTCCACATTGGCCGTAGCATACATCACATAGGCGGCACACTTTGCAGCAACCTCAGGACGCATCATATAATCGATAAACAGCTCTGCCTCTCTCTTATGCTTGCTGGTGGTAGGAATCGCCATGGCATCAAACCATAGATTGGTGCCTTCCTTTGGAATTACGTAAGCTAAGTCAGGATTTTCCTCAAGGAGGAGCATGGCATCACCGGACCAGGCCAGGGCCATAGCTGCTTCTCCAGCAATCATCATGTCCTTATAAGCATCTACCTCATAGGCCTTTACCAATTCTTTCTGGCGTATCAATTCTGCTTTAGCTTTTTCCAATTCTTCAATACTTCTGGTATTAAGCGAATATCCCAGCTTTTTCAAAGTAATACCAATCGTGTCCCGTGCACTGTCAATCATGACGATACTGCGGCTATATTTAGGATTCCATAGAGCATCCCAGCTATCAATCTCCTCATCAACCAATTTGGTATTGTAAATGATCCCCATGGTTCCCCAGAAATAAGGTACAGAATATTTGTTGCCCGGATCATAGGGTAGGTCCTTAAATTGATCCCCGATATTCTTAAAGTTAGACAAGTTCGCCATATCCAATTCTTGCAGCAGCCCTTGAGTGATCATAGCTTCCACCATATACTCCGAAGGAAAGATCACATCGTAGTCTGTCCCGCCGGCTTGAATCTTTGCCAGCATTTCTTCATTGTTGGCATAGTTTTCATAATTGATTTTAATGCCGTATTCTTCCTCAAAATCCGCTAATACCTGAGGATCGATATAATCTCCCCAGTTGTAGACATTCAACCGGTTATAATACCCCTGTTCATTGGTTTTGCCTGATCCACAGGCTGTCAGTGCAATACACAATAGGAAAATTCCTATCCAGCTTACTACTTTTTTCAAATGGATCACCCCTTTAATCATATATTTTTCGAATTCTTGCCTGCAGCACACCCAACAGGCCGATGACGCCAATAAAGAGCAATGCAGACAGTGCGTTTATCTTCGGACTTACCCCCAGCTTGGTCATTGAGTATATTTTGATCGATAAGGTATTTATCCCTGAACCTGTAGTAAAAAAGCTCACCATAAAATCATCCAAAGATAAGGTAAAGGCCAGCAGTGCTCCCGTAATCACTCCGGGCATAATTTCCGGAAGAATTACCTTAAAAAATGCCTGTAAGGGTGTTGCCCCTAAATCCAGGGCTGCTTCTTCTAAATGAGGATTTAATTGCTTTAGCTTTGGCAGTACTGCTAAAATCACATAGGGAATATTAAAGGTAATATGGGCTAACAGCAATGTAATAAACCCTAATTTTAGCTGCATCCACACAAAGAGGGCTAAAAGGGATATTCCAATGACAATATCTGGATTGAGTACAGGCAAATAAGTAACATTCATAAAGAAAACCTTGGCTTTCGGTGACATATTATGGATGGCAACAGCGCTGACGGTGCCAATAACCGTAGCGATCAATGCAGCCAACAGAGCGATGGTAAAGGTATTGTACAGCGCAGCAACAATGGTTCGGTCTTGAAACAGCTCCCTATACCATCGGAAAGTAAATCCGCTCCAGCTGCCCCGGTATCTAGAATCATTAAAAGAATACACGATCAACAAAAAAATCGGCAAATATAAGAACAGGTACATCAGGGTTATGTAAGTTCCCTTGAGGGCTTTCTTTACCACAGCTCTCCCCCCTCTTCCCTATATCGTCCCATGATAGCCATACAAACCAAAATCATGGAGATCATAATAATAGAAATGGAGGATCCAAACTGCCAATTTCTAGCCACTAGAAATTGATTCTGAATTAAATTTCCCAGTAGAATCGTTTGTCCGCCCCCAAGCAGATCTGAAATAATGAAAGTACTAACAGCAGGCATAAAGACCATAATAGTACCGGATATAACACCGGGTATGCTCAAGGGAAAAATCACCTTCATAAAAACCTCCAGAGAAGTAGCACCTAAATCTTCCGCTGCTTCAATAAGGCTGTGATCCAGCTTGGAGAGTACAGCATAAATGGGCAGTACCATAAAGGGCAAAAAGTTATATACCATTCCCAGCAATACGGCACCATTTGTATAGAGCAGCTTTAAAGGTTCCTCAATGATCCCAAGGGCTATTAAAAATTGATTGATAACACCCTGATCCCGCAGGAGCACCATCCATGCATAGGTTCTCAGCAGAAAATTTGTCCACAAAGGGAGAATAAACAACAGAATCATCAGGCTTCTTTTTTTTATATCGCTTCGGGCAATGAGCAAGGCCATGGGATATCCCAGCAAGAAGCAGATGATGGTACTCTGTACCGCCAATACCACTGAGCGCCACAATACATTTAAATAGATGGGCTCTAAAAATCGCCGATAGTTGTCCCAGGTAAATGTATATACGATGTTTCCGTAGGGAGACCGACTGCAAAAGCTGTATATGGCAATCAATAAAATTGGTATGACACTAAAAATCAAAGCCCATAGGGCATAGGGAATGGCCAGCCATTTCTTTCTCATGGCTACACCGCCTTTTTCATAATATGGATGGCATCGGGAAGGATTTTTAGCCCTACTGCCTCTCCATTTTTTGCCATATGGATACTGTGGATCATCCAGTGGGTACCACTTTCATCTCTGACCATAATTTCATAGTGAACACCCTTAAAAACCACAGACTCTACAATTCCCCGAAGCATGCCTCTTTCCGGATCTACTATCTGTATATCCTCAGGCCTTACCAATACCTCAACAGCCTCATTATTTCCAAAACCCTTATCAATGCAAGGAAAAATCTGCTCTTCAAATTTCACACGATAGTCTTCCAGCATAATTCCCTTTAATATATTGCCTTCTCCAATAAAATCGGCTACAAATTGGTTTACCGGTTCATTGTAAATGTCTTCGGGCGTACCAATCTGCTGTATCTCTCCGTCACTCATCACCACAACCCGGTCTGACATTGTCAGGGCTTCCTCCTGATCATGGGTTACATAAATAAAGGTAATCCCCAGCTGCTGCTGCATTTTTTTCAATTCCAACTGCATCTCTTTTCTCAGCTTTAAATCCAAAGCTCCCAGGGGCTCATCCAAGAGGAGCACCTTCGGCTCACAGACCAATGCTCTTGCTATGGCAATCCGCTGCTGCTGACCGCCGCTTAGAGAGTGAATCTTTCTCTTCTCAAAACCTTCAAGGTTAACCAGCTGAAGCATATAGGCAACCTTTTTTGCAATATCCTTCTGCGCTGCCTTTTTTATATTTAAACCAAAGGCGATATTTTCATAGACATTGAGATGAGGAAATAATGCATACTTCTGAAAAACCGTATTCAACTGTCTCTGATAAGGGGGAAGATGGTTGATTCTACGGCCTTCAAAATAAACGTCTCCATTGGTAGGCTGTTCAAATCCCCCAATAATTCTCAGTGTCGTCGTCTTGCCGCAGCCGCTGGGACCCAACAGTGTTACAAATTCCTTTGGCCGAATACTAAGGTTAATGTCTACTAAAGCATCCTTTTCTGCAAACCGCTTTGATACACCCTTTAGCTCGATGATGTTCATCTCTATCTTATCCCTCCTCATGATGCGCTTATAGACTAGCTACCCATTCTGATTCATAATATTCAATAAAGCCTATGTAGTTATTTAGTTTTAGTAAACTTAAAGTTTACTAAAACTAAATTCAATTTATTATATTTTTTTTATGCCTTTTTGTCAATATTTACACTATAAAGAAAAATTTTTTTAGATTTTTTGTTTAAATACGGTCTCCTGTGGTATAAATAAAACAAGAAGGACATCCTTCTTAGAGTAGAATCCGGTAATTCCCTAGCAGCCAAATAATTAGCAATACCCAAAAATACAGAAAGATTAATCATATCTCCGAAAGAAGAATAAAAGCCTGTGCTAGAAAAAAAGTATTTAGAAGGAAGGTTGAAAGATTGATAAAAGATAGTCCACCAAAGTCCTATAAGGGCTGCTACAGTTACTTCCGATTCTATTCATATTAAAAACGAGTCACCATAGATTTATCTAAGTGACTCGTTTTTATTTGTTCTATAGATCTGCCATCTCCGTTTTTCAGATATATAATCTAATGGATCTACAGCTTTGTAAAATAGGCTAATGTAATGTATGTGTAATAATAAGGAAGTACTAATAAACTATAGAGAAAAATGTCTATAATAGCGAAAAAAGCATAGCTGGAGAAAAAGTGTGGTTTTCCTTTTTTGCTGGTATAGTCCAACACACAGTAAGAGGCAATGGCCGTGGTTAGCAGAAATAATATCCCGAATACAAGGGGATTCTTTATAAATTGGGGCAACACATTTCCTAAACTTTCATTGTTGAAAATAGCACTATTGGTAAAGGATAATTTCGCTAAGGTGTGCATGACCACAGCAGCAAATAGAACCTTCATCGTGTTCTGCTCCATCCAGCTCAACCGTGCCATAGACCCCAAAAACATGAGAATCACAACAGGCACAAAGGTATATACCAAGGGGATACTTGCAATATAGGTGATGGGTACTAATCCCAGGGTAGTATCCATAAACAGCTTCATCCACTGGTCTTTTCTCAGGCTTCCTGCGGCCTCCATTAGTTGGGGGCTGTCACCGGCCAGCATAACGCGCTTTTTGTTGCCTACTACATCAATCCACTGAAGGTATCTGTCTTCTCCTACGGTAAACCATCGGGGACTCACTGACAGTCCGTCAGTTTTAGACAGCAGCTTTCTATCGGTTATTTCACCATCTCTAAAGGTAAACTCCACCAGATTGTTTACCTTTTTATTATTGCCCTTTGTAGTCTCCGCAGTTGCAATAAAAGTCAGATCCCTCTGGTCAACAGCCAGAATTACAGGATTGGGCGCGTAACCATTAATATTCATGTTCCCTCTGATTACATGCTCCGGGCGACCCTTGGAAAATTGAAAATACTCTACTGTACTACTGCTAAACTTATTATCTATACTTACAGCAATAATATACAAATCTTTATCTCCGGCTCCAATATCAATATGACTTAAGGACATGCTGGTCCCGCTGGGAATGTTTCCGATTTCCTGAGCTGTAAGAGAATTCTCTTCAGAATTATAGAGTCCATAATTTACAATCTTACTGCTGTCTGCCTTTCTTTCCACAAAGGCAATATGATAAAGATTGTCTGTTTTCGCCACTTCCAGCTTTTCAATGACTTGATTTTCTAAAGCCCGATGAATCTCGCCCCCATCGGTCCACTGCAGTCCCTGATCCCCGGCAAAGAATAATAGATTCTCTTCTAACTCCATATCTCGAATACCTTCGCCCATTGTCTTCTGGCGGATGATTTCTCCCCTTTTCCAGTCCAAGACATATCCCTGCAGGGTTCTGTTTTCTAAACTGTAGAGATAGATTCTGTCCTGATCTCTCCACGCCTTTATCTTGTAGCTTTCCAAAATCTCCGGCTCTAAAGTTTTTTCTGAAACGATTCTCCCGCCATAATCCATTTGCAGGGTATGCAGCCGCCCATTTTCATGATAAATGGTCAAAAAACCATTCTCCTCCGGCAAATGCAGCGTCGTAACATTTCTGCTGTTCATGATCTGTGCTACATTGGTTGCGTTAAATTCTTTTATAAATATTTCTCTGCTCCATTCTTCTGAGGGCAGCTTAACCTCATCCATATACAGCACAGAAAAAAACAAAAAATAAAGTGCGAAGAATGAAATCAGCAGAACAAATTTCCAATCCTTCATTTTTACCAGCATTTTAATCCCCCCCTGGGACAAACTCTATAGTTTCTGAATATTCCCACAGCATGATTATATAGCAAAACTAGGGAATCTGGCTGTGGATAAGTCTTTAACTTTTTGTAATGAGTCTCCTAAAGATTGATAATCATCACATTATTTCGTGACACATGTCACAGAGTATGATTTCCCTATCGGTTAAGATAGTATTGTACTTAAGCTTCCAAATGACTTCAAAAAAATTACAATATACTAAAGGAGGATGTCCAATGTTTTTCAAAAAGAATGAACAAAGTGAGCCTAATCCAATGTTTTGTTACCAATGTGAGCAAACACCCCAAACCGGTTGTGTAAAATTTGGTGTATGTGGTAAAAACCCTGACATTTCAAGTCTGCAAGATACCATCATCTTTGGTCTGAAGGGTGTAGCTGCCTATGCTACGCATGCAAAAGAATTAGGAATGAGAGATCCGGAAGTAGATGGGATCATGCATGAGGCCCTTTATACAACACTGACGAATTCAAATTTTAATCTAGCTGAACATATCGGCATGGCGATGAAGGTAGGAGAAGCTACAGTACGCGTAATGGATCTGTTGGATCGTGCTCATACTTCAAGATTAGGAGTACCTCAACCTGTAAAGGTTTCCCAGGATAAGGTAGAAGGTCATGCAATCCTGGTAACAGGACACAATTTGTATGCCCTGGAGGAACTGCTGAAGCAAACAGAAGGAAAAGGTATTAATATATATACCCACTCAGAAATGCTTCCTGCTCATGGATATCCTGAGCTTAAAAAATATAGTCATCTAAAAGGTAATGTAGGTAAAGCATGGTTTGATCAAAGACAGTTATTTGAACAATTCCCAGGAGCCATCCTTGGAACAACCAACTGTTTGATGCCTATCAAAGGCAGCTACTCTGATAGAATGTGGACTTATGGGACTGCAGGATTAGAAGGCGTAGCAAAGATTGAGAACAACGACTTTACGCCAATTATTGAAAAAGCATTGTCTTTACCGGCTGCAAATATTGAATCCGATAAGACATTAACAACAGGCTTCCACCACAATACAGTATTAAGCATTGCTCCAGAAATCATTGATGCAGTTAAAAGTGGAAAAATCACCCGCTTCTTTGTTGTGGCAGGCTGTGATGCTCCTACAAAAGGAAGAGACTACTATAGAGAATTGGTTGCTGCTTTACCGGCAGGTGCTGTATTGTTAACAACTTCCTGTGGTAAATTCAGATTTAATGATTTAGACCTTGGTACAGTTCCTGGAACAGATATTCCAAGATATATCGACTTAGGTCAGTGCAACAACTCCGGATCTGCAGTAAAAATCGCCCTTGCATTAGCAGAAGCCTTTGGATGCGGTGTAAATGATCTACCGCTGTCCATCGTACTATCCTGGTTCGAGCAAAAAGCTGTAGCGATTCTTTTAGGTTTATTCAGCTTAGGTGTAAAGAACATTTACGTTGGTCCAAGTGCACCAAAGTTTGTAAGCCCCGGCGTATTAAAGGTGCTGCAAGATACCTTCAATCTACAGCTCATCAGCGGCAATGCACAGGAAGACTTAAAAGTAATGTTAGGCTAATCCAAATAACAATGGCGGGCAGGGAAACCCGCCACTACAAAATCTTTCAATATAAAAAAGAAGGAGAGGGTCTCTGTACCCTCCTAAACCCCACATCATCATTAAACCATTTAAAGACACTAATCTTTAATAATATACCTCATAGAGAAACAATCCCTGGGCAGGTGCTGTGACACCTGCCTTTTCTCTTATTTTTCCCTCTAATATCAGGGGGATCTCCTCTGCTTTTCGCTTTCCCAGCCCAATCTCCAGCAAGGTTCCTGTCATAATTCTGACCATATTATGCAAAAATCCGTTTCCATGGAAGAGGATATCTATCCTTTCTCTTTCCTTAAGGATTTCTATGCTGTATATCTCCCGTTCTGTGGATTTCTTTTTAGACTTTACTGAAGAGAAGGCCTGAAAGTCATGTTTTCCCACTAAATAGGCTGTGCCTTTTCTCATTTTTTCTATGCTGAGAGGCTCAGGTACATGGTAGGAGTATTTTCGGTAAAAGGCGGTGGGAATATGGCTGTTCCAAATACGATACATATATTTTTTGCTGACAGCATTGTACCGGGCATGAAACCGTTCCTCCACCTCTGCCGCTTTTTTCACCACAATATCCTGGGGCAAATAGTGATTGCAGTAATCTAAAATCTCCCTTGTGGTCATTGGGCTGCGGGTATGGAAGTTGGCCACCTGTCCTAAGGCATGAACCCCCGCATCGGTTCTTCCCGATCCAATGACCTCAATATTTTCTCCAGACATCAGGCTCAATACATTCTCCAGCTTATGCTGTATGGTATTTTCCGTGTTTCCCAACCTCTGCCATCCATTATATTTTGTTCCGTCATATTCAATCGTCAATCGTATATTTCTCATGCTTACTCCTATTTCTCCTTCCTCTCAGGCAACAGGCATTGCCACGCTGATCAGGATTCTCTAAAAAAGCTCCATGATTTCATCTGCACTCAATACTGTAGCAAAACCGTTATTTAGAACAGCTTGCGTCATTTTTTGAATTTCCTCTCTAGGAATAACCTCTCCATTTTTCTCTACAATATCAAAAGTAGCGGTACAGTCAGATATAAAGTAGTTTCGATACCCTAGGGCATGAGCCTCCCTTGTAGTGGTGTCGCAGCAATGCTCCGTACGCATTCCTGTAAGAATCAGGTTCTCAATACCTGCTTCGCGTAAGAGGTCGTTGAGATTTGTATTAAAAAAAGAACCTGGAGTATGTTTTGTAATCACCGTCTCTTCCGCTAAAGGCTTTATTTCTTCCATAATCTCCGTACCCTCTGTTCCCTCCTGGAAAAACATGCTTCTTGTGTTGTGACTGATGTGTTTAATATAGACTACTTTTACTTTGCGGCTTCTACAAAAATGAATCAGAGTTTTCAGCTTGAACAGTAAAGAAGCAGGGGGTACTTGGGGCAATTTCAACTTCCAATAATCCCACTGTACATCGATTACTAAAAGTGCTGTCTTCTCAGGTACTAGTTTCATCATGTCATTCCCTCCCAATCATTTTTGCACCAATTCTCTGGTTTTTATACTATTTATACCCAAGTCTAGGTGAAAATAGACTATATGATTGATTTCTATATATCCATTCATTTTCCTTCTATAATATAAGATTTTTCACTGGCAAGAGATCCGTTGCAAAGCATACTGCCCATAAAAACTAATGTAGTGGCGGGTTTCCATTCCCGCCATCAAGGTTTCCATTCCCGCCATCAAGGTTTCCATTCCCGCTATTAGGATCGTAATGCGGTTGGACACAGAGGCCCAACCCCATAGGCGTCAACTTAACCCATCATTTGTCATCCTGAGCGGAGTAAAACGGAGTCGAAGGATCTTTAAGCTAGATGATATATTCTGATAATCAAAAGTAATCTTGCTTATGTTCTATAAGATTCTTTGCTAACGCTCAGAATGACATGCTTCTAAGGTTTATTTAGAAATATTTGGATTAAGTTGACGCCTTTGGGTCCAACCCTACAACATCCTTAATAGATCACGATACGTAATTCGGCACACTGCAGAAAAAAGATGCAGCTTCAAAGCTACATCTTTTTTATTTCCTCTGCAATCAAACTTCCCATTTCCTTTGTTCCCACCAGCTTCATATCCTTTTCCATGATATCCTTTGTTCGATAGCCGGCTTCCAACACGCGGGCAACAGCCTCTTCAATCATCACTGCTTCTGCTTCCATCTCGAAAGAGTATCTAAACATCATAGCTGCCGAGAGAATCGCAGCAATCGGATTGGCGATATCCTGTCCCGCAATATCCGGTGCAGAGCCATGGATCGGCTCATACATCCCTAGCTTTCCACTGCCTAGGCTGGCAGAAGGAAGCATCCCTAAGGAGCCCGTCAGCATAGAAGCCTCGTCACTCAATATATCTCCAAACATGTTGCTGGTAACCATTACATCAAACTGATGGGGGTTTCGGATCAGCTGCATAGCGCAATTATCTACATACATGTGATGCAGTTCTACTTCCGGGTATTCCTTGGCAACTCTCTCTGCCACCTCTCTCCAAAGCCGAGAGGTTTCTAAAATATTGGCTTTGTCAATAGAAGTAAGTTTCTTTTTTCTTTTTTTTGCAATTTCAAAACCGATTCTTGTAATTCTGTCAATTTCAGGCTCTGAATAGGTTTCCATATCATAAGCACTTCTTGTCCCTTCTTCATTTCTTCCTCTGTCTCCAAAGTAAATGCCTCCTGTTAACTCCCGCACAACCATGATGTCAATACCATCGCCGATAACTTCTTCCTTCAAGGTAGATGCAGCCTTTAACTGAGGAAACAGTAGTGCTGGTCTTAGGTTGGCAAACAACTCCATTCCCTTCCTCAATCCCAAGAGTCCTCTTTCCGGGCGCAGATGTCCCGGCAGTGTGTCCCATTGAGGTCCACCTACAGCCCCTAGCAGTACTGCATCACTTTTTTTACAGCCCTCCAGCGTAGCTTCCGGCAAGGGTATACCGGTTTGATCAATGGCAGCTCCCCCCGCCAGATAAGTGATAAATTCAAAGGAAATTTGTTTCTTTTCCCCAACAGCATTAATTACCTTTACTGCTTCTTCAATAATATCCGGTCCGATTCCATCACCGGGTATCAGTGCTATCTTCATCCCTGTGCCCTCCCTTTTTTTACGTAATTGATTAGTCCCTCCGCCTTGATCAACTCTTGCATAAACTCTGGGAAGGGTGCTGCCTTATAGCTTTCTCCTGTAGTACGATTTACAATCCTTCCGTTGGCTAAGTCAACTTCCACCTGCTGACCTTCTTCAATTGCTCTTGCCGCATCTTCACACTCCAATATTGGTAATCCAATGTTGATGGCGTTGCGATAAAAAATACGCGCAAAGCTGACAGCGATAATACAGCTGATTCCAGATGCTTTGATAGCAATAGGGGCGTGCTCTCTAGAGGAACCACAGCCAAAGTTGCGTCCTGCTACCATCACATCTCCCTTTTCAACTCTTTCTATAAAGCTGGCATCAATATCTTCCATACAATGCTTTGCCAGCTCCAGTGGATTCGAGGTGTTTAGGTATCTTGCCGGTATGATCACATCTGTATCTACATTATCTCCATATTTGATGACTTTTCCTATTAACATCCTATTACCTCCTTTGGTGATGATATTTTACCTGTTATGGCTGATGCTGCAGCTATGGCTGGACTGGCTAAATACACTTCACTTTCTGGATGACCCATTCTTCCCACAAAGTTTCTATTGGTGGTAGCAACTGCTCTTTCCCCTTTTGCAAGAATACCCATATGGCCGCCCAGGCATGGTCCGCAAGTAGGTGTACTCACGACCGCTCCCGCTTCCACGAATATTTTCAGCAAGCCTTCCTCCATAGCCTGTAGGTAAATCTTCTGAGTTGCGGGAAAAATAATGGTTCTTACATGAGGATGTACTTGTTTTCCTTCCAATATTTTTGCTGCAATGCGCATGTCTTCTATACGTCCATTCGTACAGGAACCGATTACCACCTGATCGATAGCAACATCCCCTACCTCGTCGATGGTTCTTGTGTTCTCCGGCAAGTGGGGAAATGCTACTGTCGGCTTAATCTGAGATAGATCGATGGGATAAACCTCACTGTAGACTGCATCTTCATCAGCCTGATATACTGTGTAAGGTTTTGTGGAATGTTCCTTTACATACTGCAGTGTGACTTCATCTACATCAAAAATTCCATTTTTTGCACCCGCTTCGATAGCCATATTGGCCATGGCAAAGCGGTCATCTATGGATAATGCCTTCAATCCTTCTCCTGTGAATTCCATGGATTTGTACAGGGCTCCTTCAACGCCGATTTTTCCAATAATATGAAGAATCACATCCTTGCCGCTTACCCATTCACCCAAGGTTCCCGTCAGTTCAAATTTAATAGCCTCCGGTACTTTAAACCAGGCCTTACCGGTAGCCATACCCGCTGCCATATCGGTACTGCCAATACCTGTGGAAAATGCTCCCAGTGCACCGTAGGTACAGGTATGTGAGTCTGCACCAATCACCAGATCACCCGGTACTACCAAACCTTTCTCCGGAAGCAGCGCATGCTCAATACCCATCTGTCCGATTTCAAAGTAATGCTTAATCTCATGCTTTCTGGCAAATTCCCGAATTGTTTTACACTGCTCTGCTGATTTTATATCCTTATTAGGCGTAAAGTGATCCGGTACAATTGCAATCTTTTCCTTATGAAATACGCTGTCCCATCCAATCTTATTAAACTCCTCAACTGCTACCGGAGCAGTAATATCATTTCCCAGCACCATATCCAAATCTGCCTGAATCAGCTGTCCTGGTTTTACTTCTTTCAAACCGGCATGTTGCGCCAGTATTTTTTGCGTCATTGTCATACCCATTTCCTATTCCTCCTGTTCCATTTCTCTAAATAAAAAGTATTCGATTGAATCCACCAGAGCTTCAAAGCTTGCTTCAATAATATCTGTAGATACGCCTACTGTTCCCCAAACATTTTCTCCGTCAGTGGATTCGATATGAACTCTTACCTTTGCACCTGTAGCAGCATTTGTATCGAGCACCCGTACCTTATAGTCCGTTAGACGGTTGTTTTTTAATTGGGGGTAAAAAACTTCCAATGCCTTTCGAATGGCTTTATCCAGCGCATTTACCGGGCCGTTTCCTTCTGCTGCTGTTACTGCTTCTTGATCTCCCACTGCCACCTTAATCATAGCAGTGGCACTATTATCGTCCTTCCAAGGCTTTTCAGAGAGTACCCGGAAATCCTTAATCTCAAAAAAGCGCTTATGGGCTCCAATTTTTCTTCGTATCATCAACTCAACAGAGCTCTCTGCTCCCTCAAACTGATATCCTTCATTCTCCAAACTTTTTAATCGTTCTATAATTTCTTTTGTTTCCGGTGACTCCTTATGAATGCGGCCATCTATTCCTCTGATCTTGGATAGAATCGTACTCCTACCCGCCACTTCTGACATCAGCACTCTCCGTTCATTTCCTACAACTTCAGGAGGTATATGCTCGAAGGAAAGTGGATTCTTATGAACTGCATCAATATGCATTCCTCCTTTATGGGCGAAGGCACTGTTTCCTACATAAGGCATTTTTTCATCATGGGCCATATTGGCAAGCTCACTAACCCATCTTGAAATTCCCGTAAGCTCTTTCAGCTTTTTATCCTCAATACAGTAATAATCGGCTTTTAATTGTAAATTTGGGATCAATACACACAGATTCGCATTTCCGCAGCGCTCTCCATAGCCGTTGAGGGTTCCCTGCAGCTGTCGTGCCCCCTCCTGTATAGCAATAAAGGAATTGGCAACCGCCATCCCCGTGTCATTGTGACAGTGAATGCCGATAGGAACCTGAAATTCCTTAACTATTTTCCTTGTAATCTCTTTGATCTCAAGGGGCAGGGTCCCTCCATTCGTATCACAGAGTACCAGCCAGGATGCACCTCCGGCTGCGGCTGCTCTCAAAGTTTCCACTGCATAGTCCGGATTATGCTTATACCCATCGAAGAAGTGCTCCGCATCATAGATCACTTCTTTCCCTTTATCCTTCAGATATTGAAGGGTATCTTGGATCATATTGAGATTTTCCTGAAGGGTGGTGTGGATGATCTCAGTAACATGAAAGTCCCAACTTTTTCCGAATATGGCTACTACAGGCGTATTTGCTCTCAGTAAGGCCTGTATGTTTGCATCCTCTTCCACAGGCTTATTGGTGCGCCTGGTGCTGCCAAAGGCCGCCAATTTTGAATGCTTCAATTCCATGGGGGCAATTGACTTGAAGAATTCTAAATCCTTTGGATTGGAGCCTGGATTTCCTGCTTCGATATAATCTACTCCTAAAGCATCCAACTTTTCGACGATTTTTATTTTGTCTTTTACAGAGAAAGAAATTCCTTCTGCTTGTGCTCCATCCCTCAAGGTTGTATCATAGATGGCTATCTTTTTCATTTCCTGTACCTCCATAAATATTCCATCTTCTTACCTTTCCTGGAAGGAATCCTTAATTTCACTTTGCTAATTTTCTTGCTCCGTATAGATCATCTTATTGATTGCATTGATATAGGCCTTGGCACTGGCCTCAATAATATCGGTGCTAATTCCTCTGCCCAGATACAGGGTACCATTCTTCCGTATCTTCACGGTCACTTCCCCTAGTGCATCCTTTCCGCTGGTAACCGCCTTTAAGAAATACTCGGCCAGAATGATTTCCATGCCCACGGCCTTTTCTATAGCCTTAAAGATTGCATCTACAGGCCCGTCCCCAGTGGAGGCTTCCTCAATCAGTATATCCTCCTTCAGCAGCTTGACGGTTGAGGTGGATACGGTCTTGTTTCCACTGGAGATGTGAAAGTAATCCATCACATAGGTCTCCGGAATCTCCGTAATTTTTTCCGACAGCAAGGCTTCCAAATCCTGATCGGAAACTATTTTCTTCTTATCTGCCAAGTCTTTAAACTTTACAAAACACTCTTCAATTTCCTCTTTGTTCAAAGAGAAGCCCAACTCCTTCAGCCGCTCTTCAAAGGCATGCCGACCGGAGTGCTTTCCAAGAACCATTTGGTTTTCCTTCAACCCCACAGATTCAGGTGTCATAATCTCATAGGTGGTCCTTTCATTCAATACCCCGTGCTGGTGGATGCCTGATTCATGGGCAAAGGCATTGTTTCCTACAATAGCCTTATTGGGCTGTACAGAAACCCCTGTCAGCTTGCTGACGAGGGTACTGGTTCGGTGAATTTGTTCCGTGATGATTCCAGTGGCTCCGTTGAACCAGTCCTTTCTGGTATGCAGTGCCATCACAATCTCTTCTAGGGCCGCATTGCCTGCCCGCTCTCCCAAGCCGTTAATAGTACACTCCAGCTGTTGGGCCCCATTTTCTAAGGCAGCTAAGGTATTGGCCACTGCCATCCCTAAATCATTGTGACAGTGTACGCTGACCATGGCCTGATCTATATTGCTTACATTTTCTTTGATATTCCTGATCAATCTTCCGAACTCCACAGGGGTTGCATAGCCTACAGTATCCGGGATGTTGATGACCCTGGCCCCTGCAGCAATAACCCCTTCGAAAACCTGATATAAAAAGGCTGGGTCACTGCGGAAGGCATCCTCTGCTGAAAATTCGATATCCTCACATAGACTCCGTGCATACTTAACCATCTCGATGGCCCGATTCAGAACCTCTTCTCTGGACATCCTTAATTTGTGCTGCATGTGAATTTCAGAAGTAGCTATAAAGGTATGAATCCTAGGCCTTTTTGCATACTGCAGTGCTTCCCAGGCTCGGTCAATATCCTTTTTTTCCGCCCGCGCCAAACCCGCAATAATAGGGCCCTCTATTTTCTGGGCGATTGCTCTAACTGCTTCAAAGTCACCTTTAGAGGCAATGGGAAAGCCTGCCTCTATTACGTCTACGTTTAATTTTGCCAGTTGGGCTGCAATCTGAAGTTTTTCCTGGATATTGAGGCTGACCCCTGGGGACTGCTCTCCATCTCTTAGGGTTGTATCAAATATATGAATTTTACCTGCCATCCTTATCCCTCCAATTTATTCGAATCCTCGGAGCTGCCGTTTTGCTGCTTGCCGTTTTTGTTTCCTCTCTCAATACCAATGGCTCCCGTCCGGACCATTTCCTTGATGCCGAAGGGTCTGAGCAGCTCCTCCAGGGCTGATATTTTTTCACTGTCTCCCGTGATTTCAATGGTAATAGAGCTTTTGCTCAAATCTACTACCTTTGCCCGGAAGATATTCATAATTTGAATGATTTCATTTCTGTCTGCGGGGCCGGCACTTACTTTGATCAAAGCCAATTCCCGCATCACAGAATCCTTAGATATATCGAAAACCTTAATGACATCTATCAGTTTGTTCAATTGTTTTGTCACCTGCTCTACCACCGCATCATCTCCATCTACCATAATGGTCATGCGGGAGATCGTAGGGTCCTCGGTGGTGCTTACTGCCAGACTTTCTATATTAAATCCCCGGCGGCTGAAAAGTCCAGACACTCTGGATAATACACCGGGATGATTTTCTACCAACACAGATATGGTATGGCGCATCGCTCATTTCTCCTTTCAAGGACTATTTGTTACTAGGGGCTACTACATAATCCTCAGCATCAACAGCTATTTCCAACAGCATTGAAGTACTGCTCTCCAGCAGTCCTTTTAGGCCCTTTTCCAATGCCTCTGGACTGTCAACCTTTAAATAGGGAATGCCATAAGCACTGACTAGGATGCCGAAATCAGGATTCCCTTTCATATGCACTTGATAATACCTTCCTTCGCAGTAATGCCGCTGCAGCTCTCGAACCATGCCCAGGGCGTTATTGTTAAACAGTATGATCTTAACAGCAATATCCTCCTGAACCAGAACCGCCAATTCTTGAAGACTCATTTGAAAGCTGCCATCTCCTGTTAAAAGAATTACCTCTTTTTCCGGATCCCCCAGCTTTGCACCTATTGCTGCAGGCAATCCATATCCCATTGTCCCCAACCCCCCAGAAGTGATGAAGGATCTAGGCCGCTCTACACGATAGTGACCCCCTGCCCACATCTGGTGCTGACCTACATCAGTTGCCAATATGCTGTTTTGCGAATCAATCATGGCAGACAATCTATGAAGTATATCTCTTGGATTTAAAGACAGTCCCTTCGCATAAGGATATGCCCACTTTTTCTTCCACTGGTTGACCTGATTTCCCCAATCATTCTCCATGCGGGTCGGCTGATGCCTGATTAACAGACCCAGGGTATGCTTAATATCACCTACGATAGGGATTTTTGTGGATACATTCTTTCCGATTTCTGCAGGATCTACATCAATGTGAATAATCTTTGCTTTGGTAGCAAAATGATCCACATTCCCCGTAGCCCGGTCACCCAATCGTGCTCCTAAAATAATCAGCAGATCCGACTGACTAACCGCCTTGTTGGCTGCTGCACTGCCATGTTGCCCTACCATTCCGCTATACAGAAAATGATTTTCCGGAAAAGCGCCTTTGCCCATCAAGGTATTTACAACAGGCGCTTGAATCATCTCAGACAGTGTTAATACCTCTTCCCCTGCATTGGCAGAAATCACTCCGCCGCCTACGCAGATCACCGGTCTTGTACATTCGCTAATAGCCTGCACTACCTTTTTTATTTGAAGAGGATGACCTGCAATCGTAGGCTTATAACCCCTTAACTCTACTTTCTCAGGATATTTATATTGGATGGACTGCTGGGCTACATCCTTCGGTATGTCTATTAGCACCGGTCCCGGTCTTCCGCTTTTAGCAATATAGAAGGCCTCTGCCATGATCCGTGGAATCTCCCCGGCATCCTTTACCAGATAGCTGTGTTTGCAGAATGGTTCTATGGCGCCAGTAATATCTACCTCTTGAAAAACATCTCTGCCGATCATCTGCAAAGGCACCTGCCCGGTAATGGCGATAATGGGTATGGAATCCATATAGGCGGTGGCAATTCCCGTTATCAGATTGGTGGCACCAGGGCCGGAGGTGGCAATGCACACCCCTACCTTTCCTGTGGCCCTGGCGTATCCACTGGCATTGTGGGCAGCACCCTGCTCATTTCTTACCAATACATGACGGATTCCGGATGTGATCAAACTGTCATATACAGGGAGGATTGCCCCTCCCGGATACCCGAAGACGACTTCTACATTATTTTCCTTTAGACAGGTTACTATCGCCTGTGCTCCTGTTATTTTCATAAAAGCTCTACCTCCCCTTATTCAAACAGTGAAATCATAGGCGTCAACTTAACCCATAATTTGTCATCCTGAG